>LUCB01000022.1:0-21784 GCA_001593865.1 Candidatus Bathyarchaeota archaeon B24
CCTGGTAGACGCAGGCTTAACCACGGGCTTCGGTAAAAGCCCATACACCCACACACCCATAGGAATCCTTGTAAACTCATTTTACATAACATCTATGCTTCTAGGTATGGAGTTCTCACGAGCATATCTACTATCGAAGACACGTAAGCCGACCCAGGCTATAATCTTAGCGACCCTGCTATACACGTTCATCCAGATACCCCTGGCAAAACTCCTAACCCTAACCGAGCCAACGCCTCTAGAGGTGGTGGAGTTCACCGGGTCACAATTATTAACCGGTCTAGCATCGAACCTCTTAGCCTCGACCCTAGCCCTCCTCGGAGGACCACTAGCATCGTTAGCCTACCGTGCACCCATAGAGGCGTTCTGGTGGTTCTCACCCATCCTACCAGACCTGACATGGGGATGGAAAACCCTGATAGGTGTGATGCCTCCAATAGTGGGGTTCATAACCCTGATACACCAGGCAACACCCATGGAGCTTAGAAAACTAGGGATAAAACCCGAAAGAATGGGTGGGCTGAGAGCCATCAAAAGGGAGCGTAGAGAAGCCCTATGGACGGTAGCCATGTGCACAGCTATAATCCTGACGGTATGGTTTTCCACGGGACTTTTAGGCTTATTCCCAACGGTGGCGATAAGCGGGAGCATGAGACCTACGCTGGAGGTAGGGGACATAGCGATAATCGTGAAGACACCTGTCGAGAAGATAAAGCCCGGAGACATAATCCAATACGCGACCCCAGATGGGATGGTGCTACACAGGGTGGTAGACATAAGGGACGGATACTTCATAACCAAGGGAGACGCATGCAGCACACCAGACCCAGAGCCAGTCCACCCCCTGAACGTCAGGGGAAAACTCGTAGCAGTCATACCAAAGCTCGGATGGGCCTCGATATACGTGAAGGAGGCCATCGGAACCCTATGGAGCTTGATAACCACGAACAACCTAACCCTATACGGCACCGTATCCGCGGCCACGGCTACGGCAGCCCTAGCGTTCTACAAGACACGTCGAGGTAGGAGGTGGAAGAGGAGGAGGTGGGTGAGGTGATAGGGAAACCTGCGGCTCTCATACTTATACCCCTAACCCTGCTGACCATATGCGGTGTAGCCTACACACACTGGAGCGACCGGGTCGTGGTGAGAGGCGTCGTGGAGACCGGGGAAGCCGAGGTAAGCATAAAGTGTAAACTGTGCTTGGGGTGTCCACGTCCAACCTGTGAGCTATCTCAGGACAGGCAAACCCTATACATATGGTGGAAGAACATACACCCATGCAGCAAGCTCCTAGTAGCCCTGGTCCTGAAAAACACAGGAACCATACCGGTTAACCTGTTCAAACCAAGGGTGGAGATAACTCCATCAAACATGAGCAGATACTTCGAGGTCCATAGGCTCCTCCTAGGACCTTTCAAAACCCGCTCCGAAGTCGACACCGAGACGTGCAAGATAAAGGACAAGTTCAAGAAAAACCTGCCGATAGGGCTCTGCTGCCTACCTAGGCTTCCGATGCAGCTCGACCCTGGGCAGAGGGCGCTCCTGATAATCCTGATAGAGTTCAAAGGACTATGCTGGAAGGTCATGGGCGAGGAGGCTCAGATAACAGTCGAACTAGACTACAGGGTCTGGTGCATGGAGGGTTAGCACATGAGGAGACGTAGAAACGGTCTGGGAAGGCTCACACTCCTAGCCCTCATACCGGTCATAATGCTCCTACTCCTAGGCGTGGCGGAGGCATACTGGGTGGGGAGGATATCAGTCGTCACAAACGTGGAGATAGGTGTATGGCGCATATGCATAAAAGACACGAGGATAATCGAAAACCCGAACGGCTCGCATGTAGACGGAGAACCCCGGATAACCGACGACACGTTCACAGTATACCTCGCAAACCTCACAGACCAAAGCCACATATGGATAGCCCTACTCATAGAGAACACAGGAACCGTACCGGTCGAACTACTCGACCCCTCGGTCCAAATACACACCTCGAGCAAGGGAGAAGACTTCCAGGTAGAGGCATCAACATACCAGGAGACCGACCCAGACCTATGGCGAGGCACCGTAAACGCAGAGCAGCTACCCATCAAACAGCCAGCAGCGGAAAACCCAACGTTGAAGCCCGGTGAAGAGGCGACGATACTCGTAGAGCTCAGGGTTCAAACAGGAAACCAGACCATAGAGGAAACAGTCGTAACGGTGAAGCTCAGATACAGAGCCTAAAACACCGGTCGAAGTAACTTAGACGCTGAACAATGTTCAGAAGCACAAATTCACACCACTTAAACCCTTCGATAGACGATAGATAAGTCTAAGACTAGAAATGGATAAGATCCCGTGGAACAACACAGAGAAGACCTACGCGTTCATGATGTACCTATCCGAGGGACTCGCCGTGTTGAGCATGATCCTCTTCGCCCTATACAGAGACCTGTTCGTCGGCATAATAGCCGTCGTATTCGCCGTGCTGACCGCCACGCTACACCTCATGCTCCTAACATACCACAGAACGAGGATCATAATGGAAACCCTAGAAGCCATCGCGAACAACCAGCAAACCCCACAGCCGATACCGCTAACGGCCACGGCCGAAGCCATCAGAAGACAAAGGTTGAAAGCCAAACTCCGAAGCACAACGTAAAAACCAGGTTAAACCCCAACACCCAACGCTCCCAGCACCCTCCTAGCCGCATGCCAGACCCTGACAGCCCTATCCAAAGCCTCACGTGCATGCCCCTCCTTATACAGGTCACCGGGTGTCAAACCCCTACCGGGTTCACCGTAGGTCGACCTTCCATGCTCGGGAGCCATCTCCCTAACGACCCTAGCAATCCCCCTGATGTCGTCCCGTAAGCCGGATGGAAACCTGTCCAGCAACTTAAGTAGCTGAGCAGACGGGTCGTGGCTCCAAGTCGGGACCTCGAAGACCGCTATCAAAGCCTTCGCAAAGTTCTCCACGGCAAGCTGGGCAGAATTAACCACACCGACCCAGTCTCCAAGCTTGAACAACCTCTCAGCCCGACGTAGGTGCTCCGTAGCCAGCCTAAACCTATACCTAACCTCCCTCACGGGATTCAGGCTCAAACGATCCTAACCTCCTTAAGAGGCTCAGGTAAGACCCAGTAGTATGCCCTGCCGTCCCTAACCCTCCTCAGACCGCTTCTAACTATCCTATCCCTGACCTTCTCTAGGAAAGACCCTAGAGAACCCGTCTGATCGTACACCACGACGGCATCCCAGTATATGTTCAGCAAAAGAGGGGTAACCTCCTTCGGACTCAGAAACTCACGGAGCTCCATGTCGACAACCGTCACGGATTCGAAGAGGTCCCCGACCAAATCCATAACCTGAAGGTATAGCATCCTCCTCCTCTCGACAGGGTCCTCGACCATGCAGCCATCGTGAAGCAGCAGAAGGTCTACGTCGCTCCTCTCACAGGCTTCACCCCTAGCCCTAGAGCCGAACAAGACAACAGCCTTAACATGGGGATTCCTGAACCCCCTAAACCTGGATTTAAGAGCCTCCACATCCATCCGCATCCGAGGAGCCGAACCAGCCATCCAATAAATAGGAGCCGCGCAAAACATCTTAAACATTGCTACAACCGCCCATACGTTAAGCCGTAAAGAAAGCGACGCCGTGCATGGTAAGAGGTGTTGAAAACGGCTCTGGCATACCGCCCCGCCTTCAGGTCGTCTCTAGCCGCCTCAAGGGAAACCCCGGCCTCTTCGAGCTGAGCCCTAGCTAGTTCGACGTTTAGGCTCGACCCAGATGCCACTCCACCTATACCTCCTCCAACCCTCCCTCCTTAACGATTCGTCTACATCGCTTAAAAGCTTAGAGACGCCCACCTTATCGTATATAACCTCGTAGCCTAGGAGAACCCCTAAGACAAGCGGGAACCTCTGCTCGACCATAAAGCAGAACTCATCCCACGTGAACACAAGCACATCCATAGGCATTACGTATCTAACCATAACCTCCTCCAAAGCGGCGCGGGCATACCTATCCTCATCCTCGGCCTCGGAGAGCAAGACCAGTATATCCAAGTCGCTGTGAGCTTTAGCCCTACCCTGAAACCTGGAGCCGAACAAGACGACAGACAGCAGCCTATCCCCATACCTAGCCTTCAACCCGTCTAAAACATCTCTGTAAAGACGGTTAAAACCCAACGTACCCCTATATTGTGAGAACCACCATTAATAAAACATTTCTAGCCCCTATAACTTGAGGAGACTAAGAAGATGGAGCGGCTTAAACACGTCAACCGGAGTAACGTGATAAGGAAGGCTATGTTAAAAGGGATAGACCGGGTTAGAGCTATGAGAGCATCGGAGGATATGAAACGTCTAAGGGCCAAGACGACGGGTAGATGGAGCGGGGTCGAAGAGGTTAGAAGATGGAGAGAGCTGAGAAGATAGTAGTCGACAGCTCGGTCGCCGTTAAATAGGGCGTATCAGAGACGGCATAAGACCGGTACCTTGATAGTGTTCAATCCTGCTTGAGACGCCTCTTCACGGATTCGACCTTATCCTCCATCCCCCTCTCGACATCCCTCCTATCGTCTACCTTAACCTCGGTGACCACGCGTCTAGCACCCCCTGAGAAAACAGCCTCGTGAGCCCTTCGAACGACCTCGAACGCCTCTCCGATGTCCTCGGCCTCGAAGACCGTACCCATGGGCGTCACCATATACCTCACGCCAAGCCTTTCAAGCTCCTTAACGGCTAGGGACACAAGCCTCGACACGCTTACACCCGCCCCGACCGGGATCACGCTGAACTCCACGACGACCGTCATCGAGCGATCGAATCGTCCTTCGGACGGATAAACGTTTATGTCGTCAAGCCGGCTAATAGATGGTTGTGGAAGCGCTTATACGTGAGCTGCTCGACAGGAGAAACGTATACGCGGTCGTCGGGGCGAGTAGAAACCCTGAGAAATACGGCCACAGGGTCTACAGAGACCTCAAGGAGGCCGGCTACAGGGTGTATCCTGTGAACCCGAACGCCGAGGAGATACTAGGCGACAAATGCTACCCAGACCTAGAGAGCCTACCTGAAAAACCGACGGTCGTAGTGACGGTCGTCCCACCTAGGGTCACGGAATCGGTCGTGAAGGAGTGTAGGAGGCTGGGCATAGGGATGGTTTGGATGCAGCCTGGGTCAGAATCCGGCAAAGCCATAGAGCTATGCGAAAGAAGCGGGATTAAAACAGTCCACAGCGTCTGCATAATGGTCAGGAGGAGGGCTACCTAGCCTCTGAAGGTTTCTTAGGAAAACTCTTCACGAGAAAGCGGTATCCCCTATACTCGACCAGCTTAACATCCCCTTTCTCGACAAGCCTTCCAACGGCCGATTCAGCGTCCAACCCAAACCTCTCTAAAAGCCTATACGCATAGTCGAGCCTCATAGGATGGACGGAAAGGATGTTTAACAGGGAGCCGACGGGGTCTCCTGAAACCACAAAATCCGGCCCCTCATACCCCGTGAGAAGCTCGACCCTATCGCCCAGCCTCTCTGAGAGGACCTGGTAGACGGCTACGAGCCTCTCCTCAGAGGTCGGCTTAGCCCAAGACTCGGCGGGGGGTCTGGTCGGGATCGCCAGGTAGAGCTTCGAAAACCTTACCCTCGACAGAAGCTCCGCGATCCCTTCAGCCTCCTCCACCGTATCGTTAACACCTCTCACGAGCATAGTCTCAAGTATGAGCGTGCCACGGTAACGTTTGGAGAACTCCTCCAGACCCCAAGTCACTTCCCCCAGCCTAAGCCTCGGGTGAGGCCTGTTAACCTTAAGCCAAGTCTCAGATACAACCGTGTCCAGCTTTAGAGATACGAGGTCTAGGATCTCTAAGTCGCTCTGGACATCCTCCCTATAGACCAGGGATGTGTTCGAAAGCACGGCCAAGGGGACATCAACCTCCCTCTTAACGGCCTCGGCTATCACACCTAGGTTTAGGTCCAAGGTAGGCTCCCCGTCGGGTACGAAGGTCACATAGTCAACCTCACCCCTGAGGTTTGAAACCCTCTCGACAACCTCACCCGCGACCTCCCTCGGCGGGTAGAAGAACCTCCTCTCGACCTCCCGAACAAGGGTTCTCCCAAGCTGACAGTATACACACGAGTAGGAGCAGTGCTTATAGGGGATATTGTTAACCCCCAGAGACCTTCCAAGCCTCCTAGACGGAACCGGACCGAAGGTATACCTACTCATCCACAGACATCGATAAGCCTCCACCACCTTATACGCTTATCCCCCTGGATGGTAAGGCTTAACTCCTCAGACAGACATTCACCGGTCAAAGGAGGAATTCCCATGTTTGTCCGTAGGATCTGGGACATCACACTCACGGTCAGAGACCTTAAGAGGGCTGTGGAGTTCTACGAGAAGGTCTTAGGACTGCAGAAGAAGTACGAATACGGCGACTACGCAGGGTTCGACTGCGGAGGCGTGGAGGTAGGGCTTAAGACGTGGGGTGGGCTCGAGAAACCCCGTAGAGGAGAGCCCTGCTTAAACTTCCTGGTGGACGACGTCGAGGAGGCCTACAAGGCTCTAAAAGAAAAAGGTGTAAGCATTCTCGAAGGCCCTAAAGACACCCGATGGGGTGGACGTATCGTGGTCTTCCTGGACCCAGACGGAAACACACTACAGCTAACGGAGATAAACTGGAGCAAGTACTTCAAAGCATGCGCCCGGTAGGAGATTAAACCCTCCCGGTCAAAAGCCAAAAATCCCGGCGGGTTTAACGTAAAGAGGGGGATCGAGATGAAGATCTTTAGCCGTATATACATGGTCGGAAGCGGTGAGTTTGGGTTGTCTAACGAGATGGACTGCCACGTCTATCTCGTAGACTGCGGCCGGGAGCTGGCTCTCGTAGACGTAGGTGTGGGATTGGAGACCGACATGATGCTACGCAACATACGCTCAGAGGGGTTTAGGGTCGAAGACGTAACGACTGTTCTACTCACGCATTGTCACGCAGACCACGCCGGCGGATGTAGGCGTGTCAAGGAGGAAACCGGATGCTCCGTGGCCGCTACACGCGACGAAGCTAGGGTGATCGAGGGAGGGACGGATACCGAGCTTGGGCTCGACGTGGCTAAGACCTCTGGAATCTACCCTAGAAGCTACCGCTATGAGCATTGCCGAGTCGATAAGGTCGTCAAGCACGGAGACGAGATAAGGGTTGGAGAATGCGGTTTCAAGGTTTTTGAGATACCCGGCCACAGCTGGGCTACGGCATGCTACCTGCTCGAGCTGGAAGGACGTAGAGTGTTGTTCTCCTCAGACGTGGTGTTTTACGGCGGGACGATAGGGTTGGGTAACTGGCCTGGTTCAAGCCTAGAAAACTATAGAAAATACCTCAGGAGGCTAGGCGGCTTAAACGTGGATATCTTGCTTCCAGGACACTTCACATGGACGCTAAGAAACGGGCAGAAGCACATAGATAGGGCTTTGGAAAACCTTAAACGAGCCTGGGTTCCACCGGCCTGGAGACACCACCACTTCCACGTTTAAACGAGCATCCATCGTTTTTCTCTACTCCTCCACCGGTCGGTATGCTTTAGGAGGACGTGCCCCTATGAGCTTCTCTTCCAGAAACTCCTTCCAGGTTGCATGGGTCCAGTACGCGCTGGCTTTAACGAGAGCCTTTATAGCCTCCCTCAACTCTCCTAGACGATAGTGTAGGTAAAACTCTTCGAACATCTCGTCAGCCTTCCCCAAAAGCTTAAGGGCCTCGGCGTTCTTGAAGACGTTTTTAGCCAGAGACTTCCGTATGATTGAGTGACTGAGGTCTCCGGTGCCCATCGTGAGGTTTTCCACATAATGGGCGAAGACGCTCCAGGGTTTGTCATGATAATGTAGCCACCTCTCCTCATCGGCCATCTTCCTCCTACCCTCCGATTCATCTTTCAATGCCTCGTGTCCGAGCTTAACGCCGAGATACCTGGCCTCCTTCAACGCCTCATCCATATAGGCGGCGTGGACGGGGAGACCACCGACATAGCGCATACCGAGCGTAAAAGCCCATTGACACAGCATCCGGTTAGCGATCATATGCATACCCTGGTTACTCGCGACGGCTAACGTGACCACAGGCATACCTACGAGCTCGCCACTCCATACGAAGGGATAGAGCCGCTCGACGAAGAGATGTGTCAGAGCGTCTGCAGACCACATATGGACGGGAGAAGCTAAGACCATGCCGTTAGCATGTTCGACCTTCTTCCAGAGCCTACCGTCTCCGCCCATATCATCCTTGAGGACGCATCTATGCTCAGTCCTTCTTATGCATTCATAGCAGGAGGTACATGGTCCAAACTCGTAGTTCAACAGGTGTATAAGCTCCGCATCCACACCCTCCACCGAGCATACACCCTCTAAAACAGCCTTCAAGACTCTGATCGTATAGCCATCTCGCCTACCGCAGCCTAAGATCCCTAAAACACGCGCCATAGTAAACCCCAGATGAATAATGTAATAGCCTCCGGATTTAAGCTGTAAACACGGCTTTCTTCATGAAGCTTAAATCTAAGCCCAGAGATAGAACTCGTGATGCCTGTAAGAAGAAAAGCACTGGATTGGTTGGAGATGGCTGAGGAGTATTTTAAGGATTGTGAAAGAGATTTCAGGGACAGTAGATATCCTAGCGCCGTATTCCATCCGGAGCAGTCAGCGCAGAAAACGGTTAAGGCCCTTATAGTCGCCTTAGGTTTTGAACCGGGTAAGACCCATAAACCGACCATCGTCTTTAAGGCCTTAATAGCCGGTGGACTTGTGGCTCTAGAGAAGCCGCTCATGAAGCTGTTAGATAGGGTTATCCTATACGCTACGACGTTGGAAAACCAGGGTACCATGCCTAGATACGGCTGGGAGACCGTGGATAGGATAGTTAAGCCGAGTGAGCTGTACGACGGGGAGAAAACCGGGTTACTTATGGAAAACGCCAGAGCCGTTTTAGATACCGCTAGAGAACTGATAGGTGAGCTGGATTGTTAAAGATCCCAGAGCTCAGGAACCAAGCTTACAGAGAGGTCTTAGAGAGGTATGTCAAACGCGTCCTTAAGGATGAGAGAGTAGTAGGTTTGATCCTATACGGTTCTCTCGCCAGAGGTTTGGAGAAACCCTTTCCCGAGAGTGATATAGACTTGATAGTGGTGGCTAGAGAACTGCCTGAAGACCTCTTCGAGAGGAGACTCATGGCAACCCGGATAAAAGAAGGGGAAAGCTTAGTCGAAGACCTCTGGATATCACCTGAAGAGCTTATAGACGGTGTTAGAGGGGGGTGTGTTGTTAGACGCCTTAGATGACGGGATAGTGATATACGACAAGCTTGGTGTGATCTCAGAGGCTAAGAGGATCCTAAGGACTCTCTTCAAGAGGATCGGTAGAATATGGGTGCTAAGCAAGTCATCACCGGTAGTATAGTAGCTCGTAAGCTCTGACGGCGTAGGAGACTGCTTCAAGCCTCCTACCTTCTTCGATCAGCCCGGTAGCTTTCGCATAGCTTCTACGCGCCTCTTCGAGATTATCGCTCCTAGGCGAGGTCTTGAATAGCTGCCTTGCCAACAGCATCATCTCGTCTAGCATGGTCATATCCATGTACTTTAGCGATTCGAAGTATGCGATTCTCTCCTCGAGGCTTCGGAAGGGTCTCTTCTCAGACGCCTTCTCGGCCAGCAGGGCTCCTAACCGGCGGGCATCTTTTAACGCCTCGTCGAAGTTGAACCTAGAAACGGGTATAGGCTCCAACCCACGTAGCCCCTTGCAGAAGAAATAATAATATATCGTCTTCACGGCCAACACAAGCCCCTTCCCCGTCCCCCCTGCTACGGCTATACCTAAGGCAGGCTTACCGTTGGAATCCCCCAGGTCTACGGTGTCGAAGAAGTTTTTCGTCAACCCGTTTACGTCCAGATAATAGACCGGTGAACCGACCACGTAGCCGTCGGCTCTCCTCATAAGCTCGTTTAGCTCCTCAGGCGCCGTCCCATGCTCAGGAGTCCAAGGCTTAGGGTCGTAGTCGACAAGATAGACCAATTCGACAGAGGCATCCTTCTCCCGAGCACCTTCGAGAGCGCTCTTCACGAGCCTACTGGTCAACCCTCCCTTACGCGGACTACCGACTATCCCCACTATGAAAACAGACATCCGGGAGCACCTAGACACGTCTAAGACGTACCGCGGTCTTAAGCGTTGCCGCCTTAGTCGGGTATATTCACGTACCTACTCAACTCCTCGGCTTCGTTCGCCAGCCCAAGCCTCTCCATAGTAGACCTCCTAGGTATGCCCTGAGGGCTCCAGCCCCTCCTAGCATAGTATAGCTGAAGCATCGACCCGTAGCCTTCCCTGTCCAAGGTGGAGCCCCTACACGGTCCTTTACGGGTGGGCTCCTCAAACCACCTATCAGGCGGATAGTCGAGTTCGATACTCCAGCCGCCGTATTCTCTGACCCAGAAAGCCCTTATCAGGCAGTATATCCTGTCGGCCACCTCGAACAGCTTATCGAAGCCGAGCCTCAACCCCGTAGCCGCGTACAGGAGCCTGGGATACCGTTCAAGCTCCAGGCCCAGCTCGACCCAAGGCAGCCGGCATAGGGTCAAGAACTCGAACAAACCTCCCCTGATCCTCTGAAGCTCTATAAGCTTATCGACCTTCTCGCCCGAGTAGCTTCGACGGTCGGTTTTAACCTCCCAGGAGATTATCCACGCATCTTTATGATGAGCCCCTATCGGGGAAGTCCCGTAGGCCAAGGCCATACCAGGCGCAGAGTGGCAGTCATATCCAGATATCTCCAAGCCCTTAACGTGCATAGCCCATCTCTCAGAGCCTCCACCAAGCTTAAGCGATGCATAGCGCACCCCCTCGGCAAGCAACGCGCCTAACCCCCTCCTATAGGCGATGTTCTCCACCAGGGTTTTAGCGTCTTCGAACGACCCCCACTCGAGCCTCTCATCGAGCAGACGTCTCTCAGACGCCTCGAAGGCGAAGCCTATGGCGTTACCAAGCGATATGGTGTCTAACCCCAGCTCGTCAGCCATCCTGTTCAGGGTCGCCACCTTCTCCAGGTCGCCTAGGGCTATGTTAGCCCCCAGCATCGCCACGTTCTCGTAGTCCAGCTCAGACACCGACCCGGTAGAGTCCTCTACGAGGTTACCGCAGGTAGCGTTACAGTAGGGGCATCCCCGCTGACCTACCTTTATCTTCTCCATGGCGAACCCGCCTATAGCCTCGGCCTCCTCGAACACACCCTCCCGAAAGTTCATACATGGTAAAACAGAGTTCTCCTGGCTCCACTCGACAGTAGCCATGGTGCCTTGTCTTCTCCAGAAACCGTAGTTCGGAAGCTCGGTTATACGCCGATAGGTCTCAGAGGCTTCCTTCTTCAACGCATGCCTGTCGGCCACAGGTATCTCGCCGCTCCCCCTGAATACCAGGGCCTTGAGGTTTTTGGAGCCCATAACCGCCCCCATCCCAGGCCTACCACCCGCCCTACCGCCTTGGGAGACCACATTGGCGTACTTGACTAGGTTCTCCCCCGCGGGGCCTATGGAGACCACAGCCGCATCGCCTCCGTAATCCTTCTTAACCCTCCTCTCCACCTCGGAGGTCGATAAACCCCAGCAGTCTTCGGCATCTACAAGCTCGACGCGGTCATCGTCGACGACGAGAATCGACCGGTTCTCAGCCCTACCCTTCAACACTATGGCGTCGTAGCCGGCTCTTCTCATCTGAACAGCCGCGTGGGTACCTATGCTTCCGTCTCCATACCCACCTGTGAGAGGGCTTTTAGAGGCTATGACCAGCTTACCGCTACTGGGGACCGGTAGACCTGTCAAGGGACCTGCAGCTAGAATCAGCAGGTTTTCAGGCGACAAAGGAGAAGTCCCAGGTTTTAAAAGATCCCAGAGAAGCTTGACCGCGAAGCCTCTACCCCCTATGAAACCGTAAGCTAACTCTCCAGGGTATCTGTCGACTGTAGACTTTCCTTTTCCAAGGTCTACGTAAAGTATGGTTCCAGTCCAACCGTTCATAGAAGTGAACACTATTTCCATCTACCCAATTTATAAGGGTTTCCCACGTTATCTTAACCGGTGTCTGTTATGGAGGAGCGGGATAAACCGGTCAAGGTATCCGTAGTCGGAGCCGGAAAGATGGGGGAGGCGATAATAGCCGGACTCCTATCCTCGGGAGCGTACAAACCCGGCGACCTGAAGGCCTACGATATATCTCCCCTGAGAAGGCGATATATAAGCGAGACCTACGGTGTGGAGTGCCCTGAAACCGTAGACGAGGCGTTGGAGGATGCCGAGATAGTCTTCGTAGCGGTGAAGCCTAAAGACATGGCCTCAGCCCTATCGGCTATATCGCCGCATCTCAGACCTGAGACGGTCGTCGTCTCCATCGCCGCAGGAGTTCCCATAAGCTACGTAGAAGAACACCTACCAGAAAACACGCAGGTAGTCCGGGTTATGCCTAATCTCGCCTGTAGAGTCCGGGAAGGCATGCTTGTGTACACACCTTCAACGCGTGTGAAGTCCGAGAACCTCGATAAAACAGTCAGGGTCTTAGGTCTTCTAGGGCGAACGGTCAGGCTTGGGGAGGAGTATCTGAACTTGGCTACTGGATTGGTGGGAAGCGGACCCGCTTACATATACCTGGTCATAGACGCCCTCGCAGACGCGGGGGTAAGGATGGGACTGCCTAAGGACTTAGCGCTTACCCTAGCAGCCCAGACAACCCTAGGTGCGGCCAAGATGGTCTTAGAAACAGGTGAACACCCGGCTAAGCTTAAAGACATGGTAGCCACACCAGGCGGAACCACCGTAGAGGGGCTATTAGAGCTGGAGGAGAGAGCCGTTAGAGCGGCGTTCATATCGGCCGTATCTAAGGCCGCTGAAAAGGCCGGAAGGCTGAAGACCCGGTGATACCCCCATCGCCTACAGCCCAAGGTTAAGCCCTCTCCAAGTACCTCTAGACATTATAGACTTCAAAGCCTCTCCATAGATCTTCACCAACAGACTCTCCCCATCCATGTCGGTAAGCTCACCCTCATACTTCGAACCCAGCTCGGTCATACGCTCAAGCACCTCGCCAGCTAACTCTCTCAACAGGTCAGGCTTCCTCGTCAGCCTAGGAACACGTACTTTACGTCCCATCAAGTAGAGCGCTATGAGAACACCTCGCAACCGCTCCATGTGAACCGTGAGAAAGTAGTTCCTCATACCTTTAGGTATCTTATGGTAGTCCTCGATGAAGAGGAGCGCCGTGGGCTCGTAGTATTTTTCCAGTATGCCATGAGACTCAAGCCGGGTCTGTTTGATCCTTATCAGCCCAGCCCTCTTCAACACTTGAATGTGATGACTAACCGTCGACTTCGTGAGACCCAGCTTCTCAGCCAGTTGGGTCGCGGTTAAAGGTCTTATCGCCAGAAGCCTCAGTATCTCCCTCCTAACAGGGTCCATCAGTATCTTAGGCTCGTCCACTATCTTAACCGCCCTCCTTAAGGCGGTAGGTTCGTCTTTTTTAGGTTCGGTCAAGCGCTCACCTTCTTACGCTTGGAGATCTGGAGGAAATTTTTATATATCTGTTGCCCAGTACAGATTACACCAGTATCATCTATCGAATCGATACGACGTATAAACCCGATTACTAGGTTTCAGTAAAAATAGTCGCTAAGCATCTAGACTCTTTAACATAAGTTTTGGCTATACGGGCGAAAAACCGGGGGTGTTCGTTTTGAAGATCCGGGTTGCGATAGCAGGTGTCGGGAACTGCGCGTCGGCGCTAGTACAGGGGGTCTACTATTACAGAAACGCTAGGGAAGATGATAGGGTTCCAGGGATCATGCACGTAGACTTTGGAGGCTACCACATAGGGGATATAGAGTTCGTAGCAGCCTTCGACGTGAACAAGCTTAAGATAGGTAAAGACCTCAGCGAAGCCATCTTCGCCGAGCCGAACTGCTGCGCCAAGTTCATCGAGTCCATGCCTAAACTGGGAGTTAAGGTCCTACCAGGACCCATCTTGGACGGGGTCGCCTCTCACATGAGGGAGCCTTTCAAGGTGGCAGACGACCATGAGCCGGTCGACGTCGCGGCGGTGTTGAAGGAGGTTAACGCGGATATGCTCGTGAACTTCCTACCGGTAGGTAGCTATGAGGCTACCCGCTACTACGCTCAAGCCGCTTTGGACGCGGGATGCGCGTTCGTCAACTGTATACCAGAGTTCATAGCCAGCGACGAGGCTTGGGCTAGGAAGTTCGAGAAAGCCGGGCTTCCTGTAGCCGGAGACGACATAAAGAGCCAGCTCGGGGCTACGATACTCCACAGAGCCCTTGTTAAGCTCTTCGTCGACAGAGGCGTGGTCATCGACGAGACATACCAGCTGAACGTCGGCGGGAACACAGACTTCCTGAACATGATGGCTGAGGAAAGGCTTAAGACCAAGAGGGTGAGCAAGACGGAGGCCGTGACGAGTATGATTCCGTACGAGGTCCCGACCCGTGTAGGACCGTCCGACTACGTTCCCTTCCTAGGGGATAAGAAGGTCTGCTTCATACACATAAAGGGTAGGAAGTTCGGGAACCAGCCGGTGACGGTCTCTGTCAAGCTGGAGGTCGAGGATTCGCCTAACAGCGCGGGAATGGTTATCGACGTTATAAGAGCAGTTAAACTAGCCTTAGACAGGGGCATAGCCGGGCCGCTGATAAGCATATCGGCATACGCTTTCAAGCATCCCCCGGTACAGGTCGACGACCATATAGCCCGCAGATGGTTGGAGGAGTTCATAAGGGGAGAGCGGGACCGCTGAAGCCGGGGAGCACAACCTAGCCCCCAGTTTTATTTTCCCTCTCTCACGGGCAGGTGGTTCGGGTGCAGGCGCTGATAATAGCCGCGGGTAGGGGTGAGAGGTTTAGGCCTTTGACCGATAAGCTCCCTAAGCCCTTGATCCCCCTACTCGGCCTGAGGCTGATCGAGAGGGTTATACTGTCGGCTAAAGAGGCTGGTGTGGGAGATTTTGTGGTCGTGACCGGGTATATGGGCCGGATGATCCGTGATCATCTAGGCGACGGCTCTAGATACGGCGTCAGGATACGTTATGTCGAGAACAGACGTTGGAGGCTGGGGAATGGGTTATCGGTCTACGAGGCTAGAGACCTCCTAGGTGAGAGGTTTATCCTCCTCATGTCGGACCACATCTTCAACCCTGATGTCCTTAAAGGGCTTGTGAATTGTAGGCTCGGCGAGGGTGAGTGCATCTTGTGCGTAGACGTGGGTATGAAGGGTGTGGCGGACATAGAGGAGGCTACCAAGGTTAAGGTAGTCGAAGACAGGATAGTCGACATCGGCAAGGGGTTGGACGATTACAACGGGGTCGATATGGGTATATTTCTATGCTCCAAAGCGATATTCGACGCCTTGGATAGAGCTATCGAATCTGGCGGCTACACGTTAACCGACGGGGTAAGGAGGCTCGTAGAAAGGGGTAGGATGAGGGCCTACTGTATAGACGATGAAAACGCCTATTGGATAGACGTAGATACGCCGGAGTGTTTGAAGATAGCCGAGAGGATCCTCCGGCATCATCACGGCCTAGGGCTAGAAAAGCCCCTGGTCAGCCGGTTAAACCCTTCGCTGGATATCGAGGACCTAGGATTAGCCACGTGACCGTTTAAAGAGGTGAGGGGTTTGAAGAGGGTGAGCTTCGAGAAGGATAAAGGAGCTTCAGACCTGCTAGCTCACTATGTGCATAGGCCTATAGAGAACCGGGTCGTCCTCTACCTGATGAAGACTAGGGTTACACCCAACCAGGTCACGGTTCTGACGAACATACTAGCCTACATCGTGACCGCGCTTTACCTACTAGGATACCTCCTACCCGGGTCTCTCCTCAGCTTCGTGGTCGGTTTGATGGACGGGATAGACGGGAAGCTTGCGAGGGCGAAGAACATGACCAGCAGGTTGGGGAAGATGGAGCATGCATTCGACCTTCTGTTCGAGTTCTCGTGGCTGATAGCGCTGGCGGTCTACCTGCATAACAGCTCAGGCGACGCTTTACCGCTCATACTGTGCCTGCTATCGATCACGTTAATCGCGTTCTACAGGTACTGCTACGACACCTTCGGCAGAGTCATGGGCACAAGCCTAGACATATACGGAGACTTCGAGAAAGTCTTCAGGAGAATAGCCGGGAGGAGAAACCTATACAACATACACATACTAGCCTGGATCCTCCTCGGCACCCCATCGTACGCGTTCATAACCATAACCGCTCACGCGGGCATAACCGCCATAATATACGCGTGGAGAACAGCCAAACACCTGCACGAGGCAGATAAACTGTCTGGATTCATAAAATCTTAACTGAGCGCAGGAAGGATTAGTGTAGTCTTCCCCCCTCTAAGAGACTTATGAGAACCCATAAGATCATCGCGGTTGTGAGTAGTATCAGCCCTATAATAGATGCACCGATCGCTATCAACGCTATATTTGTCACCAGCTGGCGCGTCGTCGAAAATATCTGAAGAGCCCAGACCCAGAACGTAACCGCTATGAGAATAGCCAGTAAGCCTGGTAGGCCGTAGAAGAGCATGGGGTGTCTGATCGAGGCAAACTTGATGATGCTCGATATAACCTCTATTCCATGCCGTACAGGATTATGCGTAGAGGAACGCTCGTCATAGACCGTCTTAATCGGTAACTCCTTTACCTTTAACCCGTGTCTACTAGCTTTTTGTAGGATCTCGGTGCTGGCTCCCATACCATATTCGCTCGGCTGAATAACGGCGATCGCCTTTCGACCGTAGGCTCTAAAGCCGGACTGCGCATCTGTGATCTTCGTATAGGAGAACATCCTCGTCATTTTCGTTATAGCTTTGATCCCGAGCCGTCTATAGGCTGGGATGTTAGCGCTATCATCCTTCGTTAGAAACCTAGACCCAATGACTATGTCAGCCTCGCCGTCAAGTATCGGTTTGACAAGCTTAGGTATGTCATCGGGGTCATGCTGCCCGTCGGCGTCGAGGGTAACCATCACATCGACGTTCATATTCCTAGCCTCCCTGAATAAACTAGCTAAAGCGGCTCCGTACCCTAAGTTTCTTTCATGCCGTATCACCTCAGCACCCATAGTCTTCGCTATCTCTGAGGTTAGGTCCGTCGACCCATCATCGCAAACTATAACTTTGTCGACGTACTTCATGGTCTTTACGAGCACTTTGGCTATGGACTCCTCCTCGTTATAGGCAGGTATACAGGCGACTATGAACGGCTTATCCTTCCCCATCTGTCAATAGCCTCCTAAGGCTTGGAGAACTATGCTTAATGAGCCGGAATGTTTTCAACAGCTTCGTCAAGCCATCTTCGAGGGGTGTTTTTGGACGGAATTTTAGCTTCTCCATGGCTTTCGATATATCTGCGTAGCTATGTCGTACGTCGCCTCTCATAGGCTCGACGTGGATTGGTTTAAGCCACTCCTTACCTGAGAGCCGCAGTATCATATCTGCAAGCTCGTTTATACTAACCGGTTTCCCAGATCCTATGTTGAAGGTTTCGCCTGGACAGTTCTCTTTCAATGCAAGTACGAATGCATCTACCACATCGTCTATGTATATGAAATCCCTTGTCTGAAAGCCGTCCCCATATATTATGGGGGGTTTATCTTCGCCGATTCTCTCCAGAAAACGCGACACGACGTCGGAGCGGCCTTTAAAATACCGTCTACACCCGTACACGTTGAAAACCCTTAAAATAACCGTGTTTAACCCGTAAACCCTATGGTAGGCATTTATATAATGCTCTGCGGCAAGCTTAGACGCTCCGTAAGGTGTCAGAGGTCTTAACGGGCTATCCTCCTTTATGGGAAGCTCTGAAGGCTCACCGTAGACAGATGCCGACGATGAAAAAACGAACTTGCCGACCCCTGCGGTAACACAGGCATCTAAAACGTTAAGTGTCCCGGTTACGTTCACCTCATGATACTCCATAGGTTTATCGATGGATTCCTTGGCGCTTATCTTACCCGCCAAGTGGATAACCGCGTCTATACCGCTAGTAGCTTTACGAACGACATCGCGATTTCTGATATCCCCATAGATGAAGTCAACCACGTCTTTCACGCCGGTTAAACCGCTCCAGCTTCCAGAGCTTAGGTCATCTAAAACCCTGACCTCAAGATCCATATCGATAAGCCTCTTAACTAGACGGCTCCCTATGAAACCTGCGCCGCCTACTACTAAAATCCTACCGAGATTCAAAGACCCTCATCCTCATGAAGCCTTGGTTCCTGACGCACCTTGAAAGCCGGCTTGAAGTATTAAGTCACCTACCTATGTGAGGAGATGGTCTCACTAACCCGCTTCAACTCTCTCTTAGAGACCTTAATCCTGTTAATTTGAATGACCTTCTCTCTAATCCTAAGATTCCATAGATCTACAGGGATTAGCAAGGCTTTAACCCGATGATACGTTAAACCCGGCTGAGCAGGATATACGGAAAATCTCAACCTCGAATCCCCCTTTATAGATGAACCCTTGTTAGTAGTTAGCTGAGCTGGGTTAATAACGGTTTCGCACAGTGATCTTGGTTCTAACGGCACGCTAAAGGCCGAGAGAGAAACAGGAAAATTGGAGAAAAATATTGGGGGGTAAACTGTTTATGGGTCGTGTATCCCGCCCTTATCTTCCTCGCCGTGCGTCCAGAGGGTCTCGCTGATGGTACCTAGGCACTCTACGACGGTGAACGTCGGATGCTCAATATCTTCGCTATAGTCTATCTCCAATACGATCGCCGTTATACCGCGTGGTGCATCCTGTAGCTGTACAAGCCCAGGTGGAATTCCTCTCTCCGCGTCGCCATGCAGCCACTGGGCCGCGTAGTAGGTGTCTCTACCCCAGAGGCCCCATACTACGACACCTATCGTGCCGTTTATGTCCTTGTAGGTGGCTATCACCGCGTAGCCGGTGTCTGGGTAGTCGGCATAGTAAGCCTTAAGCGACGGGTCTATCACGTACTGCTCGGTCTCAGGATCTAGCGTCTGTATGTTCCAGCACGTCAACGCGTATAGGCTACTGGCTATCGAACTGTCGGCGAATTCTGGGTTAGCCCAGAACGCGTCTGTGAACTCGTTGAAGTAGTAGGTGAGCATGTTCACGCCTGGACCGCCGACCGCTATCATGTTGCTGGAGGCGACAGGCCAATACGTGCACCAGTCGTCTCTCAAAGCCACCCTCTTGTCAGACTCTGGGTCGTAGTAGTAGCCTGTCCAAGTGGTTCCGCTGCCGGCCATGACCTGCGGCACCACTTGGAGGTCTTGGATGTCTAAGCCGCTTAGACCTATCTCCATGTTCTTATTCTTGAACGCAGCCGCGACCATCGCGGCTCCTGCGCTGTCTATGTTCCTAGCCTTATGGTCGGGGTCAAGCCCGGTACCTACCACAACCCACTCATAACGTCCTAGGTCGACGTCATAAATTACCTTAATCTTGTCGCCGTCAAAGATCTCGTAAGTCTCGTTGTCGAAAGTTATGAATCCATCTTCATCGATTGAATAAGCGTCTGAGGGAACTACAACAGGATACTCTGGGTCAGTTATGTCTATAACGAATACAGGCTTATCCTCAGCAACAGGCCAGTGGCTTAGACGGTAAATCAGAACACCGCCCACTATCGTCAAGAGGTCTACCTTCTCCACTTGACGAATACTACTCCACAGTACCTTGATGTCATGACCTTCATATGCAGGGTCAAGCTCAATAACCCTACCATCGTCAGATAGCGTGTAGTCTACGTCTCTCACTAGAAGCGTATCGGTTGTTAGGTCGATCACCCGCTCCGCAAAACTGCAGTAAGCATACCAGTCAGCCACATCAGGTGGTATAGCTGGAGGAACGAGTACAATTGTACAATCGGTGTCGTATTCGAATAGCACATGCCTTTCTGTTTCTTTATGAGCAACGGCCCAGAGGTCTTGAGGGTTGAATATCTCGTCGAGCTGGAACAGCACCTCACGGTCAAGAACGTTACTTCGACCGGGTATATCCACACCATTACCATCGAGGTCATCAGCGTTGTTACGGTCTGTGACACCGTAGACTGTTACACCCCTGAACTGCCTGTTACCGACGAACCATCCGGTTTCCGTTGGCTCCATCGTCAACGCGAAGTCCCACTCGCCTATTGTTAACGGAGCTAACCAAGGCTCTGTTGTACCATCCACTGGGTGGTCGTCGTCTGCATCTAGGGATTCCCACCATTCACCGGCTCCGTCTACGCTCCAGTCGCTCGGGCTCGGCCAGTAAGCAGCCCAACCGACATATTCACCGTCATCAGATATAATCTGCGCTACATCAAACGTACCTGGCGATCCTGGTTGAGAACCATCTCTTGCTCCAGGGTTAGCACCCGGAAAGCTCCAGTAAGGTGGTAGAGTGGGTGTTAAAGTCCAGTCTTCATCGTAAGCCGTTGGCAAATCGAAATACCAGTGTGCGTAGCTTGTGTAGTATGGTGAGCTACCGAGGTCCCACTCGCACCTATCGCTGAATTGAATGACTAGAGCCTTAACGGTAACCGTCGGTTTATCGGGAGGATCTATTTCTATGTCGTCTACGACATACTTGGAGATCGTTATCTTGATATCTTTCAGGATTATGACCTCTTTCTTAACCTTGTTGAATATTATCGTGAACACCACGTCGACAAGAGGCTCCTTGACACCTTCATCGTTCATATCGTATATGTGGTTGACGCACATAGCTATGAACCTTCTAGGACCGTTGTAGAGCACCTTCAGAGGCTCCGTCACGACGCTGCCGTTAGTCTTCCTACCGCCGTATTCGAGGTCCACACCCACGACGTCGCCGTTATCGTCGAGGGCTAGACCAGGGTCTCTCGGGTCCTCCTCGGCTTCTATCGTAGCCGTAGTCGCGCCATAGCTGTCGTCGACCCTTATCCACGGACCTCCGTATTCGCTTAGGTCTGCGAACAGGGCAACGGCCCAAACGTTCCTACGACCCCAGCTGTAGTGGTTGTAGGTTATGTTGATGTGCCAGCCCTGAATCCACTTCTTCATAGGTATGAGTCCTGGGGCTGGACCGGTGCCGGCGGGCGGTGCGAAGGGATCGCGTTCGCCGGCATACTCCAGACCGACACGGTTTTCCTCATCTATGAGCTCACCATATTTGGAGAGCCCTATCGTGATCGCCTTAGCCTCGTAGGGGTATAGCGCATACTTGTCCGTATCCAGTACGCCGTTTATCAAGGCGTAATCATCCCGTATGTCGTCACCGACTATGGGGACACCAGCGTTCACAGCAACAGGCAGTAGAAGGCTCGTGAGCATTACCGCCAGGGTAGCAATGACGGTCACAGTGTAAGTTTTCCTACTCATACATCTCACACCGATAAACTAGTTATCATGCATAGCTTTTTAAATTTTTCTCCCTCCCTTCGATAAAAAATTTAAAAGGAGAAGAGAGACATCTTTAGAAGAATTTAAGTTTTCTTATGTAAATAAGTATAAACAGTTGAAGCTGCGAGAGCCAAATACAGCCGAGTAAAAATCCTTTATCCACCCAATTTGAAATTCAGGCTACACACAGTAAGACCATCCTAGACCTCCGAGGTTGCACATCGAAAACCTATATAATGACTCGAGTCTGAATAGATGAACTGGATACCGCTTGAAGAAGCAACCTAGAGACCTGTTGAAACTTAGCTACAGTAAATTAGCCTCCATTATAACAGCCTTAATATTGGTTCACATAGCGGCTTCTATA
>LUCB01000022.1:21799-22552 GCA_001593865.1 Candidatus Bathyarchaeota archaeon B24
TGAGAGCCGCTATAGGAGCCCCTCTATTTTACATCGCTCCGGGATTTTTTATTCTAACATCTCTAACTCGACGAAAATGGCGCCTCGATGAATTGTTGTTATCATCGTTTATTCTTTCAACGGCTTTATTAGCGCCTATCGGAGCATTATTACCAGTCGCCTTAAAAACAAATTCATATGATACCCAACTGGTTTTATACATCTCGATATTTATTTTGTGTATAATTTATTCGAGTCGCCTTAAACGCTCCGAGGTCGAAATATATGCTACGAACATTCAGAAAGGAATAGCCTTGCTTCTTCCAGTAATATACCTTCTCACTCTACGGTTTGGTGAATTGATCCCAAGGCTTTTTACGATGGATGAAATAAGCTATACATACTTTGCAGGGCTTCTGGCTTATAAAGGTGAAGCCTACGGTATTATCTCCACACCAGGATTATCTGATGCCATTTCATTAATCAAAGGCAGATACCTATGGACAGCGTTACTAGCATCATTTATAACACTCATTGGATACCCACCTTACAAGGGATATCTTATATCGACCATGTTCCTACCTATGATGGGTTTAGCCTCCTTTCTCCTAGCCGATAAGATTATTGAAGATAAATATATAAAGATTATAGTGTTTATTTTGACGTTATCAAATCCGTTGGTCATTCTCTTTTCATTGTTCGCTCTTAATGATTTATTTATGAGTTTCATGATACTGTCAGCTATAACATATTTCATAAACTCCATAAAAGCGG
>LUCB01000023.1 GCA_001593865.1 Candidatus Bathyarchaeota archaeon B24
TAAAGGAGATAGGTAAGATCGAGAGCCTGCCTGACCTAGACGAGGCTATGGACGACAGCTATCTTAGGGAGGCGCTTGAAGAGCTTCAGACTGGTTAGAGGCCTGTCACGGCTATATGGGTGTGAACCTTTGAACGCACGGCGGGTTTTCACCATATGTCTCCACGAACCATCTGGTGTAGCTCCAAAACGACTTCAGAATATCTGTCCACACGTTTTTAGCCTTCAGCTGTAGTAGGCTTAGCGTTACCTCCTCACACCTCAGCGGTATAGTCTTAACTAAGCCAGCTTTTACCCATTTCCTAGTCGGCATCTCGGGTAGGATGCTGACCCCTAAACCCTGGCTCACAGCGGTCATTATGACCGTGGATCCCCTCAGGACTAGCTTGACCTTGAGGGAGTCGTAGTCGATCATGTTCTTCTTGAAAAGCTCGTCTACGAACATCCGGTTGTCTGAACCAGGTTTATCCAGTATCAGCGGATATTTGATCAGAGTGTTAAGGCTTACAAACTCCTCCTTCGAGATCCTATGTAAAGGCGACACCACGGCTACTAGCCTGTCGTTCAGGATCCTGATCATCTCGAACTCTCTGAATGAGTCTCTGAACTCGCTCGGGGCCATCACGAGACCTATGTCCGCCCACCTCTCCAGGACAGCCTTCTTAACATCTTCCATAGACCCCACGTCTATCTGAAAATCGGCTCCAGGGTTGAACTCTCTAAACCTCACCAGGAAGCATGGAAGCAGATACTCCATAGGCGTCTCAGCCGTGTAGACCTTTAGGGTAAACCTATACTCCTCCTCTACCTCAGGTATGAGGCCCTTAAGGAGGTTAAGCTTTCCGACCACCTCCTTCAACACCCTGTAGACCTCCTCTCCCTCGGGGGTAAGCCTCCCACCCTTGGGCTTGAGGAGTTTAACCTTGAAGTAATCCTCTAAAGCCCTCACGTGGTTCATAACCGCCACCGGAGATAGTCCAAGCTTCCTAGCCGCCTTTCTGAAGCTCCCCTCCTCGACGACTCTTAGAAAAGTTATGAAATATGAGACCTTCGGGTCGGCATCTCGACGGGCTTTCCTAGGCAAAACAACACCCCAAGTTAATAAAAACTTAACAATATTTTAAACATAACTTTTGACCGCTGTTGAAATTCGACGGCTCATTATCTAGACCTAAACCTTTTACCCTTTAAAGCCCTCTATTTATTCTCGGTCTGAGAGGTAGTCGGTTTGAAAAGCCATGATAGGATGTTGGCGGCTTTAAACCTTGAAGAGCCGGATAGGGTTCCGGTTATGGAGCTTGGAGTAGGGTTAGAGCCTCTATTTAGGTCGCTGGGCACGGCTCCCCCTGAGATTTCTCCCGCAGAAATGATATCTGAAGGAATACCTAAACCGGTTCTTAGAGCCCTCGTTAAGGCGGGGTTAGACGGTTACTGCCTATGGTTAATTCCGTCACGGATGACACCCGTCGAAGCCGGTCTTTTAAGAGATCCTCTAGGTAGGCTTTTCA
Organism: Candidatus Bathyarchaeota archaeon B24; assembly: GCA_001593865.1. Classification (GTDB taxonomy): domain Archaea; phylum Thermoproteota; class CALKCG01; order B24; family B24; genus B24. Next base: position 1,508 of record LUCB01000023.1, read on the forward strand.
AACATTTATCTTCGGCGCCTACGACCAGCGGCAATTTATTCTACGTAGGAGGTTGGGTTAAAAGCCGTGAAGATATCGAACAGTTACCTGAGCTTAACCCTTACGATCCCACCATGCTGACGATGCTTAACCGGGCTCTAAAAAACGCCGGTGATAAGCTATTCCTGATACCTAGCACTATAGGCTTGATGGAGGCTACGTTCGAGCCTATGGGGTTCGAAACCTTTTCACGTTCTCTTTATAGAGACCGAGATTTCCTTGAAGCTATGCTCGACCGGATTTTAGATTATCTCCTAGGTTTTATAGATGCTGTTTCCGAATATGAAGTGCATGCTATATTGTTCGGCGACGATAGCGGAGATAGTCATGGCCCGTTCATAAGGCCTGAACACTATAGACGGCTCATACTTCCTAGGCTAAAGAAGCTTGTGGACGAATGTCATCGACACGGGGTTTTATACATAGAGCATACCGATGGAAACGTTATGCCGCTGTTAGATATGTTTGTAGAGGCGGGTGTAGACGCCGTCCAGTCATGGGAGCCTCTGGCAGGTATGGATATAAAGTACGGGAAAGAACGCTATGGTGGAAACCTCTGTATCATAGGCAACGTAGATGTGGGTCTTCTCTCCTCAGCATCTCCGGAGCAGGTATCCCGGTATGTGAGAAACTGCATAAAGACGGCGGCGCCTGGTGGAGGATACATCGTAAGCGCGAGCAACGTGGTCATAGACTCTGTTAAGCCTGAGAACTGGCGTTCTGAGGTCGAAACTGTGCTGAAATATGGCGCTTATCCCTACCGATGATTTAAATTGTCGACAGAATCTTACATATGTTTGGCTAGACATGGGCGTTTTAAATATGGCTTATAGGATGGAGCGAACTGTATTGGTCATTCTTGTATGGGGGCTATTGCTTGAAACATTCGTCTTAGTGTATTTTTGTATTTTCTCGCAAACATGGCGGTTTGAATTTCATTATACCTTAATCTTGTTCATAGCGACTTTTATGGCGGTTATCGTTCTATTGATTCGGGCTTATATAAAACTACGTAGGTTTAAGAAAGTTGAAGATTTCCGGGTTAAATGTTGGGATTCCAAACTTTTATATTCAAGCTAAACATTCTTAACTACCTTAGTGGAGGCAGTGGAGGCCGAGGTCGATGAGCCCGATCATGCGTTTCATACTTAGACGAGTGGGGTTCTTGTTCCTAACCTTCATTGTGTTCATGCTTATAATATTCGCGTTGCCCAGAGCCATACCTGGCAATCCTTTGTCAACTCTTTTATCGCAGCTTTTTCAGCAGGCTCAAGCCAACCCGGAGCTTATAAAAGCCGTCTATAAGAGGCTCATGGACGAGTTCGGTGTAGGTAAACCTGTACATATACAGTTTATCGATTTTATCTCTAGGACGCTTAGGGGCGACTTAGGAACATCCATCGCGTTTTATCCACGTAAAGTCGGTGAGATAGTGGCCGCTTACCTACCCTGGTCTCTTGGGCTACTCATACCCGCTACTTTGACTTCTTGGATTATCGGTAACTCGCTTGGAGCATTAGCCGGCTATAAAAGGAAGTCCGCTGTCGATAACTTGATGTTGCCTGTGTTTCTGACGCTCTCGCAAACGCCGTATTACTGGTTGGCGATGATCCTACTCTATGTTTTCGCGGTTAATCTAGGGGTTTTCCCTATAGGCGGCGCCTACTCCTCTGGTAGAATACCTAGCCTGACGTTCGAATTTATAGCCGATGTACTTAGCCACTACATCCTTCCCTTTCTATCGATAGTGCTAAGCGCTATGGGTGGATGGGCTATAGGGATGCGGGTCATGGTGATCTATGAACTTGGTGCTGATTACATCAATTATGCCGACTCCCTCGGTCTTCCAGATAGGAAGCTCCTCCGTTATGTGTTCAAAAACTCTATGCTCCCTCAGATCACGGGGCTTGCGTTGAGCTTTGGCACGATCCTCGGGGGCTCCCTTATAACAGAGCTCGTGTTTAACTATCCTGGCACAGGATATCTCTTGTTCAGAGCCATAAGTACGTTGGATTATCCTCTTATTCAAGGCGTCTTCATATTGCTGATATCTACTCTTCTTCTCGCGAACCTCATCGTAGATTTCGTGTATGCTTATATAGATCCTAGAATCCGGACGGGTTACTTGGGTGAGTAGCATGGTCTCTCAGCTGATAAGAGATCTATTACGGATCAAGAAGTTTGATCTGAGTGTGGCGATATTTTCATCGATACTGATAATCGGGTTGGTCGGTCCCATAGTCTATGAGGTTGACCCTGTCAAGATGATAGGGCCTCCTGAACAGCCTCCCAGCGAGAAATATCCTCTGGGTACGGATAGCTATGGAAGAGACCTTTTAGCCCAGCTTCTGCATGGGATAAGGAACTCTATATACATCGGATTGACAGCAGCCGCCATATCTCTAGCAATAGGTGTCACTATAGGTGCACTTTCAGGATACCGAGGAGGAGTGGCAGACAGCTCTCTTATGCTTATTACCGACGTCGTATACGCTCTCCCATCGATCATGCTTATGATGCTCATAGCCGCGTATCTGAAGGAAAGAAACCCCATATTCGTGGCTTTGGTTATAGGTGTAACCTCATGGCCGTGGGTCGCTAGAGCTGTTCGCTCCCAGATGTTAAGTCTAAAATCCCGAGATTTCATCTACATGAGTAGGATGGCTGGTTTAAGCGATATTAAAATAATATTCGAAGACCTCATCCCTAACATGGCCTCTTACATATTCATGGCCTTCGTGTTGCTCATGTCTGGGGCTATGATAGCCGAAGCCGGTCTAAGCATGATAGGCCTGGGCGTGACGAGGGGCGTGTCTCTAGGCATAATACTGTATTGGGCGCAGCTTCTGGAATCCGTCCGTAGAGGAATCTGGTGGTGGTTCATCCCCCCGGGTGCCTGCTTAGTCGCCCTTGCCACGTCGCTCCTCCTACTCTCGACGGCTTTGGATGAGTACTTTAGCCCTAGGCTTAGAGGGGGTTGATAGATCCATGAGTCTACTTGAGGCTGAACATGTCAAAGCCTATTATCGCGTCAGAGAGGGGTTCGTCAAGGCGGTTGACGACGTGAGTCTCCATCTAGACCGAGGTGTCATAATGGGTTTAGCAGGCGAGTCTGGATGCGGCAAATCGACGTTGGTAAACACGCTTATGCTGAACATACGCCCTCCGCTTTATCTCATCGACGGTCGTATAACGCTAGACGGAAACCTCCTATCCAAAATGGATAAGCAGACGCTTAAGAAGAAAGTCTGGGGCGTTCTAGTCTCCATAGTTCCCCAGTCTGCTTTAAACGCCCTGATGCCTACCCAGAAGATTATAGACCTGATAAAGGATATAGTTCACGCTCACACGGATATCTCAGACTCGGAGATAGTCAGCATGTCGCGTAGACGTTTTGAGGAATTAAACCTCCCTGTCGAAGCTTTGAATATGTATCCCCATGAGCTCAGCGGCGGTATGCGGCAGAGAGCCGTGATCGCTATATCCACCCTCCTCAACCCTAAGCTTTTGATAGTAGATGAGCCTACCTCTGCTCTTGATGTTTCAACCCAGAAGCAGGTTTTGAAGCTTCTCGTAGACCTCAGAAAGGCTAAGATCATAGAGAGTATGATATTCGTGACACATGATATAGCCGTACTACGTCAGATAGCGGACAGGATAGCGATAATGTATGCGGGTAAAATAGTGGAATCGGCTTCGACGGATGATATACTTTACAATTCTAAGCACCCATATACCTACGGTTTAATAAACGCCGTCGTGACACCTGAGCCGGAAGTTAGGAAAAGAGGTCTTATATCTATCCCAGGTGAACCACCGAATCTTCTGAAGCCGCCTTCTGGTTGCCGTTTCCATCCTAGATGCCCGTATGCGATGGATATCTGTAGACGGGAAGAGCCACCGCTAGTAGAGGTGGGAGAAGGGTGGACGGTAGCCTGTCATCTAGTGGCTTCGGGAAGGAGGTGAACGTTCATGCTTCTAGAGGTTAAAAACCTTACAAAGATCTTTACCGTAGGTTTTCTCAGGAGAAAAGAGATAGTAGCCGTTAAAGACGTGTCGTTCAATGTTAAAGAGAGCGAGTTTGTCTCCCTCGTAGGCGAAAGCGGTTCTGGCAAAACTACGACCGCTAGGATGATACTCCGCCTTCTCAGACCCACATCAGGCTCTGTGGTCTTTAGAGACCGCGATGTATGGTCTCTTCGGACTCTTAACGACCTCCGATGGTATTGGAGACAAGTCCATGGGATTTTCCAAGATCCCTTTGCCTCCTTCAACCCGCTTTATAAGGTGGACCGTGTCTTCTATCAGGTTTTCACGCTTTTAGGCGATAACGACGTCGATAAAGAAAGCCTGGTTAACGAGGCGCTTAAGGAGGTTGGTCTCAGACCTGAGGAGGTTCTTGGAAGATATCCTCATGAGCTCAGCGGCGGTCAAAGACAGAGGTTGATGATAGCTAGATGCTACCTGTTGAAGCCTAAGCTTATCTTAGCTGATGAACCCATAAGCATGATAGATGCGTCTACACGTGCAGGGATTCTGCAACTGTTCTCAAAGCTGAGGGATGAGTATAAGACCTCTATAATATTCATCACGCACGACCTTGGTCTGGCATACTACGTAAGCGATAGGGTTCTTATCATGCATAAGGGGTCGATAGTGGAGGAAGGGTCTCCTGAGGAGATAATGGAGCATCCGCAGCATCCATATACTAAACGGTTAAGAGAGGATGTTCCTCTTCTATACCGGAAGTGGTCTGGCTTCTAATTTTTCTCATCAGTCGCGGCTCATTTTCAATATCTTTGCGTAAGTTTTTTATACAGAGCGATATTATTAACTATTCAAGGGTGAAAGTATGGAAAAACACCTTAACATTCTTCTGACTTTGACTGTGACAGTGTTGCTAACTTCTTCGAGTGCACTTATGCCGTTTCTAACATCCGTGGCGGCTCAGGAGATACCTCGAGAGGAAACCTTGATAATTTCTGACGCCTGGGGTCCCCCTGCTGGATGGAACCCGTTCCTACCTAACACTGCGTGGGGTACCGAGCTGATGTATCCGGCGCTGTTCTTCTACAGCACACGGGATGACGTTTGGATCCCCTATCTGGCTGAAGGTTACCGATGGGTCGACAAGTATACGCTTGAGGTTACGATCAGACCTGAAGCTAAATGGTGGGATGGGACACCCATAACCGCTGAGGATGTGGTGTTCACGTTTGAACTAGGTAAGAAGTACGTTATCGGTTGGGTTTCACCGTTCTGGGACTATCTAGAAAGCGTCGAGGCGGTGGATGAGAAAACTGTACGGTTTACCACGAGCGAGGAGAAGCTTAACTACTTCCAGCTGGTAGGTCTCTTACATGGAACGCTGATAGTTCCCAAGCATAGATGGGCTCCCTTGGAAGAGGAGCTGGGTGAAAAGATAATCAGCGAGTTCAGAGATGACGACCCGTCGAAGATAGTCGGGGGAGGTCCGTATCGGCTTTTAACCTGGAGCGAGGAGATGTGGTACTACGAGAGAGTCGACGACTGGTGGGGTAAGGATATATTTGGTCTACCGGGACCGAAGTATATAGCTCATAAAACCTTCAAGGATAACGTAGCGGCGGCGCTCGGCTTCGAGGCTGGGGAAGTAGATGCGTGCGGTCACTTCTTCGCTAAAATCTATGAGATGTGGGAGGTTAAAGGTTTACCTGTAAGAACCTATTATGCGAATCCACCGTATTACATAGGGTCTGGTATAATAAATCTCTACATAAACTATGCGAAATACCCGCTTTCAGACATAAACATTCGTAAAGCCATAGCCCACGCTATACCATACGACGACCTCGTTTCTAAGGCATACTTCAACTATAGCGTCAGGGCTGCTCCCGTACCGATAATACATACGATACCGTCGTATGCTAAGTGGATAAACGAGACACTTGTAGAAGAGTATAGATTCGAGTATGACTTGGAGAAAGCTAGAAAGATCCTCGACGACGCCGGTATAGTCGATATCGATGACGATGGTATACGGGAGATGCCTGACGGCACTGAACTCGGTACGTTCACCATAAGCGTACCATACGGCTGGACCGACTGGATGATGATGTGCGATATGATCGCTACGAACTTGCGTGAGATAGGCATCGATTGTGTGACGGAGTTTCCGGACTTCACCGTTTGGTGGGACAGGCTGATAAAGGGTACATTCGACCTTGTCTTATCGTGGGATGGAGGCATGGGCTTCGACCATCCATGGAACAGCTTCCGCTTCATCATGGACCCGAGGCTCACGGGTCCTGTAGGCGAAGACTATCCGGCTGGCAACTGGGAGCGTTACATGAACTGGGAGATAGTGCCGTTGATAGATGCGATAGCTAAGGAGACGGATCCTGAGAAGTTAGCCAAGTTATATAGCCAGTTGCAGGAGATATTCTTGAAGGATCTTCCGGCTATTCCTCTGTTCTACGGTGCGGCATGGTACGAGTTCAGATATGACCGCTGGGTCGGGTGGCCTAAGGAGGAGGATCCCAGATGGCTGTCACCGTATCCGTGGAACTATCCAGACAACCTACCGGTGCTATTCTGCTTAGCCAAAGCAGGGGAAGAGCCTACGGTGCCGTCATGGGTATACGAGATGCAGATACCGACGGCTAAGATATTCGAAGACTTAGCTGCAGTGCTTGCCGTAAAGAAGGGTATTCTATCGATAGATACCGCTCCAGTTAAGGGTGAGGTTTTCGTTAATGGTGAGTCTTGGGGTGTAGCACCTGTGTCTAAGGAGGTTAAAGTAGGGACCTATACGATAACCTTCGGTGCTGTAGAAGGCTATGATGCTCCGGCTCCTCAGACCGTGACGGTCGAGGAAGGTAAGACCATAACGATCGTTGGAACATATACGAGAACCGCCTTACCTGAGCTTGAAGAAGTTTTAGATAAGTTGGACGATGTATCTTCAAAGCTTGGCACCTTGTCCGAGGATGTAACCGGCGTTAAATCCGCCGTAGAAGTGCTTTCCGATTTAAGCGATGCTGTAAGCGGTTTGAGAGACGAGGTGGCGGCTCTCAGAAGCGACCTCTCTACGATATCGACCATAGGATACGTAAGCCTCATACTGTTGATAATAGTCCTAGTGGTCGCTATCATGGCTCTGAGAAGACCAAGCCAGGCTTAGAAATACGCATTCTAACCTTTTTTATTTTTAGACTCTCCGAACGAATAAGGTTGAGGGCTGCTTGTCCCGGGTTTTGGGGGTTTCTATTTCTTAGGGGGGTTGAATAGACGCGTGGGTCTGTGTATAGTATGTCTAAGATTGTTTTTAAGACTATAAACCTGGTTGTCGGCTGTAGGCATGATCGCGTCTACTGCTGGTGTAGGATGCAGGCCAGACGTCAGGCAAGACGTTGAAACTGGTTAGGGAGCTTAAGAAGGTCACAGAGGTCAGAAGTAAAACCTTGAGGAAAGCATGGTATGAACGCTAAACTTGGTTTATAGAATCTCCTAAAGACCTCTAACTGGTGGAAAGCGTTTTAAAGAACGGTTATCGGTTAAGGATAGAATTGGTGGTTTTGCGATGAAGATATTTATCATGACCGACCTGGAAGGTGCGTCTGGGGTGGCGGGTCGTTGGTCGGATATAGACCCTGGTGGGAAGGAGCATGAGGCTGCGAGGAGACTTCTGACAGGTGATGTTAACGCAGCTATCGGAGGCGCTTTCGAGGCAGGCGCAGATGAGGTGGTCGTTTTAGACGGCCATGGAGCCGCATTGACCATACTTATCGAGGAGCTAGACCCCAGGGCTCAGCTGATAAGAGGACGGAGGGTTCTTGAGCTCGAGGGCTTAGATGCGAGCTTCGACCTGATGTTCGCCATAGGTGCGCATGCTATGGCTGGTACACCAGATGGTCTTCTTACGCATACTCTGTCTACCGCGATAGACAACGTTTGGCTGAACGGCGTTCCGGTCGGGGAGATAGGGCTCTGGGCGGCTCTCGCCGGGGATTTCAACGTCCCCATAGGGTTGGTTACCGGAGATGCCGCGGCCGTACGTGAAGCTAAGAGTCTTCTAAAGCAGGTATGTACGGTTGCCGTCAAGGAGGCTACGAGTAGATTCGCGGCGAAGTGTCTTCACCCCAAGGTTTCCCGAAGGTTGATCAAGGAAGCCGCTGCTACGGCCGTTAAGAGGGCTGAGGATTTTGCTCCGTTTAGACCTGAGAGACCGGTCGAGCTTAAGGTGGAGTTTCATGACAGCCAGAGCGCGGAACGGGTATCTATGAGAAAGGGGGTTGTCAAGGTAGACGGGAGAACCGTTTTGGCCAAAGGTGAAAGCATGCTCGAGGTCTACTCGCTTATACTAGGCTGAGCATCTGGGTTTAAAAGGTATAAAAGTGATCGCCGAGAATTTACGGTTGAAAAGGCTAGGTGGGTGGTTATGGGAAGTATAGGGTTTGGGTTAAGGGTCCCGGGTTTTCCTGTGGACGGAAGTTCCGGTTCTGAGTTTACGAGGCAGGTCTTCGACTTTTTAAGCGAACTGGAGCCTTACTTCGATTCAGCCTGGGTATGCGACCATTTTCATCCCTGGGCTGACTTTGTACCGGTAACCACACCGACGATCGAGGGCTTCACGGCCATAGCCTACCTCTCTGGTGTTTTCAAAAGGTTAAAGTTCGGGAACATAGTTCTTTGCAACTCCTACCGTAATCCGGCTCTGCTCGCCAAGATGGGAGCAACCCTTCAGCTTCTAACCGGAGGCCGGTTTATCCTAGGGATAGGGGCTGGGTGGAAAAAGGACGAGTATATCGCCTATGGATACGACTTTCCTCCCGCGGCTGTGAGGATAGGGCAGTTGGAGGAGGCCGTGCAGATCATCCGGAGGATGTGGACGGAAACAGAGGTGACTTTCGAAGGGAAATACTATAAGATAAGAGGCGCCGTCTGCTCTCCGAAACCGGAGCCTACCCCACCCATAATGATAGGCGGTGGGGGAGAAAAGCTAACCCTGAGAGTCGTGGCTAAACACGCGGATTGGTGGAACCTACCTAACGTATCGGTTGAAGTGTTCAAACGGAAGCTTGAAATACTGGCTAAGCACTGCGAGGAAATAGGGCGGAGGCCTGAGGAGATCAAGAAGACCCTAGCGAGCGTAGTTGCCATAGCGGAAAGTAGGGGTGAGGCCTTGAAGCTGGCTAGAGGAACCCCCTTCATCGGGTCTAGAGACCTCGAGAACTTCATCGTCGGCGACCCTGTGACGGTGGTCGGGAAGATCAAGAGATACATAGACCTCGGGGTGGAGTACTTCATCCTAAGGTTTGCCGATTTTCCAAAAACAGACGGAGCCAAGCTCTTCGCAGAAAAAGTGGTGCCTGAATTTCTCTAACCTCCACGGAAATCTAAGACTAGCCAATTCCCTCTTTTTAAAAGACCGAATATTTTGGACGATTTTCTCATAATGTCCAGACGTTAGATCGTTAAAACGTCTATATCGCTTGGAAGCGTTTCTAGACCAGCTTCAACATTTCTCATAGCCTTTTATGGAGGACTAAGTTAGGCAGCCGATTACGAGATTAAGTACTTATCCGTTGATGAGAATCTGCTTTACTAAAAAGGGATATTTCTAATTTTCAGGATGTTGGTCACGTAATACTTCAGGAAGTCCTCTACTCGAATACCTGTTTCGACCTCGGCCTTATGCATGATATCGTCGGCAAGTTTGCGTAAGGCGCTTAACCGTCTTTTAAGGTCTTCATACGAAAAGTCCTCGACCCTAAGCGCGTCCTTGAGTAATTTTTCATACATCTTAGGTTTCCATGGAAGCTTGTAAGAGTAGAAAACCCTCCACTTCGCAGGTGGAGTGTGTCTCCGGTTTAACGCATAGAGGAGGTTAAGCATAAGCTCTATAGAGTGGTTGAGAGCATAATGTGCGCTCACGGGGTCTCCTCTACTAATCCAAGCCTCAGAGATCGAGAGCTCCTCCTCGTTAACAGGGCAACAATACCATTGGAGGTAAAGACTATTCTCAACTATCCTTTTAACAAGCTCCTCCCTTCTTATCGCAATTTTCTCGGTCAAAATTTTCTGTATAATGCCTTTAGGATCGTAACGCACGATAGCCCTCGAATAATCCCATTTAGCCGAATCATCAAACTCTTTTTCAAGAAAATGTCTTAATGAGAGCACAGATAAATCTATGTCTAAACCTGTTCTCCTCGAATGCTGAGACGCTATCCCGTATATCGATTCCCTAACATCATTATCTTCTTTCTCGATTATCACATCTATATCTATGTCGGAAAACCTGTCCGCATATCCCCTTGTTAAGCCGCCGTGGAAAATAATACCTACCACGGATTCGACCCTCATGAGATCCTTCGAAAGATCTTCAGCCGTTTTCCTGAAAACATCGATCAGATTATCCCCTTTAAGCATCAAACCGGATACATATAGCCCCTTATTTAAGAATTTCTGATGCTAGAAATACGTAAGCACTAAGCCGTTCTTCCAGCTATCTCGAATTCTTCGCCGTAAAACTCTCTAAGAGGCATGTAGAGAGTAGCCATCATACCTGCGCAGCTGCCGACAGGCTCCGCAAGTATAACATCTGGCTTCAGCTTCTTCAAGACCTCTCTAGCGCGGCTGAGAAAGACTTGAAAGTTGCAGCAGAAGCATCCTCTGATGACCTCCTTCGCCTCGAACCCATAATCTTTGACCGTGAGGCTGTCGACTAACACCTCTAACCTCCACGGAAGCATAAGGCTAGTCAATTCCTTATTTTTTAAATCAAAAAGGTTGAACATTTAGACTATTCCTAACAGCCGAACGCTGTTAGACCATTAAAACATCTATATCCACGATTTTTGCTATTTCTAGGAAATCTTTGTCAGAAGTCGCTATCTTCTCTATCCCGTTTGCCTTCATTATCCCTGCTATCAACACGTCTAGTATGTTAACAGGTCTTCCGGCTTTTTCAAGCATATACTGAATTCTCGAAGCCTCATCTGCGGCTGTTATATCTAGAGACAAAACAGGGTAGACGGAGAATAGATGGGTAAAATATCTGAACTCGCTCCTACCCATTCTTCGGCGACTTCTAAAGATTTCGAAGTAAGATATGCTTGTAAGCGCAACCCCCTCTTTATCCGCTAGGTCTAAAACCTTCTCAGCCCTAGGTGATCCTCTAGCTAACAAGATGAGATAAGAAGTATCTAGAAGTATCATTATATCTCCCTCAACGTAGCCCGTCGCCTGAAGGAGAGAACCTCCTGCTCCATGCTCTCTAAAAGCTCAGAGCCCTTTAACTTTCCAAAGAAAAATCTTAAACTTGTCTTCTCTCTAGCGATGAGCCTATCTATGACGTCAGAAAAGCTTTCTCCTTCTCTCTTCAATCTTCTCAGCTTTTCGTATACGTCATCCCTAATGCTTAACGTTTTCATGCATTAACATATTAAAAGATGGAGGCTAATAAATCTACTCATAAACACAGGTCAAAAATTGGGCGAGTGGTCTTTCCTCTGTCTAGAAAGCCATCGACCATGACTAGCCTAGGTTTCATAGCTCATGTGTTTAAAAAAGTGAATTCATATAAGCGTTATGTTCATTTTTCTTAACGTCTTCGCCTGTCGCAACCGTTATAAAACACTGTCATGTAGAAAGACCTTGTTATGAAGAACAAACCCGAGACGCATCGACATTCGAGAGCCCAAACCCTATTGGAGCGGCTCATAAAGTGGTTTGAGGGTAAAAACGGTGTGTTGGTGGCCTTCTCGGGGGGCGTAGACAGTACGCTTGTGACGTATGCCGCTCATAAAGCGCTTGGTGATAGGGTTTTAGCGGTCACGGCCGACTCGATAAGTCTCCCACCAGGTGAGCTGGAGGAGGCTACTAGGTTAGCCAGGTTGATCGGGGTGCGGCATAGGGTCGTTAAAGTCGACGAACTAGCGGACCCCCGGTTCGTCGAAAACCCGCCGGACAGATGCTACTATTGTAAACGGATGCTTCTAAGCGTTTTAAGGGGCATAGCCTCGGAGGAGGGGCTGGAGGTGATAGTAGACGGTTCTAACGCAGACGACTACCGCGACTTTCGACCCGGGCTTAGAGCTTTGAAAGAGTTCGACGTAAGAAGCCCCCTGGCAGAGCTGGGTTTCACGAAGAAAGATGTCCGAGAGGTCTCTAGGCTCCTAGGTCTCCCTACGGCCGATAAGCCTTCGATGGCCTGTTTGGCTTCCAGGCTTCCCTATGGGACCGCTATAACCTATGAGCGGCTTAGAAGGGTTTCGGAAGCCGAATCTTTCATAAGGCGGCTCACGGGTGTTAAGCAGCTTCGAGTTAGAGACCACGGCTCTATAGCTAGGATAGAGGTCGGTAGAGATGAAAGACATCTGTTGTTCGACGAAAAGATTCTAGATACGATATGGTCTAAGCTAAGAAGCCTAGGCTACACCTACGTAACCTTAGACCTGTATGGATATCGGTCTGGAAGCTTAAACGAGCTGCTTTCGACACGTGACGACACCATATAGACCGTAAAAGTTCGAACAATATGGGTATCTTTTAAAAGTAGTGGGTCGCATAGATTTCCTTAAAGGTGTGTCGATGATCACCGCCATAAGTAGATGCCGAATCCTAAGGTTTAGAAGAGACCGAGTAGAGACGGCCGAGGATGTCGTAGCCGTCGAATATCCGGTGGAGATCCATGTCAACAAGCAGCTCTTGGCGGTGCTTCATGCTACTCCCCGGGATTTAGATGCGTTGGCGATAGGGTATCTCATGACCGAAGGCTTCGTTAGAAGCCTGGACGAGATCCTGGATATACGTGTGGAGGACGGCAAGGTTTACGTACGGGTTTCAGAGACCGTCGATGACCGTATCAGGATACGTAAAGCCTGGGTCGTGAAGCCTGTATGCGGTGGTCTACCGGGACGGTCACTGAGCCTTCTAGACAGGATTTCCAACCTTAAGGTAGACTCCGATGCACGTTGGAGTTACAAGGAGATCTTAAACACCATAAAGATGCTCAACACAAACGCGGCTTTGTACCGTAAAACCGGAGGTGTACATGCTACCCTACTGGTCGACGCTAGGGGGCTTAAGCTCCTGAAAGAGGATGTGGGCCGTCATAACGCGGTGGATAAGGTCGTCGGATCATACGTCTTGAAGGGTTTCGAAGATTTTGGACGGGTTTTTCTAGCCTGTAGCGGTAGGTTGTCGTCTGAGATTGTTCTGAAAGCCGCTAGGGTCGGTATTCCCCTGCTCGCCTCGATCTCGGCTCCGACATCCCTGGGGGTGGCCCTGGCTGAACGGTTTGCTGTAACGCTCGTGGGCTTCGTTAGAGGGTTGCGGTTTAACGTATACTCCTATCCTGAAAGGATAATCTTTCATTCGTAATATGGCTGGGTTTTCTCTTCGGATCGAAAAATCTTAAATGCTACATTATAACACTGTTTTACCTCAGTGGTGTTCTTGGTCAGCTGCTACGAGTTGTAGAAACCGTTAAGGACGTACGATGGGATAGGCCGGGAGATCCGGAAGGGAGACGTAGTCGTCTTAAGAGCTGACGGGTTTAAACGCTTAGTCGAGAGTAAAGGTGTTGAAGCGGCTGCTAAAGAGGTCGTGGTTAAGAAGACTATAACTGTGGACGAGAGTAAATGCATGGATTGCGGCGAATGTCTCTCCTTATGCTCGGTCAAAGTGATCCAGATGTCTACGGGTCACAAGATAGTCTTCGACGAAGACAGATGCGTCGCGTCTGTCCTAATTCGGGCGCTTTGCATAATGATGCCTTAACCTAAGCGAGATAGTTACGGTCTCCCCAGTTTTTCCATGTATTTCCTGGTTATCTTACACAGTTCGCATATATCTACGTGTTCTGATTTTCCACCTTCCGACGAAACGATCTTCTCCACAGATTTCTCGACGAGCTCTCTAATCTCCTCGATGGTCATCAAACGTTCAGCCCACTTCCACCCGCGTTTAGAACGCATATAGTGGCTTATAGCCGCCTGCGTGGTGCCCAGCGCTTTAGCCGCCGAGACCTGTGTAAACCCATGCTCCTCTATAAGCTTCTTAGCTATCAAGAACCTGATGGCTGGTAGAATGTATTTTACGGAGATCTCACATGGAGGCTTCGCACCCATAGATTCTCTAATACTAAGTTATAATTACCAAGGGTTATAAAGATTTAATTTAGCCCTCCGTAGCGAGACTTTCCCTTACAAATCTTTCGCCATCCTATAGATACACTCCGACACATGCCTTTCCTTCTATAAAATCTCGGTTTCTTCCATAGCGTTATAAAGCTCCTCGGCTTTAGCCTTGTATAGTCACGACGATTTCACCACGTTGGTCAGAGGATAGATCCTCTCGACGCGTAGGTCGTTCCCGGCCTTAAACCCCGCTATGAGTCCACATCGCCTCCCTTGGAAGTTCCGACCTGCGGTGGCGGGTCAACTCCTCTAAAAACCGTTTAGAGATGATCAGGGTCATCGCCCGGTCTTTTTGAGATACTCCTCAAACTGCTCTGCATACTTATACCCGGTATCAGGGAAGACCAAGACGTAGACGCCGTTTTCTTCAGCTATTTCCTTGAAAGCGTGGAAGACCGCCCCCGCGCTTAACCCTATGAGAAGCCCCTCTCTCCTGGCGACCGTTAACGCGCCTTCGATAGCTTCGTCTCTGGTCACGTCGACTATCTGGTCAAAGTCCGTCCAGTGTATCCACTTCATCCCCGTCTCCACCCTACGTATCCCCGGGATCACCTCATCCGGAGCCGGTTGAACACCTATGAGCTTCACATCATCTCCATACCGGCTCTTGAAGTACAACGATATCGCGCTCATGTGTCCTGAGGTCCCTAACCCGCCTATTATGTAGTCCGGCTTTAGCCCTATGCTTCGCAGCTGTTCATCTATCTCTTTCGCCGTGTATTTCAGATGCACCTTAAAGTTGGCGTCGTTCTCGAACTGGTTCAGGTGAACCGCGCCTTCACGCTTGGCCTTCGAATCGACCTCCTCTATGGCCTCAACGGTCAGGCTCACTGGAACCCTGACTACCTCAGCCCCTAAGGCCTTGAGAAACGTATCGGTGACCTTCTGGATGTTTTTAGGTATGAATAGCCTCGTCTTTCTTCCCAAGATATTTGCGATAGCCGTTAGAGCTATCCCGGTGTTCGTCGAGGTCGCTTCGTAAAGGATATCCCCCAATCTCCCCTCTTCGAGGGCTGTCATGATCATGGACCATCCTACCCTGTCTTTAACGCTGTTGCTGTAGGGGTTGAACCCCTCGAGCTTAGCCCAGACGCTCCTCCCCTCTGAAGAAACCGAAGCCAGCTTAACCAGCGGAGTCGGCCAGCTCTTGTAAAGCAACTCCAAGGTGTTCTCGTAAACGTTAAGCGTACTTCCCCTAAGCTTCCCCCAGATACCGAGCTCCTCTAGGCTGACTTTAACGCATGGAGGCTCTTCGTCGATATATACCTCGAAGCTTCTACTAGGAAGCTTCGGCCCCTCGACCCCGGCCTCGATGACCTTTTCTAACGTTACCGGTCTGAGGTCCGGTTGCAAAGACCTAATTCTGACCTTAGACCGGTCGACCTGTAATACCGGAGCCTTATCCGCCGAGAGCAAGTTTAACGACTCAAGTAGCTCATGTCCCTTCAACGCTACCATGCTTTCCCTGTCGACGATTATGGGCTTCTCTATAAGTCCGCTTCTAACGACTCTTCTATAGACAGGTATAACGTCTCGTATGTCTACCTTCACCGGTTGCCGTATTTCGGTTATATCTGCTAGCTGAACCTGGGTCATGGATCACACCAGCTATAACAGCGTTATAGCATTACCCTCCTTAATAAATTCCTGCCTAAGAGGGATTTAAAATATGGCTTAAGCTCATCGATAGAATCCGCGTTAAAATATTTAAGGACCTGGTCGTAAACCTCGACCGCCGCGTCGGTGTCTTTGACATTCCTGACGAGCATTCTTCCGCTTCTGAAGAGGGCCGCCTCTACATCGTCCCTCCAAGATATCGTGACCGCCCTGAGAAGACTTGGCTAATACGTTGAACCCTCGTCTTAGAGAACAATACACCTCTAAGAGGCCGATGGAGATCAGCCTAGGTGGGGTTTATGTTAAACGCTGTTGCTTCCGCATAACCGTACAAGCTTCGAGAACTGGTGCTGAGATAAAACTGTGATGCTTGGAATATCATCAACTATACGGTTTTTGGCTAAAGTTTAACGAAATCATGGCGATAAAAAAGAATCTGCGCTATAACGTAGATAGGGCTCATCCATGGTTTCTAATATCGTCTTCGGGCGTCCGATAACTTTAATAAAACATTTTCAAATTATTAACCTGGATGAGTTTAACTGTATCTGAAGCTTTAAGAAAGCTTGGATTAACGGGCTATGAAACTAAGGTGTATATGGCGCTGCTGAAATACGGCTCTTTAACGGCTTATGAGATAAGCTCCCTGACGGGGGTGCCCTATCCGAAGGTATACTCCTCTGTGAACAGGCTCAGGGACCTAGGACTGGTTAGGTCTCTCGAATCCAGGCCTCTAAGGTTTAAGGTAGAGCCCCCCTCCATGTCTCTAGAGAAGCTTAAGAACCATATCGTAGAGGAGCTTGAAAACTCTGTGGGTTTCCTGGTTAAGGAACTTAGCCCTCTTTACAGCGCGGTCTCTAAGATGGAGCGCTATGGTCGTTTGAACATAGTCGGTCTAAGCAGGGTCGTGAGGGGTGTGCTTAGGCTGGTCTCCGAGGCCGCCGAGGAGCTGCTGATGATCCTGCCTTCCAAGAAACCTGTCCCGGTGGCTAGGATCCTCAAGAAGGTAGCTGCAGCCGCGAGGAGAGGTGTAAAAGTTAAGCTGCTGACTCAGCAAGACGCTGAGAAGCTTGTGGAGGGGTTGGATATAGAATTCAAGCTTATACGGTCTGAGAAATCTGTTCCTATACTTGTGGTCACGGATAAGAAGGTCTCCCTGTTGGCTACCCGTTTCGTCATGGAAGACGGTTTCGAGCATTGGAGCGGAGTGATCTCGGTATGCGAAAACTGCGTAAAAAACGCCAGAGACGTCTTTCAAAAGCTATGGGAAGGCGGTCAGGTTTCGGTGGAGTTTGAGAAGAAGTGTTTGACTAAAGAGGAGCTTAACGCGTTGGCGAAGTACCTCAAGAAGTGGCCTTCGCTAAGGGCGTTGGGGTTGAAAACCTAAAGCCTCCTAACCTCCCACCACGGGAGGTAGGATCGATAACGTGTCTCCGTCTCTAAGCCTAGTCTTGAACCCATCCATCAGCTCGATGTTCCTCCCGTTTAAGAGAAACATCAGAGTTAGCCCCCTAAACTCTCCAACCCCATAGACATAGTCTCTAAACCGCTCACCATATCTTTCTGACAGCTTCTCTAGAAGCTCCTCCACTCGCGTCTCCTCATCTATTTCTACGTCCTCCTCTCTCTTCCCGGCTAGTTCCCTGAGGAGCGCGAAATACTTAACCTTGACACGCATAACGTACCCAATCAGTTAAGCTGAAGAAAACCTATTAAGACTTCCGTCGTAAACTCTCCTTACTCCTATCTTTTAGAACCGCATACGGGGCAGTCCTCCCGTTTTTCCACACGGACCTCCTCAAACCTCATGGTTCTCCCATCTATGAAGAGCATCCTACCTATCAGCGGCTCACCTATGCCTATTATAAGCTTAACGACCTCCATAACCTGCAGGGAAGCCAGTAACGCGGGGGTGGCTCCTAAGACGGGGGTCTTCTCGGCCTCTGGCGGGGTTCTAGGGAATATGCATTTTAGGCACGGTCCATTCCCGGCTACTATGGTGGTTATCTGCCCATACATCTCGGAGACGGCTGCGTGGATGAACGGTATACCGTGAGACACGCAGTACTCGTTCAGAACAAGCCTCGTCCTCCAGTTATCCATACCATCCACGACCACATCCACATCTCCGACGACCTCATGAACGTTATCCCTCGTCACCTCCGCTACTATAGGCTCCACCTCCACCCCGGGATTCAGCATCTTAAGCTTCTCCCTGGCTACGTGAACCTTAAACCTTCCAAGGTCTGTCTGATACCCGAGAATCTGCCTGTTTAGATTGCTCAGCTCGAACTTTTCCTTATCGATTATCCGTATCTTACCTACGCCCACAGCTGTCAAGTATAGCGAAGCCGGACACCCTAAACCGCCTACCCCGACCACAGCGACCTTGGCGTTTTTAAGCCTCTTCTGCCCCTCCAATCCCCATCCCGGGATTAGGATCTGCCTATCGTAGCGTTCAAGCTCCGATTGTGTAAGCTCCTGGAAACTCATTAAGCTCATCTACATAGATCACGGGATATAAATATTCAAACTTGAGAAGAGAAACATAATGTGGTGAGCATCTCGGAGGCTTGGTTTAAACCCGTCTGGTTCGACTCCATGGGCGCTAAGTCCTCGTCCATTCTCGTGAAAACCAAGTCTGTTTCCGTGTTGGTAGACCCAGGTGTCGCGATCATGCACGGAAGCTTTCCAGCTCCTTTAGAGGTCAAACACAAGTGGTGTATCCAAGGCTTTCAAGCGATCCTAGAGGCCTCTGCAGAGGCTAACGTGATAGTTATAACGCATTATCACTATGACCACTTCACCGATTTCGATGAGAGGATCTACAAGGGTAAGATTGTCTTGGCTAAGAACCCCAACCTCTTCATAAACGACTCTCAAAGGTCTAGGGCCTTAAACTTCTACAAGCACCTCTACTGGTCACAAGGGCTGGATCTGGATGAGGTTCTAGAGGAGCCTGAAGAGGTTAACCTCGTAGACCCTATGTATGAGCTACCTCATGCATCCTCTAAGAGCTTCGGAGACTACGACTCCAGAAGAAGAGAGCTTCTGGCTAAGGGTCTAAAATGGTTCCGGAGACGAGCTGAGAAATGGCGTAGATATAGGCGAATACCTCAGCTTAAGCTTCCGAACTTGGAGGTCCGGTTTGCAGACGGTAGAGAATTCAAGCTCGGAGAGTTAACGTTAAGATTCACAAAGCCTCTTTTCCACGGTATAGAGTTCTCGAGGGTCGGCTGGGTCCTCGGTTTGGTTATTGAATATGGTAGACGGAAGCTGCTTTACAGCTCAGACGTCAACGGTCCGATAATAGAGGACTATGCAGACTGGGTCGTGGCTGAAAGGCCCGACGTGATAGTCTTAGACGGCCCGATGACTTACATGCTAGGCTATACCCTGAACAGGATCAACCTAGGTAGGGCTTTAGAGAATGCGGTACGTATAGTTCGGGAGTCTGGTGCCCAACTCATACTCTACGACCACCATCTACCGAGAGAGCCTAGGTTCAGAGAACGGACGAAGCCTGTTTGGGCGGCTGCAGAAAAGGAGGGAGTGAAGCTCATGACGGTCGCGGAGTATTTAGGGCTTAAACCAGCCGTGCTCAGATACGTTTAAACTAAAACAGTATGTTAACCGGATTCCTTCTCCTCAGACTCCTTAGCCTCCTGCTCAAGCTCTTTCTCGATCTCCTCTATCGGTTTCGGCGGTGGCGTCGTCGCGAGGGTGTAGCCTATCCATGCAAGTATCCCCAACACACCCGCCACGGCTATGAAGCCCGTAAGCTTAAGAACGGCTAGAGCCCATTCCGTTAAGAACACGAGGTAACCGTATATTATGATACCTGCTATGCCTCCTATGAGCAACACCGCTCCGATAAGCTGGTCCTTACTCATGGTCGACCATCTCTGGGATAACTTTTCCCCAGATAGGTTAATATAAGATTTTTCCACACGAAAAACCCATAGTCTACCTTAAAACCCGTTTTAAGGATAGTAATCTATGCTCTAAGCCTAACGTAGTTTCTCCCTTGAACTTTCTCGATCTCGACTAACCCTTCACTCTCCAGCTTCTTAACGATCCTCCACACGGTCGTCTTGGGCAGTTCTAAAGACTCCCTTATGTCAGATTCAAAAGCCGCTCCGCCTTTGATCCATAGAATCTTCAAAACGTTCTTCTCATCCTCGTCTAACCAGGGATGCCTTCGGAAAATCCGCTCGATACGTCTGCGTCTAATCCTCAAAACAACCGCCGCGGCTACAACCGTCAAAACCCCTACGCCCATGATCCAAGTCGCATATCTCGTAAACATCTGGGTCAGCGGCTGTTTAGCTTTCTCTGCGGCGTCATACGCTTCAAGAGCCATCTGCTTAGCCTCCAAGTAATCTCCCCTCTCATAAGAGTCCCTAGCCTCCGTCAAAAGCCTCTCAGCATCCTCTAGACCCTCTATCCTCCCCTCCGCCTTGGCTTTCAAGATAGCCTCCTGCGCTTTAGCTATGGCCGTCAAGGCCTCGTATCTAAGGTCTGTTACACCCGGAGGTATTACGTAGCTTACGTTCTGCGATCCCTCAGGCATCTCAAGCATTATCCTATCGTCTTGGAGGGTCGTTACCGTAAGAGGGGCATCAGATAGTTCGACAACCGTAGCATTCCACGGCAGTATAACACGGAATCTCACCGGCGAGTCCACTGCGAAGCTCCATACGATACCTTCCTTATGCGTTAAGTTCATAGTATCGTATTCGACGTAGACCTCGGATACACCTAAAGTATAGACCGTTAAGTTCGCGTCTTCGAGGTCGAAGTTCAAAAGGGTCCCCGACGAGTCTGTGACCAGAAGGTTCACAGCCGGTGAGCCGATGATCCTGAGAGAGAAGGCAGGATACGTCTCGTTCACATAAAGCTTGATAGATACGTGGACCACCCCGTCGGTGTATACGACGAACGTCAGCTCCTCTATACTATTATATAATGTATATATTTGAGCCTGAGCTAGCCCAACCATCGTCGTCAACGCGACTAGCAGTACGGCTATACGCCTCAAGTTTTTCCTAGAGAAATGAAAAAGTCTTGAGAATTTAATGGTTTCCCGGCTCCTATGGTCGGCCATGTCTACCCCTAGTCTTAGAGCTCTCTTCATGGTGTTTCCTACGATGCTTCTCAAGCTGGTGTAGCATACCCTGGATCTTAGCCTTCACACTTAGGATCTTAGCCTTCGCAAGTCCTAGATGCCCTTTACCTATGAGAGTCGTAGCCTCCTCCAACTCTTCCTCCGCCTCCTTTAGCAGATGGTCCAACGAAAATCCGAGTAGACCGGCCTTACGTCTAACCCTAGCCGCAAAGCTGGCGAAGCAGACTACGATGTAGTGTTTAATTCTTAGCGCCATCACGATCTCGCTGTTTACAAGCCTATTCATCGCCGCTAACGCTTTAGCGACCTTAGCATGCCCCTCACCTATGATGGTAGCCGCCCCCGTTACGTTCCCCTCTTCTAACGCTTGACCCGCCTCCTCTGCGAGCTGTCTAGCCTCCTCTATCAACGGGTCTACGGCTTCTGTTACGTTATCTCCTAAACTTGGAAAGGCGTTGAGAAGCATATCCCTGACCATCTCAGCCCTCTGTATGTTTATGTTAAGCCTCCGCAGAGCTGCCTCCAGCCTCCTACAAGCCTCAGCGTCTTCGGTCTCAACCCCGATGGCGACTTTAAGACATAGCTTAAACATTTGAAGAGCTTTAAAACCCGATTTTATAGCCTCTGTATAGTTGCCTTCTTCGAATAACCGGGTTGCGTTTTCGCAGAGTTCAAGCGCTCTCTGGTATCTCTCATGAGCCTCAGACGCTACACCGCCTAAGGTTTCGTTCAGAAAAACCAGCGTATCGCCGACCTTCTCTGCGGTTTGATTCAATAGCTGAATAAGGGCCTCCGCTTTACACTTGAGCTCCTCCTCTGAGGATGTCTCTTCCTGGTCTGCCAGCGTGATCGGGATGGCCGCTGCTATGGAGCCCAGTAGAAGTATAACCATGGCCGCCGATAACGGTTTAAGCATACGCATATCGACACCCCCGGGTGATCAATAACGGGCTTCCGGTATATACGGAACACGGATGAAACGTCTTGAAAAAGGCGTTTCATATAACTCCGGCGTTTGCATACTCTTTTAAGCGTAGACTTGTATATCGATCCCAGGAGGTTTCTCTTATGAATATCTTCGAGTATCTCTGTAGGGAGGCTAGGAGGATAACCGAGTGCTCCCTCAGGGACCTTAAAGACCGAAGCTACTGGGTTGAAACGTCGGCGGAGAGGCGTAGACAGTTCATCGATATGCTGGGTTTATCAGATTACATGCAGGGTGAGAGGGGGCCTGTCGACCCGGTCGTGACAGGCGTCCTCAAGCGTGAAGGCTATAGGGTCGAAAAGCTCTACTTTCAAAGCCTCCCAGGGCTGTATGTGACCGGAAACCTATACGTCCCAGAGCCCCTCGAAACCCCTACCCCCGCCGTGCTATATCTATGCGGCCACTCCTTCAACCAGAAGCACCACTACCAGGCTCATGCGAGAAAATTCGCCCAGCTAGGGTTCGTGACTCTCATAATCGAAACCATCCAGAAGGGTGAGATACTTGGGCATCATCACGGCGCTTACCACCTCGGCTGGTTCAACTGGTATAGCTTAGGCTACACCCCCGCTGGTGTCGAGGTCTGGAACGCCGTGAGGGCCATAGACCTTCTACAGGCCAGACCTGAGGTAGACCCGGATAGGATAGGTGTCACCGGTATATCCGGAGGAGGGGCTATGAGCTGGTTCACCGCGGCGGTCGATGAGAGGGTTAAGGTGGCGGCTCCGGTCTGCGGGACGGCTACTATAGAATCACACGTGTGCAAGCGCACGGTCGAGGGACACTGCGACTGTATGTTCTGGATCAACAGTAGCCTATGGGATCTAACAGACGTAGGGGCTTTGATAGCTCCCAGACCCCTACTCATAGCGTCCGCGGAGAGGGACTGGATATTCGACATCGAGTCTGTGAGGCTCATATACCGTAAGCTTAAGCGGCTGTACGAGGTTCTAGACGCCGCAGACAACATCCTCCTGGTCGAGACGCCTGGCGGCCACTCCTACCACGAAAAGTCCAGGAAGATGATATTCAAGTGGTTTATCAAGCATCTTAAAGGAGTCGACGTATCGCTCGAGGAGGTCGGCGACATAGATGAATCTCCATCCGCGCAGGAGCCTCTCGAGGCTTTAAAGGTCTTCGATAAGGTCCCGTCTGACGAGAGGGTCACGACCGTTCAGGAGTGGTTCATAAAGCCTGCTCAGCCTCCTAAGATAGAGACCGTGGAGGAGCTGAGGGTTTACCGGCGTAAACTCGTCGAGACGCTCATGGAGAAGACGTTCAACGCGTTTCCGAGGAATCCCCCTGACCTAGAAGTCGAGGTCGAGCTTACCCAGGAGAGCGGAGACTGGTTAGGCTATCTCATAGGTTTCACGTCTGAAGAGGGTTGGCGGCTGCATATTCAGGTTCTAAAGCCGTTGAAATCACCTGAACCCGTCCCTATCCTCGTCTTTCCGGCGAGGTCTGCTAGGACCTTGAACTTCGGCGACGGGCTGGTTAGGGGGCTTGACGCCGCGTGGGCTAGGGCGTTCGTGGAGCTTAGGGGGATAGGTGAAACCTCCTGGTCCCCGGACCTTCAGTGGTTTATCAGGAGGGCTGCCATGCTCACCGGGAGGACGATAGCTAGTATGAGGGTATACGACCTTCTGAGGGCTGTAGACGCGTTAACCACTCTGGATTGGGTCGATAAGACGCGGGTGGCTTTGATGGGTAGCGGCGAGTCTGCTGTCATAGCGCTATACACCGCGTTGCTGAGGGGAGACGTCTACGCAGTCATACTTCATGACCCCCCGGCTACGCAAAACGTCCGGTCGAATCCAGACGGCACCGGACCGGCTATCGAGATGATCAACTGTCTCAGATACACAGACCTACCCTACGTCGCAGGTCTCCTATGGCCTACCCAGCTGGTCTTCCTAGGACCTAGACCTGAAAGCTACGCGTGGGCTGAACGCCTCTACATGAAGCTCGGAGCCCCAGGTGTCGTAAGGCACGTGAAAAACCTATCAACCTGGGTCTAACGGCTCCATTCTCCCTTTATCTAACGAACCAATTCAGATTCGAGCTTTCGATAAAGCTTCTTAAGAAGCCTGAAGTCGCTGGAGCGGATCATGTCCCAGGGCAGAGGCTCCTCAACCTCCTTAGCCCTATAGACCACATTCTCTAGACGTAACCCCGCTATTTTCACAGCTTTTCTTAACGCTCCTCTCCCGCCACCGCTCAAAGCCATGTACTCTACAACCCTCCCGGTTCTCCTGTCTCCTAGCGATAACAACGCTTGAAGTTCGGCCTGGGCGGGTTTAAGGATGTCGAGTCTAACGTTCAAACCCTTCGGCATGCTCCTCCTTATGAGCTTAGAAGCCTCTGTGAGATAGCTTCTGGAGGCTAACGGAAGCCACTGAAACGGCGTCTGAGCCTTAGGTATAAACGGGTTCACAGATACGTGGATGTCCCTAAACCCCGTCCTTGCGAGTTTATCTACAAGCCGCCCTACACCCTCAAGCGAATCACGGTCTTCACCCGGCAGCCCGATCATAAAGTATAGCTTCAGCCTCTTGAAGCCAGCCTCGTAGGCGTTCTCCGAGACCTCCAGCAACCTATCATCCGGTATAGGCTTCCCTATGAGCCTCCTAACCTCCTCAGAAGCCGTCTCCGGGGCGAGTGTCAGCGTCCTCTGACCGCCCTGGACTATGAGCCTCATAAGCTCCCTGTCCAACAGATCCATCCTGAGTGAGGGTGTGGAGAACTCAATCCCCATGGAAACTAGGTGCTGGCATAGGTCTTTAAGCCACCTGTTATCGGTCGCTCCGGCTCCCACAAGCGAGACCTTGCGAACCCCGGTTCTCCTAAGCCCCTCCTCGACTATGCCGAGCATGGTTTCAAGACCCCTATGTCTTACTGGCATGTTGATCCAGCTGGCTAAGCAAAACAAGCACATCCTACCGCATCCCCTTGTAACCTCCAGACCCAGTGTTAGACCGAACACCGGGCAAAGCGGGCTCCCCTCGTCTATGAGCGGGATTACCTGTGCGGTGGGGTGCGGCGCCTTATCCAGCTCCTCGACCCAAGCCCTCTCTACGGGATTTTCCGTGAAACCCGGCACGTAGAACCCAGGTACGTCGCTTAAGACCTCTAGTAGACCCTTTCTACTACGGTTCTCCCTATAAGCGTCCACCAGCCTCTCTATGAATGGTTCGGCGTCTCCTATGGCGAACACGTCGACGTAGTCCTCCATCACCGTGGGATTCGCGGTTACACAGGGGCCGCCTGCTACTATCAACGGGTGTCTATCTCCTCTCTCGGAACGGCGGAGGGGTATACCTGAGTCTCGTAGCCCCTTTAGAAGCTCTACGTAGCCCCCCTCGTACTGTATCGTAGCGGCTACCAGGTCGAAGTCTCTAAGCGTCCTACCGGATTCCAGGCTTCTAGGAGGCTTGGAGCCGTCTAGGAAAACCCTCTCGCAGAGCGTATCCTCCCTAAGGTTGAAGAGATGATACAGAAGTTGAACCGTGAGACCCGTCATACCCGCCCTATAGCCCCCAGGATACACCAAAGCCACCTTAACCGGAGTCTTCCGCCAATCCTTCACGACCACGTTACGCTCTACCAGCCTCTTCAAGAACCCCCTCCCTTCAACACTTCACAAATACCCAACCTATAAGAAAAGACTTCCGGAACGTGAAACTTTCAAGAAGAGCCCCAGGGAGGAGGGTTTATGTTCAACCATAGGGTTTAGATAGGATAATGTCTAGGCTCGACCGTAATAGGGTCGATAGATTATTAACGGAGATACGTGAGGCTGTAGCGGTGGTCGAAGGTGCTCTAGCTGTTGAAGAAGAGAGTTTCTTAAGAGATACAAGGTCTATCTACGCAGTGCGGTACGCGATCGTAAAGATAGTTGAGGCCGCGGCTCTCATAGGGTCGCAGATACTTGAGGCCATATATGGTGTGGCTCCCGAGACATATTCTGAAGTCTTTGAACAATTAGGCAAAAGGGGCGTTCTATCTCCAAACGTTAGCATGAGTTTTAAGAAACTTGCTGGTCTAAGAAACATCTTAGTACACCGGTATTGGTCGGTGGATGACTCTAGAGTCTATAGAGAGGCGAAGGGAAACGGTTTAAAAACGATTAAAATGTTCATCGATGAGATTCGGAGGTATGTTTATGAGAGGTCTGGGTAAAGTCCATAGTTTATCTCCGAGTGAGCGGAGTCAGATAGTCGAACGTTTACGTAGGGTCTTAAAGTCTAAAGACGAGGTCGTGTTTGCCGTGGTCTTCGGAAGTTTTCTCACAAACCCTGTTTTTCACGACCTGGACTTGGGTGTATATGTCAAAGGCTCTCCGGATATCTTAGACTCTGCAGTCTACGCCGAGAAACTCTCCGTCGAGTTGACTAAGAGACTTAGTCTTCCGGTCGACGTTGTGGTGTTGAACCATGCACCTATGTGGCTTAGGCTCAGGGCTTTGAAAGGGAAGGTGGTCGTGGATAGAGACCCTATGCTCAGACTTGCTCTGAAGCTTGCAGCGATAGACAATAACATAGCTGTCTTCAGAGAGAGAACGCATGGTCTCCGGTAGTTTGATGGAATCGGTTAAGTTTTAAATCCCACGGATGTAGATGTAGGTTTGAGGAGTTCAAAGCGTATGGAGATGGATTGGAAGACCTTCAAGAAGAGGTTTCCACACCTGGCTAAGGAGCTTGAGTCTGGGGCTCAGACGGTTAGGATAGGTGGTGTAAGGTCTTACGAGGCCGAGGGGTTTGACGAGCTTAGGATGCCTGACGCGGTCTCCTACCTGAGGCGGTGCGAGACCGAGGAGCAGGCTTTGGAGATCATCGAGTATCTCGAACGTAAGGGCGAGATCTCGAAGGATTACGCAGAGTCTCTCAGGAAGCAGCTCAGGGAAAAGGGTGTCAGAAGCTTCGGCCCTCTTAAGAAGCCGGGCTACTACCTACGTAGATACTACTACGGCGTCGAGGAATAGGCCGGCGGCGAAAAACTAGAGGGGGCGGGTGGAGGAGAGGACACCCTGCGGTTTAAAGCGCGGTGAAGCTTTCGACTGTCTTCTTGTCGAGCCTCTTGACGAGCTCTACCACGAGTTTAACCGTGTTCTCTAGGTCTTCTAGGGAGAAGAGGCCGACGTGGGTGTGTATGTGCCTTGTGGGTACGCCTATGACTATGCTGGGGCATCCTGCCCTTGAGATGTGTATCCTCCCCGCGTCTGTTCCACCCCTAGCGACCTGGCTCAGCTGATACGGTATACCCGTCTTCTCGGCTACCTCTATCACGAACTCCTTGAGAGGTTGGTTAGGTATCATCGAGGCGTCGTAGGTAATTATCGAAGGACCCTTACCCAGTTTGGCAGGCGCCTCTGTGGCCTTGATCCCCGGTACGTCGCCTGCTATGTCGACTTCTAGCACTATCGCGACGTCTGGGTCGACGACGTGAGCCACCGTGCCGGCTCCCCTAAGCCCCACCTCTTCTTGAACCGTAGCGGCTCCGTAAACCGTGTTGGGATGCTGGATGTTTTCCGTCTTGAGCCTCCTGACGACCGCCATGGCTACGAACGCCCCGACCCTGTCGTCGAACGCCTTACCCATAGCTATCTTACCGTCTCTAACGGTCATGAAGGGCGAATACGGGACCACAGGGTCTCCGATCCTTATACCCATCTCCTCAGCTTCCTTGCGGCTTGTAGCCCCTACGTCTATGAACATGTTCTTCTTCTCGACGACCTTCTTAGCCTCCTCAGGCGTCAACAG
The DNA here is from genome assembly GCA_001593865.1 of Candidatus Bathyarchaeota archaeon B24. Taxonomy (GTDB): domain Archaea; phylum Thermoproteota; class CALKCG01; order B24; family B24; genus B24. The sequence goes on from LUCB01000023.1 coordinate 29,222, forward strand.
ATGCGGCGGCTTAGCCGCTATTACCCCGTACACGTCTCCTTTACGGGTCCTTATGACTACTCTCTGAGACAGTAGAACCTGGTCGAACCATCCGCCGAGCGGGTTGAAGGTCACGTATCCGAGGTCGTCTATACCGGATACGACGAAGCCTACCTCGTCTATGTGGCCGGGTAGAAGAACCCTCGGCCTATCCGAAGAACCTTTCTTGACGAATATCACCGAACCCAGCTTATCTGTCAGTATCTCGTCGACGTACTCCTCCATGTACCGTTTAACCTTCTGGGCTACCTCCCTCTCAAACCCGGCCGGGCCGAAGCTCTCTGAAAGCTCTTTCAAAACCTTCAAGCTCCAATCGTCCAGCATATCTCACAGCCTCCACGTTAAAATGTGGACAAGCCTCCTATAAGGCTAATTCCCCTCAGTGACCATTTATACCGAGTCGTGTAAACCGCGTTTATAGATGAATCGTCTATACGAGTCATGCATCACCTCTTTAAATCACGGCCGGAGACTATTCTACCGGTGGAAACATGAGCAAGATATGTTTGAAGGATAAGAGAGCGGCGGCTTTCATAGCGGTGTTATGCGTGTTATCGCTAGTCCTGGCTATGCCTACGGCGGTTTCGGCTCAAGAGCCGTCTGAAGAGTCTCCACCCGCTACGGATAGGCTTCTCATCGTTAAAGCCAGGGGCGTAGCCATCCAAAGGGTCGAAAACGATACCGTGAGGATGCCTGCGAGCTTAGAGCTAAACCTGACGATCGGCCCTACGAGGAGAAGGCTAGGGGTAACCCCCGTGAAAGACGGTGAGGGAACCATAGAGGTGAACGAAACGGTCTACACGGTCGAGAGTGCCAGGGGCATAATACTCTCAGATGGGCACGTAGCCTTCATAAAGCTGACTGGCGTAGACGAGACCGGCGAGTCTATAACCCTGTTCATAAAGGCTAGGTACTTCTGGATGGGTGGACAGCTGTACGTGGCTAGAGCCATAGGTGTTCTCAAAACAGGCGAGACGAATATGCTCCTACTGCTAAGAGTCAAAGCTCGACTAATCTAGAGCTCAACTCCCCCCTCTTTTTTATCAGCCCAGTCTCTCTCGATATAAACCGTGTAAAAGGCTTAGACGAGATAAGCTTCACCGTCGACTTTTCGAGGGTGGGGTTTTTGCGAAGTAGAGTTTACGCTCAGGCCCCCTCAAGCAGATGTAAACTTTATTTAGCAGGATTCTACCTACTATCGTCCCCAGGTCTCCGGCTCTCGGTAGATAGCTTTTCACCCTAAACCATCTTCCATCGATCTGCACGTTTACGACGTAGACGTCGCATGGTATACCTATCCACGCGGCGTCGAGTTCCTCAAACCCATCGGGTTCGACGTATCTGGAAATGTAGTCTCCAAGGGAGCGGGAAAGTATCAACGCCCCGTCAAATCCGGTATCTACCAAGGCGTTAACGGCGATCACGCCCTTCAGCTCACGTCTATGGAGACGTATCGAAACCACCGGATAAGGCTCTACATAATCCTCTTTAAGATATTCATACTCATCTGCGAGTTCAAGCGTGCACTTCACGTAAGAACCTCCACCTCATCATCGCTCGGAGGCTTCGCATCGACTATCTCGAAGGTTTCCCCAACCCTAACCCTAGGCACGGTCAGAAGCTTCGGCCTATAGGGTCGACGGCTCATAAATAAGCTCTCCCCCCGTGTCTTTATTTCGACCAATACACCTATACGTTGTAGACTTTTGAGATACCTATAACAGGTCTTCCATCCAACACCCAGCTCCTCCGAAAGCTCCTTAACAGATTTCGGACGCTCAGCCAAAGACCTCACGATCATCTCCAAAATTTCGACCTTCATCCCATAAAAGTTAGAGGCCTTTAACTTTTAAAGATTCTCTAAAACGTAAAATCTCCTGTGAAGGAAAACAGTTTCAAACCTACGGTGTTCTTCCTTCAATTTCCATAACTATGGGATACGGTTTTCTTCTGCTGAGAGGTGGTGAGCTTTGACCCTGAGTATTCCGGCTAAGGCGAGTAAACCCATGAATACGACCCATATCTCGGCTAGATAGGTTCCCACCGGGGATGTACTAGGCTTTAAAACCCGTTGAAGATATGGGATAACCCCATCGAGTAGCGCTTTATAGATGAAAGCTTCTAGGAAAAGGGTGGTTTTACCTTCTCTGACCGATGAAAAAATTAGCAGAGTCGTGAAGACGTGGGCGAGTATCGTGAACACCCTCTCTAT
>LUCB01000024.1 GCA_001593865.1 Candidatus Bathyarchaeota archaeon B24
ATAACAGAGTAAAGTTAATGACCGCTACCAGATATAACGGTTTCCCATGACCCATATACTAAACCGTTCGAGAGAATCCTTAGATGGGGAAGCACCGTTATGGTTATAACGCTATCCTCTTTACCCACTCGACCACGTCGAAATCTTTATCATCGGTTATTATCTCCTTTACCCCGAGCTTCTTCATCATCGCCACGTGGAAGGCATCCCTGGGTTTAAGCCTGAATTTCTCTATGAAATCCAACGCTATCAGCGGGATATCTGGTGAAACCTCTTTAACCTTTAGGTTGGGCATCGCATAGATATCTTCCACAGCGATTCGTAACAGATGATCCTTCTTATTTTTCACGAGAACCCACATAACTTCGTCTAACACCAGGGGGGAGATGACGGCGTCTAGTCGCCCATCTATTATCTCTTTTAGAATCCTCCTCGCGTTTTTCCCCTTTTCCGTCTTATCGAGCAGAGCGAATATGAAAAAATTCGCGTCTAGATATATCAATCGAAAACCTCCTCGTATAGCTTATCTCCATATATGAAATCCTTCGAGACATCTCCGCCTTCCTTTTCAGATATCTTCTTCCACCTTTCTACGATCTCCTCCGCCGAGAAGGGTTTTATCTCGATCACCTTATCTTTAACCTCGAGGATGACCATTCGGTTCTCGACCAACCCTAGACTCTCCCTTATGACCTTAGGTATCACAAGCTGCCCCCTCTCCCCCAATTTCACTTTTATCCTCACCATTTTCAGATCACCAATCTGAATTCATTTGATTAATAATTTAAAATTTTCTGATCAATGATCTGAAACTTTAACATGGAGTATTGTTCTATACGTGTCGAGAGTGGTTTGTCGACCCTCCCCTCTAGGAAAATGCATGATAAATTACCTCGGGTAATTTTTACCAGATATCGTTTATTGAGGTGGGAGGTTGGAGACTCGTGTGAGAACATGGATATGTTAACTCGACGGCTACAGGGTTCCTGACGACCGGCTTCGAATACTTCAGGGAGATGGATAATCTGGGTGAGAAAAAGGGAAATGTGGAAAGGTTTTCCTCTGAGGCTATGGGTTGTATCTCAGCTCCTCTTCGACCGTGAACCTGCCTGTGAGCCTGATGTCTCTCGATGATGCCCCTACCCTAACTTCGTATTCACCTTTTTCGACAACCCACATCTCACCGTCGAAGCTTGCGAGAGACCTAAGGTCGACCTCTACCTCCACCTCCTCGGTCTCGCCTGGGTTTAAAAGCCTCGTCTTATGGAAGCCTTTTAACTCCTGGAAAGGCTTATCGAGCTTTCCCTTAGGTGCTCTTACGTATACCTGGGCGACCTCCTTACCTGGAAGGTCTCCGGTGTTCGCTATCTCGAAACAGACCCTCACGGCGTGATCAAGCTTCTCTATCTTAAGGTTTCTATACTCGAACGATGTGTAGGAGAGGCCGAAGCCGAACTCGTATGCAGGCTCGACCCCGAAGGTGTCGTAGTACCTGTAGCCGACATATATCCCCTCCTCGTACACGACCCTCTGAGGGCTATCCTTAGGCTCCCCTGGGAAGCTCCAGGAGGGGACGTCGGAGTAATCCACCGGGAAGGTCGTGGGAAGCTTCCCTGAAGGGTTGATATCTCCTACGAGCACGTCTGCGACTATCCTCCCGGTCTCCTGTCCAGCCTGCCATACTAGGAGAATCCCATCCACCAGGTCTCTCCAGCTGGCGACCTCGACCGGGCCGCCTATGTTCAATACGGCTACGACCTTTCTCCCAAACCTGTGGAAGACCCGTGACACCTTCTCCACGAGAGCCTTCTCGTCGTCGCTTAGGTAGAAGTCTCCCTTCTCCGGTCTCCTATCGTAGCCTTCACCCGAGACCCTACTCAACACGACCACCGCGACATCGTTCTTCTCCGCGAACCTCTCCAGCTCCCCCTCGCTTAGGAAGTCCTGAGGAAGCCTAGGCGTCAAAGGCTCACCGAATATCCCCCTCCGCACCCTATACTCATCCCTTTTCCTCATTTCGCTTACATACTTGGTGTAGGTTTCCGCCAACTCCTCGTCGACCCTAAGGTTCCTCTCCCGCATACCCTCGAGTATCGAGACCACATACCTAGGATGCGTGTCTCCGCTCCCGGTCCCGCCTTTAACGGTCTCTATCTGACCCGTCCCGAAGAGAGCGATCCTCATGTCTCTGTTTAAGGGCAGAACGCCGTCGTTCTTCAGGAGGACAACCCCCTCTGCACCCGCCTCGTAGGCCACCTTCGCATGGCTTTCGAGGTCCGGCTTGTTAGAGTACCGGTATCTCTTGAAGGAGGGAGAGTCTGAGAGCACCCTCAAAATGTTCTTCACATTTCTATCCAGGACCTCTTCGCTAAGCCTTCCCTCCTTGACGGCGTTCACTATCTCCTCTACCTCATCTTTTCTTTCAGGCTTAACTTGGTACGTCTTCCCAGGCATTATCATATCGTTACCTGCCTTCATCTGCTCTACAGGGTCGTCTCCCGCGAACCAGTCGGTCATGACGAAGCCTTCAAACCCCCACTCCCTCCTCAAAACCTCTGTGAGAAGCCACCTACTCTGCGAGCAGTATTCTCCGTTCAGCTTGTTGTAGGCGCTCATCACCGCCCAGGGCTTAGACTTCTTAACGGCTATCTCAAACCCCCTGAGATATATCTCCCTCAAAGCCCTTTCCGATACGACCGTGTCGATGAACATACGGTTAGTCTCCTGGTTGTTAGCGACGAAGTGCTTAAGACATGCACCCACCCCCTGCGACTGAACACCCTTAACGAAGGCGGCAGCCATCTCGCCTGTTAGGAGGGGGTCTTCGGAGTAATACTCGAAGTTCCTACCGCAGAGAGGGTTTCTATGAATGTTCATAGCTGGTGCGAGGAGGATGTCTACACCGTACTCCCTAACCTCCTCCCCCATAGCCCTACCTACGGCCTCCAAAACATCCCTATTCCAGGTAGAGGCCAGCATAGTTTCGACGGGGAAAGCGGTAGCGTGATAGGTTCTCTCGTCACCCTCCCTCCTCGGGTTTATCCTAACCCCCGCGGGGCCATCTGCGAAGACCGCGGATGGGATCCCAAGCCTCTCTACGGGGTGGGTTTCACCAGCCGCGCCTGGAACCCGAGACTGGGGGTTTCCGAAGAACCCCGGCATCCCGACCCCTACGACGAGCTTCGCCTTCTCCTCCAAGCTCATCCTAGAAACGATCTCGTCTATTTCTTCCGGCTTCAACAATTCTACACCCCTTGTAACCGAATTACATCGTAAAACCCTTTTAAGAGTTGTCTCAAATCTTTTAAGACCATGCCTCAGCCAAGAAAACCCTTCTTGTCCAAGATTTTCCAAAACCGTCAGACAGCCTCAAAGTTCAGGATGGTGATCATCCATAAAGACATCTCCTATATTTTTCGGTGTTTCCTGATGGTCTCGATCAGGGCGACTATGTTCTCCTTCGGGGTCCCAGGTACTATGAAGTTTGAAACCCCGACTATGATACCCCTGCTCTTCTTCGCCTCTTTAAGACAGGATAGAGCCTCCGCCCTTACGTCTTCCACGCTTCCGCTGTGTAAGGTATGGGAGCTTATGTTTCCGATGAGCACGAGGTCGGGGAACCGCTCCCTAAGTTTCCTGAGGCTCATCCCAGCCCTCCGGTCGACCTCGAAGTATCCGTCGACCCCGGATTTCCCGAAAAGGTCGTCTGCGACCGGCCAGAGGTTTCCATCGCTACCGTAGAGGTAGTATATACCGTGTCTATGGCACTCCTCGGCTACCCTACGTATCCTAGGCAGGACAAGCTCGCGGAAGACCTTGGGTGGCATACAGGGTCCCCTGTTATCGGCGATGTCCACCCCGGCGAACAGCAGCTTCACCCCGGCTTCCGCAAGATACCTGACCTGCTTTACGGCAACCTCCGCCTGGATATCTAGGTAACGGGCCGCTAAGTCACGTCTCCTCATCACGGCCATGAGCCATACGGGGTCTTCCGTGCTCAAGCCTATACCCACCGACCCCCCGTTCACCCTGATAGCGTACTCCCTACCATACTTCTCCATCAAGCAACGTATCTCTCGAAAATCCCCGCTTCTTGGACGGTAGCTTTCCAGCCACTCCTCCATCCGGGCGAGATACTCCTCAGCCCTCCTAAACCGAGCGGTTAGGCTCATCCTCTCCCTCGGAGGATGCTCCTCGACGACGTTGAAGAGTTCGGAGGATGGGTTGTAGCGTCTGACGACGTACTCCCCCTCGGGGTCTCCGTAGAGGAAGGTGTATTCATCGATCTTCACGGTGGGTTTCACCGGGAGACGCCAGTAATGGAACCTTATGATGTCCTGGTCCGTCGCCCTGGATATTTCGAAGGCGTCCTCCAGAGACCTCCTCAAGAACTCCCTGTGAGCCTCCTCCCCCTCCCACAACGCCTTCGCCTCCCTCCACTGCTGTATACCCCCACCCACGAAGACCTCGCGGCCCAGGATCTTCGAAGCAGCGTCGCCGGAGAAGCCTACGTGATAAACCGGGACCATATCGACCAGTTCAAACTCGAACGCGGCCAACACCCTCTCCCTAGAAGTCGCAGCCATCTAAAACACCCACCCTTCCCCGCGTATCTAAAACGCTCATCTATTCGGCTTTAAAGGTTAGGATGATAAAGCAAACCGTCTCTTTTCCTGGGAAAATTTTTTGTATATAAATTGACGATCGGAAATGTACGTTAACGCTCAGATCGGATAGGCGGGTGTGCGGCTATCACCCATGAACCCTCGTTTTCTATTTCTCAAGCGTTCTAACCTCAGAGAAAAGCTTCTGTAAGAGATTAGGATCTCCGGACAGTAGCCTATGTCGATGGATGCTTTTAGACCGCCGGATGTGGATGAAAATATAAGTAGGTCTGTCATTTAGATAGTTAGTGGTTTAAAGGTGGAAACTAAGACCGTAAGCCTTAAGGTACCGGAATGGATGGATGAGAAGATTGCCAAGCTCATATTTGAGCTTGGATTAGCCGAACTTGGACGAGACTTCCATAAGAAGGCGGAGGTATTAGCATATCTTAAGGCTAAGGGAATCATACCTCGTAGACGCTGATATCCTATACGCCTACCTTAATCCTACAGACTGGTTGCATGAGGAGGCTACTAAAGTGGTTAGCATGATTAAGGATGTTAAGCTAAAAGCCTATATAACGCCTATAATAGTTCTAGAACTGGCCGTGGTGATCAAGAGGGACCTATCTGAGAAGACCATGCTGAAGCTATACGAAGAACTGAAGAAAATAGGATTAAAAACTATACCGGTTGATGAGAACGTTGTTAAGACAGCCTTCGATTATTTAAAGAGGGGAATGGGGATCTTTGATTCGTTTCATGCAGCAGTAGCAAAGCACAATAACTTGGTAATTATAAGTACAGACCATAAATATGATGAAATGGGGTTAAAAAGGTTAGACCCCAGGAGCTTTTAGGTCGCTTTACTATTGCATACTGAAGAATCACTTTTCACATGTTTAAGCACTAGAAGACGCCGATAAAGGACATACTCTGAGTTAAGAAGCTACTTAGACATAGGGGTATAAACATGACTCTAATCTACACTCGGCTGGTAAACTTCGGTAGGGATAGGTATGTGCATAAAGTTGCTAAAACCGTGGATGATCATGTGAAGCTGGTGGAAGCGGAAATAGAAGGTGCTTAGAATGGGAAAGTAGCCCGGGGGAGATTCGAACTCCCGTCGGCGGGGTTCTCCTCCGGGAGTTTGGATCCAGAGCCCGCCATGCTTGGCCGCTACACCACCGGGCTACGCGTGTTAAAGTTAGCGGACAGGTGGTTCTTAAACGTTTCTCATGGATCTTCAGGGTTTAAACGCGTGTTTAAGTTCTTTAAACCCGTCTTCGATTATGGTTAACGCTTGTTCTACCGTTTTCTCGTCCACGTCTACCGTGGGGGTTAGCCTTATCGTCGACGGAGGGCCTAGCCCTAGGATCAAACCCCTGGTGAAGCAGTATTTGACCAGGAACCTCGCCCAACGCTGCGCGGGTTTCTTAGATGATTCGTCCTCGACGACCTCGAAGCCCACCATAAGGCCGAGGCCCCTCACCTCCCCAGGCACCTCGTATCGACGGCTCAGCTCCTCGAGACGCTTCCTTAGGCTTCTACCAAGCTTATGCGCCTTAGAGAGCAGCCTACCGTCTCTAAGCCTCTCCAGAAGCCTTAAACCGGCCACGCAGCTTATGGGGTTCGCCGTCAGAGGCTTAGGCTTCCAGACGGCCAGCTCCTCCCTGACAGCCGCTAAGCCTATCGGAAGACCCGAGGCTAAACCGTCGCCTAGGCACACAGCCTCAGGACGTATCGACAGGTTCTCATGCCAAAGCCGTTTACCAGACCTGCCTGGTGCCAGGTCTGTTTCGTCGCACAGCACAGGGCATCCTGCTTCATGGGATATCTTCACGATCCTCCTCCACACGGGCTCGGGAGGTACTATACAGCGAACCGGGTCTACGGGTTTAAAGACCACGAGCGAGACGGAGCCTTCGACCTCGTCTAAAACGTCTCTGAAATAGTCTACGCAAGCGTATCCGCAGCCGGGATGCTCGTGTTTAAGAGGGCAACGGTAGCAGTATGGATAGGGAACCCTACGTATCGTCGACGAGAAGGGGAAGCCGAAGGCTGACAAACCGTTTCGTGTATGGAAAACTACGGCTGAACCCCCTCTCGAAACCTCTAGGATGGAGGAGTAGACCGTAGTAAAGGCTTCAAAGCCCGACGGCGATAGATGAAACTTGTACCCTTCTCCGAAGAAACCCTTCACCGTCTCCAGAAGTCTGTACATGTATTCGGATAAGACGTCTCCGGCCGGATAGGATACGACGCTCAGCCCGGCCGTCAGGTCTTCGACCCCGAATCTTAAAAGCTGCAACCCCCTTCCGCAGTCCATATCGATGTAAGTATTCCCGTCGACGTCTTCGACCTCAGAGCCGCGTACCCCTTTAACCACAAGCGGTATCCTAAGCCTGACCGGAGCCGTAAGCTTCTGCATCTCGCCGATCATCCGTCTAGCCTCCACCCCAGGAGGCCTCGTTTTCAGGTTAGGGGACATACAGGTTAGAATCTAGGATAAGCATCTCTTAAACTGAACGGAAAAGACGGAAATAAAGGGAAAGGGGATCTAGATAACGGTTTCACCGCTACTCTGGTCTGGCGAGGACTATCTCCATCGTCGAGACGTTCGTTTTCTGACCGTTTTGACCGGTGAGCTCCTGCGTACCTATCGATATGTTTTTGATCACTAAGTCTTTTATGAAGGCTCTCCTTATGAGCTCGACCGTGTCTACGGCTCTCGAGATCGCTCTGCCCCTGGCTTTGATGACTACTTGTTTAGCCCCGGCGTTGAAGAGGGTCATGCAAGCGACGACATAGTTCATCACAGGCTTTTTACCTATCAGAACCACAGCTTCGCCTTCGCTCTCGGACATTTCAGACATCCTCCAGATAGATTCTCCTAGAGACACTGGTCTCCTATGGCGTTCAGATCAAGAACCGGCGTAAGGTGCTTATATATTTTTCCCCATCTAGGCGAGGAAAAATTAATCCTTAAGGAAGACTATCATAGTTGATCAAGGTGTTTATGCGTTTGAGCGAGAAGGTTAGGGTTTTGGAGAAGAGGCCTATAGCCGATGAGCCTACGATCATAGCGGGATTACCTGACGTTGGCCTCGTGGGGGTTATAGCCTCCCTACACGTGATATCCTCCCTTAAGATGGAGGAGGTGGGGATCATCGACTCAGAGCTCCTGCCGCCTATAATAGTCCTTCAGAACGGTTTACCGGTATCGCCCCTCAGGATCATGGGTGACAAAGACGGGAAGATGCTTGTGATAGTCTCGGAAACAGCCATACCCGCGAGCGCGGTCTACCAGCTGTCTAAGGCTATGGTGGACTGGGCGTACAGTAAGAAGGCTAAGCTCGTAGTATCGCTGGGCGGCATAGCGGTTCAGGATAGGCAGAACATAGAGGAGCCGAAGGTCTTCGCCATGGCCTCGGACGAGGAGATGCTTAACCTACTAAAGGAGAAGGGGTTTAGGATAATCGACCGGGGGTACATCGTCGGCCCCTACGCCCTTATAATGAAGTACTGCTCCCTCAACGGTATACCGGCCATCGGTCTCTTGGCGGAGTCCTTCCTACACTACCCTGACCCAGAGGCCGCGGCCTCCGCGCTTCTGAACCTGAATAAGCTTCTGGGGCTGGATATAGATGTCTCTAAGCTTAAGGAGAGGGGTGAGGAGATCAGGCTGGCCGCTAGGGATATGATGAAGAGGACGCGTATGGAGATGGCTAGGATGAGGAAGTCTCAAGAATACGACGTGCCTCCCCTACTCGTCTAAGGGGTGAGACCGTATGGAGCGTAGGAGGCCTAGGAGGAGCATATTCGACCTTTTCGAGGAGTACATCGAGAGGTTCGAGAGGATATTCGAGGAGGAGTTTGAGGCTCTGATGGAGAGAGCCGGGTGGTCGCCGTCCACGTCGACGATAGAGCCTTTGACAGAGGTCACAGTGACCCCGTCAGAGGTCATAATCACCGCCGACATGCCTTGTGCGAGGCCTGAGAGCATAAGCGTGAGGTTTCTAGACGACTACACGGTCGAGATATACGCCAAGACCTATAGGAGCATAAGCTTCAGAGAGTTCAGGGTCACCCATAGGAGGGGGGAGTTCAGCAGCTTCCACGTCAGGGTTAGGACCCCGGTTGCCGTCGAGAGGAGGATTAAAAGCCTCACCTGTAGGAGAGGGCTTCTGGAGCTTAGAATCCCTAGGAAGGAGGGCTACAGCATAACGGTGGAGTAGTCTCCCGATGGGTTTGAGAAGGCCACATCCTGACCTGAAGGTCGAGGAGTTCTATCGACCGGGTAAGGAGAGGTCTGTGTTAGTCGTGGGGCTTCCGGGTATCGGCGGTGTAGGTAGGCTGGTGGCGGATTGGCTTAGGGAGCTTACAGATGCTAAGCTTCTATGCAGGATCTATAGCAGGTATTTCCCAGACCAGATTCAGGTTACAGACAGATCCTACGAGCCGCTGAGCTATAGTATCTACCATACGGAAAACGTGGGGAGAGACCTGCTGATACTGACCGGAGGCTTCCAGCCAGACCCCACGTCTACGGAGGCTCCTTACAGGGTTGCCGAGGGGATCGTGGAATACGTTCAAAGCCTCGGGTGTAGGACCATAGTGGCCGTCGACGGCATGACCGAGCAGAAGGGCATAGCCGTGACATCCAACAAGTTAGACGTGTTGAAAAAGCTCGTAGAGGCCGGGGCTAAGCCCTTTAGGGGGCGTATAGAGGGGGTAGCTGGGTTGATGCTCGGGCTGATTCGGCTTAGAGACGAATCCATATGCGTAGGGGTTCTATCCGGGTGTAGAGACGTACGGAGAGACGAGGCTGCTGCCCTGAGAGCTCTGAGGTTTATCGACCGGATACTCGGGCTAAACCTATCGATCTAGAGGAGCGGGTGTGAACCCAAGGTTTCGAGGTTTTGGAAAAATTAAGGTATGGTTTCTCGGCTTCTACTCGGCGACTATCATGGTCAAGGTGCTTCTAACCTTATCTATCCTACGTATCTTAACAGAGATGATTCCCCTGAGTTCTTCCATAGAGTCGGCATGTGGGGGCTTAACCAGCCCTTTCCACCCGGGCCACTATATCGTAGACGCCGTAGACTATGTAGGCCTCCCTGACGTTACCGATGCTTTTAAGGGCCTTCAGAACCTCCTCCTCGGCCCCTATCTCAGAATTTATGAGAACAAACGCCTGAGGCATAAAACCACCACTTGATAATAGCGGGTTAGGAGGTATAAAGCGTTTCCCCAAGTCTGACACTCCATCCAGCTTCAGCCCGTTTAACGCAGGTAGGTGACCGCTGGAAGCCCTTGGAAGAGCGCATCCCCAGTCACCAGGCTCCCACCAAGCATTTTAGCCGTCGCGTAGACTATCGCATCGGCGAGGCTTGGCGTTCTCAGCCCCGCCTTAGAGGCATGCCTCCGGAGTTCTAGGTATGCCTTAGCCGCCTCCAAAGCTGACTCTGAAGTCATGTGAACAACCATAGTCTTAGCCTCCACGAAGCTGAGCCTCCTCCGAACCTCATCCTCTTGGAAGCCCTCCCTAACATACTTCCTAGCGAGTTCAGCCAAAGCTATAGATGGAGTGTATCCTCAGCCGACCCGAGTAGGTCTCTGACGACCTCTCCCTTAGCGGTCCCCCCTGAAGTATTCCACCCATGCATACGTGTCGAATACGGGGGTCATCTGTCCTCAACCCTATCCTCGGGTGTGAAGGGGCTAAGCCTACCTCTGTCAACCCCGAACATGTCGTCCTCTAGGCCAAGCTCCTTGAGGGCGATTATCTCCAGAAGCTCGTCGAAGCTCCTAACACCAGAGCTATCCTTAAGCCTCCTGAGAAGCCTGTAGGTCCTCTCCTTGACGACTATGCTCTTCACAGAAGAATTGAGATATAAACTATAAAAATTAAAAATTTGGCTTCCTGGTCGTTGTTTTAAAGGACTGCATACGTTCAGCTCTTAACGTGCATCAAACCAGAAACTGTCTAAAGTCATGGGCGTCCATTCTTGTAAGGCTAAGCTATCTCGATTTTTCTAAGCCTTACCCCGAGCCTGTCTACGACGTAGCCGCATTTCCTACATTTAAGCTTTAGAACCTGTTTCGTGGTGGTTTTAGCCTTTCTTCTCTGCTCCGGGAACTTCTGACCGCCGTATCCGTGGAGGTCCCACTCGTGGTGCCTGGCGCCTTTCCGGAGGGCGCTTTCCCTACCCTTCCGGTATATGGACACCGTATGCGGCGTCTTAGCGTTACACCTAGGGCAGTAGGTGTTTATGACCTTCGGAACCTTCAAAGCGATCAGCCTCCGCTATAACCATAGAAGCCAAGTATATAAGCTTAGCTTCCGGCCAGATAGTAGCCGAGCACCTCTAGTATCCTCCTGTTCACCTCGACCGGTGACCCCATGCCGTTAACCACCACGCTATCGCCGACGACCCCTCTGAAGGCTACGTCGAGAAGCGTGGCCCTAACCTTTCTTAGAAACGAGAGCTTCTCATACCTATCGGTCTTAGACGCCCTCCTCAACGCCTCCTCCGCCGTGATATCGATGACCAAGATCAGGTCAGGTCTCTCTATGTTCCTCTCGAACCTTAGGATCCTGTCCTCACCTATCCCCCTAGCCACCTGGTAGCAGAGGTTGCTTTCGACCCATCTCCTAGCCAGCACGAACCGTTTCCCACGGCTTAGCCAACGTCTGACTAGGCTGTTGTATTGAGCCCTATCGAGACCCCACAGTATCCAAGCGTACTCCTCCGATATCTCACCCTCCACCTCGACCCCCAACCCCTCGACCCCGAGGTATGCTCCGACCAGGGAGCCGAGAAACGTATCGTAACTCGGCAGCGATATGGAAAGCACCTCTCCACCCAGCTCCTCCAAAAACTCCCTTATAGACTTGACACCAGGGATCCCCGCCGGGTTGAAGCACTGGGTTTCCTTACCAGACTTATCGATACCCGTGACGACGAGGAAAAACCCTCTTCTGACGGCTTTTTGGGGGTTTAGAAGCTCCCTTAAAGCCTTGATAAGCTCGCGTTTAAACAGGTCGGGAACCTCCAAGGTCTCCACCTCTCTTTCGACCCGATCGTCGAACCTATCGTTCATGTCGACCAAACGCTCTACCTTTTCGAGCACCTCGTTCAACATCCCTGCGTCGAGCCTCAAAGCCAACCCTGTCTGTTTTAAATATCCTTCAATTTATATATGCATGTCCGTTCATAGTAGCTTGAGGTCGAGCTTGTCCCTCAGGGAATATTGGGGGTTTATCAAGGACCCGTTATACGGGTATGTGAAGATATCGGACGACGAGAAGTCGGTTATAGATACCAAAGCCTTTCAGAGGCTTAGGAGGATCAAGCAGCTATCCGGCTCCGAATACGTCTACCCAGCCGCAAACCACACGAGGTTCGAACACAGCCTAGGCACCATGTATCTCGCAGGCTTCTTCGCCGAACAGTCGATGGTCGAGCTGTCGGAGGAGGAGGGGAGACTCCTACGTCTAGCGGCTCTGCTCCACGACGTAGGGCATGGGCCCTTCTCCCACGTTTACGAGGGGCTTCTCGTCAAGTACAAGGGTAAGACCCATGAGGATATGACCAAGTGGATTATCGAGAATTCGACCCTAGCCGACCTGTTGAACGGTTTAGGCTTCGACCCTAAGGAGGTTTCGGCTCTGTCGGTGGGGGAGCCTCGTGTCAGGGGTAAACCCTATCTCAGCCAGGTCGTGAGAAGCTCGGTAGACGTCGATAAAATGGACTTCATAGTAAGAGACAGCTACCACACAGGGGCCGGCTACGGCTTCGTAGACGTGTTTAGGATACTCTACACAATGGATGTCCTAGATGGTAACCTAGCCGTAGACGTCAAAGCCCTGTCGGCTCTCGAAACCTTCCTTATAGCGAGGATCGAGTCCTTCAGGTCCATATACTTCCATAGAACCTCGAGGGCTGTTCAGATCATGCTACTTCACGCCATGGAGATGGCTAGGGATGAACTCGGCCTACTAGACTTCCAGACGGCTGAGGACTACTTGGCTATGGACGACTACAACGTCTGGTCGGCTTTATGTAGCTCTGAAAAAGCTAAGCCTATCATGGAGGACCTCATGGAGAGGAGGCTTCTGAAATGCGTCTACGAGAGGACGTTGTTCTTAGAGAGCTCCTTGGTGAGCTCTCTCCTCACCAACGAGACCGTTAAGTCGAAGCTTGAGGAGGAGATAGCCTCAGACGCCGGTGTTTCGGCCGAGGACGTCTTCATAGATTCACCTAGCCTCCCCTCCGTCCCGTATAGCCATTCATCCCATCTCGAGCCTATGGAGATACCTGTCTTCAGGAGAAGCGCTGACGGTAGGAAGGTCGCGCAAAAGCTGACGGAGCTTTCTAGGCTCATAGGGTTTCTTAGGAACGTGATGAACATAGTCCGGGTCTACTCCAAGGAATCCTACAGGGAAGCCGTGGCTAAGGCTTCGGAAAAGATATTTGGTAGGCCGACGATATCCGATGTGGTTTCCTACTGAACCCGGGTGGTCCACGTGGGCTCTGGAGTTTTAAACCGGGAGGAGGCCTTTGACCTCCTGAAGAGGCACGTTAAGGACGAGAGGTTTGTTAAGCACTGCATCGCGGTCGAGGCTATCATGCGTAGGCTTGCTAAACGCCTAGGCCAGGATGAAGAGGTCTGGGGGCTTGCGGGGTTGCTGCACGACATAGACTATGAGCTTACTAGGAGCGAGCCTGAGAAGCACGGGGTTATGGCTAAGGATATCATAGGCAAACTCGTCCCGGAGCATGTTATGAAGGCGATAATGGCTCACAATTTCGAGAATACGGGTATCCAGCCTACTTCGACGCTGGACAAGGCCTTGATAGCCTCGGATGCGGCATCGGGTTTGCTCGTAGCATGTGCATTAGTCATGCCCTCTAAAAAGATGGATGAGGTCAAGCTTAAGACCGTG
This sequence comes from Candidatus Bathyarchaeota archaeon B24, assembly GCA_001593865.1. Classification (GTDB taxonomy): domain Archaea; phylum Thermoproteota; class CALKCG01; order B24; family B24; genus B24. The sequence continues at coordinate 13,558 of LUCB01000024.1, forward strand.
CTCAGAAAGTTTAAAGCCAAGGACTTCGCGAGAGGGGTCAGCAGGAGACGTATAAGGTTCTGCGAGCAGATAGGGTTTACCTTAGAAGATTTTCTAGACGAAGCTTTGAAGGCTTTGAAGGACGTCGCGGATGCGCTGGGGCTCTAACCTCACAGAGCGGTCAGCCCTTAACCTCTTCGAGACACCGGATTAGGGTTTCCACGATCCCCTGTAGGTTTTTCTGCAACCTTTCTTCATCAAGGTTTACGGATAATAGGGTTATCAAACCCGTTTCATGCGATATCTTCTCGGCCAGCATCCTAGCCTGTATCTCACCTTTCCACCCCAGCAGGGTCGTGCTTCTGGTTAGACCTTCACGAAGCCTTATCGAGCATACGAGGGTTCCAAGCCTGACACCGTCTTCCGATACCAAGACCAGATACGCGTTTTCAAACCTCTCGACGTAGATGTGGATGGTAATCCCGGCTAAGTCTAGAGTCTTGAGGACACGTTTAACCTTCCCCTCGACAGGATCTCTCATCTCGATCGTTAATGCTCTGGTCCGCTAATAAACCTGAACCTAACGTATTCGATTCCGTAGCTACGGCATATACGCTCGACCCTTCGGTAGAGCTCCCGGAGATAGCTGGAGCCCGGTCTGAGCATATCGGGAAGCTCCCATTTCAGACCTGGGTAGAGCCTATCTAGAAGAGGGGCTAAGCTCTCTAAAACCCACTTTCTGAGGTTGAGCTTATCGACGATGAGCTCGCTACCGGTTTCGTAGGCGACCTCTACGACCCTACGTATACTCTCCTCCGAGTCGTTTAACCTAGGTATGATCGGGCCTAGGAAAACCCACGTCTCGACACCCTCCTCCGCGAGCCTTCTGAGGGCTTCAGCCCTCTCAGACGGCCTGGAGGACCTGGGCTCGACCATCGAAGCCAGAGAGTCGTCCATGGTCGTTATGGTCATACCCACGTCTACCTTCCCGGCCTTTATGAGGTCTAGGTCCCTCAGGACAAGCTTAGACTTCGTCTGTATAGAGACCGGAAACCCCTTCCTGACGAGGATTTCGAGGCACCTTCTAGTGAGCCTAAGCCTCGCCTCTATGGGCTGGTAGGGGTCTGTAACGGTGCTCAACCCCACCACGCCCTTGGGTTTTCTCAGAACCTCCCGTGCAAGCCGCTCCACGAGACCCTTCTTGACGAGGACAAACCTCCCCCATCTCAACGCCTTAGCCTCGTCTCTCAGGGTCGCCCTGGCGTAGCAGTATAGGCATCCGTGTTCACACCCGACATAGGGGTTTAGGGCGTAATCTAAATCCGGAAGCCTACTCTTGGATAAGGCAGTTCTACACCTAACCTCCCCGTACTCGACCGAGGCTAACCCATACACCTCCGAGAGAATAGGACTAATCTTAAGTCTACTCGACTTTCTTAAGCTGACGGTTATACATCTCGACGATCTCCTTAACGGTCGTGGCGTCTTCAGGCCCCTTATCGCTTCTAAACCGCACTAGCCTCGGGAAACGTATGGCTAACCCTGAGCCGGGTCTTATAGCGTTCATACCGCAGGTGTGCATCGGGCTTAGGGTTATCTCGTCGCCTATAACCTCTAAGACGACCGCCGGGGTGAACCAGAAGTCCGCCTTCATGATCGTCTTAACCCTCGGGTGAGGGGTATCCCGTAGGTATGGTTTGAACATCTCAGGAAGCCGGGCCAGCTCCTCGTCTGTGAAGCCGCTTCCGAGTTTGCAGACGGTCTCGAACGTGTCGTCTTCGTGGTTGTACGCAGCCATAAGCAGAGCGCCATAGGTTCCAGCCCTCTTACCCTTACCCGCGAAAGCGCCTACGACGACCAAGTCCACGGTATCGACCATCTCAGACCGGTAGCTTCTTTTCCACTTTATCCAAGCCCAGCCTCGTTTACCAGCTTCGTAGAGGCTTTTAGGAGACTTACATAGGAGACCTTCAGCACCTTCCTGTACGGCTTTGTGGAAGAACTTCTCTATCTCGGCGGCGTCTCCCGAGACTATGTACTCCGCTAGCTTAACCCTAGAGGTCTCCGTGACAACCCCGCTTAGCCTTTCCCTGCGCTCCGTATACGGCTTAAGCGTCAAGTCTTCTCCGTCGACGTATAGCAGGTCGAACACGAAGTATACTACCGGGACCTCCTCGACCATCTTCTCCACGTCGTATTTACGTCCCCTCCTATGGGCTACGACCTGGAACGGTAGAAGCTCGCCTGTATGCGGGTCGACCGGGACGCATTCACCGTCTAGGATCGCCTCCTTAGCCTTCACGGCCTCCCTGACAGCCTCGACGACATCCGGGAACTGCTCGGTAAGGTTCTCCTGACGCCTCGAGAACAGGTAAACCTTCTCAGGCGAAACATGGGCTTGAATCCTCAACCCGTCATACTTATACTCGGCGTAGCATTCGCCACCCATCTTCTCAAGGATCTCTTCGATAGTCGAAAGCCTCTCCGCCAGCTGAGGCTTTATAGGCCTACCTATCGTTATCCTAAACCGTTTAACAGCCTCTAAACCTCCCTCGGCGACCGTCCTAGCGACCAACCCTATGTCTGAGGAGAGGTTGTAGGCCCTTTCTATGACGTCTCGATACTCCTTGCTTCCGCAGAAGGCTATCGCAAGAGCGTCTAATATCGTCATATCCGCGATCCCGAGCCTAAGCCTGCCTTGAGCTATCCTAAGGAGGTACTTGGCCTCCTTAGGCTCGGCGTTCGCTAGAAGCCCCGCCAGATACCTTATCTTAAGCTCCTGGGCACCCTTACCGCTGGCCTTACATATCTTCTCCAGGGTGCTGTAGACCCTTTCCACGGTCAACTCTTCCCGGAAGAGCGATGGCCTAGCCTTGCGCCTTGAGAGTATGTTCTCCCCTGTCTGGCCGAGGTCACCCGTCTTCTTCAGCTCCTCGAGTATGAGTTTCTCCTTAACCCCCGTGGCTAGAGCCAGGGCCTTAACGGCGAGCTTTTCGGCTAGACCGAGCTCCAAGCCTATAAACGGCGGGTATATCTCGCCGAGCGAGAGGTAGACCACCTTATCTATTATATCGTGCGGGGTCTCCTTCAGGAGGGAGACCAGTATGTCCGTCATCTCGAGGCGCTTGGTCGTCGCCTCGACCTTCTCGAAAACGTCCACTAGCTTTTTGAACAGCATAATTTACCCATAGAGGAGAGGATAAACCAGGCTCTTAAACTTTAATAGCAGAACCCCTCTACTTCGACCACTACCACCGGCTATCCTTTACACGTAGCGTTCAAACACGTTTATGAAGGCATGGGTCAGGACGCGTTTTTGATAGATTCGCCTTAGACGCGTTTTTAAAGCGGTTCACGTGCAATTTACTTGGAGGATGCCTACCCGGGATTTTTCAAGCCTAAGCTACATCGAGAGGCTCTCGACCGGCATCATCGAGCTAGATAGGATACTCGCCGGCGGGATACCCAGGGGTTTCCTGGTCGCCGTTACGGGGGAGCCTGGCACAGGTAAGACGATACTGTGTATACACTTCATAGCCCAAGGGGTTAAGGTAGGGGATAAATGCATCTACGTAACCACCGAGGAGGCTAGGGACTCTATCGTGAGACAGGCCGCCCAGTTCGGCATAGACTTTAAGACGGCCATCGATAGGAAAGGTCTCGTCGTGATAGATGCGCTGATGTCCACGGAGGATAAGTGGTCTCTCCGCACGCTGGACGTCGAGGAGCTCGTGAACAAGGTGGTAGAGGCTAAACGTATGCTCGGCTATGGTAGGGCTAGGCTTGTCATAGACTCGATGTCGGCCTTCTGGCTCGATAAGCCTGCCATGGCTAGGAGGTACAGCTACTATATAAAGAAGGTCTTGTCGAGGTGGGACTTCACCATACTGGCCACCTCCCAGTACGCGGTCACGACTTCGGAGAGCTTTGGATGGGGTATAGAGCATGTGGCCGACGGGATAATAAGGTTTAGGAGAAGCGTAAGAGGCGGGGTTCTGAGGAGGTATATCCTTATCGAGAAGATGAGGCAGACACCTCACAGTTTGTATCTGCACGAGATCGAGATAGTCGACGGTAAAGGCCTCGTCGTGCTAAGACCGGTAGCCGAGAGAAAGGAGGACGTAACCCTACCTAGAGAGGTTATGGAAAAGATGATGAAAGCCAAGAGGATGAAGGAAAGCGAAATACCTTGAAGACCCACTGCGTCGCTATACGCGGCTTCCACCGGGTATGCTAAACCCATATGGTTTCCGTGCAGTTGGGGTTAGATTTCAGTAAATGGTTGGATTTAAATATAGGTTGGAGTTAGAAATCTCTTGTGGTCTGATTGAGCATCTCTGTGGAGACTAGGGTTGGGAGGAAGAGGGTTATCGTTATCCATAAGAAGGTCGCCGACGCCGTCGGGATACGTGAGGGGCAGAGAGTTAGGTTGGTCGCTCAGGGGGATAGGATCGTGATAGAGCCGGTCAGGGATGCTATATGGCTTGCCCTGCACGGTAGGAAGATCGGTAGGATAATGCCTGAAGAGGTCGAGGAGGAGAGTTTACGTGAACAGGAGAGGCTCTCGAGTTAACGATAGGAGTCTACTACTCGACACCTCGTTTCTCCTTCCGGTCATAGGTTTCGAGACGTCGAACACCGTGATGAGGGCTTTCGAGAAGCTTAGCCTCTACACCCTATACTACAGCGACCTCAGCCTGCTGGAGGCTTCTTGGAAGGTCGTAAAGGTTGTGAAGGGAAGCGAAGAGGAGGTTGCACGTATAGCCGAGGGGATAAGGGCTATAAGAAAAACCATGAACCACGTCTCGATAGATGATGATTCGTTTAAACTCGCGGTCAAGATGTATAAGCTAGGACATAGGGACATGATGGATAACCTGTTATACTCGATGGCGGTAACAAGGGAGCTAAAACTATTAACGGTCGACATGGAGCTGTTGGAGTTCGTAGAAGAGCACAGCCTCCCAAGAAAACACATCATAACACCGAGCGAGATAGAGCAAAGCTAATTTATCGAGCAGCTTTTCGAGCTTGATTAAAAAAGAGGTCTTTATCGCGGCCATAGTAAGCTAAATGATGTCGCCTACTGTTTAGCTTCTCTTATGATCGTGGGTCTCGGTCTTAGGTCTGGGAAGTCGTATTTGAAGGTGGCGGCCCATTTCGCGGCCCACCTAGCCATCTGTACCCACATAGGGTCGAGTCGACCTTTCAGGTTCTCGTCGACCCATCGGAAGAGCTTCTCCCTCATGGCCTTAACCCGGCTTCTCTCCTCTGCCGCAAGGTTTACGACCTCCATCGGGTCATCCTCTAGGTTGTAAAGCTCCTCTGTCCGTTCGAAGTAGTTTCGTATATACTTCCACTCCCCCTCCACTACGGCACGTTGCTCATGGTTCTCGATGTAGATCTCGTCTCTCGGAGGCTTTTCTCCATCGATTATCGGAAGCAGGTCTACCCCATCGAAGGTGGGTAGGTCTTTCTCCCCAGCCCCTAGGATCGATAGGATAGTCGGGGCTATATCTGCCTGCTGGACATAGCCTTCTACGATCTTTCCGGTCGGAAGCATGGCCGGAGCCCAGATTACCAGGGGTATATAAACCACCGATTCGTGGAGACCCCTGTGGTCGTAGAGACCATGCTGACCCAGTTGCTCACCATGGTCAGACGTTATGATAACTACCGTTTTATCAGAGATGTCCAGCTCCTCCAAAGCCTCCACGACCTCGCCTATCAGCGAATCTACGAACCGTATCTCTCCGTCGTATAGGTCTATCGTAGGCTTCCCCTCCTCCGGTCTCGGCTCCCACAGCTCCCCGACCCTACCCCACCCAGGCACGTACCGGTACCCAGCCGGAGCGGTCTTCACCTCGAGGTCGTCGAGCCTACCGGGCTCGTGGTGGAATATGCTTCTAAACTCCTCAGGCTGGTTGTAGGGCGTGTGCGGGTCCCAGTAGTGTACGAAGACGAAGAAGTTTTCACGCCTATGCGCTCTAAGCCACGGTATGAGCCTGCTGTTGACCTGGTCTCCCCGGACGTGGTGGTGTATGGGCTTCGAGGTCCTAGTGACGTTTACGTAGTATTCGAAGCCCCTAACCATATGGTCCATGTGGGAAGAGAAGTTCATCAGGTTGTCGAACGCCGCCGTCGTATAGCCTCCTATGAGGTCTTGTATAAGCTCCGGGAGGGTTGGAATAGCGTCGTCGAAGTCTATCAGGTTGGGTATGTTCCAAGGCGTCAAGTAGTAGTGGTGGTGAATCGGGGATAACCCTGTGATGATCGACGTGAAGCCCGGCCCCGTGGGTATGGCCGACGCGTGCATATCTTTGAACAGAACGCCTTCCCTAGCCAACCGGTCGATGTTCGGGCTCGTATCCCTGAAATATCCGTAGCAACCTAGGTGGTCAGCCCTCAGAGTATCGACCACTATAAGGATGCAGTTAAGACCACCAGCCAAGATAAGCCACCGACCACTTTATCCTCGAAGACCAGATATAATGTTTGGGTCTTAAGGCTCACGAGGGAGAACAAGCCTGTAGGGAAAATTCCTCGTCAACGGCTTACAGGATCTTAACCCAATATTTGGACGCGTCTCTTAGGACTACGCTTTTATCTTTCAAATACTCGAACTCGGCGGGGGTTAGGATGAATATGTCAGCCGGTAGCCTATACTTCCAAGCCGTGTGCACCAGCCTTATCCTCTCGTCAGGCCTCATGTTCTCCACAGATGGAGATATTATCAATAGGTCTACGTCGCTCGACATTAGCCTGTCCCCTCTGGCCGTGGAGCCGAAGAGATAAGCTTCCTTAACCTCAACTCTCTTACTTAACCTGCCCAGGTAACGTTTCACCTCCTCCAAGATATCGTCATACTTCAACTCCCATCACCTCGCAGGCTTTTCTAAACAGCTCCCTGGAAAACTTCAGAAACCTCAGGGCTGTGTTTCTGTGAACCACTGGAACCCCGGGAAATATATCTGGATATCTAGATATCGAGTAGTACGGGGTTAGCTCGCTGAGCAGCTCCTCCGCTACATCGCCGACTAGATCCCTTACAAGCCCGTAAAGCTCGACCAGGTTATGCGTTTTAGGAGGCAACATCCCTTTGAAGAG
>LUCB01000025.1 GCA_001593865.1 Candidatus Bathyarchaeota archaeon B24
CGTTTTTATTTTAAGGTGGTGGTCGTATGGGTTGTAGGGTTTGTGTGGTTTTCTCGCATCGTTCTCCAGAGACACCTACGTGGCCCTATAAAGGCTACGACTATGAGGCTAGGAAGGAGGCGATTAAGAGTTCTCTTAGGGAAGCATTACCGGGTTTGGACCTAGTGTTCAGAACGGCTATGAGCCCCGGAGACGCCGAGAGGGTTGTTAAAGAGGTCGGTGATGTCGACGGCTACGCCGTGTTCATGCTGGGTGCATGGGCTGGGGTCGGTTATGCTATAGCGCGTACGGGTAAGCCCACGGTGCTCGTAGACGACCTTTATGGAGGAAGTGGCGAGCTTATCCTGACATACGCTAGGGTTAAGAGCGAGGGTTTACCTGTGCTCCCAGTCGCATCCTCTAGGTTTGAGGACGCCGTGAAAGCCATAAGGCTGATAGAGGTGATCTCCTCGATCAGGAGGTCGAAGATCATAGTCGTGACCGATGGGGATGTAAGTAAGTCTGCGGAAGCCATTAAGGAAAGCCTAGGAATCGAGGTTTTAAAGGTATCTCCTGACAAGCTTAACCGATACTATCGGGAGGCTAGCCTGGAGGAGGCTGAGAAGTGGGCGGATAAGTGGATAAGCGAAGCCCTGAGGGTGGTCGAGCCTAGCAGGGATGAGATAGTTAAAGCCGGCAGGATGTACTTGGCGATGAAAAGGCTCCTCATGGAGGAGAACGCCTCGGCTATAACCGTAGACTGCCTGACCCTGGTGTACTCTGGGCGGCTTGAGGCTTATCCATGCCTAGGGTTCTTCCAGCTCAACAACGAAGGGTTTATAGGTGCGTGCGAAGCCGACCTAAACTCCACGGCGGCGATGCTCATAATCAAACACCTGACAGGAGAGCCTAGCTTCATCTCAGACCCCGTGTTCGACCTGTCCAAGGGATGGATAATATACGCGCACTGCGTAGCCCCCAGCAAGGTCTACGGACCCGGCGGCGGTTCAAACCCCTACATCATAAGGTCCCACGCCGAGGATAGACGGGGTGCATCCATCCAGTCGCTTATGCCTCTCGGAGAGGAGGTTACGACGATCCAGGTGAACCCGTTCGAGAAGGCGATGACCGTGCATACGGGCAGGGCTGTAGCGAACATAGACGACGAGAAGGCCTGTAGGACCAAGCTGGCCGTGGAGGTTAAGGCCGACCGCATCCTAGAGAACTGGAGGTGGGGATGGCACAGGGTAACGTTCTACGGAAACTGGGCGAAAGAGGTCAGAAACCTAGCCAAGCTGATGGGGTTTAAAGTCTACCAGGAAGACCTATAACCCCCAACCTTCCCTATTTCTTTAAAAACCATAGTGGTGGTTTAAGCTTAAGGATAGGTCGAAAAGGCTGAGAATAAACGTGAAACTGCGAGTAGGGTAAAGAATTGCTTAATGTGGAGTCTTCAGAATTGTGAAGACGAAAGGCATGGTCTACCCGAATTTGACACGCATTCTTAAAAGTTGCTATATCGATGAAGTTCCATAAAGATGCTGTGCTCATAAGGAAAAAATAAATAGACAAAGTCAGAAAAAATATAATTTCGCCTGTTAGGTGGGGAAGATGGGTCATGAATCTGGGGTTGAAAAAATACCTTGGGTTCTCATAACAGTGGCTACGGTTTTGATGGTCTCTCTTGGGATCGTCTGGAATACTCTGCTTCCATCGATTTCATTGATATTCTTCAATCCAGGTTCTGTTAACTGTGCTGAAGAATTCGCAAGCCTACCTTATCTCGTGATCCTAGTAACGATTCTAGCCCATAGATTAATAGGTCGTAAAGTGGGTAGTGATACATTGGCTTTCTTGTACACCGTCTCCATCTTCTGCTCGTATATGGCTGTTAACCACTATGCCCTCAGGGTTCCTCCGGGGTTTATGTCGCAGAGGTGGCTTAACCCAGACACATGGTCTCGTTTTATACCCGAGTTCATGGCTCCACCTAGGGAGGTTGCTGAACAGATACTCTACGGGACGGCTTCGACACCTTGGAACTACTTAACACCTGTGATACTGTACTGGTGGCTTTTGTACAGCTTCTTTGGGGTTTACATGCTCTCGATAGCTACTATATGGCAGAGGGAGTGGATAGAGGTAGAGCAGATACCGTTCCCTCAAACCCTAGCGGTGTATCAGCTGGTCGAACAAGCAACCCAGAGGCGGTCTAAAAAACCTTACCTAATAGGAGTAGCCCTTGGATTTGCATTCCAATTCATAGTATTCTTAATAATGATTTTTCCATGGTTCCCAGATATCTACGGGTGGCGGGTAAACACACTGTGCTGTGGTGCAGGCTGGATCGACGAAACAAGCGCATTATACAGCATAGTTGCGTTGGCGATGTATAGTAAGAACCCATCGTTGGCTGCGTTATTCTACATGGCCCCCCTTAGCACGTTATTCACCTCGATAATATTTGACATATTCCTCTTCATAGCTACTCAAGTCGCCTACTACGCCGGATACTATACGGGACTCATGTCGATGCCCGGATGCGGAAGAGTAGAATGTGGACCTAGCTGCTTAAGGTGGGGAGCACCGTTTAAATGGGTCGTAGTTTCTCAGATGGGAGGCGGCTTAGGACTGGTTACAATGTATCTTATACTGAGAAGAAGGTATCTTATAGAGGCGTTTAGGTCTCTTTCAAAGACAGCCTCTGCCGAGCAAAAAATTATAAGAATAGGGTTTATAATGACTTTCATCTCATTTCTCGGCATAGTTGGTCTACTGTCGATGGCTGGTATAAGCGCTTTAAACGCCGTTTTAATGCCGATAATGACCTGGGTGATCTTCTTCGCAGCTGTGCTTGTCTATGGTATAACCGGTTACAACGCCATAGGAGCGGGAACGTATGGTTTATACTGGCTTAGAGCTGTATGGCCTCAGCTCCCAGAGAGAGCCGATGCCAACTATGCCTTAACATGCGTCTTGATGCGTCAGCCAGGCTCTGATGGCTTAGGCCAAGGATGGGGTGGATCCTTAGCGGCAGCGTTTGCAAGCTATAAATTCGCTAAACTAAGTAAGGTGAAAGCTATTAAGGTCTACTACGTTATGCTTCTCGCGGCTTTGATTATACCGTTAATTCAGTGGACAACTCTGTTTGCGATAGGTTATTCGATAGGTGTGACCAATCTTCCCTTCTACCAATCTAGCACTTTCGCGAGAGATATATTCTACGCGGCTAACCCAGAAAATCCTTGGAGCGGTATCGCACCTGAGATCATGACCGGAGGCCCTTGGATACCTCATTTAATCGCAGGTATAGTTCTGATATGGATCCTAAGCTGGCTTCACGCAAGGTTCGTAGCCTTCCCGCTAGATCCATATGGATTCCTACTTACGTTCGGCGCTAGAAGCTTGAGCGAAGGGATTTGGGTCATGGTGATCGTCGCATGGGTTCTAAAGCTTCTAACCCTTAGAATCGGAGGAAGCAGGGCTTATGAAGAATACGGTATACCAGTCGCCACAGGATTTCTGCTGGGATATGCTCTAGCGATCCTATCTGGCGGCATCATAAGCGCGGTAAGGTTCTTCATACCGTTTTAAACGACCATTTTTTTTAAAAAAAAAGTCGACTCCCCCTATTTTTTCCCTTAAGAAGACTTATAAGTCTAACCCGGCCGAGGAACTTGTCGAAGCGGTTCGTATGGGCAGGGAGACCCGTTGAACAAGCCTTTACTCTTTGATGCTAGTAGTATTTTGACGCTTTTAAGACTTCTTGGAGGAAAGGCTCCGGATCTACTCCGAGGAGGATACACTATATCCCTAGTCTATTATGAGGTGGGAAATGCCTTATGGAGAGAACATCTCCTATTGAAGAGAATAACCTCGAGAGAAGCTTTGAAAATCCTGAAAACCATATTCATGGTACTAAGGACTATGGACGTAACTGCGTTAAGGGATGAAAGGCTCGGTGAAGAGATCTTTAACCTAGCATCTAGCCTAAACATCACATACTACGCCGCGTCGTACTTAGTCGAGGCCTTGAAAACCGGTAAAACGCTCGTTACAGATGATAGAAAACTATCAGAAGCCGCAGGACGTATAGGGGTGAAGACCTTGACTAGCAGAGGTTTGATCGAAGATTATCGTTGACCCTCATTAAAAGTCAACATATCGGTGGAGAGACAACTTCCCCCCTTTAAGCAATATATATTGGGAACACCTATAAGCCTTAACTCGCTTTTTCCTCCTTTAACCATAGCATATCGGCGGTTTGGAGGGGTAGGTTTTGAGTCCTAGGGAGAGGGTTTTACGGGCTTTAAGCCTTGAGGAGCCTGATAGGGTTCCCATGTTCGAGCTTGAGTTCCAGTATCCGGAGCTTGTAGTAGGTGAGCGGTATGTCCTTTGGCGGGGATACGGGTCTTGGGAGAGGACGGTTTTCCGGGATGTCTTGAGTAGGATGGCTGTCGTGAAAGACCCGGTTAAGGCAACTAGGCATAACACCGAGGTTCTCGTCAAGACGTGTCTGAAGCTGGGCTACGACATCGTCAGACCCGTCTTCGTACCTGATCCGCTCGAGGCCATACGGTACGCCCGTAAGATAGCCCCCCAGCTTGTCGTGATGGGAAGTAGCCCCGGGACAGGCCTCGGGATACCTGACGGCAGGTCTATGTTCCGGATGGTTAGATGGGCTTACACAGACCCTCAGGGTCTGAGGAGGGTGGCTGAGGAGCGGGTTAGGAGGAGTTTAGACTTCATAAGGGCTCAGGTCGAGGCCGGGGCCGAGGTGATAGTGGACTGCACCGACTACGCCCTCAAGACAGGCCCCTTCTTCAAGCCGGATTTCTACCATAAGGTCGTATTCCCCCTGATAAGGCTTCTCGTAGACGAAGCCCATAAGGCGGGGGCGTTCTTCATCCAGCATACGGACGGGAACCTATGGCCTATACTGGACGGGCTAATAGCCACGGGTATAGACGGGTTACACTCCATAGACCCCTCGGCGGGTATGCGTCTAAGAGATGTCAAGGAGAGGTATGGTGACAAGATAGCCTTATGCGGGAACGTAGACGCCGCTAGAACCCTCTTCAAAGGTACGCCGGAGGAGGTGGCGGCCGAGGCTAAGAAATGCATAGAAGACGCCGCATACGGTGGAGGATACTTCCTGACCAGCAGCAACTGCATCTACCGTGGAGTGCCTCTTGAGAACACCCTCGCCCTCGTGGGGACGGGTCTAAAATACGGCCGCTACAGGCCTTAGCACCACCGCCTCGAAAAAGATGGAGAGCCGGTGTCTAAACGGTTTCCGACAGCCCCTGTCAGCTCTTCCAGGGTTTTTGAACCTCGACCTCCCTGCCGAGTTTCGCAGACCTGTATATCGCGTCTATGATGGCTTGAACCTTCACACCCTCATCTGCTGGTGAGAACAGCGGCTTACCGAGCTTCACGGATTCGACGAACCTAGCTATGCGGAGGTAGTATACGTCAAGCCTAGGGAACGACGATACGGGTTTGGCCACGAGGTTGAGGGGGCCATAGGATAGCCTCCTATACTCCTCGAGCGTCATCCCCCTGTAGACCTCGAGCGGCTCCATCTGGGCGCCTCCACGGTCGCCTAGAAGAACTACGTTGAACACGGCCGGCTTACCTATGTAGCTTGCCCAGCTCGTCTCGATTATCATCGATAAGCCGTTCTCGAACTTCACGAACCCGACGGCCATGTCCTCAACCTTGAAGTCCTCAACCCTCCATTTAGACCCCCAACATCCTACACCGGCGTACTCAGGGTTTCTCCCGAACTTCGTGTACGTCACCCCGACCACCGTTTCAGGCTCGGGGAAGCCCAGCACGTACATCGCCGTGTCGACGGCGTAGCATCCGATGTCTGCGAGCGCTCCCCCGCCGGATAGGTCGACATCTATGAACGTCGGGCTCGAAGGTATACCCCAGCGTCTAAGATGCAGGGCCCTAGCGTAGTATACGGAGCCGAGCTCCCCGGAGGAGACTATATCCCTAAGGGTTACGACGGAGGGGTTAAACCTAGACTGAAAGCCCACTATGAGCACCCTACCGGTTTCCTTGGAAATCCTCCACATCTCGACCGCGTCGCTCAACGTAGCCGCCATGGGCTTCTCGACCAGAACATGCGCGCCAGCCTTCATAGCGGCTACCGCAGGGTCTTTATGGAACCTGTTGGGCGTACAAACGCTCACGGCGTCTAGGCTCTCCCTGTCGAGCATCTCACGGTAGTCCTGATAGTATGAGGGGATGTTAAACCTCTTAGCGAACGCCTTAGCCCTAGAAAGGTCTACGTCAGCGCAGGCTACGAGGGTTACACCCGGCACCTTAAGGTAGTTCGGGGCATGGGTGGACGAGGCTATCCCTCCACAACCTATAACACCGACCCGGATCTCCGTCATAACAGATCGCCCTAAGCGGGATCTATGAAAAATCTCAATTCTTTTTAAAGAAGCATGCCGATCTTCAAGGTATTTTGGATGATATTTGACAGAAATTTGTTAATAGACCGTGTCCTAGGCTCCCCGATGTCTCCGGTATCACGGTTATTTGGCGTCACGTGAAGTCTAAACCGACGCCGAAGAACGACTTGGTTTTTATATGGTCGCGGGGTTTAAGAATTTATGGGGGCGAATTTTGAAGATCGGGGTGTCGACATATTCTTTCTGGCATTTTCGAGGTCCTAAAACCCCTATAGAGTACGTTATGGATAGGGCTTGGGAGCTCGGTTTAGACGGTGTCGAGATCCTACACGTTCAGATGGAGTCTCAGGATAAGAGCTATGTGAACATGCTTAAGAGGCATGCGTTATCTCTCGGGCTCGATATCTACTGTCTAGCCACTCACCAGAACTTTGTTAAACCCAGCCGTGAGGATAGGCTTAAAGAGGTTAAGCATACCGAGCGTTGTCTGGAGCTCGCATACAGGCTGGGGGCTCCGGCCATAAGGATAAACTCCGGTAGATGGGGTACCGTAGAGAGCTTCAGCGAGCTGATGGCGAGGAAAGGGTCAGAGCCTCCACTAGAGGGTTATACGGAGGAAGATGCTTACAGATGGGTTATAGATTCCATAAACATGCTGATACCCCTAGCCGAGGAATATGGCATAGTGCTGGCCTTGGAAAACCATTGGGGCCTGACCTCCACTCCAGAGGGGATTTTGAGGATAGTCGAAACCGTGAACTCTCCCTGGCTTAGAGTCCTCATGGATACAGGTAACTTCCTAGAAAACCCTTTGGGATCTCTCGAAGCGATAGCTCCCTACACGTGTCTCGTACACGTTAAGACGTACTACGGCGGCGGGGAATGGTATGAGCTCGAGATAGACTATGAGAAGGTCATCGATATCCTGAGGTCTGTGGGGTTTAAAGGATATTTATCGATAGAGTTTGAAGGTAGGATGGAGCCGTATAGAGGCGTTAAGAAAACCGTCTCCCTGCTCAGGCGGATACTGTCTAAAAGCATAGAGCCCTGTTAGGTCGTGTAAAGACCATCGACGACCACGGGCTGAACGTTCCACTCAGGGTATCAGAAGCTCCGGGGGTCGGAAACCCAACGTTTATATTTTTGTGCTATCGCCTATATTCTAAGGTGTTTAATCTCGAACTACCCAAGACACTCAGATTGTGTGTATTTTAGAAACGGGTTCTGCACGCTTAGAGGGATTCAGGTAAACCCTGAGGGGGCTGCGTGCCCAAACTTCACGTCCAGAACCGGTAGATATCCAGCGGCACCTAATCCGCAGAACGTGCCGCCGACGCCATATAGCCCTAACATAGCGCCGACACCTTACCCGCCTACACCGCCCATGTACATACCCTACGTCCCACCCCCGCAATACCTCTGGATCCGAAGGTACGTCTATCTTCTTCGAAGGCTCTACCGGTTCTACAGCAGGTATAACCCATGGATGCCCCCATATCCACCATACCTTCCATGGTATTTTTGGTGAAGCTATTAGAACCCCCTCCATAGGTGGAAAATCTCGGAACCCCGACCCCCTGGGTAGGCTTAACCCCCTATCCCAGCCGGTATATCGTGGCTATCCTATATTTTTCACCTTTTAAGACCACTTGAACCTCCTCTGAGGGTCTCGTGTCTATGTGAGGTCTCGTAGACCCTATCCAGTATATGACTCCCCCGACCGGGCTTTTGACAGCCCTCTCTTCGAGGCTCTCCATGTCGACGAGCTTAACTATCTCCTCACCCTTCTCGACTTTCTCGCCAGGCTTCTTCAAGGTCACTATTATCCACTCCCCTTCAGGCGCGTAAACGTCCACGTGCGGATCCCTATCCAATACGAGCTGAAGCTTAGGCTTAACCGGCTCCCCTGGGGTGACGCCTATGTAGCGGAGGATGTTCACAAGCCCCCTGCACACGAGCTCCGCCTGCTCCGGGAAAACCCATCTCTGGCCGCTGTGCTCGATGGTGAGCGCGTGTTTACCGGCTTCCGTAGCCACGGTGGTTATCATACCCCTGTGGACGCTAGGCCTATCGCGGATGGCTATGAACCGCAGGAGCGAGTACTCGGCGAGCCTGACGGAGACCTCGTCCCATCCATCTGCTAGGGCGGCAGGGGCAAGCCATTGCTCCCAGCAGTGAAGGTCTATAACGTAATCCGACGGCTCAACCAGGTTCCTGTAGAGGCTGTAGACGATCCTCTCGGTCTCGTTTCCGTCGGCTCTCCCAGGCCACAGCCTATTCATCTGGTGGGGATGGTGGCTTGAGTAGGCTTCCCCAAGCTCCATCTTGTAGAAATGCCTCCTCCACCTAACGGCCAGAGGGTTAGCTATCGGAACGAGCGTCAGCGTACCGTTCACGTCCATATCCCTAACCCGGTCTAGGAGGAGCTTAACCGTGTAGACGCCTGTAAGCTCCACCCCATGCTGAGCTGCTTGAACATACACCTCCGGCCCATACGATCCTCCCTTAACCCTGAAATAGGGAATCTTAACCAAGCTTCCGTCAGGCATATCGACCTTCAGAAAACCCCTCTCCAAACCCGGCAAACATCCACCTCCCGTCAGAAACTTAGAGCTTAAGATAGATAAGAGCTTCTTCGCTAGACCCCCTATTTTTTTAAAATGGAGGCGAAAATAAAAGATTTAATGGAAAGGGTAAGTAGTATTGATATCTCTGAGGAGATTAAACCTGGGAAAACTCCATGGCTTTTGGCTGTCGTTTTAAGCATATTCTTCAGAGCAGCTGGGGATTGCTTAGCTGGATTTCCTACCCTCGGTATTAGGTGCTACTATAACTGGGGTAGCATCCCTCTGCGCTATGAACCTTGCGTCTTATCCTGGGATACTTAGCCGGAAAAGGTGTTAACTGTGCTAGGGCTGGACTTTGGGCCGGGGAGGATAGCTTTCTAAATTCCGTTACGCTACAGACATCGCCAGCAGTTAGTAATAGTATTTGAAAATTTAATAAGTAAGGCATGTATCATATGAAGATGAAACCGGTTTTTGGTGTTTTCTATGAGGATCTATTATAGACCTAGGTTAAATCTCGATGGTGTTTGGCTGTTTAAGCTTGATCCAGACGATGTGGGAGAGGGTCAGGAGTGGTTTAAGGGGCTTCCTAGCTTTGAGTACATCTATGTTCCCTCCTCTTGGAACGAGCAGAACCCAAGCTGGGAGAACTACATGGGAATAGCATGGTACATGAAGAAGTTCTTCGTACCTGCGGAGTTTAAGAGGAGGATTCCATGGATTATATTCGAGGGGGTGAACTATAAGGCAAGGGTATGGGTTAATGGAGTGTTTTTAGGGGAGCATGAAGGGGGTTTTACAGCCTTTAAGCTTAACGCTGGAAAATCTATACGCTTTGGAGATGAGAACCTTCTGGTTGTGAAAGTTGACGATACGCTTTCCCCTCACAATATACCGCCTGGAGAATCTATGAACCGTACATATTTCGACTTTTTCCACTATGGGGGGATACACAGACCGGTTTACCTCGAATTCACCAATAGTACATTCATAGAAGACTTGAAAGTAGTCACAGACAACCAGGGGCATCTAGACCTGGAGGTTGAGGTGGGGGGAGAAATTCAAGGCGATTTAGCTTTGAAGCTGTTAGATTCTGACGGAGCTGAGCTACTGAGCCGTAGAGAGAAGATAAAGGGTAGAAGATTGCATGTTAAGGCTATGGTAAAGGGTATTAAATCTTGGTCTCCATGGAACCCCTCCCTCTACACCTTACGTATTAAGATACTTCTCGAAAATGACCTGCTTGACTGGATTGACGAGTATATAGGCTTCAGAACTATCGAAGTTAGAGATGGAAAGCTTCTTCTAAACGGTAAACCCGTCTATCTTAAAGGTTTTGGAAGGCACGAAGACTTCCCTATAACGGGTAAACATGTCCCAGGGTCGGTACTTATAAGGGATTTTAACCTTATGAAGAGGCTTGGGGTAAACTCGTTTAGAACAACCCATTACCCGTATTCTAGGCTTCACCTAGATTTGGCTGATAGATACGGGTTCCTGGTTGTTCTCGAAGCGCCGTTGGTAGGTCTTAGAGATATCCACTTTACGGATAAGAGGTATCTGGAGAAGGCTAAGAAAGTTATCGAGGAAATGGTGAGAGAGAATAGAAATAGGCCGTCTGTCGTGATGTATAGTATAGCAAATGAGCCGTTAAGCTCAACGGATGCCTCAAGAGACTTTATAGAAAAGCTTTATAACCATGTGAGCCGGCTTGACCCGACTAGACCTATAACCTTTGCCTCTATGCTTCATACTAAGGATAAAGCGATAGGGGTTGTAGATGTGATTTCCTTAAACCTCTACTTCGGCTGGTACTCGCATCATGGAGATCTGGAGGCGGGTGTAAGGGAGGCGGATAAGGTGCTTGAAGAGATCCATAAAATGTATCCCACTAAGCCGATACTAGTGACGGAGTTTGGAGCGGGAGCTATAAACGGACTCCATAGCGATCCACCAGAGATGTGGAGCGAAGAATACCAAGCTGAATTCCTGAAAAATTACATACGCATGTTTAAGCAGAAGAGCTTTCTAATAGGCTTCCACATATGGTGCTTCGCAGACTTTAAAACTCCTCAAAGCCACTTCCGCACCATACTTAATAGAAAAGGAGTGTTCACAAGAACAAGGGAGCCAAAGCTTGCAGTATCTGTAGTAAGTAAAGAATACTCTGAGAAATAATATGTGTCAGGGTTGAAACGGGGAAGCCTATAATTGGTTCTGAAAAATCTTGGAAGGTTGAGAAAGCTCTACGCGGAAAACGATATTTTTCCGCTCAAATGGAGCTCCATGGGCGTCGCCAACAGATATGCATGAAAGGCTTTAAAACTTGTTGGGATTGTAGACTCCGTATCTCCTGATCAGTTTGACGAATAGCTGGAAGTTTTGGAAGCTTACGTTTGGAGGTATGGAGTGGTCTGAGCTGGCTATATAGCCTC
Source organism: Candidatus Bathyarchaeota archaeon B24 (assembly GCA_001593865.1). Classification (GTDB taxonomy): domain Archaea; phylum Thermoproteota; class CALKCG01; order B24; family B24; genus B24. Next base: position 11,413 of record LUCB01000025.1, read on the forward strand.
CCCCGGGTAAAGCTATACTCAGCTTCGAAAGGACTTCTCTTTTTAACGTTTCAGCGTCAGATGATAAAGCCCTTACATCTATGTTACCCATCAAAGCGAGACGTCCATAGTACTTCTCCTTTAGAATAGTTATATCATTTCCGGCCTTAACCTCCAACGGATGTATGGCTCTGATACCTGTTCTAGCTAGCAAGTCTATTATCTTCATAACGTTTCCGTCCGTGTGATATATGCACGGTAATCCCCTCTTCTCGAAGAACCAGACCATTTTCCTGTGGGCAGGCATTAAAAGCTTCTCATATATGCTAGGTGAGAAGAAGGGGCCGTTTTTATAGCACATGTCATCCCATAGCCAAATACCATCTACTTCGATGTCTACAGCTCTCGAGGCTAGTTTAACCTGGAAATCCGCTATGAAGTCGAACATCGTTTTCACGAACTCTGGACGGCTTATCATGTCTGCTAGAAGCTGGGTGAATCCCCTAAGCCTCCAGCAGTAGTCGAAGGGCTCCCATATAGCCAAGGCCACGAACTTACCTTGCCTATGATAGGATTCTACCTTCTCCTTGAAGTTTTCAGCATACCTAGAGGGATCCTCAGGGTCAAGCCTAGCTTTAACGGCTTCAAAGTCCTCCACAGTTTTAACGTATCCCTCTAAGGGTAAGGGTGGGCCTGAAGCCTCGAACTTAGCAGCCCTCCACTTAGTCCCCATCTCATCTATGTATATTATCCATCTCTCCGTCTCCTCTAGGACGCGCCTCTTAAACCTAGGTGTCTGATCTACATCGACCAAAACTATGTCGAAGTCTACATACTGCTTGTAGTCCGCCGGAAGACTCTCAGCCCTCCACCTCTTCCAAGTCTCAGGCCATATAAAGTCTAAAAAGCCGACCCTATCAGGCTCCTCAAAGTTCAAAGCCGCAATTATCCGCTCCCGAGAGTCCATAAACACATCTCCCTCTAGATAAAACTGTATGACCCATACTTCCTTCCCGCCTTTATGAAGGAGATAATGTTCCTAGTTGGAGTATCTGGTAGAGGGGTCGCTGTCGGCTCTAAAACATATCCCCCTCCCGGTGCAGCCTGTCTTATGGCATCTCTACACTTTTCCTCAAGCTCTTTCCGACTGCATCGCACTAAGTCGTCTAGCCGAATATTGCCTATTAAACATACCCTGTCTCCAATCCTCTTTTTAGCATCTGCCAAATCTACATCTCCAGATGGTGGCGGCTCAAGAGGATGTAATCCATCTACTCCAATATCGGCTATTCTCTCGAGCAACCTATTCACCTTACCATGACAGTGCATAAACGCTAGGTGAGAGTGCTGATGTATAAGCTTGACGAGCTTTTTATCGTACTCGACCACGAGCTTGTCGAAGAATTTTGGATGTAAAAATGGAGGTGCAACCAGCTCAGGTCCACTGATTTCGATGACGGAGTCTTCATCCACCTCCAGTATTCTTTCTAGATAGTCATATATACGTTCAAACATTAAGCTAAGGAGTTCTTTGATTAGAGAATCCTCGTTTAAACAATACCGGATGAATTTCTGTGTAGGAAACAGTTCACCGATTATTCCAACCGGGTCGGAGATCCCTATAACCATAACCCCCCTGTCTCCTAAGCTTCTCTTCTTTTTCAAAAGCGATTCAAAATCAGGAATACAGGGGGAATACGGTATCGAAAGAAACTTTTCAACATCCTTTTCAGTCTCTAGGAAATGCTTCAAGGTCCAAGATCCTACATAGGGTTTTCCTTTTATAGTATCCCTGGCGATAGAAGTTAAAGTTCCTTTAGGTGTTTCAACCCTATAGATATGAATACCTTCTTCGACACGATTTTCCACGTGAATCTTTACAGAGCGTGTGAAGAAAATGTTGGCCCCTGGGACGCCTGTCCTCCATATAACGTCAGAGTTCCTCATAACGTACTCTAGAATACCGGCTTCAGACATCCAAGGTATGCTTATGCCTCCAATCCGCACAGAAACAGGAACCATATCAGGCTCCTCTAGGAGAAAAGCCGTCAAGAGCCTATCTCTTGACGAAAGCTTATTCATACATCTCCTCCAGTTTAAAGCGTTTTAAAAAAACGGGAGCATCAGAATGGCACGAAGAACCTCACTAGGAATATTAACCCGCCTATGAACGTCATTACAAGGTAGCCGGCTATGAAACCGGAGACCGCAGGAATACCTACCTCCTCATACAGTTTACTTCCCCCTATCTTCAAAGTTATCGATTTCAGGATGTAGGCTGCTAGTATCGTCGTCCATATTCCTTCGATCAGTGCGTGACCGTCTGTTGCTAAAAGTAGACCTATCGGGTCTAGGGGGAACCATAGGAATCTTGCGTGTAGGAATGTTAATAACCCTGCCGTGATTATTCCCGCGATGTAGTGCGGCACCCATGGTTTATAAGCCGGTCTTGTTACAACGTTTTCAGGCCATGCTCGACCGAGAATGTGAGACCAGCTGATCCATCCGGCACCTGGAAGCCTTGTAGCCCCGAAAGTATAGAATGCCCATATGATCCCTATAACGGCCACTAGTGGAGCTAGAATAGAGGAGACGAGCACTACTTTAAACACGCTTCTACTATCCGTACCTGTGAGGTCAGCCATCTTATACGATGATAGTGAGGATATAAGCGGGAATCCCCAGCCGGTCATCCAGGCTGACTGCCCAGTAAAGTGTGCCCATGTAAAGGCTCTAACCCACTCTACACTTGGAGGTTTAACGTCAAGTCCATCACCGAGGACAAGCTTATATGGACCGTAGCCAAACCAAGAGCCGGCTGGTGCTACGAAACCTACAAGACCGTAGGTTCTGGTCTCTGCTATAGCATTAATAAGTCCAACTAGAATTATGACGGCTATCGGTGCGGCGCTCAACCCATAAATTATCCATAAGATTATTGATAAAACCAACGCTATAAGCAACAGTAGATATGAGGTTCTATACGGTATAGGCTCGTTCTTCTCTATCTCAGACCTTCTAGCCTCACTCAATTTGCCAACAGCTGCTTTAATCGTTTCAGCAAGGTAACGCCAGTTCAGTATTAGATAGAACAAAGCTATACCCGTTCCCACACCTGCCGATGTAAAGACATCCCATTTAAACGGTTCACCAACCCTGTAGCTAATAGTACCACACCATACGCGTCCGCAACCAGATATGCTTTCAATCCCGGTGTAGTAACCCATATACCAAGCCACCTGCATTAGGATGATAAATATTATCGTGAATATGAGCGTACTGAGAAGTGTACCTAGAGGAGCCATGTAGAATATGCAAGCCGTGAGCGGATCCTTGTTAAACATAGCAAGGCCTACGACAGGAGCAAGTGGCGAATCCGGCGTGATCCAGTGAGACCCTGGTCCACAGGTGTTAGTCCGCCATCCATAGATATCAGGAAACCATGGGAAGAGGTTTATGAGGAGTAGTGGAAGCTCCCATAGAATGCCTAAGATGGCTCCTATAATGAATGCTCTGCCAAGTCTTTCCCTCAGCGAAGGTGCGGGTCTCGTATATATGGTTATAACTCTATGCATCACAAGTGTGTGTGGGAAAGGTATTCTCTCGAGCTCGATCCATCCTCTTCGGAATATTGTACCTACGGATACGTAGAATAGGGCGCCGATACCCCAGAGAGACCACCAAAATATTATCGTCGGAACCCAGTCAGCCCAAGGTATAGGGCCTCCCGTCAGCACCTGCTTAGCTATGTTCTCCGGTGGCGCTACAAACCATGGTACGTATTTCATCGAAAGCTCATTCAACCATCTATCAGAGAAAAACTGTATTATGTTGGATGGGATGCCTGTGGCGTTGGAAGTCACCTGGGCAATTGCCAATCCAGCGGCATAAGCGATTGTTAAAATCCTTAGGGACACTTTCTCTTTGAAAAGCCCAAAACGTCCAAGCAGGTAAGCCCCTGTTATGAAGAGGAAGGGGGAGAGAGGCACTGCTAGAAAGCATGCATTAGCTCCTAAAGCGTACCAGTTTTGAGCACCGGGAGGTTCCATATACACCCAGAAAGGTCCTATAAAGCATATGATGACTACACCTATAATTAGTGGAATCCAAGGTATCTTCTCAGCCTCGGATTCGCCTCTCAATTTTCCAACCCAATAAAAACGTTTAAGGAAAATTTTTTAAGTTTTACCCATATTTATGGTCTCCGTCGTCTTTCTTATCCTCGCATACACACATTCCCGCATTTATCACACCCGTATTCATCGAAACAGGTCTCCCCTTAAGGTTATGCCCCTCCGTCACATCTGAAGACTGGAGAGACATCTAGGTGGCTGAGCACATCCCCTAGCCCAGGTACATAGCCTACTACCGGATCCGAAGGTTGAACGTATACCTAGATATAATCGTCTGGATAAGGACCCTGACGATGTGCATAGACCTGTATGGGAGATCTAAGCTGCACATCCGGGGCAACAGGCTGAGTCTACAACCCTCCTAGCGACCGGTGTTCCGAGGAGCGTTAAGTTCCATGTGGAGCCTGCGGTAGGTGTTGAAGTACTCTGGGTCCTCCTTCCTAGCCTCCTCCTCCGGCTTGCAGACGACCATGCAGAGCCCCAGGAACCCGAAGTGGTACCTGGCGTCCTTCAGCCCATCCGTAGCGGCTTTCATAGGGCTCAGACCCACAGCTCGGTAAACGTACCCCGCACCCTGGGACCAGTACTTCAGCCACTCACCGGTGGATAGGGTGAAGCCTTTAGACTGGGCGCAGAGCCTGCGGTCGAGCTTACCGTAGCTATACTCCCTCCCACCCACCACGACGGTCACATATTCATCCTTGCTTATCGCCTTTAAGGGACACAGGTCTACACACTTCAAGCCACACTTCTCCCTATCGCAGAGTTTAGGCCCTTCGTACATCGGGTCCGGCTCCAGCGGAGCATCCGTCAGTATCGAGAGAAATCTCTGCCTAGGCCCGAACGCGGGCGTCAGCACGAGTCCGCTCCACCCATACTCCCCGAGCCCAGCAGCCACTGCGGCATGCTGGTGCGAGAAGTATTGGATCAGGGAGCTCTCAGACCTCTCAAACGGCTTGAGCCTCCTCTCAGGCCCCCTGAGGTTCCTGGGGGGTAAGGGTAGCGCCTCGTATCCTCGATTCTCGATATATCTGGTGACGTCATAGGCGATACTGCTCATCTTCCAGTCCATAACCTCTTGGTACCACATGTAGGAGGCTATGGAGCAGGATGGCGGTCTACCGGCCAGTTTAACCGAGGCCAGCGGATACCTCAACCCTATCACGATCACGGATTCGGCGTAGGGCATGTGGCTCCTGGGGTTGTGGAGGCCGGGAGCCTTCTCAAACCTATCCATCGACGCTATCCCGACGAGGTCGGCCCCGAGCCTTAGACACAAGTTCTTCAACTCCTCCGTTAGGAGGGACAAGCAGACCACCCATGTTAATGATAATGGCTGAGGATTTATCTTTTTTTGGTCAGCCCAGTCTTAAGCCGAACAACGGCAGGCCTTCTATCGGAATCCGCTTTAACCTATTCTCGTAGCGGTCCACCCATGCATAAGCCGATGTTTAAGCATCCGTTCAGAGCCCTGCTGAGGGAGGAGCCTGACAACTGATCAGTCCCTTCCACATTCTCCGAGGCGATATTCACGGGAAGGTCTGAGGGTGGGCTGAACATCGCCTGGTAAGAAACTAATAAATAAATGCCGTTATCTGACTTATAACCGTGAATACAGCTTTTCGTGGACTATGCTGCATCACGGTCCTCATCGTATCGCTGGTGGCGCTGGCGTCTATAGCCTTAAACTACGGATCAGCGACCTGCATGTCTCAGGAAGCTACGTCAAGTCACCAGGCTGTTCAACTGCTCGAGCTGTTCATCCTAGCCATCGGGGCGGGCTTCGTAGGGGCTCTCATGGGGCTTGGGGGAGGTCTGATTTTCGTACCGGTCTTGACATCGGTTTTCGACATCCCGATCCATACGGCGATAACCGTAAGCATCATAAGCGTCATAGCCACCAGCATCTCCGGCGGCTCAGCCTACGTCAAGCAGAGGATAACGAACATACGGCTGGCCATGTTCCTAGAGACCTCTACGTCACTCGGGGCGTTTATAGGCGCCCTCCTAGTCCTGACGACGCCTAAGAGCCTTCTGTACCTCCTGTTCTCGACCTTCGCCTTCTACGTAGTCTTCTTACAGATACGTTCACTCAGGGCGGGGGGCAGAGGGGTCGAAATCGAAGGCTTTAAAGACGCCAGCCCGGACGTCGTCTCGAGGTACCTCCACCTCTCGGGGGAGTACTTCGACGAGAGCGAGCTGTCCAACGTCGAGTACACCGTGAGGGGCTCCATTATGGGCTGGCTTGTATCGTTCATAGCCGGGGTGGGCTCTGGGATGCTTGGTATAGGTGGAGGGTTCTTTAAAGTCTCGGCCATGAACCTCTTCATGAATGTACCCCTCAAGGTTGCTATAGCGACCAGCAAGTTCATGATAGGTGTTACAGCGGCTACGAGCGCGATTATCTACTACATATCCGGCGTCGTTAGGCTTGACCTTGTAGCCCCGGTAGCTATCGGCACCATCCTAGGAGCCTCCCTCGGGACCAAGGTCATGAACAGGCTGAGGGTTAAGCTACTGAAGGTCGTTTTCACAGCGATCGTCTGCTACCTCGGGTACAGCATGCTGCGTAAGGGGCTACTTATACTCGGGGTGACCCTGCCTTAGGGGGTGTACGGCTTGGACATTAATAAGATTGCGTACTGGATCCTCGTGGTGGGGATGGTTTTGAGCATGTGCTCCTTAGCCCTTGGTCTCATGTTGAACGTCCTGGGGCTGAACCCGTACATGACCGCTAGCGCGGCGGCCATAGGGGTCGGCGCGCTCATAGCAACACCCTACGCGAGGGTTGTAGCGATGGTGGTTGCATCCGTGCTCAACAGGGATCGAGGGTTATTCATAGTATCGACCTTCGTCATAGCGGTCATGATCCTGAGTCTCCTGTACGGACTGGTGTTCCGCGTCACACCCAAGGGATGATGTTTAACGCACACAATCCTCAAGCCGGCTAAACGGTTTCTGATTTCTAAGCGGAATGTCGCTTTAAACCATTCAGAGTCAAACCCCTTCCCGCTTTAACACCTTCGTTAACCCGGAGCTGCTTAGCTGTAGAGCATATTCACGCTAAGCCTCTGCCAGATAGAGCTTTATCGAAAAGCTTGAAAGTCCGTCCAACTGATCAGTCAACCGGTGTCTTGTTGAAGGTCGGTTATGCGTCGTCTATAATAACCCCTCCTGTGGGGGTGCGTCTTTCAGGATATGCTTCGAGGGTTAAGCCTTCTGAGGGTGTTCACGACGACCTCCGATGCCGGGTTCTATACCTCGAGGACGGTGGTGAACGTTTCGTATTGGCCGTCTTAGACGTGATCGGTGTGTCCTCCGAGCTTGTCGAAAACTTCCGTAAGCTAGCCTCCGAAACGCTAAACATAGAGGAAGACAGGCTCTCCGTAGCAGCTATACATACGCACGCTGGCCCCGTCCTCAGGGTCCTAGACGAGCCTCAGGATGCGGGGTTTAACCTCAGTGATTATTACGCGAGGGTAGCCGCGGGGACGGCCTCGGTAGCCGCTAGGAGGCTCGAGGAGGTTCGGCTCTACTCCGGGGTCGGTTCGGCCGGCGAGGTCGTGGTCAACAGGAGAAACCCTGAGTCGGGCCCGGTAGACCCGAGGGTTCACGTGGTATCGTTCAAGCAAGGCTCGGCCTATAGGGTTTCCCTCGTCAACTTCACCTGCCACGCCGTAGTCCTTGGGCATAACAACCTACAGATAAGCGCAGACTACCCCGGTGCTTTAAACCGCTACGTGGAGATGCTCACGGGAGGCGGCTCGGTCTTCCTGAACGGAACCTGCGGCGATATAAACCCTCTCACACCTGGGACAGATCTGAGTAGGGTCTACGATAGAAGCGTCGGAACGTTCGAGGATGTGGAGTGGATGGGGCGGATAATCGCCTGCGAAGCCGTTAAAACGGCTGAGCTATCTAAGCCTGAGGAACCCAACCTGAGGATGAGCTGCTCAGAGGTTGACGCCAAGGTCTGGAAACCCCTGAGCCTCGAAGAGGCTAGAAGAGAGCTCGAGGAGTTGAAGGCTTCCGAGGAGCCTTCAGCCGCCTACAGACGCTATATGGCTGAGTTTAAGCTCCGCGTCCTAGAGAGGCTTAAAGACATAGAGTATCTTAAGCTTCCCGTCGTAGCGTTAGCCCTATCGAACGACACGGCCTTAACGCTTCTTCCCAGCGAGGTGCTCGTCGAGGTCGGGCTTAGGATAAAGGAGGGATCACCGTTCAGAAATACGATGGTCGCTAGCTACTGTAACGGGTACGTGGGCTACATACCCGTCGAGAAGGCGTACGACGAAGGAGGGTACGAAACGACGTTTCCGACCTGCATAGTCGAGAGAGGTACCGCTGAAAAGCTGGTCGAGGAGTCGCTGAGGCTTCTATCAAAACTCTACTAACAGGAAAAATACGGGGGAATGGTCGAGAAACCTAGGTATTACTCGGATTCTCTAAGTCTGGAAACGATCAGGAGGTGGGTATACTCGGTGTCCATTATCTTATACACTTCTCTCCTATCCTCTTTACCGAGAAACAGGGTTAGGTTTTGATAGAACAGAAGGGTCTCCTTCTCAAGTCTTAACGCGAGCTCGGCAGCCTCCTCCCAGCTCTTAACCTTAGAGGCTGCTTCCTCACCCTTCCTGAGAAATGTGAGGATACCTAGGCTTTCGAGCGCCTTCAAATGTTGCTCCGCTCTTCTTCTATCCTCACCTGTCG
>LUCB01000007.1:0-35229 GCA_001593865.1 Candidatus Bathyarchaeota archaeon B24
TCAGGGTCTAACAGCAGCTTACCCGCCCCATGCCACGAGCCGGGTTCGAAACTCGGCGGGGCTAGCAAAACCTTCCTGAACCTTCTCCTGGCGAATATAAGCTGGGGGGGACACGCACCATACCACAAGGCTAAACCACCTAAACGTCTAAAAATTAACCCCAAGCCCTATTATAACCTTCGATGAAGGTACGGCCCTGAGCTGATTTCGATGTTTACCGCCGATGCTCTATACTAGGCTTTTCAGGTTTACCGTTATTTCAAGGCTTAGCTTGACGTAGTATGTCGGAGGACGGCTCCCTATATCTTTAGGTGGTAGGCTTAGGGAGAACCATGCGTCTCCTTCGAGAACCCAGGTATCTGAGCCCGTCCTCGTTAGGCTGAGGTGGTCATCCTAGTATAGCATTATAGGGGGCTGTGGTGGCGGCTGTACGACCATCCATGACGAGCCTAGGTAGACGGTTTTTGAAGTTAACATTCTAGCTGTGGAATACTTAATAGGTATTTCTCCTTGTTTCAGATTTTGGATATATTATGAGCGATACGGTCGCTGTCCCTAAAAGCCTTATCAAAGGTATCATAGACCATTTAGAGGAACTAGCTTCTATACTCGAAACCCTAGAGGAGCTTCTGGATGAGGATGGGTTGAAGAGAGTTAGGGAGGGAATGAGCGACTACAAGGAAGGCAGGTATAGAGTTGTGAAGAGCGCCGAAGAACTTAGAAGGGAGCTCTTTTGAAGCCGTACCGTATAGCCGTAACGGCGAGGTTTAAGAGGAGCTTCAGGTCTCTTCCTAAGGAAGTTCAGGAGAGGGTTTATAGAGCCATCTTAGGGCTTATGGAGAGTCCGTTTATAGGTGTTAAGCTTAGGGGTGAGCTTTCGGGGCTTTAGAGACTCAGAGTAGGTGAATACAGGATAATATACGCTATAGAGGAGGAGACGAGAAGAGTCGTTTTATTAGATGTGGGTCATAGAAGAGCCATATACTGACCTTAAACAACATAATGCGGAGAATTTTGCACTCGGAAGTTTTAAATCTAGCCTTGCGTGGAAGACCTTGTCTTCAAGTGATAGAACCCTATAAGAGGACATCGACCATGAAAACGTCGTCGATCTCTAAGCAAGGTTAAAAAGAGAACGCATTCTCTCCATAAATATGGGTGTATGCTTTGGATAGTAGACTTCTAACATCTGAGGAAAAAGAGTTTCTTGTTAAGGCGATTAATTTAATGGAAGAGCTTATCGAGACGTTAGAGGTAATACAGGATAAAGAGCTCGTTCAGGACTTGAAAGACGCCCTGAAGGAGGTAGAGGAGGGTAAGACAAAACCTCTGGAGGAGCTTATCGAGGAGCTAAACCTTGAACGGGAAATATAAGATAGAGTTCACTCCTCGGTTTAGAAGAAGATTTAAAGCCTTAGAGCGGGATTCTCAAATAAGAATTCTACGTGAGATTAAACTCCTTCAGGATAACCCATATTTAGGCAAGCCTCTACGCGGAGCTTTGAACGGTCTTGAAAACCGGTCTCGTAAGGGTGAGGAACCGATGTTCACCAATGCTTGTATAGAAAACCAGTCAGGTTGTCAGTCCGGTTTCTAGCTTAAATACTAGAGGATGCGTATTGATATGCGGTGGTTCAGGATGGCTGAGCCTAAGCGTATCAGGTTCAAGTTCGAAGGGGTCGGCTCGGTCCTGGTGGAGGTTAAGGAGGAATGGAACCCCAAGACCGCTAAGAGGATACTCGATAGCCTACCTTTAACGGGGAGGGCTATGAGGTGGGGAGACGAGGTGTACTTCGACGTCGGCCTGAACATAAACGAGGAGAACAGCAGGGTCGACATGGAGGTCGGTGAGGTAGCCTTCTGGCCCCCTGGAAGCGCGATATGCCTATTCTTCGGCAGAACACCCGTGAGCATCTCGGATAAGCCTAGGGCATACAGCCCCGTAAACCCGTTCGGGGTCGTGGTCGAGGGGTTAGAGACCCTCAAAAAGGTCAGAGGCGGGGAGACCGTCACGGTCGAGAAGGCCTAACCCTACTCCGGCACAGCCTTCACGGCCGTACCGTACACGGTAACCACGACGAAGCCTTCGAGTATCTGGGTGGTCTCGAAGTCGACCGATATCACGGCGTTCCCACCCATCCGAGCGGTTTTATCCAAAAGCTCCCTCAGAGCCTCATCCCTAGCCTTTTCAAGCTCCATAAGGTAGGCCTCACCCCTACCCCCCAGCATAGCCTCGACCCCAGCCATCAACCGCCCGCCCATCCCCCTTGTCCTGACGCTGGAACCCGTGACTATCCCCAGAACCTCCACGACCCTATAGCCCGGTATCCCGGGAGACGTCACTGCTATGACATTTCTCATAACAGGGAAATCATCGGTACGCCGAGTTATTAAGTTAACCAGCCCGGTTAGCGGTCGTAGTTTTTAAGCGTAAATGGGTAAATTATCGGTTAAGCTATACTCGGTGGTGTAGAGGGGTGGGTTTAGACAGGTTTAGAAGACTGTTTCGGGTCCTAGAGGAACGGCTGTGGCTTAACCACGCAGCGCTCGCTCCGCTGCCGCTTCCGGCTAAACAGGTCTTCGAGAAAGCCATAGATTCCATGCACAGGGGAGACTACGGGTTCATCGACAAGGCCGAGGAGGCTAGGAGGCTCTTCGCGACGCTGATAGGATGTAGCCCAGACGAGGTGGCTCTCATGCCGAACACGAGCTACGGCATGGCCGCGGTTTCCACAGGTCTCAAGTATAAGCCTGGGGCGAACGTGGTGACCACAGACCTGGAGTTTCCGTCGGTCGTGTATACGTGGCTCGCCCTACAGAACAGAGGCCTCCTAAAGGTCAGGTTCGTGAGAAGTAAGAACGGAGTACTCAGGGTCGAAGACTTCGAGAAAGCCATAGACGACGAAACAGTCATAGTCGCCGTGAGCCACGTCGAATATCAAAACGGCTGGAGGAACGACCTGAAAGCGATATGCGAGATAGCCCATGAACACGGAGCCTACGTGCTAGACGACGCTATACAAGCCGTCGGAGCCGTGAAAGTAGACGTTGAAAAAGAGGGGATAGATTTTCTAGCCGCCGGTGGGTATAAGTGGCTCCTAAGCCCCATAGGAACAGGATATCTTTACGTCAGACGAGAACTCATAGATGAGCTAGAGACCCCTATCGTAGGTGCCTCAAGCGCAGAGCCGGAGCTCGTCGAAAGGTTCGAGACCCAGCCGATCCAAGGGTTCTACCCGAGCAAGGTGTTTCGACCCGCAGAGACGGCTAGAAGGTTCGAGCCTGGGATGCTAGCCGCTCACGCCTTCGTAGCATCCGCTGAGTCGCTCAAGCTGCTCCTAGAAGCAGACCCAGACAGGGTGGAAAAGCGCATAGCAGAGCTTATACACATGCTCAGAAACCGGCTTGAAGAGCTGGGGATCGAGGTTTTAACGCCTGAGATGGATAAACCAGCAGGGATACTGACGTTTAAAGCGAGAAAACCCGAAGAGATTGTCAAGAGGCTTAGGAGGATGAACATCGTGGTCTCGGCGAGGGGAGGAGGAGTCAGGGTCTCACCCCACTTCTACAACAACGAGGAAGACATAGAGCGTCTTATAGACGCCGTCGGGAAAATCATACGCTAAGCCGGTGGAAAACCGACACGTTTTATTGCTCCACCATTTCTAACTAGGCTCGGATGCCGCCGATAAGGGTCCGGAGACGCTTCAGGGAAACCAGGCTCAGCATCGTAACCGATAGACCAGACGCCGCTGAGAGGTGTTGGATAGAGGCTTTAAAACAACGCATCAAGCTCGAATCCTATCTAAGGATAAACCCGTCGTTCGCCTCAAGCCTAGACCCCGTCGAGGTCGAGCCTCAAACCCCCGAGGTCGTTAGGAGGATGGCTTCGACCGGGTTTCTAGCAGGGGTAGGACCTATGGCCAGCGTAGCAGGGGTTATAGCCGATATGGCCTTAGAGGAGGGGTTGAAGACTGGGCCGGGGATTCTGGTGGTCGAAAACGGCGGAGAGGTCGCGGTCTCGACTTTAGTTGAACCCGTCGATGTAGGCGTCTACACAGGCGTCGAGGAGATCAGGGGATTCGGGTTCAGGATAAAACCCCAAGACACACCCCTAGGAATAGGCTCCAGTAGCTCTAAACTCGGAGCCGGTATAAGCCTAGGAGAGGCGGACTTGGTGACGGTGTTCGCCGAAAACGCGGGTCTCGCAGACGCGGCGGCGACCGCGGTATGTAATATGGTGAAAGGGGAGGATATTCAGGAAACGGTGAGAAGAGCCTTGGATAAGGCTTTAAAAATCGACGGGGTCTTAGGGTGCATCGTGGTCTACAGGGGTTTCATAGGGTTTAGAGGCTGGATCCCCGAGGTGATTAAAACACCGCGTGAAGGGTTTAGACTAGGGTAACCGCCTTCATCGGACATGCTCTCACACAGGCTCCGCATCCGACGCACCTATCCTCGTCGAACCTCACGCTCCAGTCTTCACTTATCTCTATCGCTTGAACCGGGCATATCGAGACGCAGGCTCCGCAGTCTATGCACCTGTCCTTATCGACTTTGAGCATCCCGACTATCCTCTCGACCTTCACACCCCTGTCCCTCAGAAACCCTACAAGCCTCTCGATCTCAGGCTCCTCGGCCTCTAGCGAGGCTATGAGCTCACCGCTTCTGGCGTCGAGCGTCGCCTCTAGGATATTCATCTTGATACCGGTGGTCAGTATAGCCTCCGCCAGTATAGGCCGCTCGACATACCCGGTGGGATAGACTATTCTAAGCTTAACCTTCATGGTAGAAACCTCCTGTAGAGCCTACGCGATATATCATCCGCCGTTATAAGCCCTATAACCCTTCGCCTATCGTCCACCACAGGTAGCCCAGATATGTTATACCGGCTCATCTTGGAGACCACGGAGTCTATGCTGTCGTCTAAACCAGCCGTCACGACCCGCCTGGTCATCACGTCCATAAGCCTATCCTTACCCAGAGCAAGGGCCTTAGCCAGGTCCCAGCTCGTGACGATCCCTACGAGAACGCCTTTATCGTCTACTATGGGTATATGGTCTACTCCACGGTTCACGAGCAGCTTAGCCACAGCCCTTATATCGTCCGTCGGCTTAGCCGTGACGACCTCAGCCTTCATGACCTCCCTAACCCTAGGCTCCCTACGCTTGACCTCGAGGGGCTTAAACACGGTATCGGTCGGCAGAAGCTCCACAGGCCTCGTTAGGAAGAATATCCCCTCGGTCAACCACTTCTTAAGTGTTTCAGCGATCTCCCTAGCCATCCTTATGCTCGACAACGGTGAGCAGGGCACGGTTTCATCGTTTACGACGACCCTACCGGATTTAAGCTCCTTATAATTCACCTTTCTGATCGCCGGTCTATTCCGTGATGGAACCCCGTAGTCGACTATCTCGGTCCATATATCCTCGTCCCTTAAAGCGGCCGTCTTAGCGACCCGCATGTTTATCAGGGGTATAGGTATGCCGACCCCGACGTAGAGGGTCGTTCCATAGCGGTATATGCTCGCACCCCTCAGGTACCTGGGGTTCATACGCTTCAGGTCGCCTTTAACCATGAGAGTACCAAACCCCTTCCGGGGGTTATGCTGAGTCCCCTCCCCTATGACGTAGCCCACTCCTCCTCCGAGGAATATCCTCGTCCCGACCCCTATGGTTTCGAAGCCGCTATCCTTACAAAGCGGGTTTAAAACCCCAGAGCCCGAGAAGGTTACGTTGCCGTAGTGAGGCAGTAGGGTACCCATATACGTGTAAAGCGTCCTGTCGGTGCTGTTCGTAGCGGCTACGTAGCGCTGGTAAGCGTTCCTAGGGTTCAACAGAACCGCCTGGTTCAGGTCCTCTATCGTTATGTGAGTTTCAAGGTATTTCCTCGGATAGCAGTCTGTCCCATAAGCTTCGGCCCTAAGCTCGACCTCACGGCCGCTCACGAGGTCCTCTATCACATGCCCTCCGCCGTACTCGAAGCCTCGGGTCTCGCTCATAGCCGTAGCCCCTATGTAGGCGTCCACGGCGGCCAGCCCCTTGTAGGCTGGAACGTCGTTAAGCCAGCATCGGTACATCTTCATAGGAGGCTCCGTGTGTCCGAAGTTCAGGAAAGCCCCGCTGCTGCACATGGCGCCGAAGGTGCCGGTCGTGACCACGTCCACCTCTTTAGCCGCCTTCTCCAGACCAGCCTGCTCGACGTAAGACGCGAACTCCTCGGCCGTCATAACCACGGCGTCGCCACGCCTGACCTTCTCGTTTATCTCCTCATAGGTCCTTAGAGACTCCTCACCCCTGACGAACCCCATAGATGGTCTTAAAATTAGATGAATGCAAATTATTTTAACATTTCCCCGAGTAAAAATTACTGTCAATCATTCATCTTCTAGACACTTAGATAACTATTAACTAATAGAACACCCTAGTCTATCACGGTGAACAGGGATTGAGGGATTTCATGGTTAAAGACCTAGGGCTCGCGGATAAGGGTAGGCTTCAGATAGAGTGGGCTTCCATGAGGATGCAGGTGTTGGCTAAGATCCGCGAGGAATTCAGCCGCGACAGGCCGTTAGAGGGCTATAGGATATCGGCGTGCCTCCACGTAACGAAGGAGACCGCGGTCCTGGTTAAAACCCTCATGGCCGGGGGAGCCGAGGTTGCTTTAGCGTCTTCTAACCCCTTATCTTGCCAAGACGAGGTTGCAGCGGCGTTGGCCGAGGAGGGTGTAAACGTCTACGCGTGGAGGGGTCAGAGCAGGGATGAATACTACGAGTGCATCAGAAAGGCCCTGTCGTACAGGCCTAAGATAGTTTTGGACGACGGAGCCGACCTGATAGTGACGCTCCATGAAGAGGCTAAACAGCTACTCGACGAGACCATAGGCGGGTGTGAGGAGACGACCACAGGTGTCTTAAGGTTGAAAGCCATGGAAAGGTCTGGGATACTTAGGATCCCCATCATAGCGGTGAACAACGCCCAGACCAAATGGGACTTCGACAACGTTTACGGAACAGGTCAGAGCGTGATAGACGGCATACTCAGAGCTACGAATATGCTACTAGCCGGTAGAACCATAGTCGTAGCGGGTTACGGACACTGCGGTAAGGGGATAGCCTACAGGGCCCGAGGTATGGGAGCCCACGTCATAGTGACGGAGGTAGACCCGATAAAGGCCTTGAGGGCTGTTATGGATGGGTTCAGGGTCATGCCTATGGCGGAGGCCGCTAAGGAGGGGGATATCTTCATCACGGCCACGGGTGACGTAGACGTCATAAGGGCGGAGCATATGGTGGTTATGAAGGACGGAGCCGTCATGTGTAACGCAGGACACTTCAACGTGGAGGTATCGCTTAAAGACCTCGAGGAGCTCTCCGTCTCGAAGCGTAAGATCAGGGATAACCTAGAAGAGTATAGGCTTAAGGACGGAAGACGGCTGTATCTCATAGCCGAGGGGAGGCTTGTAAACCTCGTGGCGGCCGAGGGTCATCCGAGCGAGGTCATGGACATGTCATTCGCAAACCAAGCCCTGTCGGTTAGATACCTAGTCGAGAAGGGAGGGCTTCTTAAGCCGTCGGTGTACGACGTGCCTTTAGAGATCGACAGGAGGGTGGCGGAGCTCAAGCTTGAGACCATGGGTATAAGGATAGATAAGCTCACGGAGAGACAGAGGAGGTACCTAGAGAGCTACGGGGTCGGAACCTAGGTGTCCGAGCCTTGGACGGCCTAGTCGCTCTAGGAGGGTTCGCGGAAGCCCTTGTAAGCCTATTCATAGTTATAGACCCCATAGGGAACATACCGCTCTTCCTAACTTTGACCAAAGACATGGATTCCGGTGAGAGACGGAGGGTCTTCAAGACGGCTGTTCTAACGTCTATAGCCTTGCTCCTGATACTCGCCCTGTTGGGTCGTCAAATACTCATGTTTTTCAACATTTCTCTAGGCGAGTTCATGATAGCCGGAGGGATCCTACTCATGATAATAGCGGTTAAGATCCTGCTCGGAGGCTGGAGGGAGGAGGGGCCTCCTGAAAGCGTAGGAGCCGTACCTCTGGCCTGCCCGCTCATAGTCGGACCCGGCGCCGTGACGACGACCATAGTCCTCATAGGAACCGTCGGGTTCGTCAACACTCTGCTAGCCGTCGTGGTCAACCTATCGCTCGTATGGCTTGTCTTGAGGTTTATCGAGCCTATAAACCGTTTCCTAGGGAGAGCCGGTTCGGAGGTTATCGCCAGGGTTATGGCGATCCTTATAGCCTCTATAGCCGTGGGCTACGTTTTCAGAGGACTCTCGACCTTAGAAAAGACTGGGTTCTTCTAACGTCTACCGGCTTGATCCTCTCCGGAACTACCCTCACAACCGTTTCGAACTTGCATCCCGGTGGTATGCTCAACCTCCTCTCAAACTCGTCACCTATAGCGACGAGGGCGTAGATCCCCGTGACCTCAGCCTTACATTTATGGACTAGGTCTATGAGCGCCCTCTGGGTTTCCCCGGTCCTTATCACGTCGTCCACTATCAGAACGCTGTCGTTCTTCTTTATCGAGTCCTTAGGTATGTATAGGGTCACCATCATACCGGTGCCTTTTGGCACATAAGTCTCCTCGACGAACTCCTTCACACCCACCTCCTTACTCCTCTTAGCTATGACAAGGTTGACGTTTATGGCTTGAGCGACCATGGTCGCTAACGGGATACCGTCGACAGCGGCGGTTAAGACCTTTGTGATCCTCCTACCGGCGAACCTGGCTAAGGCGTCCTGAGAGGCGAGGTGTAGGATAGAGCTGTTCCCGATTATGTTTGTGTTGTCGAAGTACCCGTCGTTGTTGAACTTTATCTTCTCCCACAGCTCCTTCTCTAGACCCACTATCGGGTTGAGGGTTTTCCATATCGCCCTAGCCCGGTCCGTGCTAGGTAGGACATGACCCTTCACGTAACGGCTCAGGACCGTTATCTGCAGACCAACCATCTGAGATAGCTCCCTATACGTGAACCGGCTCTTAGCTATCCTGAGCAGGTCGACCGTCATCATCCTGAACTTTAGATCCTGGATGTGGCTTATACTCATAGCTAACCCACCGGGATCAGGATGATACCCAGGTATGTATATAAGTAATCCCGGATAAAATTCTAGTTTTAGAGGTTGAGATTTTTCCTATTAGCTATCTGAAAACCGGGTATTCTACGCCGCTCCTATGGAACAGGATGTACTCCAGCACCCTGAGAGCCATCCTCAAGACCTCAGAAAATCGTAGTTTTCCATCGGAAAGCCATCTTCTAGTACTATTATACACCGTTATGTGCTTAGGGTAGTGCACTTTCACGATCCTGGAGACCTTCCATAGGAAATCCAAGTCCTCACCGTATACAAGCCTTCTGTCGAACCCGCCAAGCCTTCTAAAAACGGTCTTATCCACGGCTAGACCCATGTAACACGGGTTGGTGAGCCGTAGCCTACACAAAATCCATCCTAACGTATAACCTATTCTCGCGAACAAAAATCCGCTGTGTTCAAGGGGCTCAGGGCGGAAGACCATACATTTAACACCCTTCTTAACCATCTCTATGACGTCTTCTATGAACCCCCTAGGCACCACGGTATCGGCGTCTAGGAAAAGGATAAAACGGCCTTTAGCACGCGAAGCCCCTATGTTCCTAGCCTCGGCTATGTTGGAGCGTTTAACCAGAACCTCAGCCCCTAGCCGGCGGGCGACCTCTACGGTCCTATCCACGCTACAGCCGTCGACCACAATGACCTCATAGACATCCTTAGGAGCCTGCGCCATAAGAGACCTCAGAAGCCTAGGTAGATACTTCTCCTCGTTCAAGGTCGGTATGACTATCGACAGTAGAGGCCCCACCTTAGACAGCCCCTTCTACACGTACTTAAGAACCCCTCTGACCAAGTCTGAGGAGAGGCTTCTATAGCTCATCGATATGAGCGTCGTACACTGGGATAGGCAGCCCCTACACTTATCCAAGGCCTTGATGGCTTTAACCCTAGCCTCGCTTGCCCAGATCTCCTCCAGAGAGGTTTCGACTATGTTCCCCATCACGCTGTCCCTCACGGCGTTGCATGCAAGCAGCGTACCGTCTGGGTCTACCATGGCATAGAGAACACCGGCGTCGCATATCTTAGCCATCTCGCCTCTGAAGTAGCTTTCAACGGTTCTGATATAGTACTCCGTGGGAGCCACGTAAGCCGGGTTTTCCCGTTTGAGCTCTAGAAGCTCCTCGACGAGACGGCTGACCTTTTCAAGGCTGGGCTTAAGATCCTTAGGAGCGGGATACGGCATGACTGGTTGGAAAGACACGAAATCTACGAGCCCTATGAGGCTTTTGAAAAGCGGAACTACCTCATCTATGTTGGAGGAGTATATGGTGAGGTCTATACCAGTCTTCACACCCGTCTTCTTCAACGCGTTTAAAGCCCGCATAACTCTCCTGTAGGTCCCTGGGACACCCCTGGTCGAGTCGTGGGTGGGTTCAAACCCGTCCAGCGACACGTTCACAAGGTCGAACACACGGCTTAACCGTATAGCCCTATCCTCCGTTATCAACGTGCCGTTCGTGCTCAGTATCGTGTAGACACCGCGGTCTCTAGCCTCCCCCGCCAGAGCCTCAAGGTCCTTCCTGAGGGTGGGCTCTCCGCCT
This sequence comes from Candidatus Bathyarchaeota archaeon B24, assembly GCA_001593865.1. Taxonomy (GTDB): domain Archaea; phylum Thermoproteota; class CALKCG01; order B24; family B24; genus B24. The sequence goes on from LUCB01000007.1 coordinate 10,653, forward strand.
GAGAAGTCTATGGCCACCACTCCAAAGTCCGCTAGCCGACGTATCGCTTTAAGGGCGTCCTCGGTCCCCAGCTCCCTCATACGTCGCCTCCACCAGCCGCAGAAGACGCATCGGAGGTTGCAGCGGGCGGTGCAACAGTAGACTACGTAACCCAGCCTAGGCTTTCCAAGCTTAAACCTGAGGTAGGACTTTAAAGCACGATACGCCGTCTTCAGCCTCAAGCCACTCATCTAGGGCAGCTCCATCCTAGAAACTTGATAGAAGAGCCTTTTAAGCGTTCTAAACAGACGATAGACATGGAAGACTATAGGGGTAGTTTAAGCAACTTAATAGCGTTCTGAGTAGTCTTCTCGGCGACCTCCTCTACCGGCACCTTTTTGATCGCGGACACGGCCTCGAGGGTCTTCACTATGAACGACGGGTCCGACTTAACACCCCTGTATACTACGGGGCAGTCCGTCTCCAGGAGCATCCGGTCTAAGGGAGCTATCTCGACCGCTTTTATGTGGTAGCGGCTGTACTGGGCGGCAGGCGTCGCGGATATGTAGTAGCCCGAGTTCAGGATATCCTCCAACACCTCTTCAGGACCGCTGTACCAGTGGAAGACCGCGTCCTCTACACCGACGGATTCGACTATCTCGAACGCCTCAGCCCATGCACCCCTAGAATGGATCAAAAGGGGTTTACGGTTCCTCTTGGCGAACTCTGCAACCCTTCTGAAAACCTTAACCTGAAGCTCCTTATCGGCTTTGATCCAGAAATCCAACCCGACCTCGCCGATAGCGACTACATCGTCTACCCGTCTCTCCATGAGCCTGAAGTTCTCCTCCACCATCTCAGGTTTTGAAGATATATTCCATGGATGAGCCCCTAGGGCGGGGTACACGTATCCCGAATACTCCTCGGCTATGGATAGGGTCTTCATGTTCGTTTCGAGGGAAGCCCCCACGGCGACGATGGCGACTACTCCGACCCGTTTAGCTCTGCTTATAACTGGTTTTAAATCGTCGAACTCGTCTAGATGGGCGTGACTATCGACAAGCCTCATGAAACCGTGTAAAAAGAAACAGCCTATATACTATTTAAGACTTTTACCTAACGTCTACGTCTTCTATACCTCGCACCAGACCTTCTAGACCTGTAAGACCTAGCCGAGGAAGTTACGGTCGGCTCCACACCGCTGAGAAGATTCAGCTCCTCATCCGTCAGCTCGAAGCCCTCGGCGATCTTCTTAGCCATCTCCGGGTTCGACCTAGCGATCACCCTGAGATATGGTATATGCGTCCTCAGGGCTTTTACGCGGGACGTATGGGTCTTAGAACCCACTTTACCGGCTAACTGGTTAAGAAGAGCCCTCCTAGCTTTAAGGGTGCTCAGAAGCCTGATCCTCGACGGAAACTTGAAAGGCGCCCATCCAGGCCGGCTACGTTTCCTAGCGGCGGCTACCCCGGCGGTCATAAGCTCCAGGGCGTAGCTCAGAAGCTTCCAGTTCTGCGTACGCTTGACCCTAGCAAGGAACAGGTCGGCTAAAGCCAGGTTCTCCAGGGCTTCGGCTACGTCCTCTGGGTCGTTGAAGTGTCTAAGAGTGTTCTCGTAAACCCATTCGAAAAACATCTCAGGGTCCATATCCACCATGTTTATGGCGGTCTTAGCCGTCGTAGAGGTTCTGGCGTAGAATACACGCTTCAACGCGTCGAATATGGGGAACAGCCTATCCCTAGCCGCTAGCCAAGCCACGTCTTCTACCGTTACACGCTTACGGCCATAGGACACCGTCTGCAAGTCGTTGACAGCCGACCTCATATCGCCCTCAGACATCTTGGCGATCATCTTCAACGCCTTCTCGTCGGCCTCGACCCCCTCAAGCATGCATATTCGCTTAAGATGCTTGACTATATCCCTGACGCCGAGCCTCTTGAACTCGATGAGTTCACATGCACTTCTCAGGACCGAGAATCTAGGCTGCCATACGTCGTTGGCCACGAGGATCATCGGGTTTCTCGTCTCTCTTATAACCTTCAGTAGAGCCGCAAGGCCACCTGTGTCTTCGCCAGCTATACCGTCGACCTCGTCTATCAGTATTATACGTCTACCCCGGCCGTAGAGCGTACCCTGCACGGCCGCCCTACCGGCGACCCTCGCGACCGCGCTCGCCGTCCTCCAGTCGCTAGCGTTCATCTCCACTAGGTCGTAGTCGAACATCCTAGCCAGTATCAGGGCAAGCGTCGTCTTACCTACACCGGGAGGCCCGTATAGGAGCGCAGCCTTCTTCCCTCTGAGACCCCAGTTTTTAAGCCACCTGATAACCTTGTCTACGGCTTCACGGTTACCCACATACTCATCCAGCGTCCGAGGCCTATACTTCTCCACCCACGGTATGTCGGGCAAGACCTACCCACCTTTGAGAGCCGCCAGCCTTATCCTAGCCAACAAAGCCATTATCTGAACCTCTTCGTCACCGCCCTGGCTTATCCTGAAATCCGTCTCACCTATGAGCTCTATGATCTGAACCTTAAGGTGCTCCGGCAGGTTCAATCTGAAAACCTGGCTATGTATCTGCTTGATTATGTCGGAGCCGGAGTATCCGTCTACGTAGAGAAGACGGCGAAGCTCGTCTCTGGCCTTAACGAGGTCCCCAGAGACGACGGTGTTCAACAGCTCGGCGACCCGCTTAGGATGGACAAGACCGACGACGTCGTATACGACCTTAGAGTCCACCACCTCCTTCGTCGCAGCAGCCGCCTGTAGAAGGTTTATAGCCCTTCGGAGGTCTCCGGCCGCGACGTCGGCTATGGCCTCCACCCCGTCTTCCAGAAGCTTAACACCCTCAGCCTCCGCTATACGCTTGAGAAACCTCACCGTGTCCTCCCTCGGCAGAGGGGTGAACCTGAAGATCGCGCATCTAGACTGGATAGGCTCGATTATACGGCTACTGTAGTTACACGACAATATGAAACGGCAAGTATCGGTGTATTTCTCCATAGTCCGTCTCAAAGCATGCTGTGCATCGGCCGTCAAGTGGTCGGCCTCATCCAAGACAAGGATTTTAAAGGGAACGTCTGCAAGACTACGGCTTCGAGCAAAACGCTTAACCGTATCCCTTATCACGTTAATCCCTCTTTCATCGCTATTGTGAAGTAAAACCGGTGTGGTTCCTCCGAAGAATGTTTCAGAACCTGGAACCCCAAAGTCGTAGACCCAACCGTCATAGAACTCCTCGGAAACCTCCGTAATCCGGACTGCATATAGGTCGGATTCTACTAGTCTTTTAAGCCTCTCATACCGTTTCTTATCCTCCCGTGAGAGACTAGTCAGATCGATCATATCCATGACTTTCTTAAGGACCTCTTTAGAGACTCTACGCGCCTTTTTGCTATAAAGCTGGTGTCTTAGAACATTCCTCCAATTACCGTGAAGCCGTAAACGCACGTCTTCAAAGAACGTTATAAACGGAGCTGAAGGCAGGAGTTCGGCTTTAGTATAGCTAAACCTCGTGCCTTTCCAGATGAACCTGACTTCCTGTTCAAAGACAGAAGAATCGATACCGGAAAGCCTAGCTAACCATGCTATATCTATCAGCAATTCCTTTGATACCGAACATATTCTGACGTATTCTCCCCATACCCCAAATCCATCGTTCATGTAGCCCTTGAGAAATTCTATTCTGTCATCCACCGATGCATCAAACATGAAGTTCGGAACCCTCTTATACCTAGCAGTCGACCCTCCGCTATAGAAGCTTTCTCGGAAGAACCTAGCAAGTTGAGTGTTCAACAACCTAACTTGAATAGCAGAATACCTAGTTCGATCAAATCCTGACGATGTCAAGTTCACATAGCTTGAAAGCCCTAACCCATTAGCTATAGATAAAGTTCTCTCAGCTAAGGCGATTTCCTGAGGATAGGCGAAGGTAAGTATTACCGAGCCGCTTGTTCCAGACTTGAAGCCCGTACATCCTTCTGCAAGATAGGCTCCAAGAAGCCAAGACGTATCAGGGGTAAGCTCGAATTGCTCCATAGAAAGCCTGATCTTAGGGTTCCTGACAAGTTTTCCATTAAGCATAGAAAATTCTCTGGGTTTATACGCAGATATATCTATACGTCTTTTTTTACCATCCATGTTCGAAACGAAAGATATGAGTAAATCGCCTTTTCTAAGATCTTCAGCTTTTTTAGCCTCGATCTCGCCCTTATCGTTTATAACCATGACAGAGTGGCTTGGTGTAACTCTTACAGCCCCACCTTCATAGCGGATTCTTATAAGCCGCTTAGCTTTGTGCCTCGCTATGAAACTGACAGGTAGGAACCTTACACCATAGTCGTTAGACGATAACGATAGAACTTCTAGACCAGAGACCCTACAGTATCTGGCGTCACAGTCTTTTCCGAAAAACAACGCATCCAGTTCTTTAAAGTTCGTTCTATGAATTTCACCATTAATTCTCACCAACACAGGAGTCTCAGGAGCGACAGAGGCGTTGAGTTCCATGAAGCTGTCTGCGAAGTATCTGCCGAAGAGGTCTCTAGCTAGGCATAAGGCGGCCGTGGTTTTACCGGTTCCCGGTGGTCCGGCGAATAGGCAGTGTGGCATCGACCTCGTCTCGACGAACCTCATGAGCCGTTCGACTATCTCCCTCTGGTCGACCATCTCCTTGAGGCTCCTGGGACGGTATTTCTCGCTCCAGAGCTCGCTCATAGGAGCTGCACCTAAACCGGCTAATGGATGACGACGAAGTTAAACCTTACTGCATAATCTAAGCTGGGTCTACCGTTAGAGGAATACTCCTTTTCACATCTTTAAAGGATAGGGGGTAGCTGCTCTTAGGATTCTTCCGTCTCCTCGGAATTCGGCTCTTTATCCTCGTTCGAGGATGCTTCAGAGGACAGGTTGTCTACGGCCTTAACCCTGAGTTTTATCGGGATAGCCAGCTCCCTAGCGGCTATGCCGTAGATCGTTTCAGGAGACATATAGTACTGAGAGACCACCTTAGCCACGTCGGATATGTTGTATATGTTCCTCTTAGCCATCCACTTCAAGACAATTTCACGCCTCTCTATCTCGTCTAGAAGCTCCCGAACAGTCCTACCGGTCTTCAACGCGATCTTCCTGAGCAGTATGCTGTCTTCAAGCCTCGAGTTGTAGACATCGGTCAACGGGTCCCACTCGAATATCCTGACGAACTCCTTATGGCTTATGATCTCTGAAACCTCTCTAGCCCTCCTCCCGAAGTGTAGACCGTGAACAGGCTTAGGAAGGTGAACCCTCTCGACCTCGACCACGACGTTCATCAAAGGTATGTAGACCTCTGCCACGTTCATAGGCGGGCTGGTCAGCCTCTTGATCGCGTAGTCGACGTCCTCGGCGTGTAGCGTACACATGCCGCCGTGCCCGGTGGCTAGGGCCTGGAACAGCACGAATGCCTCTTCGCCTCGGACCTCGCCGACGATTATGTAGTCTGGCCTGTACCTGAGCGTCGTCTTCACGAGGGTGAAGAGCGGTATAGCGCCTGAAGCGGTCCCGCCTACGCCGTAGCTCTCTCGGCTGACGAACTGAACCCAGTTCTCATGCGGAAGGTTGAGCTCGGCGATCTCCTCGACCGTGCATATCTTCATAGACGGCTTGATCAAGCTCGCCAACGCGTTGAGCAGGGTCGTCTTACCGGCGCCTGTACCTCCGATTATGATGACGGACATCCTGTTTTCGAGTAGGAGCCAGAAGTATGCAGCCATCTTGGCGGTTACGGTTCCATAGTTTATGAGCTCCACTATCGAGAACGGCTCCTCCCTGAACTTCCTTATCGTGAAGGTCGAGCCCTTGGGGGTTACCTCTTTCCTGAACGTCGCGACGTACCGGTGTTTACCATAGAGCATCGTGTCGACTATCGGGAAGGCGGTCGATATGTGCTTACCGCCTATGTGGGTCAGCTTTATGACAAGGTCATCCAGATACCTGTCGTCTAGGAATATCAGGTTCGAGGGGAGACCCTCATAGCGTCTATGCCAGACGTACACGGGTTTGCCGACGCCTTCGCAAGAGATGTCCTCGATGTTCGGGTCTAGGATCATCGCGTGTATCGGGCCGAACCCCAGCAGGTCCCTCTCGACGTAGTAGAGTATCTTCTCCCGGCTCTCCTCCGGGATACCTAACGTGAGGTTGTACTTGTCTATGAGCCTGTTAGCCTCCTTGAGGACGTGTACCTTGAGGTCTTCGACAGGCTCCTCCTCCGGCGGGCTGAGCTCGGCCGAGAGTATGTCTATGAGCTTGTCGCATGCCCGCCTCTCCTCCTCCATAAGCTCGACCTCTGACACGAAGTACGCGTAGGCCCCGCCCAGCTCAGGTAGGGAGGCTATGTAGACCTTAGAGAAAGGCTCTCTTATCCAGTATTCGTCGACCACCTTATACTTCGGTAGTAGAGGACGCATAGTGTAAGGTAGCTTAGCGACCTCCTTCTCTACCAGTATAGGCTCTCTCTTCTTGAATAGGAGAGAGAATATGTTTAATCTCTTAAGCCGCGACAAACCGTATAACCCTTCAGTTTTTGATAATAGATTCTCATATTTAAGGGTTAATCACCTAAAGGTGGGCTAAGATTCTTTCCGCACACCGGGCATTTATACCCGGATTTTTTCATCCACCTAAGTAGGCACGATGTATGGAATACTGAGGAGCAGAAGGGGCATACGGATAGGAACACTTCGGAGGAGGCGGATGTGAGTATCGAGTTCATGCATATCGGGCACGATACATCCGGCTTAAGCGTTACGCTTCTCGTAGGCGCGTCGTCCACCGTATAGTTGCCTGAGCCCGGTATCGGCTCTGGTTTACCGGTCGTCTTCGCGTAGCGCTCTATTATGAGGTCGCGGAGCTCCTTGGGGCGCTCTATCTTGGGTATCAGTATCGTCCCTAGGGCCTCCGTGACCATTATGAGGTTGCCGTAGTTTAGACGTTTACCTATCGACGATTGAACGACCTCGACGCTTACGATGCTTTTTATCGGTATCTTGTAGCTCGTCTTCATCGGGAAGATCCTCTCCACGGTTATCGCGTCCTCTGTGACGACTATCTTGAAACGCCAGGTCATCGTGACCGCGTAGGCTATCGAGGCGGCGGCGAGGGAGAAGGCTAGGGTCATCGCCACTGTGAGATACGTGGGGTTGCTCCTGAGCATGGTGAAGCCCTCGACCACCCCATCCCAGGCGAAGGTCAAGTAGTCAGGGGGGTTGTAGATCTCGATGAACTTGCTGGCTAAGATAGGGGAGAGAATTATCAGCACGACTAGCGTCACCCGCACCACGTCGACAGCCGTCAGCTTGACCGTTCGAATCCTCCAGACGGCTACGATGACGAGTATAAGCGCGACCGTGACGGCTACCTCGAAGCTTGTAGCCTTCAGAGCCGTGAAAAGCATAAGCCTGAAGCCGAGCGCGATCAGGAGAAGACCGATCACATACTCACGCAACGCGTTAAACGGGTAGATACGGAAGACTAACGGCTTCCCCGTCTCTTCAGAAGCAACCTCCTCGGGCTTACGCTCAGACAACCTGCTAAACCCTACTAACCTAACTAGAATAAAAACCCTGTAATTTAAGCTTTCCCACAAACAAAAACCACAACAGCATCAGAAGACTTAAAAAATATCCAAAAACTTAAGGTGAAATACTCTCCTCAGGACCCCAACCACCATGACTAGGCTCAGGATCGATGTAGTTGCGTATCCTAACATCATCTATAAACCAACCCCAATAATCGTTATACAATCTATCTATCGTGTCGAAGTAAAATTTTAAGTATCTTGCGTTTGGAGTCAGGTCGATCGATAGAAACGTCCAACTCTCCTCAGACGGGTTTCTCGAAGTCTTCCTCCAAAGTCGGTTCCAATGCATACCGTCTACGCTATCATAGATCTCGGTTACATCGTAGTCGCCCCAAGCATAATACTCGACCTGCCTCCAATAACGTAATTCAAGCTTAGCAGATGAGAGCCCGGGAAGATCGTCTGTTTTCAGTTCACCATAATTTCTTGAGCCAGTATCGTAGTTATTTGTACTCTCTTGGCCATACCAGAAGCTATGTGATGGGCTGTAAGATTTCTTAGTTGTCAAATGCCATAAACCTGTGCGGCTCCATTTCCCATCACCGCTTTCCATGTCGTCAAAGAATGGGAATGTTGATTCTCCGTCGCTAATCGAGGTTGCAGTTAAGTTTCCGTAGTATAAGTAGATTATTACGCTGTCTGGGTATTCAGGTATGCTGGGTATCTTGACCCAGACTATCGCGTAGTTTCCGTCGACTTTCTCCTCTATCCAGTAGCTTAGTAGGGTTTTTCCGTCTGAGGCCGTGAACCTTATGTCGTCGAAGTCGGGTTGGCATTTCCCGTCCAAGTACACATCGGCTCCAGAATCTGTGCCGGCGCCGTAGTGGACGGTTATCTTAACCTGGTAGTCCGTCACTGCTCCGGCCGTGGAGCCTATGATCGTGTGGCTTTTACGGTATTGCCACCCGGTCAGCCAGCCCTCAGCTAGGAAGGATGTCGCGTTGTTACCCATGTTGCCGGCGGAGTCTGTCGCGTTAACCACGACCGTGTATATGCCTGGGTACAGGTCTAGGTTCGAGAATATGTACTCGACCCACTCTTCTGGGCTGTCGTATGACCCGTCTTTGGCACTCATCTCCATCCAATCCGTGACCGGTGTGCCCCAGGAGTCTAGGACCCTGCACCAGGCTCTGGTTATGTCGGAGCCTCCTCGACCTATGTCGCTTACTAGGGCTGTTACGTTAAGCTCCAGCCCGGTGGAGTTGTATAGGGCTTCGAGGTTTAAGATAGCCGGTGCTTCCAGGTCTAGCTGTATGTTTTCGACCGTTACGTTTCCTCTATTCCATGCCGAGTCGTAACCCTCGACCTCTAGGCTGTAGACGCCTGAGGTTAGGCCGGTTAGGTCTATGGTTCCGTTGACCCTGACCTCGCTTGTTGCGTTGTATACGCCTTTAACGGCTACCATGTCGACCCAGCCTGAGTCGTACGTGTCGTTGTAGAGGCGGCATCTGGCGATGGTTATGTTTGAGCCTCCGTGTCCGATATCCGTCACGTTGGCTTCGACGCTTAGAGTCTTGGAGGCGGGGTTGTAGACCGGACCATATAGGGCGTAGATCTCAGGCGGCTCGAAGTCTATCAAGACCTGGACGGTCCGGTTCTCGGAGATGTTACCCATCGAGTCCACGGCTCCCACCTCGACCGTGTATACGCCAGGCGACAGAGCCGACGCGTCTATGAACGTGTAGACCCATTCGGTCGGGCTGTCGTAGGAGCCGTCTAAAGCGGTCATGTCGAGCCAGCCCGTCGTGAACGTGCTATTGTAGAGCCTGCACTGGGCTAGGGTTATGTTTGAGCCGCCCCTACCCTCGTCGGATACCAGAGCCGTCACGTTCAAGGTTTTAACGGTCTTATTCAGCTCCGTACTAAGGCTTACGACCTCGGGGCCTAGGATATCCGCCAGACGTATGACCGTCAGGGCCGTGTAGTTAGCGCCTACGTTCCCACCCGAGTCTACCGCCTGAACGACGACCGTGTAGGTTCCAGGAGGTAAGCCGTCGACGGTTATGACGCCCGTAGCATCCTCCTCCCTCTCATCGAAGCCCCCGTCTGAGGCGTTTAGATAGAACCAGTCGGTCTCCTCGCCCGTTCCCTGGTTCTTAAGCAGAAACCTGACGGCTGTCACGTTGTAGCCTGCGTTACCCACGTCTTCCGCCGTCACGTTTATACCTACGGGCTCGCCGTAGGTCTCGATCACATCTCCCTGATGCGTGCTGTTGTAAAGGATTCCATAAGTTATCTTGGGACCTATGAAGTCGCGGGTTATCTTCACGCTGTAGTAGAGGCTCGCTTGGTTTCCATATTCGTCCATCGCCCTTACATGTAGCGTGTAGAGCCCAGGTGAGAGGCCGGTTATCGATATATCGCCTCTGGCGTCTTCCGTCGGCTCGTCGTAGGACCCGTCTACTGGGTTTAGCAGGGTCCAGCCGGTGGTGTAGCTACTGTTGTAGAGCCTACATTCGATAGCCGTTATGGTGGAGTCTCCGTTACCGATGTCTGATGCATCTGTCACGTTTACGGAAAGCTCCGCTGCCCCTAGGGTTCCGTTCTCGTCTGTGTAGGGCTCGGGGTAAAGCGTCTGGTTGAGGTAGAACACGGCATCTCCTATAGTAGGCGGTAGATTATCTCTTATACGTAGGATAACCATCGTTATCTTACCCCAGTTACCATGCTCATCCTTTCCATGAACCAGAAAAACGTAGTCGCCTATATCCCAGCCCGTTATATCTATCGAAGCGGTCATCCATTCTGTCGGACTATCTAGCGGGGGATTTTCGGGAGACATCGCATAACCTGTGCCGTAGGTGTGTTCCTCGTTTATGAAGAACTCGGCTTCTTCTATGTTCGAGTTGCCGGTCTCAGAGTCGTCGATCAAAGCCCTGAGGGTGACAGTAGTATCTACAGACTTCTGGGCTATGGCTGGGCTGATCACGACCTCTTTGACAACAGGACCGATCGCGTCTATGACCCCCTCAAAGGAGACGAAACACATGGTTACGATGCCGCGTTCATCGTAAACGATCAGCTCAAACGTAGGAAGCATATAGCCCAGTGTCTCATCTATGATCATAAGAGCCATGTCTGTATCCGCAACCGTGTCGTTCATCCATGATCCTGGATCTGTTATATCGAGTTTAGGCCTAATCTCCATCAAAGTCGTGTTATAAGCGTTCCCCCATTCATCACTATTCACATAGTTAATGACCTCATCGATAAGTCTTGTAAGATTTTCTCTAAGTTCATCAGGATCCCCCTTGGTTATGTTAAAATACTCATCTGGATAGTCTTCGACAATGAGCTTAAGCACATCTAAGTTGTAGAGTATTAGGTCATAAGTTCCTGTGTTTATGCTTACAGAGTATTCTCCGTTGCCTAGGTAGGTTAGCGTTATATTTGAAGGGTCTATGTACCTTCTGAAGGCTTGCTCCTCACGCATGTATACCGTGATATGCTCGGTCGTCAATCCGGCGACAGGTTCTCCGTCCTCCTTGAGGAGTGTGAAGTTAAAAAGCACCTGGTCGCCTGTTCTCCTTACCGAGCTACTGTTCACCCATAGGTCGTCTTCCACGGACATCATATCTTTCCAGCCGTAAAGACCGTGTCTCGTGAGGTTTAGGCTCATAGAGACGCTCGCAGACGCATATCCCTGATACATTAGCTCCTTAAGCTCGAAATTGACCGGGAAGGTTAGGTTCAACTTCAAGCCTAACCCAGAATACTCCTCGACGAGGGCTCGAACCCACTTCATAAGGAGGTCGTTACCATATTGCTCGTAGTCTACATACCCATACCTCCATCGCTTAGAGGCTTCGGCCGTCGAGGCTTCAAGCGCCATACGTAGGTCCGAAGATATCTTGAAGACGACAGCCCTGAAATCCTCCTTAACGAGCTTGACACGGTATATGGTCGCAAAGCTATACGCGGCCATCACGAAGAGCAGAGATATGACTATTATCAAGGCGCCCAAAATTATGAACTGACCCTTTCTAGCCCTCCTCAACCCTAAGCCCTCGCAAGCGTAATCTGAATGATCAACACCTCAGTCTGAACCTCATACTGAGCAGTGATCTCCTCGGCGATATCGCGGTAGATTTCGATAAGCCTTGAGCCGGAGGCTGCGTAATAGTAGCGTTCCGTAGCAAGCTTAGTTAAGAAGACGGGATCGAACCACGTTTCCTCAGTACCGAAACCTATCGTATAGATCTTGATGCCTTGTCTAGCAGCCTGCTTACCGATTTTAAGAGCATAGCCTCGTCCACCATAATATAGGCTTTCACCTGGACCAGGTGTATACCAGCCCCAAATAGCATAGCCATCGGAATCGTAATACCTGACGTAGTAGAGCGGATAATTACCTTCGTCATCGTGGTCGCAATAGATTATATTCTTTCCATCTCCCGCATCTGGGTCCCAAGGCTTAGACTCGTCTTTAGGCTTTATGTTCACCATACCATCTGTCATGAATATTATAATTTTAACAGCGTCTTCATTGTAGGGGTCTGGGTTATATGGAGATAGCCATGTCCCGTTTAATTGCATAGTTGCATATAGCAATCCTAGTCCTCCATAGGTTCCGCCATATGGCGTTAATGTATTAACTTTAGCTTTAACAGCGTCTACATCGTCTGTAAGCGGATAACCAAATCTTCCACCGTAATTAGTTCCGTTCCATGCGTTGTCTGAGAACGACACGAGGGCTATTCTGTCTACGGTCATATTAAAGCCGTCGTAAGATAAAAACTCCTGTAAGGCGTCTTTAAGCCAGTCTATCTTCATCCTACCCTGCATATACTCATCCATGCTTCCTGACTTATCGACAACCAGCACGACATAAACAGGTCTTCTGACCTCTCGGCTTATCTGTATAGGTATGGAGACCGTGTAGGATTGTTTAACGGTAAGGTATTCGGAGAACTCTTCTTGGGTTATGTCTCCTAGGTTTGATATGGGCTGGGTGTTTAGGATTGCGCCTGTGGTGCCGCTTATGACTGTTACGTTGTAGTATATTCCGGGTGGTAGGAGTGTCGAGACTAGGGTTTTAAGCTGCATCTCCCAGTCAGGCGTCCCCGATATTATCATCTCGCCTATCTCTCGGTTTCTCAGGAGTTCTGAGACCTCGTAGGCATACTGCCTTAGAGGGCTGGGCTCCTCCACCTTCAGACCCTGGTAGAAGTTTGCGAGCAGAAGCTGAACCGTTATGATCATGACTAGGGTTATCAGGGCCTCTATTATACGTGCCTGACCCTTCTTAAGACGTGTACGGCTCAATCTTTCAACCTCCACATGGTAAACTCGACATAGTAAACGGAGTTCTCGATTTTAACATATCTGAATAACGTGACCTTCGACGCCATACCGACGTTAAGATAACCGTCGACCAGAACACCACCATACAAAACCGATATCGTAGAGTTTATGGGCGGATAATCAGACTCGACTATACGAGTCCCCTCGACCTTAGAATTCACGTAACCCTCGTCATGGGTGTAAACCTCGGTAACCGAGACACCTGATACTGAAACCACCACTATCAGGATGTCACCTGATACGCTGGGTCCATAGTCTAAAACCGCTACCCCGCTAGCGTTCGTAACGGTCCTAACGATCTGTTCTTCGCTCAGCGTCTCGTTCACATCGCCGTAGTAGCCGGTTACGTTGGCGCTCGGAAGCGGAAAACCTCTGAAAGACCTCACGGCTACGACGAACCTGTTAGACCCAGTCTCGTTGATATCTACTAGGTAGAGCGGCACGATCTTAAGGTAGAAACCATACTCGTCTTGGACCCCAAGGAGCCTGGGGATCTCCCTCTGAAACGTGGAGTTAAGAAGGGCGTATACCTTACCGATGTCAAGCACATAGGGGTCAGAGGAGTTTGCCGGAGCGAGGCCGAAAACCTCTGGAACAACAGACTCGTCCCAGTCTGGGGGGTTACCCGCGGATAGAAGTATGAAGTCTAGTATGGACTCCGCCTTAACCCTGAGCTGGCTCTGCTCGATCTCCCGGCTGGGTAGTATGTTGACCATAGCCATGTTCGAGAACGATAGGGTCACGGCGAGGACCACGAAAAGCCCGAGAAACATGTACTCTATCGAGACATGCAAAGCCCGGTCACCCCTCCAACCTCAGAGTCATATTATACGAGCCATCGGCGTTCAACACACGGCTACAGCAGATGCGAGGATTCCGAGAGCCGCTATATACGACGCCACTGCAGGTGACGTTCTTCACAGGAAGTATAGACTCGACCTTAACGCTCGGCCTAGCATCCAGGTATATGACCAAGACACAATCTTCACCTCTATTTTCCAGCTTCACAGTATATCCATACGTCCCTACGCTCTCTGGTAGGTTCAAGGTTTTAGTCAAGGTTATATCTTCGAACTTCGACCTAGTCGCTAGGATCACGAGGTCCGTAGCCACAGAGCTTACGTAGCCCTCTATATCGGCCAGCTGATGCTTCAAGGCGTCTGTATACGAGTATAACGTGTAGGCTTGGAAGACCGCCAAGATGGATACGAACACTATGAATATGGTCAAAGTGTGCATGAGATGGGAGAGAGGCTCGGCTGGCAAGGCTAGAGACCCTCCATCGATATCTCGACCTGGAAAACGTAGACGTAAATTATCGTCGGAAGACTTGGGTCGAAGCCTTGGAAGACATCCGAGGTTATACTCTCAGACCTACTAACGCTATAGTCGTCGGCCACTATCTCGTAGCCGTCGACCCGTATCTGCAACGTTCCGCTAGAGAAACGCGTCGAGTAGCTTGAGTCTACACCGAGGTTTTTAGCTACCAAGCTCTCGACCCCACGGACTTGACCGAAAGATACCTTGACAACCGACACCTCTATGACGTTGTACTCATTATAGCCTCCATCCTCATACAGATACGCCCTACCTGTGTAGACGACCTTAAACTTGGCGAAGTCTAGCACCATCTTAGGACCGTTCGATTGTATGGCCTGAACCCTCGCAAGCCTATCGAGTGGGCTTGTGGCGAGAATGCTTGAGTTCCCCAGAAGCACTTCATAGTGAGTGTTAACGAGGAAGCCGCCTACCATCTCGACTATGTTGATCGGTATGGTAAGTGTGAGGTTGTCATCGGGATCTTGGAGGTTAACTATCTGGAGGGTCATGGTTAAGCCTGTTCTTATGAGGTTTGGTCTTGTGGACGTGTACTCGAACTTGACGTACCCGGAGGAGCCGGGCGTGTATATGCTGTTCTCTATGATGTCGGCTAGAGATGTGAGTACGCGTCTAGCCTGTTGAAACTCTAGGTGCTGGCTCTGAGCCATTAGAACCCCTGTCATCTGCATGTATGCCGTCAGAACGCAGGCTAATATGGTACTTGCAAGTATAATAGTCGTTATCACAGGAGACATACCTTTAACATCTAATTTTCTAGACATAGTCCTTAATCTCTCTGTAGTTATATGAAAAACGGCTGGTAGATAAGATTTGTGGTTCTCCGGGCTCATATACGCATCCCACGGTTACATAGGTGCGAGGGTTAAAGGCAGCGATATGAGCGGCGATATGGCGATCGCTATCAGGGCGCATATGCTTAGAACGACCGTGTGCAGGAAACCCGCGGAGACCCTACCGCTACTTATCTTACCCGAAACCAGACCCGTCAGGTATATGTGGAAAACCATAGGCGTCAGAAGCATCTTCGTGAACTGCTGAAAAGCCAGCGGCATGTTCGCGAGCGCCAAGGTAGCCCTCATGAACCCCAACAGGACTATGGTCGAGACTATGAAGGTCAGAGCCCCTATGTAGGGCACGAGTAGGAGCGGGCGGAGCCTCATAGCCTTCTCCTTCTCGACGCTCTCGGTCATCTCGCCGAACCTAGCCAGCGTCTCGAGGGTTTGGGGGGAGCCGCCTCCGACCTCGATGGCGTCGACGAGCAGGAAAATCATCGTGTTCGCAAGCCAGCTCCGTACGCGTTGTTTAAACCGCTCAGAGACCTTCTTCAACGGTATACCCCAACCGACCTGGTTGCTTATAATCCGTAGATGCTCGGAGAACCTGCCGTAGTCCCTCTTGGCGAGGTTTATTATACAGCCCTCAGGGCTCATACCGGTCTTACGTATCTCGACGAGGTCCCTTATGAAATCTATGACGCCCCGCTCGATCTCAGCCTCGTGTTTAGCCCTTATCTTCTCGTACACGGCTGCCGGGACCGTGGGGATCACTAGGGCGAGCATCAAACCGACAGGGGTTTCGAAGCCAGGCTCCAAACCCATGAGGTCGTAGGTCACGTAGAGGACGAAGCTCTTCATATAGTCGAACGGCGTTATACTAGCCAGCATCGGAAGCTCGAAAGTAAGGTAGAAGCCTACGGTCAGAAAGACCATAAACGGTATGGCGGCGAAGTACAGCTTATACGTCGGGTTCATCCTAACCTCCGGATACTTAGGCTGGAGCAGGTCGATCATATACAGGAACACGATCGAGATCGTCGGCAGAAACACGTAGGCGAACACGACGAACTGCTCCATACCTATAGGCGAGGGGAGATACTGAGCCATCGATATCGAGACTATGAATATCGAGTAGAAGCCCAACGCCAGGAGAACCGCCAGGGTGACGTAGACCTCCATCATACCGGCCATCCGCTCGCCGAGTATCCTAAGCCTCATAAGCCTATCCCTGAATATCTGCTCGGTCTTCGTGAGCAGGTAGTGGACCACATCGCCTCCGGCCCTCAGGGTCGAAGCGTAGCCGAGTAGAAGCTCCCGGTACTCCTGCGAAGGCATGGTTTTGGCAGACTCCTCTATGGCAGAGATCGGGTCTAGACCCAGGCCGCGGACCTTAAGCTCTATACGCTTAGCCGCCTTAGCCAACGTGGGAAGCAGGGGATACTCCTTAACCCTCAGGATGCTAGCGTAGGGGCTTATACCCCCCGTGGCCATGACGCTGACATACGCGGCTAGGAACGGAACCTCGGTCTCCAGGATCGAGGCCCGGTTTAATGCCTTGATCTTCGGGATCGCGACCCCTAGGAGCAGGATCAGGCCGGGAAGCAGGAAAAGCGCGAGATAGCTGTAATAGGGTATCTGACTCAGGAAGCCGAGAAGATGCGGCGCGTATATGGATATTATCGTAAGCGGGATCCCGCCTATGCTTATGATTAAACCTATAACTGTTAGAAAGCCCACCGTAGCCGCGTAAGCCTCGGGGTATATGTTTATATCAGCCTCTTTAAGTATCTCAGGTAGGTTCCTGAAAATACCCAATACTATCTTAGAAGCCCATGGGAAGAGGCCGTATATCTTACCTACCAGAGAAAAGTTCTTTAGACCCAATATGCCACCTTGACAAAAGAAATTCTGACGCTCTGCGGTATATAAACTTTGATCTAGATCCTGCGAATATACACGACTACGGCCGGAGGAACATAACGTTTAAGTGAGCATCACATCTCTCTGGAAGCTTCCACCCCTAGCCGTCTGGAGGGTTATGGATACGACCTGGCCGTGCCTAAACCCCCCGGCCTTGATCCACACGGTCAGCGTCGTAGACGTACCGGCCTTCAGCCTTATCGAGAGGTCTCTCGAAGACGTGTAGCAGTTCCCCTCAGGGTCTATCAAGACCACGTCTCCCGAGTACACCTCCATCGGCTTTCCGTTTACCAAAAAGTCTGTGAACGTCGAGTCCCATACCCCCTTGTTCACAAGCCCTATCGACACGTTCCACCCTTCTCCAGACGCCGCGAAACCCGAGCCGGACCAGCCGTCCGGGTCGTATACGACCTCGACGTGCGAAACCTCCACCCTCTCGAAGCCTAGGAAAACCTGGGTCAACCCACCGACCCAGTATGAGAAGGCCAACGTGATCGTTATGACGACCGCTAAAATTATTATGGTCGCGAGAGTTAGGCTTATACCCTTAAATTCGCGAAAACGCGAATGACCGACCTTATCCAATAAACCGCACATTAACGTTCTACATCGGCTCATTATTTAAAGGTTAAGATCAGCTTGAACTTAACCCGGTTCGCCTCAAAGGTTAATGTTTTTAGAGACTGAGCATAATTTAGGTTATCGATAGGCTTGACAGAGAGGAGGAGACGTTTGAGGGGTAAGCCTAGGGTTTATGTCACGTCCGGCTCCTTCGGAACCTCAGGCCCAGACATATTCGAGCGGTTAAACCGTATAGCGGACGTCACGGTTAAACGCGGCAAGCACAGCGTCCAGCAGCTTAAGAGGGTCGTGGCCGAGTACGATGGCATAGTGTTAGGCACAGACCCCGTGACCAGGGAGGCCCTATCCGGGGACGTTAGGGTCCGTATAATAGCGAGACACGGCGTCGGCGTGGATAACGTCGACGTCGAGGCGGCCACGGAGAAGGGGATAGCGGTGACCTACACGCCGAGCGTCAACGCCGACAGCGTGGCGGAGCATACGATAGGTCTCATACTCTCGCTCACGAAACGTATAGCCGAAGCGCATAGGCTTATGAAGAGCGGTGGATGGGATAGGATCCGGTTCGTCGGGTGCGAGGTTAAGGGTAAGACCCTCGGTGTGATAGGGTTGGGGAACATAGGAAGCAGGGTCGCCGCGAGGGCTAAGGCCTTCGGGATGCGTGTGATAGCTTACGACCCCTACGTCGACAGGAGCCGGGCCGAGGAGCTGGGGGTATCCCTCGTAAGCCTCGAAGAGCTTCTAGAGGACTCGGATATCGTAACCATACACGCGGCTTTGACGAGGGAAACCAGGCATATGATAGGCGAGGAGGAGCTTAGACGTATGAAACCCACCGCGTATCTCGTGAACACGGCTAGAGGCGCATTGATAGACGAACAGGCGCTTGTGAAGGCTTTAAGGGAGAGGTGGATAGCCGGAGCCGCCCTAGACGTCTACGAGGAGGAGCCGCTCCCGGCGGGGCACCCGCTGAGGGGGATGGACAACGTCGTCTTAACGCCGCACATAGCCTCCTACACTCACGAGGCCATAAGACGGACGGACGAGATGGTTCTAGAAGCCCTCGAAACGTTCTTCAAAGGCGGTAAGCCTAGATGGCTCCTAAACCCAGAAGTCTGGAGCAGTGTAAAACGGTGAATCTTACGATAAATCGTCGAGATAGGTAAATACAAAAACATGGGATTATCCGGCTAGAATGGTACGAAGAACCTTACCACTATTATCAGCCTGCCTTTTAGGACCGTGCTCGTCGAGAGGAGGTTTTTGAATGAGGAGTTTTAAAGAAAAGGTTTAAATTATTGCGGATCAGTTAGAATTGTTCGTGTTTAAATTAGGAGAGCTTAAGAAAACTATGTGTCGAGGTATGGTGTCGGACATTAAGATGGTGGATTCCACTCTTAGGGAGGGGGAGCAGGCTCCAGGCGTCGCCTTCACGGTCGAGGAGGCTTTGAAGATAGTCGAGTACGACCTTAAGGTTGGGGTCGACTTGATCGAGGTCTTCGCGCCTTATTCCGAGTATGAGCTGCGGCTTCTCAGGGAGCTTAGGAGGAGGGGGTTGTCCTCTAAGACCTTGGTATGGTGTAGGCTTAGGCGTGGAGACTTGGACATGGCTTTGAACGAGGAGCCTGGCTGGATAGCCGTGTCTATGGGGGTCTCAGATATACATCTGAAGCGTAAGTTCAGGGGTTTGAATAGGGAGGATGTCCTGGCTAGGCTTTCTGAGACCGTGGATTACCTGCACAGCCACGGGGTTAAGGTGTCTGTTCACCTCGAAGACTCGACCCGGACGCGTGTCGAGCATATAGCCGAGGCCTTCGAGAAGGTGAACGGTGACAAGTTTAGGGACTGCGACACCTTAAGCGTCCTTCTACCCCCTGTGGCGTATGAGAGGATGCGGCTCCTAAAGAGGTTGACGGATAAGCCCATAGAGACGCACTACCACAACGATTTCGGGATGGCTGTGGGTAACACGGTGTCGGCTATCATGGCCGGGGCTGAGTGGGTCTCCGCCACGTGGAACGGCATAGGTGAGAGAGCCGGTAACGCGGCGCTCGAGGAGGTTCTACTGACGTTAAAGGTTCGGCTCGGTGTAGATAGGTTCGACCTAAGGCCTTTGAGGGAGGCGTGTAGATTCGTAGCCCAGGCGGCGCGGACTCCGTTAAGCCGCAACAAGCCTGTATCCGGCTCGGAGATATTCAGCGTAGAGTCTGGGATCCACCAGGATGGGCTGCTTAAGGACCGGCAGGTCTACGAGCCTTACCCGCCTGAGCTTCTAGGTGAAACTTGGAAACTCGTCCTAGGGGATAGCTCTGGGAAGGCCGGGTTGACCCACGTCTTAAACCATGAACTCGGTTATAAGCTGCCGGACGACCCGCGTGAGGTTCGGGAGATCCTTTCTTGGATAAGGAGGAGGGCTAGGGAGGAGAAGCACTACCTCAGCCGAAGCGAGCTGGAGGAGGTTGCGAAACGCTTCTCCCTTAAAAAACGCTCCCACCTAGACAGGGCTAAGTGAGACGTTGCAAACGACTTAGGATTTGTATTAATTTCTTAGACAGATTTTAACCGCTGTATCCGAAAAATTACACCAGAGTGTATGCGCCGGTTTATATCGACGGCTTACCTATGATGACCGGGGTGTTCCCTCTTCTGCTGAAGACCACTTCGAACCCGTTGTTTATGAGGGTCAGTATGACCACGCACCATGGGAACTCTTCAGGCTTGAAGACCTCGATCGCGAACCCGCCGTAGCAGGGGTGAACCCGACCTTTAGGACCCACGACGCTCTCCAGATACGTATCTAGGTCGCTTCTCGGCGCGGTGAGGGACTCAAGCCTCGCCCTCTCCTCGCTGAGCTTCTTCAACCTAAACTCTCTGTACGCCCTGACCTTCTCCTCCAGCTTCTCAAGCCATCTCATGAGCTCCTCTAAAGTAGGGGGCTCCTCGTATTCTGAAACTTGCATAACCATAGCCTACGGTTTCTAGTTCACGCCAGGGTCTGTTATATAAGTTTTTTACTTCGCCGAGAAACGTTGGAACATGTGAACGACCCTTCCCTATACATCTTCCTTTAAATAAGGATAAAAACGACATAGACGATGGGGTTCTCCGAAGCCTGCTTAAGCCTGGGAGCCTGTGGGTGTATCCGTAGGGCTTAAGCCCACACCCTCTGCCTCATGCTTCATAAGCCTTCTTTTAGCGACTAGAGGGCCGACTAAAGCACCGTATAGCACGGTTCCTAGGACGACGGGCATGCAGAGGTTCGGGTATATCTCGGGGTGGGGGAAGAACTGTCTAGCCGGGTCGAAGATCATTGGAAGCTGCGACATAACCAGGGCTGGGAGACCGTTGGCGAATATAAACCTGGATAGGATGAGCTCTTCTTTCGAGAATTTGAGAAAGCGGCCTACAGCCGTGGCGACCCCGTATCTTAGGACGGCTGAGAGGGCGACTATGCCCAGCCCGACGAGCATGTATTTAGCCGACAGCTCGACTATCAACCCTATGTAGACGAAGAAGAAGGATTTTATGAAGAACGTTATCTCCTCGTGAAACTGTCTGATGCGGTCCTTATCCAAGCTCAGTATGACGACGGATACGTCTCCGGCTAGGCCAAACCTCTCCATTATATACTTGAAGTTCGCCATGGCTAGGCCGAATGCCATGACGGCTACCGCTCCGCCTCCTTCGCCTATATACTGTTCAGCCATGAAGTAGATAGGGAAGATCGCTGCTACGGTTAAAATGTAGTTGAAACGACGCTCCCTAAGCTTTCTGAGCGATAGAATCCATATGAGACCCACGGTGAAGCCGAAGAGGAAGGAGAGGATTAATATGTAAACGATACCTGCTAGGCTTTCAAAGATTGAAAGCTCCAAACCTTTGATCACACGTATGAACGCGATCGAGACGATTATGCACACAGGGTCTGAGATTATAGATTCCATCAGAAGTATCGCCCGGATGCTCTCGACCTTGGGCATGAGCTTTTCTATACCGTCGATGATCGCGTATATGGCTACCGTGCTCGTCCCACCCGTCATCGCCCCTAAGAGCATGGCTTGAAGGAGGTTGAAGTCCTCAGGCATGACCACTATCAGGTAGAGGCCGATTAGGAGGATGTTGCAGACGAACGTGGCTAGGAAGAGTCCGATGGACTTAACCATGCTCCTGACTAGGACTACGAGGTCCATGTTGATGCCTGTGTCGAAGAGTATTATGCAGAGGGCGACCACGCTCATCAGAGGGGAGAGGGCGAGGAAGCTCTCCTTCTTGAAAAACCCGAGGACCGGGCCTAGGAGTATGCCGAGGCCGAGGACCCATATGATATCCGGGATCTTCGTCTTCGAATAGAAGATGCCACTGACATAGGAGAGGAAGATCGTGGAGGAAACTAAGATCAGTATGCTTCCGGCGTCTATCAAGTCTCTGCATCCAACTATGATACGCGAACTTTACTTAAGGATTTTGGATAGGTTTAAAAGGACATACCCGACCCCACGGGTGGGTTAGGGAAGTTTGATATAATACTTCAAGCCATTATTCTAAAGGTGGAGATATGCCGTCTGCGTGTATACTCATAAGGACGTCGAGCGGGCGATACAAGGATGTATGCGAGGCCGTTAAGAAGCTTAAGGGTGTGGTGCGTGTATTCCCGGTCCTAGGCAGGTTCGACGTGGTAGCCGACGTGGAGTTCGAAGACCCAAAGGCCCTGGCGGCCCTAGTCAGACGGATCGGTAGGCTCGGAGGCGTGGCCTTCACGGAGACCCTGGTCGAGATGGAGGGTGTGAAGCCATGGTGAACGCCTGCATACTCATAAAAGTCGTCCCTCTACGGCTCGTGAAGGTCCTAGAGGAGCTTAAAGAGGTTAAAGGCGTGGTAAAGGTCTACCCGACCTACGGAAGGTTCGACATCGTATGCCTCGTCGAGGGAGCCAGCAACGAAGACATAGCCGAGATATCGGCCGTGATAAACCAGCTCGACGGAGTCAGAAGCACAGAAACCCTCATAGAAGCCTAGCAAACCCAAAACAACCCCAGACCCATTTATTTCACCGAGCCCGGAAGAGGGCCTAAACCAGCCGTAAACGACGTTAAACTTTTTAAATGCCTAAATCGATCAAACGCCTCGAGCAGAAGCTCCGGTCGTATAGCCTGGTCAAGTATTCCGGCCTTTCGAGCCGGAGGTCGCGGGTTCAAATCCCGCCCGGAGCATATTTTTAAAAATAAGCCGGGAGCCTTGTAGGAGCGTTTAGCCAAGCTCCGGTTAAGTCTTTTAAGCACGTTGATGTACAATTTTGTTCATCTATTTATAAACAAAAAATTTCCGGTGGAAATCTCTCTGAAATCCTTGAGGTCGTCGATGTGTCGTAAGTTTTACTGAGTTATTATCGGGTTGGAGATGAGGAAGCTTTATTTACTCTATACCTTATATAGGGTATACGGTATGAGCGATAAGATTAAAACCAGCATAGTGGTCGACAGGAAGGTTTGGGAGGAATTTAGGTCTAAGGTTGGTAGCGAGAAGGGTTTAAAGATGCTTAGCCATGCCGTTGAAGAAGCTATCGAAGAGGAGATCGGGGAAGTCTTGGTTATGGAGGCCTTCGAGAAACTGTTAGCATGCAGAGAGGCGCTCCCATTAACTGTTACGCCTATAAAACCGAGAGTTCCTACAGATTCCGGAAAAGCTGTTAGAGAACTGAGGGATTCAAGGATATGACTGTGGCGTATCTCGATTCAAGCGCCATAGTTAAACGTTACATACTTGAAGCGGGAAGCGAGGTGATAGGACGACTATACCACAAGGTGCTGAGCGGAGAGAGCGTTCTAGCGCTTTCAGCATGGAACATCGGTGAAGTCTTCGGCGTTTTCGCCAAATATCTTAGGAAGGGATGGTTAAGCGAAGAGGAGTATGAAAGGGCTCGTTATCAATTCATAGGCGAGGTCGTAAGATTATTGAGGCTAAAATTGTTGAAAATCGTGCCTGTTAAAACAAGGCTACTTATACGGTCATGGTCTATTATCGAGAAATATCATATATATGAGGCCGATGCGTTGCAAATAGTTTCTGCGAAATACGTAAAAGCAGATTTAATGTACACAGGAGACAGACGATTGCATGAGATAGCCGTTAAAGAAGGCGTTAAAAGTCTTTATCTCCATTAACATAAATCTCCAAATCCCCTCGACATCAACTAACCTTCCTTCGGTATCTCAGTCGTTAGAATAATGTAATATAGGTCTCTGACTAGTTTAACGATGGTAGGAGATTTGGACCGTGAGTTTAACATAGTGAGGGTTCTGGAATCTAAGCCCATTTACGACAAGCACGGTTTGGTCATCATAAAGGATATCTTGGAATTTGCTGACGGCTCGACCTGGGAATACGTCTACTTTAAGAGCAGAGGCACCGTTGCCGTGGCGGCTTTCACAGAGGAGGGTAAACTCATCTTGACGAGGCAATATAGGCACCCGCTCCGGAAGGTCGTGTATGAGCTACCTGGCGGGGCCATAGAAGAGGGTGAAACACCTTCACAGGCAGCTCTCAGAGAGTTGAAGGAGGAGACCGGCTATACCGCTGAAAGCCTTGAATTGATCGGTAGATTCAGCCGTGGCCCGGGTAGTCAAGCGGTCGTAGAGATATTTTTAGCTAAAAACGTAAAGAGAATCGATAACTTCGACTCGCATGAAATAGTAGAGGTCGAGCTCATGGACCTTAATCTATTGCTTCAGAGGATATTAAAGGGCGAATGCTTTGACGCAGCACTCATCATAGCCGTTTTACTGATCTCAACGAGGAACCGTTAAAAATAAATTCAAAACATGGTACTGCAAGTATTTTTGTACTCTAAGATCCATAGAACAATGCTGAATTAGGAAAGTTAAAGCGTTTCCAAAAAAGGTAAGTTTTTGGTGAAAATTGTCATAGCTTTTTTCTACTTATTATGAGTATTCTTCTTGAGCGTGTTTTGTAAGACATCTCCTTTTTAGGAGAACCGAAGACATCGACTATATTAAGCCCGACGCTGGTTAGAAGAGCTTCTAGTTCTTTTAAATGCTATATT
>LUCB01000007.1:35281-150920 GCA_001593865.1 Candidatus Bathyarchaeota archaeon B24
GTATGGATTTGTTCGAGGCTATAAGGGGTAGGCGTAGTGTGAGGAGGTATCTCGATAAGCCTGTGGAGGAGGAGAAGGTTCTTCGATGTCTCTACGCGGCCCATTGGGCTCCCTCGGCGCATAACTCTCAGCCCTGGAGCTTCGTAGTAGTTAGGGACCCTGAAACCAGGAGGAGGCTGGCGGAGGTTCATAGGTGGGGTAGGTTTATGGCCGAGGCCCCTGTGGCCATAGCCGTCGTGGGAGACCCCGGTCTCTCGAGCTTCTGGCGTGAAGACCTAGGCGCGGCGGTCGAGAACATGCTCCTAGCGGCCTATGCTCAGGGATTAGGCTCGTGCTGGATGGGTGTGGCGGGTACGGAGTACGAGGAGCCTATAAAGAGGATTCTAGGCATACCCGGCCGACTCAGGGTTCTATGCATGGTCTCCCTCGGCTATCCGGCGGAAAAACCCACGCGGGGTAGGCAGCCTCTAAAAAGCAAGGTACACTGGGAGAAATACGGCGTCCAAAGGGATTTCGAAGAACCAAGATTCCCATCCTAATACCCCCTAGTCTTCTCTGTATCTGAAGAGGTAAGAAGGCGTCTCGGCTTTTTCGATAGGAGAAAAATATTGGGAGAGTTTAACCCGAACCTGCATACTCCATTACCGGGGGTAATTTATCATGGAAAAACTATAGAGGGAGGGGGTCGCATGCGAAAAGACTTAAGTTTCCGCCGGGGTATCTCTGAGACGGTCGGTCTTGTCTGAGGTTTTCATGGTCGACGCGAGGTCTAGAAGCAGCGACGAGAGCCTCGTCAGGAAGCTTGTGAGGCTTATGGATAGGGCTGGTCTACCCGGGATGGTGGGTAAGGGGGATAGGGTCGCTGTTAAGACCCACATGGGAGCCCCGCTCACCACCCGCTACCTCAGACCCTTCTATGTTAGAACGGTCGTCGAATACCTCCGAAGCCTCGGTGCGGAGCCGACCGTCGTCGAAACCACGGGGCTAGGGCTGCTGGACCCCAGGGGGACGGCTGAGAAGTATCTCAAGATCGCCGTCTCGCACGGGTTCACGGAGGAGACGGTGGACGCGGAGATCCTCATAATGGACGGTGAGCGGGGTCTAGACTGTGTTAAAATCGACGTGGACGGGTTTAGGCTCAAGGAGGTCTCGGTTCCACGTAGGCTTATGGATTTCGACTTCATGGTCGGCTTAGCCCACTTTAAAGGACACGAGATCACCGGGTTCGGTGGGGCGATAAAGAACTACGGGGCAGGATGCGTATGCAAGGAGACGAAGTATTATATACACTTCGAGAACAAGCCCACCGTAGACGAGGCTCTATGCGACGGATGCGGCGAGTGCGTCGACGCATGCCCCACAGGCGCCATCACGCTACGCGGAGGAAAGGCTAAGGTAGACTGGAACCTATGCTACGGGTGTAAGGCCTGTCAATCCGTCTGCCCCAGGAAGGCTTTGAAATCCACCAGACACAGGGACCCTAAGGAGGTTCAGCTGCGGGTAGTCGACGCGGCTTACGCGGTCCTGAAGACCCTAGGCTTCGACAAAGTCTTCAGCCTGAACTTTCTGATAGAGGTGGATTGGAGGTGCGACTGCGAGCATCGTCAACGAGGCTGGTCAGACCTACCGATAGTCCCGGATATCGGCATACTCGCGTCGATGGACCCGGTGGCCATCGATAAGGCGTCCATAGACCTGGTAAACAAAGCCCCGGCCATACCAGGCTCTCAGGCTTACGAGGTAGGCGCCGTAGAGCCAGGCTCCGACAAGTTCAGATTAATATATCCGGATATAGACTGGGAGTTCATGCTTAAGGCTTCTGAGAAGATGGGGTTAGGCTCTCAGGAGTATAAGCTGGTCAAGGTCTCCTAGAGGGAGGGTCATGTCTAAACCCTACAGGTACCGTCTAAACGTGAGGAGTATAAAGAGCGTAGTGAAGGAGGTCGAGCAGCGTTTCGGCGTGAGGCTTAGCCGTAAAGCATCGTGGGAGGCTTTGAGGGTCGACAAGGACCGCGAAGTATACGTCGTAGACGGTGTACCGATACTCGTGAGGGTCGGCGACGACATATATCCGTCGATACTCTGCGTCGAGAGGGGGCTTGTGAGCCTTCCGAAGGTCGTGGTCGACATGGGAGCCGTCCCCCACATAGCCAACGGTGCAGACGTCATGCTACCGGGTGTGGTGAAGGTCGAGGGGGTCTTCGAGGAGGGAGACATAGTCGCCGTGGTGGATGAGAGACACGGTAGAACGCTGGCTATAGCGCGTAGCCTGGTATCGTCTGAGGAAGCCTCGACCCTAGAGAGGGGTAGAGGATTTAAAAACATACATCACGTAGGAGACAGGTTCTGGAGGGCTATGAAAACCTACGGGTTCGTCTAAGCCTTGGAAGGAGGCTAAGCTTTATATGAACGGCTACCCTCCTGGTATCGGGGGATAGGTTGGCTAGACTCAGGCTCCCCCACTTCACCTTCAAGTTCCCACGGGACACCCCGTCGAGCGTAGTTCTCAGAAGCCTAGCGGCGACCGTCTGGTGGGCTCAGTACAGGCTTTCGAGCAAGAGGGTGACCGTAGGGGTGGTGATCCTCAAATCCATAAGGGAAGGGGAGATATCCTTCATAACCAACGACGCCGAGGTCGCCGAGCTAGCCCTGTCGATAACGGGGAGAAGCCTAAGCCTAAGGGAGTGGTATGAGGAGACTCTTATCAAAGGCGGGTGGGACCTGAGGACTCCCCCCACGTCGACCTTAGAGGAGATCTCGAGGAGCTGCGAGTGTGTATCGTGCTTCATGGAGCTTTCGAAGACAGCTAAGAAAGCCGTGTTCACGACCGTCAAGAACGTAAACCCGGAGAAGGTCAACACCTTATCTGGGCTGCTTCTCTTTCTGGGCGCCTTAAGCAGAGGAGCCTACACGTTCAGGCTTAAACCGGAGAGGCTACACCCGGTTATCCTCAGGCTTCTAGAGAAGATAGCGGAGACGGGTATGGTAAACTTCGAGTGGCTTGGATACGATAGGGAAAACCCCGAAGCCCTGATATGGACCGGGGAGGAGACGACGTATATAATATAGCGTCACACAGGCTCGTAGACAGGGTTCGAATCGGTAGAGACCACGCCTCTATCCATCAGCTCTAGAATGTTCCTAGGCAGGGTGAAGAGCCTCCGCTTGATCCTAGGCTCGTAGAACCTCAGGTTGACCCTCCTAGCCTCTATGCGTCTGGCCTCTTCTTCCTCGGTTAAATCGAGCGGGTCGAACCGCTTAGACCCCAACACGAAGCCCCACTCTGCGTCGAACGACTGTATGTACAGCGTGTAGGCGCGGGTTATGGGAAAGACCTCCCCGATAGTCTTGTAGATCGAAGCGAAGCTTCTACCGGTGTGGGAGGGGCTTTCAGCCTGAGTAACCATGATACCGTCTTCCTTAAGGATACCATAGACCATCCTGTAGAACTCCAGGGTGTACAGCATGATCGCGGGGCTCCCGGCCGCCGGGTCTGTGAGGTCGCATATAACCACGTCGAACCTACCGGGTGTACACTCTTCGACGAACTTCCTACCGTCGCCGAAAACAAGCCTAACCCTCTTATCGTCGAAAGACCCCTGGTGGAATTCAGGCAGGTACTTCTTCGTAATCTCTATAAGCTCCTCGTCGAGGTCCACCATAACAGCCTCTTCCACTGTATTGTGCTTCAAAACCTCCCTGAGAGTAGCACCCTCCCCACCGCCTATGACGAGAACACTCCTAGGATTAGGATGCGTGAGCATGATCGGTTGAACCAGCGTCTCGTGGTAGATGTACTCGTCCCTTATCGAAGACTGAACCTTGCCGTCTAAAACCAAGGTCTTACCCAGGTCCGGAAGCTCTAGTATGGCGACGTCCTGAAACTTGGTTTTTCCAAGATAGTATACACTAGATATACAGTACATGTGTGCGCTGTTAGGCGTCTGCTGCTCTATGAACCAGTTTGAAGACGACGGTTTAACGGGTTGCCCCACCTCTCAGCCCCCTGACCATATGATGCCTCTCTTAAGCTCCATCACCTGAACGCTCTTAGGCCTTAACGCTTTAATTATGTGATCGTAAGCTTTCCAAGGGTCTGCATAACTGCCGCACGTGAAGATATCTATAGAGGCGTAACCAAACTCGGGCCACGTATGTATCGACAAGTGGGACTCCTTGACCACCACGACCCCTGTAACTCCCTGAGGGTTAAACTCGTGGAATATCTCGCCGCATATCTCCATGTTGGCTTTCCTAGCAGCGTCCATAAGCGTCTTCCTCAGGAGCATGGGGTTATCTAGGACCTCCCGGCTACAGCCGAAGGCTTCGACTATTATATGCCTACCTATGGCTTTCAGCCCCCTACTGATAACTCTTTCAGCGAGCATTTGAACCGGAGAAATTAAACCCCCGAGGTTAAATTTAAACATTATCCCGATTGTTCAATTTAAATCAAAAATATTCAAGAAAAAACTGGTTTTTTCTGATTTATTTTGAGGAAAAACGTTTAAACCAGGAATAAATTTAAGAAAAATGGTTTTTTCTGGTTGGAAGCCGGTTAAAGTTATAAACACGCTCGACCCCCTATTCTATGGAGGTGTCAACCGTGAACATGCTTCACGACGTCCCCCTAGGCGATAAGGCGCCGTACGAGTTTAACGTAGTGATAGAGAACGTCAAAGGCAGCTCGAACAAGGTCGAGTACGATAAGGAGACGGGGGTTTTCAAGCTAGATAGGGTTCTTTACTCAGCCGTCTACTGGCCCTTCGACTACGGCTTCGCACCTCAGACTTGGCACGAGGATGAAGACCCGCTCGACGTCGTGGTCCTAACCACCCACCCCACCTTCCCCGGATGCGTGGTGACCGTCAGACCGGTGTCGCTCATAGTGATGGAGGATGAAAAGGGGATAGACGACAAGGTGGTAGCCGTCCCGGTCGATGATCCAAGATTCGAGCATATAAAGGACTACGAGGATATACCTGAGCACATCCGAAAGGAGATTCAAGAGTTCTTCGAAACCTATAAGCGGCTGGAGCCTGGTAAATGGGTCAAGTTTAAAGAGTGGAGAACCCGCGAAGAAGCTATGAAGACGGTAGAGAAGGCTATGCAGATGTACAAGGAAAAATTCCGGTGAAGAAGAAGCTGAACCATAGACGTTTATATCCCCTAACCCTTGCTTTTCCGCCTAAACGTTGCTTATTTCCATTTCCTGAAGATCATATTTAGGTTTAATCCATGTACCTTCTCCGAGCCTTAAGAAGCTGATGTAAACGAAAATAAGGAAAACCCTTTTTATCTAGGCGACCTTTGATAACGGAGTGATAAGAGGGGGGAAGAGCCTTCTGCAGAACAGACTACGCATTTCTGATCTCAAAATACCGAGGTTTAGATAAGGTTAATATCAGATCTTGTGAACCATAGAGGTGGTGGAGTAGTTGGTAAAAGTCGTCTCGATAGAGGTTCCTGAAGAAGTTAATGAGTGGGAAGTTAGGGTAGCCTCAGCCGTGGAACTCTACAGGGTTGGAAAGGTTACCCTCAAGCAGGCTGCTGACATAGCTGGGGTTTGCGTCGAAGACTTCATGAAGCTTCTAAGTCGACGCGGAGTCAGCGTTGTGAACTGGTCTTCAGAGGAGCTCAGAAGAGAGCTGGAGAGTCTTGATCGTCTCTAACACCTCCCCTCTTATAGTGCTTAAGAAAGCTAGAGCTATAATGCTCCTCACCGAGCTTTTCAAGGAGATCCTTATCCCATCAGCCGTCTGGAGCGAACTAAAGGTTAGGGAGGAGGAGTTCTTCAAGAGACTAGAGGGGCTACGCATCACCGAAGTAGGTGATAGACGTCTCGTGAACGCGCTTGCTCTAACCGTGGATCTTGGGGAGGCCGAGGCCATAGCCCTCAGCCTAGAAACGGATGTACCTCTCCTGATAGATGACCTTAAAGGCCGAAGAATCGCTAGGAGAATGGGAGTTAGGATTATAGGTAGCTTAGGTGTATTAGCCTTAGCCAAGAGAAACGGGCTGGTCGACTGCGTAAAGCCTTACATAGACAGGTTCCTAGCTGAGGGCTACTACCTCGACAAAAGACTGGTCGAGGAGTTCCTCAAAGCACTTGACGAGGCTTAGAAGAGTATTCGACTTCCCCTTCGAAGTTCTCGGTCATAAGCACAGTTTTAAGGCTTTAAAGCGAGAGCTGGAGGGGGAGGTTACCCTGGGATAAAGGTATTCATAAGCAAAGTTTATATCCCCTAACCCTAACATCTCTTTCTGGAGGCTCCCGGCCTCCGCCCACAACACCCGGCGGTGGCGTCGGGTGTCGACTATGAAGGGTTACACCCGAGGATGAACCACACCCGACCTCCTGTTGTGGGCATAGACATGAGGACCCAACCTCGACGAGTTGGGTCTGAAGAGGGGGCTTGAGGAGAATAAGGCCTTGCGCGGCCGACTCCGGTTGATCCTGCCGGACCCGACTGCTATCGGGGTGAGACTAAGCCATGCGAGTCAGCACCCTGGGCTATGGCAGGGTGCGGCGCACGGCTCAGTAATACACGGTCAACCTACCCTTAGGACGCGGATAACCCCGGGAAACTGGGGATAATCCGCGATAGGGGAGGAGGCCTGGAATGGTTCCTCCCCGAAAGGGCTCTGGGGCCATGCTCTCCAGAGCCGCCTAAGGATGGGACCGTGGCCGATCAGGTTGTTGGTGGGGTAACGGCCCACCAAGCCTAAGACCGGTACGGGCCGTGAGAGCGGGAGCCCGGAGATGGACCCTGAGACAAGGGTCCAGGCCCTACGGGGCGCAGCAGGCGCGAAAACTCCGCTATGCGCGTAAGCGCGACGGGGTCACCCCGAGTGCCACCCGCTGAGGGTGGCTTTTCCCCAGTCTAAACAGCTGGGGGAATAAGGGGAGGGCAAGCCTGGTGTCAGCCGCCGCGGTAATACCAGCTCCCCGAGTGGTCGGGACGATTATTGGGCCTAAAGCGTCCGTAGCCGGCCTGGTAAGTCCCCTGTTAAATCCAGCGATCCAATCGCTGGGCTGCAGGGGATACTGCCAGGCTAGGGGGCGGGAGAGGCTGGCGGTATTCCCGGGGGAGGGGTGAAATCCCGAGATCCCGGGAGGACCACCGGTGGCGAAGGCGGCCAGCTAGAACGCGCCCGACGGTGAGGGACGAAAGCCGGGGGAGCGAACCGGATTAGATACCCGGGTAGTCCCGGCTGTAAACGATGCGGGCTAGGTGCAGCTACGAGCTGACCCGGTGCCGAATGGAAGCAAATAAGCCCGCCGCCTGGGGAGTACGGCCGCAAGGCTGAAACTTAAAGGAATTGGCGGGGGAGCACCACAAGGGGTGGATGCTGCGGTTTAATTGGAGTCAACGCCGGGAACCTTACCAGGGGAGACAGCAGGATGAAGGCCAGATTGAAGGTCTTGCCGGACGAGCTGAGAGGAGGTGCATGGCCGTCGCCAGCTCGTGCCGTGAGGTGTCCTGTTAAGTCAGGCAACGAGCGAGACCCCCGCCCCTAGTTGCTACCGGAACCCGGGAGGGTTCCGGGCACTCTAGGGGGACTGCCGCCGATAAGGCGGAGGAAGGAGGGGGCTACGGCAGGTCAGTATGCCCCGAATCCCCTGGGCCACACGCGGCATACAATGGCGGGGACAATGGGTTGCGACCCCGAAAGGGGGAGCTAATCCCCAAACCCCGCCTCAGTTGGGATCGAGGGCTGCAACCCGCCCTCGTGAACCCGGAATCCCTAGTAATCGCGGGTCATCATCCCGCGGTGAATACGTCCCTGCTCCTTGCACACACCGCCCGTCGCTCCCCCCAAGTCGGGTCTGGGTGAGGCGTGGTCCCTCGTGTCCACGTCGAACCTAGGCCCGGCGAGGGAGGAGAAGTCGTAACAAGGTGGCCGTACGGGAACGTGCGGCCGGATCACCTCCTTTCCGGATAGTGTGTGCGACATGTATGGCCGACCTATTATTCTCCTCAAGCCCCCTATCCCTGATGCAGCCCGGGAGACCTGGTCTTCCGGGTGAAGAGCGGAGCGTTCTCTTCAGGACGCTATGAGGCTACGTATAGGCTACCTACACGTGGCGGCTGCTGGGTTCCCGAGTAGACCCGGCACGCTAAGCCGCCTGGTGGATGGCTCGGCTTGGGCGCCGAGGAAGGGCGTGGCAAGCTGCGATAAGCCCCGGGGAGGCGCATGCAGCCTTAGATCCGGGGATCCCCGAATGGGACCTCCTGCCATGGGTTAATAGCCCATGGCGCTCCCACCCTCCTCGGAGGGGGGAGTGGGAACCCCCCGAACGGAAACATCCAAGTAGGGGGAGGAAAAGAAACCATCATGGGATTCCCTGAGTACCGGCGAGGGAAAGGGGAGGAGCCCAAACCGAACCCCTGGGGCTGACAAACCCCACGGGGATGTGGTGTAGAGGCTCAGCCTATAACGCCCACCACCCTGGGAAGCCGAAGTGGCCTGGAACGGCCCGCCATAGAGGGTGATAGCCCCGTAGGCGTAACCAGGGTTAGTGGGCTGGCTGAGCCGGAGTACCACACCTTGGTTTTGGTGTGGGAATCTGGGTGGAACCAGCATCCAAGGCTAAATACGTCCCAAGACCGATAGCGCACTAGTACGGTGACGGAAAGCTGAAAAGCACCCCGGAAGGGGGGTGAAAAGAGCCTGAAACCAGGCGGCGATATCCGTGTGGGGCCCGAAAGGGTGGATCCACCCCGAAGGAAGCCGTGGCGACACGGTTGTACGAGGGGTGGGGACCAGGGTCCCACGTTCCGTTTCGAACCACGGGCCGGGGAGTTCACCTCCACGGCGAGCTTAAGGGCTTTAAAGCCCGTAGGCGGAGGGAAACCGACAGGTCCGCAGCCGGGCCGCGAGGCTCGGTGAGGGACGGGGTCTGAAAGGGCCCGGAGTCGTGGGGGTGATAACCAGAAACCGGGCGATCTAGCCCTGGGCAGGGCGAAGCCGGGCGAAAGCCCGGTGGAGGCCCGAAGGGATGTTGACGTGCAATTCGCTCCTCTGACCTGGGGCTAGGGGCCAAAAGCCAATCTAGCCCGGTGATAGCTGGTTCCTCCCGAAATGGGTCGCAGCCCAGCCTCAGGCGAGGTAGCCTAGGGGGTAGAGCACCGATAGGGTGGCAAGGGTCCGAAAGGGCCCACCACCCTTTCGAACTCCGAATCCCTAGGCTCCGTAGACCCTGGGAGACGGGCGTCGGGGGGTAAGCTCCCGAGCCGCGAGGGGAACAACCCGGACAGGGGTTAAGGCCCCTAAATGCCGGCTAAGTGTTAACGCGAAGGGAGTCCCCAGCCTGAGACAGCTGGGAGGTAGGCTTAGAAGCAGCCACCCTCTAAGCAACGCGTAACAGCGGACCAGCCGAGGCTGGGGGCCCCGAAAATGGACGGGGCTTAAGCCGGCTGCCGATACCCCTGGGCCCGGCGTACACGCGCCGGGTTGGTAGGGAGGCGTCGCGGCTGGGTAGAAGCCGAGCCGTAAGGTTCGGTGGACCGGCCGCGAATGTAGATCCCGGTGGTAGTAGCAGCAAAGAGGGGTGAGAATCCCCTCCGCCGCAGGGGCCAGGGTTCTCCGGCAATGCTCGTCAGCCGGAGGTTAGTCGGTCCTAAGGCGGCCCTTAACCGGTCGCCGCCGAAAGGGAAACCGGTTTATATTCCGGTACCGTAGGGGTACGTGCGGCGACGCAGGCTCCCAACCTGACGCCTCCGGGTAGGCTGAGTGGGGTTGCCGCCCCATTTAACCGCTGAAGCCTGGGGAGTGCCGTAAGGGCGAGAACCAGGTGAAGGCGGGAATAGCCTCCCGCATAGGGGGGTTCAGCCGATCCCGGGGGACAGGGAAAAGGGTTGGGAGAAGGATCCCCTACGACCGTACCTAGAACCGACACAGGTGCCCCTGGGTGAGAAGCCTAAGGCGTGTCGGGTCAACGCGGGTGAGGGAATTCGGCAAATTAGCCCCGTACCTTCGGAAGAAGGGGTGCCTGCGGTCTTAGCCCACGAAGGCTGGGACTGCAGGTCGCAGTGACAAGGGGGCCCCGACTGTTTAATAAACGGGTAGAGACGCCGGATGAGGCTGAAGAATTTTAAATAGACCTCGTCTTCATTAAGAGATATGATAATGAGTAGTGAACAGCGAAATGACGCATATATCATGGGATTATTTTATGGAGACGGCACAACCTACAAGACGAAGAAAGGCGCCTATCAGGTTTGGATAGACCAGTCAGATAAAAACAAGGATATACTAGAATATGTGGCGGTACCTAAGCTTAGGCTAATGAACGTCAAACTGTTCTTCTATCAATTTATTGATAGAAGACATCGGTTAAAGAAATGGAGATTGGCTCTTTATTCAAAAACGTTCTTTGATAGATTAAAAAAGGTCAAGCGAGATCCTTTAGGATATTTAAAGACGCTTAACGATGATGAAGTAAGGTATTTTATTGCAGGCTTGTTCGACGCTGAAGGCACTAAGACCGATAGACTAGTTATATATAACAGAAATCTCGAACTCTTACAGGAGATAGGAAGACGACTTAGCAATTTTAATATTCACTCTAAAATTTACAAGTTCGGCTCAATTTATGGTTTACAAATTCACAGGAAAAGCTCTGTGAAGATTTTCCTTAAAATAATACCGTCTTACAGGTTGACGGCGTCCTCGCCCGGTTAAAAAACATAGGTAGCCGCAAGCCCGAAAGGGTGTGTACGGCTGCTGAATCCTGGCCAGTGCCGGTACCTAAAACCCGGGTCCAACCGGGCTAAGGGCCGGTAAACGCCGGGAGTAACTCTGACTCTCTCAACGGAGCCGCCTCGCCGTCGAATAGATTTAAGAGAGTTCTGATGGTATGAACATTAGTAGTGTTGAGTGAGGATTATACGAAAGGATATGTTTCAGGTTTTATAGACGCTGATGGAAGCTTCTCAGTAAGCATCAAGGTTCAAAGAGATGTCCGCTATGGTGTCAGAATAGACCCAGTGTTTAGCGTGACCCAGAGAAACAGGGAAGTTCTAGAATTTCTTAGAAGAGCTTTAGGCTGTGGTAGGATTATTAAGAAGCCCGGTCAGGAAAACTTATGGCTGTATATCGTGGATAGAGGAGCTTAACGGTAAGCTACTGCGGTTTCTAGAAGATGGATGCCGGCTGATCGTTAAGGATAGGCAGTTGAAGCTCTTTACCGAAATAGTAAAGGGGCTTATCGAGAAGCAACACTATAGTTATGAAGGAATTAAACAGCTTGTTCATCTATCTTATGAGCTTTCATCTTTAGGCGGTAAAGCCGTAAGGCGTAGAAGCCTGAACGAGGTTCTCACGATAATAGAGGAATATGAGATGAGACGGCGGGACGCTCCGGGAGAAAGGTAGCCAAATGCCTTGTCGGATGACATCCGACGTGCATGAATGGATCAACGAGGGCCCCGCTGTCCCCACCCGGGACCCGGTGAAGCTACCTGGTGGTGAAAAGTCCACCGTCCCCCAGCGGGGTGAGAAGTCCCCGTGGAGCTTTACTGCAGCCTGTTGTTGGGGTATGGCTGTGGATGCGTAGGGTAGGTGGGAGCCTTTGAGCCAGCCCTTCCGGGGGCTGGGGAGGCGCCGATGAAACACCACCCTTCCACGGCTGTACCCCTAACCTGGGTGCCAAACCCGGGGACAGCAGCAGGTGGGCAGTTTGCCTGGGGCGGCGCCCCCTTGAAAAGATATCGAGGGGGCCCTAAGGCCAGCTCAGGCGGGTCGGAAACCCGCCGTAGAGGGCAAGGCCAAAAGCTGGCCTGACTGGGTCCTTCACAGTAAGGGACCCAGGGGTGAAAGCCGGGCCTAGCGATCCTCCATGACCCCACTGGTGGGGGCTGGAGGTGACAGAAAAGTTACCCCGGGAATAATTGGCTTGTCGCGGGCGAGAGTTCACATCGACCTCGCGGCTTGGTACGCCGTCGTCGTCCCTTCCCATCCTGGCGGTGCATAAGCCGCCAAGGGTGAGTCTGCTCGCCTATTAAAGGGGAATGCGAGATGGGTTTAGACCGTCGTGAGACAGGTCGGACTCTACCTGCTGGGGGTGCTGGCCGCCTGAGGGGAGCCCGTCCTCAGTACGAAAGGAACGGGGCGGGGTGGCCTCTGGTGTACCAGCTGTCCGGTAGGGCAAGCTGGGCAGCCACGCCGCTGGGGATAAGGGCTGAAGGCATCTAAGCCCGAAGCCCCTCCCGAAAATAGGCGGCCATTCCTAGGCGTAGGAGGCCCGGCGACG
The DNA here is from genome assembly GCA_001593865.1 of Candidatus Bathyarchaeota archaeon B24. Taxonomy (GTDB): domain Archaea; phylum Thermoproteota; class CALKCG01; order B24; family B24; genus B24. The sequence goes on from LUCB01000007.1 coordinate 47,541, forward strand.
GGTCTCATGCCTAGGACGAGGGCTGGGGTAGAACACCCCGTTGATGGGGTGGGGGTGTAAGCCGGAAGGTCTTCGGACCGACCGGTTCAGCCCGCCACTCCCAATCGCCCGAGGTGCTGGGTCGAAAAAGGAGCCTAGCAGCTGCGTGAAATAGGTAGCCTATACGTAGCCTGACACTGTCTTCTAGCGGACGGTAAAGTTTTAAGCTCGTCTACGTTATCGGGATTAGGGTGGTTGCTTGGCCCATAGTTGGGATGTCCCCTCCATAGACCCGGCTGAGACGACCGAGGAGATCTGCCGCTTCATAAGGGATGTGGTCGATAAGGCCGGGGCTCAGGGGGTCGTCGTAGGCTTAAGCGGGGGAGTAGACAGTAGCGTTACAGCGGCTCTGTGCGTTAGGGCTTTAGGGGCTAGTAGGGTGTTAGCGCTTCTGATGCCTACATCGTTCACGCCTAAGAGAGACGTGGAAGACGCTATGGACCTGGCTAAGAGTCTTGGCGTCGAGTATAGAGTCATACCTATCGACGATATGGTCAAGGCTTTCCTGAACGCTCTACCGTATAAGCATGGGGATCCATCGTATAGGATGCCGGCTGCAAACCTCAGAGCCAGGGTCAGAATGGTCATACTGTATTATCATGCAAACCTCATGAGGCGGCTTGTAGCGGGCTCGGGGGATAGAAGCGAGCTTCTAATCGGATACTTCACCAAGTACGGTGACGGGGCTGTAGACTTTTTACCGATAGCTCATCTCTATAAGACCCAGGTTAGGGAGCTGGCTAGGTGGCTTGGAATACCTGAGCGTATAGCCTATAAACCCAGTAGCCCCCAGCTGTATCCGGGCCATAGGGCAGTGGACGAGCTGCCGGCGGATTATCCGGTTCTGGACAAGGTTCTGGTAGGGTTGTTCGAGCTTAAGCTAAAACCCAGAGAGGTGGCGGAGAGGCTTAACGTAGCCGAGGAGCTGGTCTCGGAGACCCTGAGACGCTACGAGTCGACCATCCATAAGCGGAGACTACCGCCGATGCTTAAGCCCCTACCGGCTCTGTAGGTATAGACGGGTCAGAGGTCTATATGGAACCACCGTCTAAGGAAACCTGTTATCAGTTTTGCCCTCGGATTACCTAAGTCAAGCCGGTACATCCTAACCCTGCCGAGCCTTCTCTCAGCCACCAGACCTTTCTCGGTTAAAACCCTGAGGTGGTTGACGGTAGATGTGCTGTTTAAACCGGTTTTCCTAGCTACCTCAGACAGGTTAAGCTCGCCGTATTCACATAGGACCGCAAGAATCCTTACACGCCCCCTAGAGGAGAACACTTCTTCCAAAAGCTTCAACTTCTCCTGGTCTAAACCCAACCTTCACACCCCCTCCAGCATCTTCGAGAGTACTTTGCTCAGATATGAGGCGGCGACGTTTAAACCCATGTAGGTTGTCCTACCTCTCCGTCCTCTACCAGATGGGTTAACCGTTAGAAGAGATAGAAAGCTCAGGTTTCTCATATACTTCCAGAGCTGAGTATGGGCCCTAGGTTTTTCTCCATAAGATTCGCATAAAACCCTATAGAGACCCTCGACCTCACCCATGGTCACATAGGCTTCCTCGCTCTCCCTTTCGAGACATCTAGCCACGGCTAATAGGAATAGTTTCTCATGCTTGCTTAGAGACCTCAACGCCTCTGTGAGACCGGGATAATACTCCAAGCTCTGGTATGCTTTTCGAACATGCTCAGGCATGATCACGGGGGACTCATCCGCTTCAGCGTATTTACCTGCTCTGTAGAGGAGTTCTATGGCGTATCTGGCGTCGCCCATGGGGGCGGCCATGTCAGCTATAAGCCTTATCGTCCTGTCGAGGTATGAACCGCTTCTGAGGGCGAGTGAAGCCCGGTACTCCAAAACCTCTATCATGTCGTCTAGGCCGTATTTTCTGAGCTTCACGATCGACCCTCGGAGGTAGGAAAGCGTTGCATGGTTAAGGTCCCTCATCAACCCAGGGTCCCTTAAGACGAATACGGGGAAGAGGCGTCTAGGCATCTCCGGTTTAGACTCGTATACCCTAGTTAGGGCGTATACCGGTGTAGACCCCTCTTTCACGAGCAGAGAATCTGCATCATCCAGGATCAGCAGCACGTATAGGTTCTCATCCTCTAGAAGCTCTAGCAGACTGTCAAGCAGCTCGTTTGCCCCAAAGCCCCTACGCGGGAAACCTGGAATTATCCTTCGAACGGTCTCGACGAGTATCATAAAGAAGCTTCCACGCAAAATCTGACAGTTTACATGTATGCATTTGAAGTTTAGACCTCTGGCTCTAGCCTCCTTCTCAAAGTCTATACCGAAACGCTGAGTCAAAGCCGTCTTACCAGAGCCTATTCCCCCGGTTACGACTGCCCGTGGGGCTACGGAGCCCGGTTTGCGAAGTATAGGCTCGAACATAGACCTCAGAATCCTAAGCTCCTCCTCCCTACGCGGCAACCTCGGAGGAACATAACTCAGGTCTAGGAGGGACTCATCCTTAAAAATCCTCGAAACACCCAAAACAGACACTATTTAAACATCTACGACGGAGGGGCTCTTAAATTAAACCATAGACTCAGCGTCTTTTAGGCCAAAGCCTTATCGGGATCTCCATGCCACATCTCGGGCATCTACCTTCGTCTGTGAGCCTAATCCTAACGGTGGATAAGCCGAACCTCTTAATCAACAGCGCCCCGCAGTTTGGGCAGTAGGTGTTCTCGTACCTGTGGCCTGGCACGTTCCCTATATACGGGTAGTTCACACCGTACTGCTTCGCTAGTTCGTAGGCTTCTTCGAGCTTCTCGACCGGGGTAGGTGGTGCGTCGAAACGGTAGGCGGGGAAGTATGCCGTGAAGTGTATAGGCGTATCTGGGCCGAGACGTTTAACATGGTTTTCGACCACCTCTCTTAGAGACGATTCATCGTCGTTAACCCCAGGTATTATGAGGTTCACGACCTCCACGTGCATCCCCATCCTCTTAGCCTCCTCCGCGTTTCTCCACACCACCTCCACATCGGCTTGACAATACCTCCGAACAGCCTCTTTACCGCCTTTAACATCTACCTTAAGAGCTTGTAGACCCGCCTCCTTGAGCATACGTAGAGCCTCGACCGTCATGTAGCCGTTACTCACGTAGTTCGTGTATAATCCCCTTTCTAACGCTAGCGGAAAGATATCTAGCGAATACTCAAACAGAAGCGTAGGCTCCGTGAAGGAGACAGAAATCCCCTGGCATGCACTCGCCACGGCGAGACGAACCATATCCTCCGGGCTGACGTAATTAGCCCTAGACGGATCTGGAGGAAACTTAGAAAGCCTCCAATTCTGACAGTTGTGCGTTATGAAACCGTTGCATATGAAAACTCCTTTATCGGTTTCTAGGTTGTAGACAAGCTCCTCTCCGATGGGCTCGATCTCCTCTATCATGGTCGTCGTCAGGAGCGACCTACCTATGAGCCTTCCGGTTTTCCTTCTAATCTTGGGATGGGTTCTCATGAAGAATTTCGCTATGTGACCTATTCTGCCGATTCGTATAGCATCTACTTTCCCGTAACTCTCGTAAACGTAAGGAATTCCGAGCCTTTCCAATCCCTTACAGGCTAATTCTAGGAGCTCTTTATCCGTGTTTTTAATCCTTAAACATCCGGCTTCTGAGAGCCCACCCTCCGCATCGAACAGCCCGGCGAGAAAGCCTCTATACCAAGATAGAGAAGAGCCAGTTGTCATGAGCTCTTCGATCCTGTGAAACACATCTTTTCTCCCTGATACGAGCCCACGCGTAACCTGTCTGTAAAGTCCACAATAAACTTTCTTAACCGGAAGCGATATCCCAAACACCTCTAGATACTTCTTGACCGTCATCAGGAAATCTTGGTCTTTAACGGCGAACTTGAAGAACGGAACGGGTTTACCTGTTCTACTGTGGACGTAGTGGGTTAATGAGCCATCTCCCCTCAAGGCACCGGTTAAGTATCCTCTGATGTAGTTTTCATCCTCGTCGAACGTCTCAGGCTTCACAGTGAATCTGATGAACATACCCTCCCTCATCCTAGTGCTTTTCACAGGAGCCCTATCGGGTTCTATCGCAACCCATCTCCTTCTATAATCTAGGATCGGATGCTCAGGTGTGATCTTGATATCGCCCATCGAGGTCACCACCTTGTAGACTTCAGCCCTCCTCGCGACCTTACCTACGACCTTCGCAGTCGAAAGCCTCAGCCGTCTCTTCCGGTCTCTTGGAAACGATACGGAGAGAACAGAATCGGCCTCTCTAACCTCACCTATCCTAACAGCTACCCAGTTATCTAGGAGGATCAAACTATCCGCTGTTACGCACCAGGGGCAGGTGAAGTTGCAGCTCCAAGTCGAGAATGTTAGGGCCTTGGTTCCCGGGTAGAAGTGGAATAGGGGCTTTTTAGAGGGCCAACCCCGTTTGGAGGGTTAGCCTTTCTCTATCGGGTTCGCCGATATGGCGTTTATATCCCCATATACCAGCGTGTAGAGCTCCCCGCCGATGTTCATCCTAGTCTTGCAGAAGCCGGTCGAGCCTTCAGGTATCAGGCATCTCCTCTCGCATAGAAGGCATCTGACACGGCTACTCCTGACCCTCTCGTATAAGAGAGCCCTCCTCACCGTAGGACCCTTCACTTTCACCCCCACCCTCGAAGTCTAGAAGTATTATCCCCCTTATAATATCGTTTTTAGCCGGTTTGAAGCCTAGAGCGCTTACCAAACCCTCTATGTAGGAGGCTAAGAGCCTAGTCTCCTCCTCAGAGAGCTGGGGGGCAACGCATCTAACCGATAGTTTACCTCCGCTCTTCCCCACGTAGACCTCCTTCACATCCCATACATTAGCGTAGAGCAGGCGTTCGAGAAACTCCAGGGGGTCTCTATCGTGAACCCTAGCGACTATGTACTTTCCGAACCAGCTTCCGGCCTCGTAGAACCTACGGGTAAGCTCGTCCCTGTCGGAGCGGTAGACCTTCGATATAAGATACCGAATTATATCCCTGGGGACTACGGAGCCCCCTCCTTCACGGCTTATCTTCGTGAGCATATAGAGCTCCACGACCTCAGGTAGGGTAAGACCCATCTCGTAAACCTTTATCGCCTGCTCGAAGACCTCGTTCGCGAACGTCGTTATCGTTTTACCCTCCCTGTTGGCTATCCTAGCCACCTTAGCCAGGATATCTCCCCTGACGACCACAAGCTTCTTAGGGGGCTTCTTCGAGGACATGGCTTACACCAACCTATCCGGCTCACCGCTTCTTAACGATTTCTCCCTCCTAAGCGTTAACAGTATCACGCCTCTAGCGACGTAACGCTGAACCGTTTTAAAACCCATAGACAAGGCTACGCCCTCCGCCATACGGGCTAAAAGCTCGGTGTAGGACCGTGAGAACCGGGGGCCGATGCACCTCACTATAAGCTGGTCTCCGTTCTTCAAAACCGCCACCTCTGAAGCCGCCCAAGCCACCTCACGGATTATCATCCTAAGCATGTCTGGCGGCTTAAGGTCAGGGAGCTGGGCCTCGAGTACTCTGCCATACCATTCGCCGAGCCTCAAGCCTAGGTCTACGGTTTCTTTGGGCTCGTCGTTGAAGATCTGGTCTAACGCCTTATACGCTACGTCCTCTGGTAAAGGTATGAAGCCTAGGTTTTTGAGGTTTCTCAGAATCATGTAGGAGTCGACTATATCCTCGAGCTTGAGGTTCATCCTGTAGACTTTAAGCGCCTGTTCGAGTATACTGTTCACAAGCCCATATATCGTCTGGTTCCTAGACCTCGCCAGCTTGGATATCTCCTCCACGAGGTCAGCTCTAGCTGCTAAAAGCTTCCTAGCCAAACGACCACCGACCGCCGGAGTTTTCAGATGTATATAGTTGAATACCCATGTATATAAGTGCTTTTAACTGGAGGCTTCCCTAAGCCTCTTCAAAACCCAGCTTTTATCCAGCATCGCCAGATAGGGAGCTATCCTAGGGCCGCTTTCTTCGCCGAAGAGGACTAGGTAAAGCGCTCTGAAGAGCCTACGCATCTCTCGTCTAGACAGGGTCGACGTGAACCCGACCATAGCCTTCTTGATAGAGTCTTCATCCCAATCCGTGCCCTCGAATATCTCAAGCATCTTCCTCAGCATGGCTTTATCGTCTTCGCCTAGCTTAGCCTCGACCTCCTGGGTAAGCTCCTCTAGAAGAGATACCTTAAACCTCTCAGGTGCATAGCTCCTGACCCAGTTTAAAGCCAGTCTGAGCCTAGACTCTATCCTAGAGGCGGACACGGGGTCGGGGTCTCTCTCAAGCATCCCCGTGGATTTAAGCCTTTTAACGGCGTTCTCCAAGAGGTCGTCTTCCGGAAGCGTCTGGACGAGGATCACAGCGTGTAGATAGCTTAGCTGAAACGGCATCTCTTCTGGAAGGGGTTTAAGCTGAGCCAGCTCGAAGCTTCTACGGATGTTTTCAAGCTCCCAACTAGGCCTATCGGGTTTCTCCATACCGTAATATATACGCTCGGCCATGTCGTACATGTCGACGTAGCGGTAGACGCGGTCTAACCCGAGGGTCAGCCTCTTCATAGGCTCGTTGACGAGATAGTAGTATCTGAGAACCTCGGGCTCGGCGACCCTAACCCAATCCTCAGGAGTAAACCCTATAAAATCGCTGCTACCCATGTCGCCTAGGTCTTTACCGCCGACCACGTATCCGACCCATTCGTAAGCGACCCCTATGGGAGGCTTAAACCCTAGGACATTCTGAGCCAGATCCCTGCAACTATCCCTTGAGCCACCGGGTGTAGCGTGGTCCTTACCGTACGGCTCGAACATGACACCTAAGGCTTTCCATATGGCGGCCCACTCAATCCTCCAGTTGAGCTTCCCGTCTTCTAGGCTACACCACCCCTCGTAGCCGCAGTTCAGGCATACATACCGGACCTTGTAGGATTCCAAGTCTACTTCGAGCGACTTGGCCGAGTCGATCCTGCGGCAGTTTTCGCATAGGGGCTCGTAGGGAATCCATCCCTCGGGGTAGGGCTTTCTACGCCTATACTTGTTGATAACACGTCTAACGGCCTCGCTTTTCTCCAGAACCTCGCGTACGACCCTCTTCATAGCGTCCATCTTGTAGAGGCTGGTCGTCGTATGCACTTCTACGGATTTAGCGAACTCGTCGAGGTAGTCTCCGAAGCTTCTCCAATAGTGTTCGACCCAGTTCTTATGACAGCCTTCGGGGTCCGGAACCTCTATCAGCCTCCAGCCCCTATACTTCTCAGCCTCCTCAGGGCTCTTAAACGCCTTAAGCTGAGCCTCCTTACCCTTCCAGTTATCCTGCGTATATAAGACCAGGAGATGACGGACCCGTCTACCACGGTCTTCGAGGACCTTTCTAACGGCGTCTACGAGCGTTATCTCACCCCTTAAACGGCCGACGTGTTGAAGCCCAGAAACAGATAAGCCACCGCTGCAGACAACTTCACCCTTGGAGCCCCAATACTCCTCTATACTATCGGCGGCCTTCTCGACCCAGTGTTTAAACGCCTCCGGGTTCAACCGGTTTCACCACCGAGACTTATGGCCCCTATAAGCGTGACGGCGGATAGAGCCGATAGAGCATAGGCTAAAACGGTTATTAGAAGGTTCCCAGGCACCGACGCCAGGAATAGGAAGACCACGATGTACAGTATCGAAGCAGCCGCGACCACCGGTTTGAACAATTTAGGATAGCGTGTAATCAAAGCCGAAGATGAAGCACCTAGGATACCTATCGCCAATACATGCGGCGTCGTGCTGGGATAAAGCCCCAAGCCCACGAGAAACAGCCCTAGACACAGCGATATCAAAGGTATTATCCTAGATATCCGCGACCCCATAGCAGGGTTAAGCCTAGTTTAAAGGAGGTAAAAAGCTTATCGCATCGACATCCTAAGCTAAACGTTAAATCTTGAGACAGATAGAGATTCGGCTAAAGGAGGGATCTGGGTTTGAAGGTTATGTTAGATGAGATGACTTGGCGTGAGGCGGCTGAGAGGCTTAAGAAATGTGATGTAGCGTTCTTACCGGTCGGAACGGTCGAGGGGCATGGCCCGATCCCGCTTGGATGCGACTCTTACATCGCTACAGCGGTCGCGAAGCTTATGGCCGAGAAGACCGGGGGGATAGTCTTGCCGCCGCTTATGTACAGCTTCGCCGGTGCTACTTCGTCTTTCCCGGGGACTGTGACGGTGACGTTCGATTCTCAGATAGCGATCCTGAAAGACATAGTGAGGTCTCTGTGGAGACAGGGGTTTAGACGGATATTCATATTGAGCGTCCACGGTCCTAACCTCATGCCGATCGGGGTGGTCGTGAGAAGCCTTTTCGAGGAAGACCGTATACCGGTCGTCTACTTAAACCCCTGGAACACCGCCGTTAGGATCATCGGCGAGATGAATATCGAGAAGGACAGTGCTTGGCTTGAGGCTACCCTAGCCTTCGGAGCTATGAAGCTCCTCGGAAAGGAGCATGCGATACCTGACGTTGAAAAGCTTAAAGACCGGTATGCCGAGGCTGAGGGGAAAGCCCTGCCAGAGGAGGTTAGGGCTGTTCAACGATACGGGATGGTGGGATACCACTATACGCATGAGCTTCAGCATCAACCTCCCAGAAGCGGGGTTGACCCAGACTTCGGCGTCGAGCTTCTGAACAGGGTCGCCGAAGCCCTACTTCCGGTCGTCGAAAACCTGAAGACATACCTCGAATATGTCAAAAGACCGTTCAGATATGTCGAGCCTGAATGAAAGAGCCCGTTTACGGAGAAAGACCTCGGAAAATTTACTAAAGGGAGGAGTGCATGCTTATTCAAAAATCTTTTAGAAGCTGGTGAGTGGTCGGTTGAGCTATACGGAGCTTTACACGGTTAAAGCCGCGAGTTTTCTAGGATTTGAAAGCGTCCAGGAGCCTGAATACGTCGTCTTAGGGGTGCCTTATGACGGAACCTCCACCTATAGACCGGGGTCGAGGTTTGCCCCCGACGCCATCAGAGAGGCTTCTATGAACATCGAGACCTACAGCCTTAGGGCGCGTCTGGACGCTGAGGCTATCAAGGTCGAAGACCTCGGGAACCTCCACGTAGCCACCGATGTCCACGAGACTCTCAGGAGGCTCAGCCTCGTCGTCGAGGAGCAGGCTTCAAGAGGACGTAGGCTTCTGATCCTCGGTGGGGAGCATACGGTCACCTTGGGAGCTATGGACGGGTTCAAACACGGTTACCCGGCGGTTTTGTGCTTCGACGCTCACATGGATTTGAGAGACGAGTATATGGGTTCTAAGGTTAACCACGCCACGGTTTTCCGTAGACTCTGCGAGCGGCTGGGAGCCGACAAGATTATGATGGTCGGCGTCAGAGCGTTCACCGGAGAAGAACTTGACTATGCCCAAGAAGCGGGTTTAAGGTTCTTCACAAGCCTAGAAGTCTCTAGGGACATAGGATACGTAGTGGAGAAGGTTAAAAGCTGGGTCGATGGAGTTGATAGATTATACATAAGCATAGACCTCGATGTCCTGGACCCGTCTCAAGCCCCGGCGGTCGGAAACCCGGAGCCTGAGGGATTGACCACGACACAGCTTTTAGATATGCTCTGGGAGGTCTGTGGGTCTAAGGTGGTGGCGGTCGATATAGTCGAAGCTGCGCCGGTATACGACCGGGGGGTAACAGCGATACAGGCGGCCAAGATAGCCGTAGAGGTCCTATGCTATCTGGAGGCTAGATAGCGTTACAAGACCACGACGGATGTGCTGTTAAAATTGATCCGTAGGTCTAGTAGGAGGAAGGGTACGGTCATATATCCTTCCACCCTGAGCTTTAACTCACCCTTCATCAAGGCCGACACGATCTTAGCCACGGCTTCGGCGTCGAGATTGCTAACGGTCAACCTTAACGTCGTATTCAAGCTGGTCTTCGACCCTGCTGGAACCGCGAAGTCGCTTACGGGTTCTAGATAGCCTAGTTCGATATCTTCCAGGTATAGCTTAGCCGTCAGATTCTTGACGTTGACGGGTAATAGACCCTTGTTCTCGACTTCGACCTCCACGGTGAATTTTAACACGTCAGATAACGGGGATAGCCTCCCTGAGTACCTTACAGAGCTCAGGTGAACGGTCAGAGAGCTGACAGAATGCCAGTAGCTAAGTATGAAGCATGAGAATAGGAGAAGTATTATCATCAGCGAAGCTAACCAAGGGGGAAATCCGCCGCTGTAGCTCGATAATTTCTTCGACCTACCCATGACCTACTCATCCACCCTGAAGCAGCTTCTCCACGTCCCTTAGAAGCCCGGCCACCTTAAGTCCTTTCTCAGTAGCCGTTATAAAACGGCGGAACGGAAACTCCTTCTCCTGCTCCTCGACGACGAGGCCTTTAACCCTTAACCCTCTAACCGCAGTGTAGACGGCAGAGGGGCTTATCCCGGTGTGCCGCCTGATCCCCGTTATCGTCAGGGGTCCCTCCCTAGCTAGGGCCATCAGCACCAAGGCCTCAAACTTCGATAGGGGCATACAAAATCCAGATCCACGTTTAACATATAACATCTACATAAGCCATTCGGTAGTAGTGCGCTAAAGCCTTAAATCGAGTCTTAAGGCTCTATAGGTTTAGATTTGGTGAAATCTATGACTCCGCGTGAGAGAGTTATAGCGGCTTTAGAGCATAAGGAAGACCGGCTTGACCGTGTTCCTATACACGATAGCCCGTGGGCTGCGACCGTGGACAGGTGGAGGAGAGAGGGGTTGCCAAGCGGGGTCTCGCCGGCAGACTACTTCGGCTATGAGATCGCTATCTTCAGCGCCGATACGTCGCCGCAGTTTCCAACGGAGGTACTCTACGAGGACGATGAGTATATAGTCGAGAAAACACCCTACGGGGGAGTGCGTAGAAACCATAAGGACTACTCGACCACACCAGAGGTGATAAGCTGGCCCTGCAAATCTAGAGACGACTGGGAGAAGATCAAGGTTAGACTCAAGCCCAGCGAGAGGAGAGTGGACTGGGTTACAGGATTGAACCAATATCATTGCGAGAGAAGCCGCGGCAGGTTTATAATGTACGGTGCAGCGGTCGGGTTTGATAAGATTCAGAACTACGTTAAGACCGATGAGCTTCTGAAAGCTGTCTTGAGGGACCCGGAGTGGGTGGTGGACATGTATTGGACGGACGCTAGGCTCGTTATGGAGATGTGCGACGTGATGATACGCGGAGGGTTTAAGTTCGACGGAGCGTTTCTCTACTGCGACCTGGGATATAGGTGGGGTCTCTTCTTCTCGCCGAAGTATTTCGAGGAGCAGCTTCACCCGGTCTTCAAAGAGCTGTGCAGGTTCTTCAAGTCAAGAGGCATGTACGTCTTCCTCCACAGCTGCGGCAGGGTTAAAGACCTCATCCCATACTTCATAGAGGAGGGGATAGATGTCCTACAGCCTCTAGAGGTTAAGGCCGGGATGGACCTCGTCGAGCTTAAGGAGAAGTATGGCGATAAGATGACGTTCATGGGCGGCATAGACGTCAGGCTTATGGCTCTGGACGACCCAAAACCCATAGAGGAGGAGATTAAGAGGAAGATACCGGTAGCCAAGCAGGGCGGCGGATACATATACCACTCAGACCATTCGGTCCCGAAGAACGTGAGCTTCCGAAACTATAAGCGGGTCATCGAGCTCGTGCATAAATATGGAAGATACCGGTAGTCTCTCACGTCGCAAGCTTAATACACGTAAGGCTGGGTAAGATAAGCGTAGAATGGCTCTGAAGGTCGCTGTGGGTAGTAGGAACCCTGTGAAGGTTAAGGGCGTAGAGAAGGCGTTTAAGGTATTCTACCCAGACGTACGCGTGGCAGCGGTTCCGGTAGAATCTGGAGTCCCCGCTCAACCCATAGGGTTTGACCAGATCCTCGAAGGTGCTAAAAACAGGGCGTCGAGGGCTTTACAGGCCTGTAGAGGCTTCGACCTAGGCGTCGGGGTCGAGGCAGGCATGTATACAGTGGGAGGTTTATGGTTCGACGTTCAAGTTACGGCTATATCTGACGGGGAAAACCATGTGACCTACGGGTTCTCACCCGCCTTCCAGCTTCCGGAAGGGTTTGCCCATAGACTCGTCGAGGGGGAGGCTGAGGAGCTTGAAGAGCTCGTCGACGAGTTCTATGGGACGGCCGGTATAGGTGAGAGAGGGGGCTTCGTTAGTCTATTGACCAAGGGCGTCGTCGTGAGAGAGGACTTGACGTTCTATTCGACCGTTATGGCTTTGATACCTAGGCTTAACAGGAGGCTCTATAGCAACTCTAATCTTCGACGATGATATCAATATAGTACCGATATGATCCTTACCCGTGAGAAGCTTGCGTCTATGATAGACTACGCCCTTGTGAAGCCGAGCTACACGATGGCGGATATAGAGGAGGCTACTCGGAAAGTCCGTGAAAACCGTATAGGCGTACTATGCGTTCTACCGGCGATGGTAAGCTATACGTCTGAGCTCCTTAGAGGTTCTGGGGCTAAGGTCTGCTCGGTCGTGAGCTTCCCCTTCGGGGCATCGTCTACGAGGTCTAAGGTCTTCGAGGCCGAGCAGGCCGTAGAGGAGGGGGCTTCCGAGGTCGACATGGTCATGAACATACCGCTTTTTAAGTCGAGGCTATACGATAGGGTTAAATCTGATATTTCCGCTGTTGTGAAAGCCGCTAAACGTAGAGGGCTAGACCTCGGCCGGGACGTCATAGTCAAGGTTATAATCGAAACCGGATACTTGACGGCAGAGGAGATAGCGTTAGCCAGCCGGATGGTAGAGGAGGCTGGTGGAGATTACGTTAAGACATGCACAGGCTTCGGCCCTAGGGGTGCTACGGTCGAAGACGTCGAGATAATGAAGAGAGCCGTCAAGAAGGCTAAGATAAAAGCCGCAGGCGGGATATCGACGTTTGAAAAGGCTCTAGATTTCATAAGGGCCGGGGCCACGCGTATAGGGACATCTCATGCCTTGGAGATACTTAGAGGATGGAGGCCCGTGGAGGTTTAAGCCTCCGATGTTTGCCTTCCTCTCAGGAGGAATATAGACATCAATACGAGAGCCGTCACAGATGTTAGGACGCTGTAGCAGACCACCGCACTTAGGTTTACGTACTCCCACAACGCACCGACCACGATGTTGGCTACGAGGAAGCTTAGCCCCACTACGAGGTAGTAGACCCCGTACGCAGTCGCCCTCAGACCGCTCGGCGCATAGTTAGGTACTAGAGCCCTCTGAACCGTTTCCGCTATGCCTACGTACACTCCGTAGACCGCCGCTATGAGGAAGCCGTAGAGGGGGTTCTGAACGGCTATTAGGAGTAGAAGCGTCGAGAGCAGGAAGACCCCGTAGCCGAGCATCAGAACCTTCTCCCGACCTATCCTATCCGATAACACTCCGGCTGGGGTCGCTATGGCCGTGTGAGTTACGTTCACGACGGCGTATATTATCGGGATCAACTGCTCGGGTATACCCAGCTCCTTAGCTCTTAGAAGTATGAAGGAGTAGTTGAACGCCCCGATTGAGAAGACGCCTACGACGAGTAGGAGGAATGGAAATCTCCCTTTGAGAACAGACTTCACGTCGCTCAGTATTCTAAAACCCCTCTTTAACCCGCCTGCACGCTCCTTGACGAACATTAGAAGGACGATCAGCGCCATAAGACCGGGTATGAAGGATACGACGAAAACATCCCGCATCGTTAAGCCTAGGAAGAGCATGAAGGCGGAGGCGAGGGCGGGTCCTAGGATGGCTCCGAGCTGGTCGAGGGTTCTGTGCACCCCGAACGCCATACCCATGCGTTTCCCGGAGACAGATTCGCTTATGAGAGCATCCCTGGGAGATGTTCTAACACCTTTACCGACCCTATCGGTTAGACGCACGATCAAGACATCCACCGGTGTTCGAGCGACTGAGAAGAGAGGTTTCGCAACGTTGGAGACGGCATAGCCTATGAAGACAAGGAGCTTCCTCCTCCTAAACCTATCGGAGAAGACCCCTGAGATGATTCGCATTAGATAGTTTATGGCCTCTGCGAGACCCTCTATGATGCCTAAGACCGCTCTGGTGCCTCCGGGGAGATTAAGTATGAACGCCGGTAGGATTCCGAAACACATCTCGCTCGATATATCTGTGAAGAAGCTTACAAACCCCAGTGCTATGACGTTTCTGAACCCTATAGGCTCGGGTTCAGGGTCTCCGGAAGCCTTCTCCTGAGGACGCATGCCGACCTAGAATAAACGATAACGATGCTATTTAAGGAAACCGATTCCTGAGCGTTCCAGGAGTCTCCACCTAGGACCCTCGGCCGTGTCCTGGAGCTCCACACCCACCTCCCTAAGCCTGCTCCGTATCATGTCTGATAGATCATAGCGCTTCTCCCTTCTGAGTATTTCACGAACCTCGACTATAAGCGAGATAAGCTTCTCCACAAGCTCGGTGGAAACCTCGGTTTTACGTGTTTCGAGTATGCCGAAAACCCTCCGAACCATGTCTAAGAACCCTATCACCTCCTTCTTTACCTCCGCGTTTAGTGCATCTCGTCCCGAGGTAAGCCTGTTAAACTCCCTTATGTAGCCGAACAGCACGGCTAACGCGCCAGGTGTATCCAAGTCGTCGTCCATACGCTCCTCAAACTCCGCCCTAGCCCGCCTAGTGGCCTCGAGCAGTTTCCTCTCGACCTCGTCCAACGGCCTGTCGACGGGCTTCATAGACCTAACCCTCTCGACCACGTCGGATATTCTCCGGACGTTCTCCGCAGCCATCTTCACGGCGTTCTCGTTGAAGTCTATGTCGCTCCTGTAGTGTGCGGAGATGTAGAACATTCTCAAAACATCCTTACCCCACTTCTCGAGGGCGGATAACAGGTTCACAACGTTGCCTTTACTCTTACTCATCTTCTCGCCGTTTATGGTTAACAAGCCACAGTGAACCCAGTACCTCACGAAGGGCTTCTTACCCGTGTATGCCTCGGTCTGGGCTAGCGAGTTCTCATGATGCGGGAAGACGAGCTCCCTCGCACCGCCGTGTATATCGATCTGCTCCCCGAGGTATTTGACGCTCATCACAGAGCACTCTATATGCCATCCCGGGAAGCCGTAGCCCCAGGGGGACCTCCACCTTAACGGATAACCCTCCGGCGCCGCCTTCCAGAGGGCGAAGTCGGCCGGGTTACGTTTCCTAGGGTCAGGCTCGACCCGGTGCTTTATAAGCTCCTCCCTCTTAACCCCTGAAAGCTTACCGTAGTCTTCGAACTTAGAGACATCGAAGTATACGTTCCCGTCTACGACATACCCGTAGCCCTTCTCGACGAGCTTCTCGACCATCTCGATTATCTCCATTATATGCCCGCTGGCTCTCGGCTGGATGCTCGGCCTCTCGTTCCCGAGCTTATCCATCGCCTCCAGATATTCTAGCGTATACTTATCCGCTATCTCCATCGGGTGGAGACGCTCCCTCTTAGCTCCGACAATCATACGGTCCTCGCCTATGTCCTCGAGTATGTGGCCTACGTCTGTGATGTTGCGGACATACTTCACACGATACCCTCTGTACTTGAGCCATCTGACGAGTATGTCGTAGACGACGCTTGCCCTCCCATGACCTAGGTGGGGGCTATCGTAGACAGTCGGGCCGCATACATACATGCGTACGACCTTAGGCTCGATGCTCTCGAAGACCTCCTTACGCCTAGTCATCGTGTTGAAAAGCCTTATGGGCATGGTCACCGACTCTACACATGGAGCTCTCGCCTTAAAACGGTTTCTCAGTGTTAGGGAAACTTTAAATAGAATCCTTCTCGTCTTCTCCTAGAGGCTGGAGGGCTGAGGTTGAAGAGGAGGGCTCATGCTCACGGGAGGTCCCATTCGACTAGGCCGGCTACTAAAAGACCGCCGCCGTGGTGTAACTATAAGCCTGAAGAGGTGGAGGCGC
This sequence comes from Candidatus Bathyarchaeota archaeon B24, assembly GCA_001593865.1. Classification (GTDB taxonomy): domain Archaea; phylum Thermoproteota; class CALKCG01; order B24; family B24; genus B24. The sequence goes on from LUCB01000007.1 coordinate 63,510, forward strand.
TTATCGTCAAGCTGGGTAAAGACATGGTTCCACCCAGTATGATAGGTATAATCCTCAGAGACCAGTATGGTATTCCGCTCGTTAAGCACATAACCGGTAAAACGGTCACGGAGATCCTCAGGGAGCACGGCTTGGCCCCTCAGATACCCGAGGACCTGATGAACCTTCTGAGGAAAGCCGCTAGGCTTAAGAGGCATCTTGAAACCCACAAGAGCGATACGGCCAATAAGCGTGCCCTCCAGTTGATAGAGGCTAAGATCTATAGGCTCTCCAGGTACTATAAGGAGAAGGGGCTTCTACCTAAGGATTGGAGATATAAGACCGCGGTCCTCTCAGCCAGGTAGGTCTGGTAGGGTATATGAGGCGGACGGTGGAAAGCGGGGGGTTTGAGGAGTTTCTAGAGTCCTCTAGGGCGGTAGCGGAGTTTATAAAGGAGAGGGCGTTAGAGGGTTGGAGCTTCACGGTTCTATGCCACCTAGACGCCGACGGCTTATCCTCTGGGGCGATCGTCGGTAAGGCCTTGATGAGGCTTCAAGCGCCGTTTCAGATAAGGGTCTTGAAGCAGCTCGACGAAAGGTCGTTGAAGGAGGTTTACACGAAAGACCGTGCCACGGTCTTTGTAGACATGGGTTCCGGAAGCCTGAACATTCTCTCAAGCCTCGAAGGCGCTGAAAACATAGCAGTTTTAGACCACCACCAGCCTCTGGAGACTCATCTCGAGGAGTTTAAGGGAGCCCACTTAAACCCCCATCTATACGGCTTAAACGGCTCCACCGACGTCAGCGGTTCAGGGGTCGCCTATCTGGTGGCCAAAGGTCTAGACCCGTCTAACGTGGATTTATCCCCCCTGGCTGTCGTCGGGGCCATAGGGGATATGCAGAATAGGAACGATGAGATGAGGCTGAGGGGGGTAAACGAGGTCATAGTCAGGGAGGCCGTAGAGTCTGGGCTATTGAAGGTCGAGAAAGACCTACTGATACCGGGTAGGGAGACCAAGCCGATCCATAGAGCCCTCGCATCGACTATGACACCTTTCATACCAGGCATCTCAGGTGAAGAGGATAAGGCCTTAGCCTTCCTATCGAGCATAGGTATCCCGGTCAAAGACGGGGACATATGGAGGACCCTAGCCGACCTGAGCGAAGATGAGAAGAGGAGGCTTTTGGATAACCTGGTGGCTTACATGGCCTCTAGGGGCGTCGCTCAGGCAGAGACCCAGAGGCTCGTAGGGGAGGTCTACGTTTTAACCAGAGAGCAAAGGTTCACCCCGCTGAGGGACTGCAGGGAGTATGCGGCTCTCCTGAACGCGTGCGGTAGGCTCGGTAAACCGGGGTTGGGTATAGCGGTCGCCATGGGTGACAGGAGGAGGCGTACGCTCGAGGAAACGGCTAGCGTATTAAACGAGTATCGAGGAGCCTTAGCTAGACTCATAGAGGGAGTTATCCAGAACCCCTCTAGGCTCATAGATGCCGAAGAGATCGTCATAGTCAACGGGGTTGGTCTTATACCTGAGAACCTCCTGAGCACGGTGGCGAGCATACTATCAGCGAACTATCCTAAGCCGTTGATAGCCTTCACCGAGACGGAGGACGGTATGGTTAAGGTCTCGGCCAGAGCCCCTAAGAGGCTTGCAGAGGCTGGGGTTAACATGGGGCGTATAATGGCTGAAGCTGCTGAATCCGTCGGAGGGGTCGGAGGGGGGCATGACGTGGCGGCGGGGGCGCTGATACCATCTACCGGGAGAGGAGATTTCCTTAAACGTGTGATGGAGTTCATCGGTGAGACGGTTGCACGAGGCTGAGCTGAGAATCCGGTTTGAAGACCGTTTGAAGGCTGAGGCTATACTAAGGGCTTTGGAGCCTGATAATAAGACGGCTCCGGAGGGGTTGACGGTCGAGGGATATGTCTCAGACTCGACTTTAGTGATCAAGGTGAGGACTAGCCTCGGCGTAGGGACGCTTCTGAATACGTTAGACGACTTGGTCATATGTCTATCTACGGCGGATAGATGCATAAGCGACGCTGTGCAGAGCCGTTCTGACGCGTTCTAAACAGGGGGAAATGTTTAAAAGGAGTTTCTCATGGAGAGATGGGTAGCTTATGTCGAGGAGGAGGCGACGTAGGGCTAGGGATAAGTGGAGGTCTAAGGTCTGGTATAGGGTGTTCTCTCCTAAATACTTCGGGGAGGTGGAGCTTTTCTCCATACCCGTCACCGAGGGGCAGAGCCCTGTCGGTAGAACCGTAGAGGCAACCCTATACGACCTAACAGGCGACCCGGCGCACCAGACGATAATAATGAAGTTTCAGATAAACGGTGTTAAAGAGCTTAGAGCCGACACCTTCTTCAAAGGTCACGAGTATGCTAGAGACTACTTGAGGAGCCTGACGCGGAGGGGAAGCTCGAAGATAGACGCGATCATAAACGTCAAGACTAGGGACGGAGTCCTCATAAGGGTCTACCCGATGGCTTGTACAGCCCACAGGGTCAAGACATCTCAGCAGAGGGCTATAAGGAAGGTCATGTTCGACATAGTCGAGGAGAAGGCTAAAAACCTGAACTTCGACCAGTTTGTCCAGGAGATGATCCTAGGTAAGATCGCCTCAGACATTTACAACGAGGCTAAGAAGATCGCACCTCTCAGGCACGTCGGGTTCAGAAAATCGAAGGTCTTATCGCCAGGTGAAGCCTTTAAGCCGAAGCCCGAGCCCCAGACCACCCCGGCTAAGGAGGCCGAGGCCTAAAGAATAACCTAAGCAAAGCGTCTGAAAGCCGGAGATATCTCTCGAAAACCCTGCGGTATTTCCTAACGTTTTCAGGGTTTGGTCGAAAAACCTTTACGGGTTTGACCATAGTTTTACACGCATCTTTCAATCCTTTATAATAACCCAACGCTTCGGCGGCCAGTATGGCTGCTCCGAGCGCAGAACCCTCTTCGGTAGCCGTCAGATAGACGGGGACCTGAAACACGTCTGCCTGTACCTGGTTTAAGAGCGCTATTCTAGCGCCTCCTCCACCGGTTCGAACCTCTTTAACGGGTGGGACGTGGGCTTCGAGGACCTTCTTTATGTGGTTTAACGCGAGTATTACGCCTTCGAGGACGGCTCTCGAAAGCTCGGGTATGCCGTGGTTCAACGTCAGCCCGTAGAAGACCGCCTTAGCCTCTGGACACCAGAGCGGAGCCCTCTCGCCGAGGAGGTAAGGGAGGAATATCAACCCTCGGGAGCCGGGTTCGGCCTTAGAGGCCTCGGCTTCAAACCTACCGAAGTCTCCGTCTAGAAACCTGTCGACAAACCACTCCAGCGAGAGACCTGCGGAGTTTATGGCTCCTCCTATACACCACAGGTCTCCTATAAGGGCGTGGCAGAAGAACCTGGCTCGTCTAGACTTGTCGAGGATTATGCGGTTGGACGTAACCCTTACGGCTCCGCTTGTACCTATATTCGATGCTGCCAAGCCTGGCTCTAGAATCCCGAACCCTATGTTCTGGAGCATACCGTCTCCTCCTCCGCAGACCACAGGTATCCCCTTCGGCAAGCCCGTCTTCTCGGATAGCGATCCATCGACCTCTCCCACGACCTTATCCGGCTCGACCACGGTTGGGAAGACGTCCAGGGATAAACCCAGGAATTCGGCTATCTCAGGGTCCCAGCGGTTCTCGTGTATGTCGAACAGAGACGAAGCGGAGGCGATTATCCTATCGGTGACATACAACCCTAGAAGCCTATGGAGTAGATAGTCCTTCATAGCCAGGACCTTGAAAACCTTACCGAACCTTTCAGGCCTATGCCTCTTGAGCCACAGCAGCTTAGCCACAGGCATCATGGGGCTTATGTGGCATCCCGTTTTTCGGTACAGCCTATACCCGTCCATTTCTTCTGAGACCTCCGATGCCTCCTGCACGCTTCTACCGTCCATCCAGTTTAGGATACGCGTCAAGGGGGAGCCGCTCCTATCGACAAGCATCACGCTATACAGCTGAGCCGAGAAGGTCAAGGCCTCCACACGGCCGTCGACGGCTTTGACGCAGTCTCTGACGACTTTCAGAGACCTGTTTAAAACCTCGTCTGGGTCTTGCTCAGCCCAACCCTCAACAGGTGTGTACACAGGGCATCTGAGGCTACTCTTGAATACCTGCCTCCCCTCGAGGTCGAAGACCACGGCTTTAACGTTCGTCGTCCCTACGTCTACGCTCAAGATATACGTCATCCAGCTTCTCAGAAAGAGTTGGTCAAGTCGTTATTTAAAACCGATCAGGTATTCAGCTTTAAGAGAGCTCGGTGTAAGAAGTAGTTGGCGGGATTTTTAATCCTTAAAGGCTTAGAAATTCAATAAACCAGCAAACGTTATATACGTATACATATACGTATATATTTCAGATGGGTAGTCGCATCGTCCCTGTTAGACTGGACGACGGAGACCTTAGACAAGTGGATCTTTTAGTCAGGCTCGGCTTGTTCAGCTCTAGAAGCGAAGCTTTAAGAGCCCTCATAAGGCTCGGGGTTAGAAGTCTGAAAGATGTTGCTGAGGTCGCCGAGGGTTTAGAGAAGCTGTCTAGGCTTGAGGCTGAGGAGGGAGACATACCTATAAGGCTTGATGGGGCGTTAAGGGAGCTTCTGGCTAGTAGGGATAGATTCACATGAGCTACGTGGATACAAGCGTAATAGTTTTGGCGTTGGATAGGCTTGACCCTAGATGTAGCTTAGCAAAGGCCGCTTTGAAGAGGGCCGGTGATAAAGTGGTTTCAGAACTCGTACTCGTGGAGCTTTCGGCGGTCTTAGCTAGGAAGGGTTTGACCAAGTTGTTTGCAGAGAAACTCGGTGTGAACAGGAGACTGATCGCGTCGACTTTAATCCTATACTTACTTAGAAGGTTTGGGCTTAGGGTTAGAGCTGTCGACGGGCTTATCAGAATACCGATGCTGGGGGATATGAGCCAACCCATGGCCGAAGCTCTAAACCTCTCTGAGAGGTTTAGGCTTAGGACCTTAGACCTACTTCACCTAGCATACGTAAAGCTTCTTAAGGAGATGGGGGAGCGTATAGACGTACTGATGACGGCTGACGAGGAGTTTAAGAAGATGGCGAAAGAGATAGAAGAGGAGCTTGGAGTGACTGTGCAATTTATAGGCTAGCTTAGACCGTTCTTTCCGAGAGAATCGCGTTTATTATGTTAAGAACGGTGTGGTAGATGAAAGCTAGGTTGGGGTTTAACAAACGTTTGATCCTGACCGCGCTGTCGCTTTCGGTCGGTGGTTTGATAAACGTAGAGATGGTTATGGCGCCTTATTTGACGGCTCTCGGTGGGAGCCTCCTAACAGTGGGAGTTTTATACTCCCTCAGAGGCTTAATCGGTCTCCTGTTTAGGCTTCCGGCAGGTTTTCTCTCAGACCGTTTGGGACGTAAACTCATGCTTTTGGTATGTTCGGGTCTGAGGGCTTTAGGCTCCCTGATACTCGCCCTAGCGTCTAGGGTCTATGACGCTCTCTACGCCGTAGCTGCTAGGAGCATAGCTAACGTCTCTGAAAACCCGGCTTACCTAGCTACGGTCGGTGAACTCGTCGAGGACGGGAGCATAGGTATCGCTTTCGGAGTGGCTTTATCCTTACGCAATATTCCATCGATAATATCCCCAGTGGTCACAGGCTTCATAGCGGACTCAGCCGGGTTCAGGATGCTATTCCTTGTCAGCGTCACCGCGTATGTTATTTCCCTATCCCTGATTCTCCTGTTCGTGAAGGAGTCTAAGGTACAGACGCTCAAAGGCTACGGCTTCAGAGAGTTGCTTCGAGATAGGCGACTCCTACTCATATTCACCGCTTTCCTACTCGTCTTCTCAGGTCAGACGGCGTTCACACCGTTCTTCAACATCCTAGCCGTAGATTATATAGGTCTAAGCTTTTCCCAACTAGGCCTGATAACCTCCCTAGGAGCCGCTACGGCCTTGATGACCCGCATAGCCTCTGGATGGCTTTCAGATAAGCTCACACCTAGGATAGAGCTTATACTTGCAGGCGGCTTTAGAATAGTGTCTTATATCCTAGCTACATGCGCTTATAGCTTCCCTCTTCTATTCTTGACGTATCTGGTTAACAGGCTTCTGATATTCGCACCTGCTAGAAACACCATGATAGTTAGAATAGTCCCTTCAGAGCTTAGAGGAAGGGCCTTTGCGCTGATGGGGTTAGCCGGAGACTTAGGCAGGATCATAGGGGCTACCGTAGCGGGCTTGCTCGCCGAGCTATATGGGATAGGGTACCCGTTCTACTTCATGGCCATAACCGGCATAGCCTTCATAGCGCTGATAAGCACGGTAAAAGAAAGCTATTAAGAAATGATGTAAACTTTACAGCTATCCAACTACGACCAAGTCTGAGGGAGGGTTCAACGATGCGGGAGACGATCTCCGGTTTGAGAAACCTGATATTCGACCTAGACGAAACCCTCGTCCTCCTTCCAGTAGATTGGGGTGTGGTCTACAGGGATATAGGGAGGCTTCTAGGTAGAGAGGTCACATCTTTCGCGGCTACGTTGCCTATGCTATGGGGCTCAGACATGTACTGGAAGGTTTCCCGGCTCGTCGAAGAATACGAGCTCAAATCGCTAAGTAAGCTGGTGGTGCTAGACGACTCTCCATCTATAGTTAGGGGGCTGAGGAAGGATTACAGGTTGAGCATAACAAGCCTCCAGTCGAGAAAAGTTATAGAGAGGGTCTTACACATCATGGGTGTCAGAGAGCTGTTTGACATTTTGGTTTCGAGAGAAGATAAACCGACCAGAAGGGAGCAGATAAGGCTTGTACTCACCGCTGGAGGCTATGAGGCTTCTGAGACCATGATGGTAGGCGATAGGGTAGACGACGTGGTATCGGCTTTGAAGAACGGCTGTAGAGCCGCCTTGGTCGTGAGAAAGACGAACGAGCTAGAGAACTTGAGAAAGCTAGGGTTAGAATCGAAAACCCTGACGTTGAGAAGTCTGAAAGAGCTTTACGAGGTTTTAAAGAGAACTTGTTGACGGCTCTTTTACGATTCTTCTACGACTATAGGTTCTTCAAGCCTCGAAGGTATGAGCTCTGCGATGTCGTATATCGCTAGGTTAACCGTCGTATCGGCTCCTCCGTAGTATATCAGAAGTTGGCCGTCGACCAGTACGGCTCCGCAGGAGAACACTACGTTCGGGACGTAACCGAACTTCTCGTAGTCTTCCTCGGGTTCGAGGATCGGTTTCTCGCACCTGTATATCACGTTCTCAGGATGCTCTTTATCGAGGATCGCTATTCCAAGCCGGTAAACCTTGTTCATGTCGACTCCATGGTAAACCATAAGCCAACCCTCGCTTATCTCGATGGGAGGTGGGCCTATACCTATCTTGAGGTTATCCCACATCCCAGGTCTCGGAGACATTATCGCCTTTAGACCACACCAGTTTCTGAGGTCACTGGAGTAGGATATGCATATGTCTGGGTCTATCCTATGTATGAGAGCATAGAGGCCGTTTATCTTCTTAGGCAGTATAGCGGCGTCCTTATCTTTGACGCCTGGGAAAGGATAGCTTCTAGGACCCCATCTCCAGCGCTTCTCCGCCAAGTCCTTTGGACTTATATGGGTTAGACCCACCTGAAAACGTCCGTACACGATATCCGCCACCGCCGTGTAGGCCATGTATACTAAGCCGTCCTCGCACTTGGTAAGCCTCGGGTCTTCGCATCCATCGTATTCTTCAGGGGTTAGAGGCTCGAATACGGGCTTCTCAAGCCTCTCGACTATATATAGCCCGTCGTATGAGGATGCGTAGCCCAGCCTAGAGATTTGGTCGTGACCTATCGCCCTGTAAAGTATATGCACTTTACCGCCCTCGTACACAGCTCCCGCGTTGAAGACCTGTCTGGCTTCCCATGGGGATAGAGGGTTAGGTTTTAGAATCGGATTTCCTGGGAAACGTTTCATAGATAAACCCACTACCCCTTGCTAGGGTGTAGCAAATAAGCCTTATTAACGTTTTATAACGGTTCTCAGCGTAAAGTAGGTATCCCCAGTAAGCCTTCTAACAAATCTCTTACAGAGACTATACCTAAGACCCTACCCTCGTCGTCTACGACGGGTAGATGTCTTATCCCATGCGTAACCATAATGGCTTTAGCCTCGGATATGCTCGTGTCCGCCCTTATGGTTATGGGGCGTTTGGTCATAACCTCCCCTATGGGAGTGTCTAGCGGGAAACCGTCCGCTATACTCCGTATCACATCTCTCTCCGTGAATATACCTATGCACCTCCCCTCGTCGTCTATCACGACTATCGAGCCGACCCTCCTACTCTGCATAACCTTAACCGCATCCCTGATCCTCATGTTAACGCCGCCGGTGACCACCTGTCTACGCATGACGCTTTCTACGTTGCAGAAACTCATACATAGATCAGTTAGCTCCACCCGGTATAATAGGTTTTCCCGGATGCCCAGAAGCCCTGAGGGGTCGGCTACTGCAGCCGTCGTCATCCATCTGAACTACTGGGACGGCTTCCTCATCCCCCTCATGATCGCCTAAGCCAAGCAGTTATATTAACCCTCAGCTCACAAAAATTACCTCGGGTAATTTATCATGGAAAAACCCAGAGGGGAGGAGGGCGGCGACGACCCTACACAGGCATAGAAATATCAACCCAGGTAATTTCCGGTGTAGAATAGTGGATGAGGTTTAAACGTTAGGGGGTCTTCCTACGATTGAGAACCCATGGGGCCTCTACCTCTTCGACCCTCCACTTCGGTCTTACGAAGCTCTCCTCGACCTTAAGGGTTAAGCCGCTCTCATAGGCTAAGACGCCGGTCCAGGCTATCATGACGCCGTTATCTGTCGCATACCTCGGTGGAACAACGTGTAGGGTAGCGTCGTGAAGCCTAACCATGCTCTCAAGCATCTCCCTTATACGCTTGTTACGGGCAAACCCCCCGGTTAGGAGAAGCTCGCGTTTACCCGTCTGAGCTAGCCCCCTCTCAGCTACCTCGACGACCATGGCTAAACCCGTCTCCTGAAGACTATAACACAGGTCCTCCAAAGAAGCACCCCCCTCCCTAAATTTCCTCAACGCGGCCGTGAGTAGGCCTGAAAACTGGAGGTCCATACCCTTGACCGTGTAGGGGAGGGGTATGTAGTTCCTACCCTTCTCAGCTACCTTGTCGAAAGCCGGACCAGGCCAGGGGCTTTCAGGGTCGACTATCCCGACCTCCCTGGCGAACACGTCTATACAGTTCGCCAACGTTATGTCGAGCGTCTCGCCGAAGACGCGGTAGCGCCCGTCCTCGTAGCCTAGAAGCTGCGTAGTACCGCCGCTTAGGATCAGTATAAGCGGGTCTTCTGCCCCGGTTATAAGCTTACCGACCTCTATATGGGCGACCAGATGGTTAACACCTACCAGGGGCTTATCGAGGTATACCGCTAAAGCCCTAGCCACCGTAGCCGCGGTCCTAAGACAAGGCCCTAGACCCGGCCCCTGCGAGAACGCTATGACATCTATATCCTTAGGCTCTACACGCGCCTTGTCTAATGCCTCCCTGAGGACCTTGGCGGCGACCCTACTGTGGTGTTGCGACGCCTCCCTAGGGTGTATACCCCTCCCAGACGGGGGGATATACGACGATTTAGCCTCGCCGAGTATCTCACCGTCAGACGAGACGACCCCGACCCCGAAGGTGTGGGCCGTACCTTCTATACCGAGGCATAGAAGCTTCTTCATGACGTTTCCGAGAGGGAAAGCTAGGCTTCATCCGATTTAAACGTTAAAGTTTAAAAGATGAACCCACGGCATTACCGGATGTATCTTCATCGATTCGTCAAGCCATGGAGGTGCCGACTTGACTCTGATAAATCCATCTCTCAAGCTCGACATGCGTGAAAGGTTTCTGAGGGTCTACAGGTACATGGAGGTCGACCATATACCGGACGTGGAGTTCGGATACTGGGACGCCACCCTGCTCAGATGGCACCGTGAAGGACTACCCAGCTGGGTTACCGACAACCGTAAGGCCGATGAATATTTCGGCTTCGAAGCCTGGTACTGGTTTAAGGTCCCTGTGATAATACCTTTCAAGCCGTTCGAGGAGAGGATCCTCGAAGACCGCGGTGAAACGGTGTTGAAGATAGACAGCCGCGGGGTCGTGTGTCTCGATTTTAAGAACCCTAGGTATGGTACTTCGATCCCGAAGTTTGTGAGCTTCCCTGTTAAAGACTGGGATAGCTGGGAGTCCTACAAGGAGCGGTTCGACCTAGACGGGATAAGGCTTCCGGACAACTGGGAGTCTCTGAAAGCCGAGTTCGAGAACCGCGACTACCCGCTAGGCGTCGACGCGGGTGGATACTTCGGGTGGGCTAGAGACCTTATGGGTCTAGAGGCGTTGTGCAAGGCCTTCTACACACAGCCCGAGCTTATTAGGGACATGTTCGAGTTCCGGACCGAGATGACTCTCAGAGCACTTAGGCTCGTCCTGAAAGAGGTTAAGGTCGACTACGCTAGCTGGTGGGAGGACATGTGCTACAACCGTGGACCGCTGATATCTCCACGGTTATTCAGGGAGTTCATGGTTCCGCAATACAAGCGTGTGACCGGGCTTCTCAGGGAGCATGGGTGCTGGCTGAACATAGTCGACTGCGACGGAGATATAAGACAGCTCATACCGCTGTGGCTTGAAGCCGGTATAAACTGCTTCTTCCCCCTAGAGGTCAGGGCAGGCTCAGACCCGGTGGCGATCAGAGAGCAGTACGGGCGTAAAGCCCTCCTCATGGGTGGGGTAGATAAAACGGCTTTGATAAGGGGCGGTAAAGCCATAGACGAGGAGCTTAGACGGGTTAAACCCGTCGTCGAAGACGGAGGGTATATACCGCATGTAGACCATAGGGTTCCGGCAGACGTATCCTACGAAAACTACCTATATTATCTTAAAAGAAAGAGGCAGCTTATAGGAGTCTACAGGAGCTAACTGGATGAAGCTGTCTCGCCTGTTAAGAGACCCGACGAGCTTCTTCGATACGGTCAGAGGGGAGGATTGGAGACCGGCTTTCAAATTCTTCCTAAAAATCACGGCGGCCCTATCGGCCGCTACACCGGTGGTAAACTACCTCGAGGTTGAAAGCACCGATTTCTCCTGACGGCTTTAGGAAGACCAACATTTAAGCCGCTAAAGCGATAGATGCCTCTATGTGAAGCTTAAGGTCGGTGTCGTAGGTTTAAGACGCGGTAGAGTCTACGTGGACGTTTTCAAACGTCTCCCCGAAACCGAGGTCGTCGCCGTTTGCGACCTCGACCAGTCCCTAGCCGAGGGGACGGCTCAGGAGTTTAAGGTCCCCGCCTACTTCACGGATTACAGGGATATGCTCGACCATGGGGTCGACGTCGCCGTTGTATGCACACCCGCACCTCTGCATGCGGCTCAGTCGATAGAGGCCATGAAGAGAGGGATCCACGTCTTATCTGAGGTCCCGGCTGCCTACACGCTAGAGGAGTGCTCTCAGCTAGCCGAGACGGTCGAGAAGACCGGTGTGAAATATATGATGGCTGAAAACTATATATTCCTCCCCTATATGAAGACCATAAGCCGGGTCGTTAACGGCGGTCTGATAGGTAGGCCCATCTACGTGGAGGGTGAATACGTTCACGACTGCCGTTACCTCATGAGGGACGATAAGGGTGGGCTTACGTGGAGGGCTAGGCTTCCGCCGATCCAATACTGTACGCATAACCTCGGACCCATATTACGCATCCTAGACGATAGGTGTAAGATAGCCGTGGGTATGCACACAGGCTGCAACGTGGCGCCGGAGCTAAAGGCCATAGACCTTGAAGTAGGGCTTTTCAAAACCGTTAAAGGCGTGGTCGTTAAGGTTCTAAACGGCTTCTCAGTAGCCAGGGAGCCCATGCTAGTCTGGTTCGTCGTCTACGGTACCAAAGGCGTGGTCGAGGGGCCGAGGTGTGGATGGGACGGCTTCAAGCTCTACGTCGAAGCTCTCGGCATGGGCGACATGGCTAGGATAAGCCCCTCAACCCGTTATAGGGCGCCTGAGATACCTGGGGGACACGGCTCGAGCGAGTACATCCTCGCCAGAGGGTTCGTCAGAAGCATCCTAGAAGACTCCAAGCCTCCGATAGACGTCTACGAGGCTCTAGACTACACGGCGCCGGGTATATGCGCCCACCTATCCGCCGAGATGGGTGGAAAACCGGTCGAGGTCCCAGACTTCAGGAAAACCTAGCCCCCTCGCCTCCGAGGCAAAACCCTTTTAGAACCCATAGCCCCCTACTCAGGTCGGTGAAACGTTGTCTCTAATCCTCAGGAACGGTCTGGTAGTCACTCCCAAGGGGGTCTTCAAGAGGGATATCGCGGTTAAGAACGGCTACATAGCCGAGGTAAGCCCCTCGATAGAGGCTAGGGGGGAGGTTCTAGACTGCGACGGATGCTACGTCGTCCCAGGGTTTAGGGAGCAGCATATGCACGACATAAACGGGCTGACCAAGCACCCAGACGACCCCGAAAGGGTGGGGAGGGTCGCTAAGGCCCTGATAGCCCACGGCGTCACGGCCTTCAACCTGGCCACGAGCGCCATGCCGATGGAGGAGCTGCTGACCTACCTTAAGACTTGTAAGGCGTATATGGGATCCGAGGAGAACGGTGTGGAAGGCGCGAGGCTTGAAGGCGCATACGTGGAGGGTACGTTCATAAACAGGGCTTGCGCAGGAGCTCAGCCTCCAGACTTCATAGTTCACCCAGACGAGCCTGAAGCCAAAGATATGCTGGACTCTATGCTCGAGACCGGGGCTGTTAAGCTTGTGAACATCGTCCCAGACTTCGGGACTGAGCTCATAGCTTACGCGGTCTCCAAGGGGGTTATAGTCGGCTGCGGCCACACGAGAGCCCCGGCTAGGCTCGTCGAGGAGGCTTTCGGCAAGGGGTTGAGGTTCATAGTTCACATGACCAACGGAGCTATGGGTCAGTCCTTCAAACCCTTCGACGGGGGTGGAGCCTACGAGGCTGCTTTAACGCTCCCCCTCTATGTCGAGCTTATAACAGACGGCTACCACGTCGACTTCAGGTACGTCTCTGATATAATCGAGAGGAGGATTCGGAAGGGTCGGATGCACGAGGTCGTAGCGGTCACGGATCAGGCTTTCCCGATAAGGAGTGAAATCCCCAGAGGCGAGTTCAGGTTCTTCTCGACCGTATGCTTCAAGCATCCGACCGAAGAAGTGCTCGTGACCAGGGGCTACCTCGACGAGTCTGGAGCCGTTAGACCTGTTCCGCCGAACACGCTGTGTTCAAGCCTACTGACCATGGACCGGGCGTTCCAGAACTTGGTCAACATGTTCACGGTGAGGCATTCGGGTTTCATGATCGACGTCGAGGCCCGGAGCCTAGAAGAGGCTGTGTGGATTACTTCGCAGTTCACCTCGACCAACTCGGCTAGGCTGGAGGGTTTAGCCGACAGGGGAGTCATAGAGGAGGGTAAGGTTGCAGACCTAACCGTGCTGAGGGTCGAGGGCGAGCCTGGCTGCTATAAGGTTAAGGTGGAGGCGACGGTAGTCGGAGGGAACCTATTCAGACTCTAACTTTATGCGTTACCTTTAAGAGTGGTCTCTACGTTAGTGAAAGAGCGTAGTCTCTGTGAGGGAGGTCGTAAAGGTTTGCGTCTTAAACCTGTCGAAGAGGTCGATGTCACGAGGGCCATAGTCGAGGCGGCCGCTGAGAGGCTCAGAGACATAGCTGAGGTAGACGTGGTGGTCGTGGGGGCGGGGCCGTCAGGCCTCACGGCGGCTAGGTACCTGGCCTCGAAGGGCTTCAAGACGGTCGTCTTGGAGCGTAGGCTCACGTTCGGCGGCGGTATAGGGGGTGGGGGTATGCAGCTTCCCGCGGTGGTCGTTCAGGAGCCGGCTGACGCTTTACTCAGAGAGGTGGGTTGCCGGCTTACCCCATACCACTTCCGGAGACATCTATACCTCGTAGACCCTGCTGAGATGATGGCTAAACTGGCTACCGCGGCCATAGACGCTGGTGCGAGGATAATCCTAGGTATGACGGTCGAGGACCTAGTCTTCAGAACGTTTAACGGTAAGCCTAGGGTCAAAGGGGTCGTCGTCCAGTGGAGCTCCATAGTTCTATCGGGTCTACACGTAGACCCCATGGCCCTGAAAGCCGACGCCGTGGTCGACTGTACAGGGCATGAAGCCGAGGTTTTAACGTTGGCCGCTAGGAAGATGCCTTCTCTAGGCATTGAGGTCCGGGGTGAATCATCCATGTGGGCTTCGAGGGGCGAGGAGCTTGTAGTCGAGAAAACAGGCATGGTGTGTCCGGGGCTCTACGCCGCGGGGATGGCGGTCGCCGCCCTGTATGGGCTGCCGAGGATGGGCCCCGTGTTCGGCGGGATGCTCATGTCGGGTAAGAAGATAGCCGACGTGGTAGAGTCTACGCTTAAAAAGCGTCTTTAAACCCTTTGTATAAAGACTTCACTCCCCCTCGGATATTACTACCGTTGATATTTCTATGCCTGTGTAGGGTCGTCGCCGCCCCCTCCTCCCCTCTGGGTTTTTTCCATGATAAATTACCCGAGGTAATATCGCGGCCCTTGGTTATCTCAACAACCTTCATGCGGCTAAAATCTATATTTATCATAGGTCCTAACGTTTAGGAGGATGCTTATGTCTGGGCTATTGGATGAGCTTAGGAGCCGGATGAAGAACATTCCGGTCGTAGATATCCATACCCATATAAATCCTGAGAAGCCTTGGGCCGAGGAGCCTGAAACAATCCTACTGTACCACTATATAGTCACAGAACTGGCTACGGCAGGGGTTTCTAGAGACGTTTTAGAGCGAAGGGATATGTCTAAAGTTCTGAGAAACATGAGGCTTATAAGAAACACCTCGACCTACTGGTGCTTGCTCAAGATACTGAAAGACCTCTACGGGCTCGACGAGGACTATTTGACCCCTGAGCGGTGGAAGGAGACCAGAGAAGCCATGATAGCTGTATCTAAGAAGTCGGACTGGGTTCGGCAGGTTCTGGAGAAGGCTGGAGTTAAGAAGGCCTTCATAACCATGGACTATGCGTCTCCGATACCCAGCTACGACCGAGACCTATTCGTAGGCGGTCTCAGGGTCGACCCTCTGATAAGCCGGATATCCAAGGCGAGCCTCGACCGGCTGGGCGAGAGGACCGGTATAGAAGTGAGCACACCTGAGGGGCTAAGCGACGCCCTAGCCAAGCTATTCGATGTTTTCCGTGGACACATAAGGACCGTGACCGTAAGCCTTCAGCCCGAAGACGTGTTCAAGCCACCCGACCGGTTCGAGACCGGAGAAGCTCTAAGACGCATGTACTCAGACCTACCTCTCAGGGAAGAAGACGTTAGAGCCATATCATCCTACGTCGTCCACGAGATGCTGAGGCTCTGTAAGGAGAACGACCTGGTCTTCCAGCTGATGCTCGGCGTGAGAAGGCCTGTTCCAGGGGCTTCCCCACCGGACTACGCGATAGTCGTGCATGAAAAAGAGGCTTTGACTAACTACTGTAGAAACCTCTTCAGCCGGTTCAGGGAGGTTAGGTTCGACCTCATAGTGGCCTGTGAGCTGCAGACCCACGAGGTCGCGGTGGTGGCTAAGAACTACCCGAACGTCTACTTCTCAGGGTTCTGGTGGTACAGCTTCTACCCGTCGATCATAAGGAGAAGCCTAACCGAGAGGCTTCAGATTCTCCCACGGAACAAGGTCTGCGGGTTCTTCAGCGACGCATACGTCGTGGAGTGGATCTACGGTAAGCTATGCCTAGTCAAGGAGCAGGTCGCCCACGTGCTAGCCGAGATGGTCGAGCAAGGCTACTATAGTAGGGAGCTTGCATACGAGCTGGCGGAAGACCTACTATACAGAAACCCCGTCGAGATCTATAAGCTCTAACATCTCCTAGTCTAGAAATAGGTTCAGCCGTTTTAAGGGATGTTACGGGTTCTAAGCCTGACTCGAACTTTTCCTTTCATATTCTGTGTATCCGCATCCTCCGCAAGCCCATCTAGGGATGGGTGTTAGATGGTGAGCCATGAACTTCCCGCATCTAGGGCATTTTCTACCCTTGAACTTGATGGAGCCTGTTTTATAGTCTATCTCGTAGAGCTTCCAGAGCTTCTTCGGTTCTTTACCCATCCTCAACGCGCCTCCTTAAGCTTAGCCCTCTCCTCAGGTGGGAGGTTTTTGACGTAGATATGCCTCGGAACCAGGTATTTAACGTTTTCAGGGTTCTCGTATATGTGGCATATACCCTCTGAAACGTTCATCCCCGTCTTCGTCACAAGCCGGAGTATGAATAAACGGTCTAGGTCGACGTTGAACACCTCCCTCAGAGCCTGCCTAACCTTAAACCTCTCAGGCGTAGCAGACCCTGGATGCTTAACCTGAAACCTAACCTCCCGCCTCTCCAGAAGGGGATTGTAGAACTCCTCTAAAACCTCTATATCCATACCCCCGGCTCTAAAAAAGAGAAAGAGCCTTATATTTTAACTTACCGGATGGAGATGACGCTTGCCCGACGCATACTACCGTCCCCAAGCTACGAAGGTCACCCTCCTACTCAGCTCCCTAGGCACGTAGAGCGGCCGGAAAGGCATCCCCCTACACCTAGACCTTACCTCCTCGGCAAGCTCCTCCACGGTCATCTCCTTCATGTAATCCTCCTTCAGGGTCGACTTATCTCTAATAACCACCGGTAGCCTGTTCGTCTCGACCTCCCTGTCGCCTACGACCACTATGAACGGGACCCACCGAGTCTTGGCATCTCTAACCTTTCTAGCGACCGATAGCTCGCGGTCGTCCACGCCAACTCTAACCCTAGACTTCTCTAGGAAATCGGCTATCTCCATACACTTAGCGACGTGCCTCTCCGCCACAGGGATCAGCCTGACCTGTTCAGGTGAAAGCCAGACGGGTAGCATGGGTGGTCTACCCTCCTCCTCCATCCTAGCCGCGACCTCCAGCAACGCGTATAGTGTACGTTCTATGCTCCCGAACGACGAAGCGTGGAGTATTATGCATGGGTGCTTCTTACCGTCCTCGCCTACATACATGATCTTAAACCTCTCACCGTTCTTGATGTCGTACTGTACCGTGGATATCTGGACGTTCGCCTCGTCGGCGCCTATCACCTGATACTCGTTCTTTATGGCGAAGTAGTGGCTCATCTCGCGGCTGAGCTTGAAGAAAGCCGGAACACCCATCTTGACCGTAAGGTTTCTAAGCCAATCCTTGTTCTCCTCGTAGAACCATTCAACACCCTCCCAGCCCAAGACCCAGGAGCCAGGGGCGATCATATTCATGAGGTCTCTAAACAGGAGACATAGTCTTTCGAACTCCTCCTTAGCCTGCTCCTCATCTCTGCAGAAGCAATGTTGGTCGGTCATCGTGAAGCTTCTGAGCCTACGTAGACCCACGACTTCACCGCTCTTCTCCCTACGGAAACACTGAACCTCCTCGTATATCTTGACGGGTAAATGCCTATAGCTGAAGAGCGTCTTCTGCATGAACGGGAAGGCCCCTGGGTCTGAGGCGAACCTCAAGACGAAGTTTTCGCCGCCGTAGCTCATGCGGTAGTCTCTCTCGTGGAACTCGCCCATGAGCTCCCGGATCTCCTTGACGCTCTCCCGGTATATCAGGGGGTTCTGAACCTTCATAGCGCCCCATGGAAGAGCGACCTTGAACATAGCGTAGTCCTTCACCAAATCGGCTATCAGCACACCGTTCGGGTAGAACTTCATGTTTCCGACATCGCTCTCCGGGCAGTAGTCCACGAGCTCTAGACGACGCATATACTCTATATGCTTAGGCGTTTTCTTAGGCGGGTTACCCTCGACCTCGTTCCGGACGAAAATCGCCAAGAGCCTGTAGACCGGGTCCTTCTTCCCGAAAACCGGGCAGCTCCTCCAATCGCTTGGATCGAGCTCATAGACCTTCCCGTCGATGTCTATGACCAAGAACCTGTGGAACTCCCTGGTCTTAGGCGTGGGCTTCTCAGCCTCTTCGACCTCGACGGTCTCGGCCGTTATGCTCCTAGAGAGCTCGGCAAGCGGGTGACCTTTACAGCTGAGTTTGAAGCTCTTGTACCACCCGAACGGGCTTCTATGTGTCTCGAAGCCTTCTCTCCTAAGCGCATCCTCAAACATCTGTAGAACCCTGAGCGCGTCCCCTGGGTTTGCGAGGTCGCTGCTGAGATGCGCATAGGGGTATACGAGAACCCTTCCGACACTGAGTTTTGAGGCGACCTCCTTAACGCTCGCCACGGCGTTGCCGACGACGGCTTCCTTGGCTTCGACATCCCCCTTCTCGACGGTCGTGAAGACGACCAAAACCTCCTCGAATACGCCCTCACGCATATCATCAGTCAAAGGCTCAGCCATATCGACGGCTCTACCGGTAACCCTATACTCGAAGCCATCGGCATGTATCAGGAGAAGCTTCAAGCCTCTATTCCTCCCACAGGGAATCCATGGTAACCTAATCTTAAATCGTTTTAAGCTTTACCCTGATTTAAAGCTAGAATTAGAGAGTAGAATAGGCTATGATGATCCATCTATAAGGCTATCCGCGTCTACATCTCCTCCATACTTACGACTACGTCGACCCTCTTCTCGATCCTATCGATCTTACCGTCTCGTATCCACACGATCCTATCCGAGACGTCGATCATCTTAAGGTCGTGCGTGGCCGTGAATACGGTCACACCCTTCTCCTTGTTGAGGTTTCTTAGCATGGTTATGATCTCAAGCCCGGTGTGCAGGTCTAGGTTCCCGGTAGGCTCATCCGCCAACACTATGACGGGATCGTTGGCCAAAGCCCTGGCGATAGCGACCCTCTGCTGCTGGCCGCCTGAAAGCTCGGCGGGCTTGTGGTGGAGCCTGTCACCCAACCCTACCTTGGTAAGAAGCTCTATAGCCCTTCTGAGCCTCTCCTCCCTCGGAACACCTGCGAATATCATAGGCAGCGTAACGTTCTCAAGGGCCGTCAGAACAGGTATCAGGTTGAACGTCTGGAAGATATACCCTATCTTACGGCATCTAAGCCATGCAAGCTCGTAGGCGTCGAGCTTAGATATGTCGACCTCGTCTATGTAAACCCTACCCCTCGTAGGCCTATCCAAACCTCCGATCATGTTGAAGAGCGTGGTCTTACCGCTGCCGGAGGGGCCCATGATCGATAGGTACTCACCTCGCCTGATCCTCAGGTTTATGCCGTCTAGAGCCTTAACTACGACTTCACCCATCTGGTAATATTTAGCAAGGTCCTCGGTCTCGACGGTGTATTCATACCTCATGATACCACCATCAACCTGTAAAAGAGGGGCTGAGCAGATAAAAGGTTAACGGTTTTCTACAGCTCAAACCTGAGGGCGTCTGCCGGGTCCATACTGGCGGCGTAGTAAGCGGGATATATCGTGGCACCCACGGTTAAGACCATAGCTATCAAAACCCCCTCACCGATCCTAAGGGCGTAGCTTCCCAACAGCGCCGGGTTGAACAGGATAGCCGCGTGTTCACCTACGTAGATAAGCAGGCCGGTTACCCAGCCTATCACCGCACCCATGACACCGCCTATTATCCCTATCAGAGAAGACTCTATCAGGAATATCATCAGTATGTGGCTGTCCATCGCTCCGAGACACTTCATAGTACCTATCTCCCGTGTCCTCTCCGTGACCGCCATGAGCATCGAGTTCAAGATACCGACGGCGCATACTATGAGCGATATTATAGCCATCCAGAACTGGTAGCTTCTAGCAGCCTCAGAGCCTCCGTATATGAAGATCATTATGTCGGACATGGTCCTGAGACCTACGTAGAACGCCACGCCGAGGACTATGGATATCGCGGTTATAAGCGCCCTGGTGAAACGCTTCCTTATACTCTCGACACTGAACCTAAAGGCTTCGCTGATAGGAAACCTAACCTCTCGCCTAGCCTCTCCAACAGCTCCGCTCATATGGGGTCAAGACTTTATAGACAAGTATGCTTTTAAATTTTATCACAGAGACGCGGGGTTTTAAGGTAATATTAAAGAGACGGAGAAGATTCATCAAGGGGATGAGATGAACGGTTGGTTTGATGTCATACCCGTCTTCGTATGGATAGCCGTAGCCTTCGCCGCCGTAGTCTACCTAGCCCTGGTCTACACGTCTAAGGGGGAGGATTAGCTTAAGGCATGTCCTTCAAGGGGATCTCCGAGCCTCTGCTCAGGGCTTTAAGGGAGGTTGGCTTAGAGAAGCCTACGCCTATCCAGGAGAAGGCGATACCGCCTATACTGTCGGGTAAGAACGTTCTGATCGTCGCCCCGACCGGATACGGTAAGACGGAGGCCGCGGTGATCCCCATACTAGAGGCGTACCTGAGGCTTAGGGAGAAACCCGACGGGATAGCCATCCTATACATAACGCCTCTCAGGGCTTTGAACAGAGACATCTTGAGGAGGCTTAGGGTGCTGTGCACCAGGGTCGGTTTAGAGGTCGATGTCAGACACGGAGACACAGACGCCCGGGTCAGGAGAAGGCAGTCTCTGAAGCCTCCGAAGATGCTTATAACGACCCCTGAGACGCTTCAGGCGATCCTGCCTGGGAGGAGGATGAGGAGGCATTTCGAAAGCCTGAGGTGGGTCGTCGTCGACGAGGTTCATGAGCTACTCGAGAGTAAGCGGGGTATCCAGCTGACCGTCGCGTTGGAGAGGCTTAAAGCCCTTCGTAGATCGAGGCTTCAGATAATCGGCATATCGGCTACGGTCGCAGACCCGGAGACTGCCGCGAGGTTCATAGGTGGACCCGACCCCGTCGAACCGGTGGTGCTGGAGGAGTCTAGGGAGGTCAGGGTGGTGGTGGATAACCCTAAGGCTTTGGACGAGGATTTCAAGATGTCTTCGAGCCTAGCTCTACCGGCTGACGCGGTAGCCCGGATGAGGGTGATAGGGGAGCTGGCGGGTAAAACGTCTGTACTCGTATTCACGAACACCAGGGAGCACTCGGAGGTCTTAGCCTCCAGGCTGAGGGCTTTAACCCCTGAGCTCAACATAGATGTACACCACGGCTCTTTGTCCAGGGAGGTCAGGAGGGAGGCTGAGGAGAGGATCAGGGAGGGTGTGTCCAACGCTTTGATATGCACGAGTAGCATGGAGCTTGGGGTCGACATAGGCATTCTGGACACGGTCGTCCAGTACATGTCCCCGAGACAGGTGGTCAGGCTCGTCCACAGGATAGGTAGAAGCGGGCATGGCCTAGACAGGGTGAGCCGAGGACTCATACTTACGGCTTCCCCTGAGGACTCGATGGAGGCCGCTGTGATAGCTAGGAGGATGCTCCTGCATCTTTTGGAGAATCCGAGGATCCACGAGTCTGCCTTAGACGTCCTAGCCCACCAGATAGCCGGGCTGGTTCTAGACTTCAGAGAGATAGGTGTGAGGGAGGCGTATGAGATCGTCAAGAGGGCTTATCCGTATAGGAAGCTGGGGTGGGAGGATTTTGTGAAAACAGTGGAGCTTATGGTCGAGCTTAGAACCGTAAACCTTGTCAGGGATAGGCTGAGAGCCACCTGGAGGACCCATAGATACTATTACGAGAACCTATCCACGATACCAGATGTCAAGCACTACAGGGTTAAGAACGTCTTAGACGGTAGGGTGGTCGGGATATTGGACCAAGAGTTCGTAGGCGAAAGAGGCGAGCCGGGGCTCGTGTTCATCATGAAGGGTCAGACGTGGAGGATCCTGAGCGTGGACCACGAGAACCTCGTGGTGAACGTCGAACCCTCCACCGAGGTCATAGGGGCCGTCCCGTCGTGGGAGGGGGAGCTCATACCGGTCTCGATGGAGGTCGCCGAGGAGGTCTACAGGGTCCTAGCGGAGATAGCTAGGGAGCTTAAACACGGCGGAGACCCCTTGAAACCGCTGGCCGCGTATAACCTGACGGAGGAGGCTAGGAGTAGGATCTTAGAATACGTGAAAGAGCAGCTCGACAGGGGGTTCCCCGTCCCAAGCCCGGATAGGATACTCGTAGAAGCCTTCAGAGACGTCGTGGTTCTCCACACCCCGTTCGGAGACCTGGTCAACAGGGCCTTGGCGCTCGCTCTGACCGCTCTGCTAAGCAACAGGCTTGGATACGCCGTCGGTTTCCAGACAGACCAGTATAGGATATGCCTCATAGGGGTGTCTGGTTTAACATCTGAGGATGTCGCCAGAGAGCTTAGAAGTCTTAAAGCCGAGGAGCTTCCCCTCCTGCTCGAATCCACGCTACCTGAGACCGGTTTGTTCGCCTGGAGGCTATGGCACGTGGCCGTCAGGTTCGGTATAGTGGCTAGGGGGGCGAACTACAGCGTATCGAGGGTCAGAGCCCTAGTCGAAACTTACAGGGATACACCCGTCTTCGAAGAGGCCCTGAGGGAGGTTCTGACGGATAAGCTCGACCTAGAGGGGGCTTCCAAGGTCTTAGACAGGATCTCCAAGGGGAGTATAAGGGTGGAGGTTGTGCCTAGGGGGCTAGCCCCGTCGCCTATGGCCATCCCGATACTCGAGAAGGCTATACCCCAGGACGTCTTGAGACCGGCTTACCCGGGTGCTGAGACCCTTAGGATCCTCAAGCAGAGGCTTATGAACACCCGTGTTAAGCTCATATGCGTATACAACAACGACTGGGAGACCGTCCTAAGGGTTTCGAACATACCCGAGAGGGTTAGATGCCCCAGGTGCGGCTCGACCCTGATAGCGGTCGTCAGCCCATGGGATAGGGATTCGAGGAAGGTGGTCGCCAAGTGGCTGAGGAGGGCTAGGATGAGCCGTGAGGAGAGAAACCTATGGCTTAGCCTATGGCGTAGCGCAAGCCTCGTCCAAAGCCTAGGTAGGCTGGCTGTGATGGTCATGGCCGGTAGGGGTGTAGGCCCCATGACCGCGTCGAGGATCCTAGGAAAACCCTACAGGAGCGAGGAAGACCTCTTGACGGAGATACTGAAGGCTGAGATAGAGTACATACGTACGCGGCCGTTCTGGGACTGAAAGCGTTAGAGACCTAAAGTAGAAGCTCCTCGACTCGGACCGGCGTTCCTCTTCTCCAAGACTCGACAGCCGCCAACGTGACCGCGAGGGTCTTCAACCCCTCCGTTATCGGCACCTCTGTGGGGGAGTCCTCGACTATGCTCTGGAGGAATTTTCTATCTTCCTCGAGATACGGGTCGACCGTATGCCTGACCTCGACAGTCTCGCTACCCCTATGGATCTTGGTGGACACGTAGCTGACCTCGACCTGGATGTTTTTGGCGACTATCTTCAACCCGACGGTTCTCCCAGGCGGTTGAGCCGCGGAAGTGTTGGATATCACACCTACGGCGCCGTTCTTAAACCTAAGCGTGAAAACACCCACGTCCTCTATATCGAAGTCGGGTATATCCGTGTGGATGAGCGTATCCATCTCCGTGTAGACCCTCTCGACCTCGCCGCACAGGTACCTAGCCAGGTCGAATATGTGGGTCGTCTGCTCGACGACTTGACCGCCGCTAAACTCCCTCCTGATCCACCATGGAGCGTCGGGTATCCCTCCCC
This sequence comes from Candidatus Bathyarchaeota archaeon B24, assembly GCA_001593865.1. Taxonomy (GTDB): domain Archaea; phylum Thermoproteota; class CALKCG01; order B24; family B24; genus B24. Next base: position 87,093 of record LUCB01000007.1, read on the forward strand.
ACCAATACCCCTCTACAAGCCCTATCCTACCGCCCTCCCTCACGAGCTTCATACGGGCGGTTTGAACACCGTTGAACTGCCTCCACTGGTATCCGACCCAGCTTTTAACACCATGTCTACCCACGGCGTCGACCATAGACTTAGCCGTCTTCATGTCGAGGGCGATCGGCTTCTCCAAGAAGACGTTAACCCCGTTTTCAGCCGCCACGACCACCTCATCCCTATGGGCAAACGGAGGTATGCATATCCACACGGCGTCAAGCTTCTCCCTCTCGAACATCTCATAGTAGTCGGTGTAGACCGTCGCACCCCCTATCCTCTCGGCGAAGGATAAGGCCTTAGACTTATCGACGTCGCAAAACGCTATAGGCTTGACCCCTAGCTTGACCAGCTGGTTTAGGTGGTGGCTGGCTATGCCGCCGCACCCGATGAAGCCGACGCTGAGACCCGTTATACCGGGTTCCTCCTCAGCGGCTTTCTCCTCCACGACGACCATTCATTCACCTCCTTCCTTAGACGACCACGGGCTTTATGCCCAGGAATCTACAGGCCTCGAGTATCTCACGGGTGTAGTCTCCATGGATCATGCTGGCGTGATGTACGAAACCCTCCTCCACCAAAACCCTGTAAAGCCTGTCTAGGTCCTCCACCTCGACCCAGCTGTAGGAGCCTCTGGTGTAGAGCGGCTCCTCCACGACCCTGCCCTTGGTTATGAGGAGCTTAAACTCCCCGTCGTACTCGGCCAGCCTATTTATCGTCACGACCCCCGGCTTAAGCCTGAACTCCCCGGTCCCATAGGTCTTCTCGACCCCGAGCTGTCTACAGATTATGCTGTGGTATCTCAGCTTCACGGGGCAACCCTGGCATGCGAGCGAAGGCGGGGCGTTCCCGCAGTGCCATAGGAGGACGAGGTTATCCTTCTCAGGATGCCTTATGGTCCAGTCGACGAAGTGCGGAGGCGTGGTCTCGAGCGACGCCAGGTACTGGATAAGCATGGTTAAAGCCCCATAGATGTCTGATTCGCAGGCCGTGATCAGGCCTGAATCCGTAAGCCTCCCCAAGATGTGGCAGACGACTATGCCGTACATCTGCTGGAACTCGAGCCAGCATCTTATACCGGCGGCCGATAGTTTCTTATCCCTGAAAATCCGTCTCAGAACGGTCTCGACCTTCGCCATGAGCTTAAGCTTCTCAGAGGGTATCTCAGACGCGTCTGCCCTCTTCTTGAGGTCTTCTAAAACCTCTAGAAGCTCAGGGTCCCCGTCTTCCAGAGCCTCTACGTCTAGGGCTACCTGGGATAAATCCACCGGGACAAGCTTCTGGCCGAAGGATTTTATCATAGCCACCTCGTCGAAGCTACAGGTCTCGAAGCGCTCAGGCCTCAGACCTATAAGCCCTATGTTAGCCCCCTTAAAACCACCCACTATCGAGCATACACGCATGAAACGCTCGACTCCTTCCCTGAAAACCTCGTCCTCAGGGTATACGACTCCTAGAAAACTGAAGGGTAAACCTCTCCTATACAGGGCTGAGGTAAGTGAGAGGGTTCCGCAGAAGCTGTCAGACTTCCTGAAGCCCTCCGGGCTTATAGGAGGCTCCTTGGTCGCAAACACCATTATAGGCTTCCTCAAAGCGTCGGCTATCCTAGCACCGGCGACTTCATCCCCGAACGTCATCGTGCCCAGAAGCAGCCCGTCGACCCCTCTGCTCTTGAAGAGCTCGATGACCTTATCGGCGTCCTCGTCGTCCCTCACAAGACCCCCCTTCGTAAAGTTCTCGTCGGGATATACGAGGTCTAGGTTTTCGACCTCAGATAAAGCGTCGAGAAACCTCCTCCTAAGCTCCACAGCCCAGTCCTCGTCGAAAGGCTCCCTATGCAGGGGTACAAAACCTAACGTTATCTTCCTCAATCAAGCACCTCCTAGCTAAGGTTTAGCGTCTTCTTTAGACTTAAATATAACCTTCTAACGTGGTTTAAAAGCCAACACCGCCGATATCTCCGACCTTCTCCTAGCCGTAAACCCGGCTTTCTCAAGCCGCCCCTTGACACCCCCCATGATATCCTTACCCCTTCTGTAGCCTGGCTGCCCCGTGTAGTGCACCAAGACGCCTCCAGGTTTTAGGACACGGTATAGCTCCCTGTAGAAGCTTAGACTGTACAGCTCTCCGGCCAGCGCAAGCCTAGGGGGGTCGTGGATCACCTTGTCGAAGGAACCGTCTTCAAGCTCCTCGACGACCCTTGAAGCATCCCCCAGGATTATAGAGACCCTCCGGTCTTCAAGCCACCTACTCCATGGGTTGTAGCATGCCATCTCGAGGACGTTGGGGTCCTTCTCTATGCTTAGAACCGCGTTTGCACCCATCTTCAACGCCCATATCGCTGTGTAGCCCAGCCCCGTGCACACGTCTAGAACCCTGTCACCCCTCCTCACCGAGAGGAGCCTGACCTTGGCTTCCGAGTCTCTCCAAGGGGTTATACCGGAGACCCTGTGCATGTGTATGCCGTTTATCTCTATCGTAGGCGCCTCTCTAGGGGCTACGCACCTAAGCTTGTAATAGCTCCCGGCGGAGTACCATGCGAGTTTCCTGAGCGACCCGTTTATCACCGCGTAGACCGCTCTATCGTCTTCAAGCACTGTCTCCAAGTCCTCAAGCCGGACCTTCGAGCCGCGTACAACCGCGTATCCCTCCTCTACGACCACCCGTTCTTCGGATAGACCCATGTCTAGCGTGACCGAGACCTCACCCCTAGGAGCCGCGTTCAAAATCCTCCCGGCGACATAGCTGGTTAAGACTGGAAGACCCTTAAACCGGTACTCGAAAACCTTGTAGAGCTCTCTAGACAAGACTTCTCCGAGAAACTATTCGGTTTACAAGGGTATATGAACGATCCGGGACGGAAAGTTCTTTAAACAGAAGGCTCCTCTACTCTCTGGGTACAGGGTCATGGAGATTCCCATAGGGGTGTATCCTAAAAGACGGAGGTATAAGCCAGTCGCGACGTGGACACTCACGGTCGTCAACGTAGTCGTGTTCATCTACCTAGCGGCGAACGGGCTTCTAGACGAGGCCGTAGCGGCCTATGGTCTTGTACCGGCGTATATCTTGGAGGGGAGGCGCCTCTACACGGTGTTAACGTCGATGTTTCTACACGGAGGGCTCATGCACCTCGCGGGTAATATGATGTACCTAGTCGTCTTCGGCTCAGGCATAGAGGCTAGGCTCGGGAGGGCGAGGTTCCTACTCCTCTACCTCCTATCGGGCATACTAGCGTCCGTAGCGCATATGGTGATCCTGCTACTCTTCACAGAGCCCATCGTCGTATACGGCCCCATGGGCGCCACGGTATACGACCCCCTTGAGACGCCCTGCGTAGGAGCGTCTGGGGCCATATCCGGCCTCCTAGGAGCCTACCTACTGCTCTTCCCCAACGCGAACCTGAGGGTCCTGACTTTCATAGGTATGATCCCTGTTGTCATAAGCATACCGGCCGTGCTGTTCATAGGGTTCTGGTTCCTATACCAGCTATACATGGGCTATGTGTCGCTGCTACTACCTGCCCCGTTCTTCTCAGGTGTCGCGTTCTGGGCTCACATCGGAGGCTTCGTAGCAGGTCTGGTGGTGACCCCCATGATAGGGAGAAAGGCTAGACGCAGGAGGAGGGTGCTGATAGATAGACGTGGAAGAGTATGGTACGAGATACCCGTCGACTGACCTTAGTCCTTAAGCCCTTTCACCCGTCTGACTTTCACGCTTCCCGCTCAGAAGCGTATAGCCCATCCTTATGAGCGGAGGGGTTATCAGGGTCGACCCGAGCGAGACAACTATGAGTATTAGATAAGCCTGCTGGTTCAGGATGCCCAGCGAAAGACCGTACTGAGCGAACAGCAGCCCCACCTCACCCCTAGGTATCATGTTCAAACCGACTATCAAAGCCTCCCTAGCCGTTAGACCACCGGCCATGGCCCCTAGACTACACCCCACTATCTTACCCAAAGCCGCTACCGTTATGAAGAGTAAAGTCATCAAAGCCACCTCACCGAACAGACGGACATCTACGTGCATACCCATACAAAAAACATAGGAGTCAATATCTGAGAAAGCGGTCTGATATCGTTTGCTATCCCCTCTTTATGCTTAGTCTCAGCAAATAGGAAGCCGCCGAGAAGCGCACCTAGGATCGCTGCTAATCCTGTATGCTCTGCGAGATAGGCTGTTACGATCGCCGTCGCGACCGCCATACTAAGCAAAACTCCTCTAATCTTGAATCTCTCAGCGATGTAGTCTATAACTCTGGGAAATATTTTCACACCGATTCCTAGGAAAACGCCGAAAAAAGTCAACGTCGACACTATGGTAGTTGTTAATTCCTCAACCCCTATAGCTCCTTTAAGATTTATACTAACCAGCATGGTTAGGATTAACAAGCCGAGCACATCGTCTATTATAGCTGCGCCAAGAGTGCATCTAGACTCTCTAAGATGAAGTTTACCCATATCCGATAACGTTCTGACAGATATCCCGATGCTCGTTGCCGTCAGAGCCGATGCCATAAACAAGGCAACCATTACATCCAGGTTAAGGGCTATCAAAACAGCATATCCGATTATGAAGGGTGTTACAAGACCTCCTATCGCCACGTAAAGAGAGGATTTACCTACGGCCATCAATGCTCTGACATCCGATTCCAGCCCCACCTCGAATAGTAGGAGTATGGCGCCCATCTCGGCCAGCATGTCGAAAAGCCTACTGGGGTGGATCAGCGAGAGGACGCTGGGCCCTAGGAGCATGCCAGCTATAAGCTCGCCTAAGACGTCAGGCTGGCCGAGCTTTCTCATGACGGCCCCGCAGACTTTAGCCGCCAGTAGGAAACTCCAGCAGGGGGTCGGTGGGTATGGCTTCCATACTTAAGCTAAGGGTTGTTCGTCAAATTTATAAACCTTGATCATCCATCTCAAAGATAAGAGAGGCTTGAGCGAGGAGAAATATCCGACTTACGAGGCTGAGTTAGACCTCGAAGATGTCAAGGTCGAGGATGCGTTGAACGCCATAAGAGAGGTCTGCCGTAAGCTATCGTTCGAGGAGCGGCTTAACTACCTAGAGGCGAGTAGAAGGGGGCCCAGCGTGATAGAGTTTATATGCGGAGACGAGAGGGTGCTCGTCGCGATCCTAGAGAACGAGCGTAAGGTAAGGTTGTCCTTCACCGTGCCTAAAGAAAAGTATAGACGGCTCATAGACGAGCTTAAAAACGCCTTAAACTCCTCCATAGCCGACAAGATCAAGATACACCTGTGAGCGTTCCGAAACCTCGTTTAAATACCTTAGCGGCTGGTCTGGAGGTTTTAACGACATCCGAGATATGAGACGCGAGCTACTTGACTATCTATCTTAAGAGAAATGGAGCATGCTTATATGGTCGATGGAAGGCTATATAGATGGGGATAGGGTGGTATCTCGGGCTACTGATTGGTTAAGGCAGGCTTTGAGAGACTTGGAGCATGCCAAGAGATCTGTGGAGCTTGGCGACTATGAGTGGGCGTGCTTCGCAGCTCAGCAAGCTGCGGAAAAAGCCGTTAAAGCACTGTATCAGAAGCTAGGTATAGAGGTCTGGGGTCACTCCATATCACGGATGCTTGAGGCGCTACCTGAGGATCATAAGCCGCCGGGTGGGGCAGTGGGGAAGGCTAAAGAGCTTGACAGACATTATATTCCTACGAGGTATCCGAACTTCCACCCAGAAGGGGCGCCTATGGACTACTATACAAGAGAGGACGCGGAGAGGGCGGTTAGATATGCGGAAGAAATCGTCGAATTCTGCAGAGGTAAGGTTCTTTAAACTAGATTACGAGAAGGTTTTAGAAGAGCTTAGGGAGTACGCTAGGAAAGCGGTGGATAGAGGAGCTAGGACTGTGATTTTAATAGGGTCGCTTGCGAGGGGCGACTACACCGCGTTTTCAGACGCAGACGTCGTTATCGTATCGGACAACGTCCCTGAGAGGTTTCTGGACCGTATAACCGATTTCATAGACCCAACGCTGTCGGTCGACGTAGAGCCGAGGGTATACACCAGCAGGGAACTACTGAAGATGGCGGAGGAGGGTAAGAAACTCGTCAGAGAGATCCTAGAGTATGGGAAGCTCTTAGCGGGGGACGAGAGCATAATTGAAGCGGTTAGAGAAGCCCTAGAACATAAGCCTCTTGAGCGAGGCTAGGCTCTGTCTAACTCGTCTAAGACCTCGTCTAGGATGGCTAGGGCCTTTAGGATCTGATCACTAGCGGCGGGAGGAACCTCAGTATGTTTCTCCCGGAGTACAGGGTTATCAAGCCCCTTTCCAGGCTTTTCATGAGTATATTCTTCACGTCGAACCGTAGTTCGGCGGCCCTCATCAAACCGAGACCCCTGACCTCCCTGAGACACCTATGTTTTTGCTTAAGCCTCTCCAATCCTTCCCCGAAGACCTTCCCCAATCGCCTAGCCCTACCCGGTAGGTCTTCCTCGACTATTATGTCCAGGACCGCGGAGGCGGCGGCGCAGGCGACCGGGTTACCGCCGAAGGTGCTCGTATGGTCCCCACGCTTGAGGCTTCGAGCAACCTCATCCCGGGCAAGTGTAGCACCCATAGGTACTCCGCCGGCCAACCCCTTGGCTACGCACATGATATCAGGCTCCACATTCCAATGCTGGCAGGCCCACATGGCTCCGGTGCGTCCGAGCCCCGTCTGGATCTCGTCCACGATCAGCAAAGCCCCCTTACTATCGCAGAGCTCACGTAGACCCCTAAGGTAATCGTCCGGGGGAAGCTTTACACCGCTTTCGCCTTGAATAGGCTCGACTATGAAAGCCATCGTGTCTTCGTCGACGGCCTTCTCAGCCCTCTCTAGGTTCCCGTAAGGCACGAACTCCACGTTTTTCAAAAGTAGGGGTTGGAAGGGGCGCCTATACCTGGGGTTCCAGGTCACCGATAGGGCGCCTATGGTCTTTCCGTGGAATCCACCCATAGTCGAGACTATCTTAGACCGCTCTGTGTATCTTCTAGCCATCTTTATAGCGGCTTCGACCGCCTCGGCACCGCTACTGCAGAGATAAGCCTTCTCGAGACCCTTAGGCGCCGCCTTCAGAAGCTTCTCCAAAAGCTGCGCCCTCACCTCGTTGTAGAGGCTCGGGTGGCATATCATGAGCCTCTCGGCCTGATGCTTGACTGCTTCGACCAGCTTAGGATGGCAGTGTCCGACGACCGCTACGCCGTATCCACCCATGAGGTCTATATACTCCCTACCCTCCACGTCCCATAAGGTTGCTCCCTCGCCACGGGCCACCGCGACCGGGTACCTGAAGTACACGTCCACCAGATACCTGCTCTCTAGGCCTATGACATCCTCAGTTTTCACGTGAACAAGCCCCCTAAACCGGGTGTATACCCGGGTACATCAACCCGGTCTTCTCATCCAGCCCATACATGAGGTTTAGGCTCTGAACCGCGTTCCCCACGGCGCCTTTAACTAGGTTATCTATCGCCGCTAGGGCTACGACCCTACCTGTGTACGGGTCAGGTTCGAAACCCACGTCGCAGAAGTTTGAGCCTACGATCGGCTTGGGGTCTGGATACCTGAAGATCCCCTTGACGTCCCTCACAAGCCTTATGAACGGTTCACCCCTGTAGAAGCCCCTGTAGAGCTTCCATAGGTCCCTCACCGAGACCGGTTTCCGGGTGAAGCAGTGGCAGACCGCTAGGATGCCGCGGACTATGTTTACGGCGTGGGCTGAGAAGGCAACCCTAACCTCCTCTCCGGATAGGATGCTCAGCTCCTGCTCTATCTCGCCTGTATGTCTATGGCCGACCGGCTTATACGGCCTGATCACGCCGTAGCGTTCGGCGTGTATACTCGCAAGTGAAGGCTTCGCACCGGCTCCTGAGGAACCTATCATCACGTCGACGACCACCCTATCAGACTCCACAAGCCCCGACTTGAAGAGCGGCGCCATGGCGAGTATGGCTGCCGTGGACATGCAGCCTGGACAGGCTACAAGGTCTGCGTTACGGATCTCATCCCTATGGAGCTCCGGAAGCCCATAGACGGCTTTCTCGAGCAGGTCTGGCCTGGGGTGCCGCCAGCCGTACCACCGCTCGTAGTCTTCAGCCCTCTTAAGCCTGAAGTCTGGGCTCAGGTCTATGACCTTAACCCCGGTCTCTAGAAGCTGTGGAACCATGTTCACCGATACGCCGGCCGGGGTGCATAGGAACACTACGTCGCTTTCTTCGGCTATCTTTGAGAGGCTCGGGTTGGTGAACTGTATGTCAAGAATCCCCCTTAGGTTGGGGTGGACTCTATGGACGTATTCCCCCACGTATCTTCTCGACGTGACCGTTTTGAACTCCACCTGCGGATGGCAGGCGAGAATCCTGAGAAGCTCCCCGCCTGTGAACCCTGAACCTCCGACTATACTGACCTTCAACCGAACCTCCTCTTTCCAAAGATAGGAAAGAGGATCGAGATTTAACCTTTATGCCGCTGAGGGCTCCTCTAAACCGTCATGTTTAAACGGTCGAACGGTCGTCCCTTTAACTGGAGGAGAACGGCATTGACCGGAGACGAGGAGCTAGAGATACTGATGAGGAAAAAGTATCTGAAGCTTCAGAGGATGCTTATGGCCAAGAGGCTCCGTGAGCAGCAGCGGACCATCGTTAAGCAGCCGGACCCCGAGGAGGTCGTTAGAAGGGCCTTGGACTCTACTGGGCGTAAGGTTCTGGACGCTCTTAAAGCCCAATATCCTAGGGAGGCGAAGGCGATAATCAAGGCCTTAGCCAGAGCCATACTGGAGAGGCGTGTTCCAAGCCGGATAGACGGTGGGATGTTCTACCGGTTCCTGCTGAGCCTCGGGCTCAGGGTTAGGTTGGAGACCAAGATCTACGTAGAAAGGAAGGGGGAGGTTAAAGAGTTTTCAGAGTATCTAAGGGAGAGGCTGAAAGATTCTCAGTAATATTTATATTTGTGTGAGCTTCTCTCGATTAAATGCACAAGTGTCTAAGGTGTTTGAAGCTTGACAAAGGTCGTTTTAGCATATTCCGGGGGCTTGGACACATCTGTATCGATCGTGTGGCTGAGGGAGAAGTATGACGCGGAGGTCTACACGGTCACGCTCGATGTGGGGCAAGACGGAGACTTCGAAACCATAGGGGAGAGGGCTGAGAAGCTTGGAGCCGTCGAGCACTTCTTCATAGACGCTAAAGAGGAGTTCGTCAAAGACTACGTCTTCCCGAGCATAAAGGCCAACGGCCTATACGGTGGTAAATACCCTCTTAGTAGCGCGTTGTCGAGGCCTCTGATCGCTAGGAAGCTCGTCGAGGTCGCGGATAAGGTCGGCGCCGACGCTGTAGCCCACGGGTGTACGGGCAGGGGTAACGACCAGGTGAGGATAGAGGTAACCGTTAAAGCCTTAAACCCGGAGCTTAAGGTTTTGGCTCCTGTTAGGGAGTGGGGGCTTGACAGGGAGTCTGAGCTTGAATACGCTAGGAAGCATGGGATACCGTTCACCAGGGAGAAGCTTTACAGCGTCGACCAGAACCTCTGGGGTAGGAGCATAGAGTGCGGCCCATTGGAGAACCCTGATATGGAGCCTCCTGAGGGGGTGTTCAAGTGGACCGTATCCCCTGAGAAGGCTCCTGATAAGCCCGAGTACGTGACCATAGGGTTTGAAGACGGTGTGCCGGTTTCGCTGGACGGGGAGAGGATGGATGGAGTAACGCTCATAAAGACTTTGAATATGATCGCCGGTAGGAACGGTGTCGGTAGGATCGACCACATCGAGGATAGAGTCGTCGGCATCAAGACGAGAGAGGTTTACGAGTGCCCCGCGGCTTTATGCATACTTGAAGCCCATAAAGACCTCGAGAAACTCGTCTTAACCCCGCGTCAGCTGAGGTTTAAAGAGACCGTGGACCGGGAGTGGGGTGTGTTAGTATACTCCGGGCTGTGGTGCGAGCCTCTTAAAGAGGACTTGGAGACCTTCATAGAGAATACTCAGAGGTTTGTGAAGGGATGGGTTAGGTTAAAGCTTTATAAGGGGAGTATGCTCGTGGTCTCCAGGATGTCTGAGTATTCGCTTTACAGTAAGGAGATGGCTACCTACAGCGTCGAGGGTAAATTCGACCAGTCGGCTGCCCCCGGGTTTATAGAGATATGGGGTCTTCCCTCTAGGCTCGCCTGGAGGGTTTGTAAGAGAACCGGGAGGTGATGTATACGGTTAAGATTGTCGAGTGCCCTGAGTGTGGCGGTGAGATAAAGATTCCGGACGACGTGTTAGAGGGGGAGATATTCTCCTGCCCAGACTGCGGTATGGAGTATGAGGTCTACATCAACGACGGAGAGATCACACTTAAACCTGCTGAGGTAGAGGGAGAGGACTGGGGAGAGTAGACCCCTCCGGTTTAGAAGGTGAAGCGTTTTTGAAGTTGGTCGTTAAGATAGGCGGTAGTATACTCAAGAACGGTGCCCCAGACCTAAACCTGATAGACGACTTGAAGAGCGTGTTCTCGGAGAACAGGCTTGTACTCGTCCACGGCGGGGGAGACGAGGTCACGGCCGTCGCTTCTAGGATGGGTAAGAAGCAGGTCTTCGTGATGTCGCCGAGGGGGTTTAGGAGCAGATACACCGACAAGGAGACGCTCGACATATACGTCATGGTAATGGCCGGTAGGATAAGCAAAGAGATCGTCTCGACGCTTCTGAGGTTTGGCCTGCCGGCCGTAGGTATTTCAGGTGTCGACGGTGGTCTGCTCAGGGCGGAGAGGAAGAGGAAGCTCATCATAATCGACGAGAGGGGTAGGAAGAGGGCTATACCGGGCGGATACACGGGTAAGATCGTCGAGGTGAACGCTGGGCTTCTGAATATGCTTTTAGACTCAGGGTTCTTACCGGTGGTCTCGCCCCTGGCGCTGGGTATGGAGTATGAGATTCTGAACGTCGACGGAGATAGGGCTGCGTCCTACGTAGCCGGAGCCTTGAAAGCCGATAGGCTGATCCTGCTGACGGACGTGGAGGGGCTGATCCTCGACGGCGAGCTACGTAGAGAGGTCTCGGCGAGCCAGGTCGAAGACAGGCTTAGCAAGATAGGGCCGGGTATGATAACCAAGGTCTACGCCGCTCTCGAGGCGTTGAAGATGGGTGTAGGGGAGGTTCTGATCTCTTCTGGGCTTGCGGAGAAACCGGTTACGTCTGCCTTAAAAGGCCGTATAGGGACTAGGATATACAGAGGCTGACCATGGAGCTTGGCGTAGAGCCTGAAGAGGCTGTAGACCTGCTCAGGAAGGTTTTGAGGATCTACAGCCCATCCATGCGTGAAGGCGAGCTGGCGCGTTTTCTCCTAGACGAGATGAACCGTCTAGGTTATGAAAGCGTCTACATGGATGAGGTCGGTAACGTCCTAGGCTCGGTAGGCGGGGGAGAGAGCAGGCTTATGTATGTCGGGCATATGGATACGGTTCCCGGAGAACTCCCCTACAGGGAGGAGAGCGGGTACATATACGCTAGGGGGGCTACAGACGCTAAATCCGCGTTAGCGGCGATGGTCGTGGCCGGCGCCTCCCTCAGAGACGCGGGGTTGGGGGACGGGCTTACGGTCGCCTGTATAGTAGACGAGGAGGGCTCTAGCACAGGGTTCAAACACCTGCTTAAGAAGGGGATAAAAGCAGGCTATCTGGTCTTCGGGGAGCCTAGCGGCGTAGAAGCCGTGACGATAGCGTACAGGGGTAGGGTTCAGCTTATGCTGGAGTGTAGAACTAGGCCGGGGCACGCGGGTTCTCCCTGGGCCTTTAAGAACGCCATCGAGAAGCTCTACGAGTTTTACCGTCTTCTCAAGCGTAGGGTCGAGGAGGCTGCCCCCAGGCAGGAGGTTTCAGGCCGTTTCTACACCGTTTCGACCTCGATTACCTGGATCAGAGGCGGGGAAGCAGCGAACGTCATACCTGGACTCTGTAGGGCTAAGGTCGACGTTAGGCTTCCACCCGGGTTTAAGGCCTTAGAGGTCTTGAAGATCTCGAGGGAGACGGCTGAGGAGTTTACAGGGAGGAATCCCGGGGTCTATGTAGACGTTCAAGCGGAGGAGTGGTCAGACGCCTATGAGGCCGATAGAAGGAGTAGGCTTCTGATGGTTCTGAGGGAAGCCGTCAAGCAGGTCAGGGGGAGGTATCCTAAGCTCCTCAGGAAAACCGGTACGGGAGATATGAACCTCCTAGCAGGCTCCGGGGTCGAGGCTTTGACCTATGGGCCGGGGGAGTCGATGCTAAGCCATACGGACAGGGAGAGGATAAAAATCCAAGACTACTTGGACAGTATAAAGGTTTACAGGCTCGTAGCCTTGAAGCTTCTGGGAAGCCATTGAGCCTCCCTTATGGGTCTTCGAGGGCTTTTAGAACCTCTTCGCTAGTGAAAGGGCCGTCAGGGTAAGCTCTGTAGACGGCTGGCGGCTTGACCGTGAGGTCGACTATGGTCGACGGCGGTCTTCTAGGCAGCTCACCATAGTCCAGCACGAGGTCTACGCCTTCGCAGACCTCCTCGACCTTGTATGGGTTCGGCCCGCCGTGTAGGTTGGCGCTGGTAGCGGTTATGGGTTTACCGAGCCTCTCGACCAGGGCCTGGGCTACGGGGTGACTCGATATCCTAGCCCCGATCCTATCGGGGTTCACCAAGTCGGGTACGGTGGGCTTCTTCCAGAGGATTATGGTCAGGGGGCCGGGTAGAAAACGTCTTATGAGCTTCGACGCCTCGGGGGTTATATACGCGTATCTACTCCACATCTCGACATCGGCTACGATAACCGTCAGCGGTCTATCGAAGGGTCTACGTTTAACCCTGTAAACCCTCTCGACGGCCCTTAAGTCGTCTACGGCGGCTCCCAAGCCGTAGCAGGTCTCGGTCGGATAGACCACAAGCCCGCCGTTTCTAAGCCTCTCCACAGCCTCCTCGACAGCCCTTTCTAAACCGACCTCTGAAACCTTTAGAACCCTCACACCGCCTCCTCCCCAGGCCTCCTTAACTCCCTCGGCTCATCTCATACCTATATCCTAGAATAGTTAAAAATCTCTATCGCCGCCGGGAAATTTTTTGTTTATAAATCAGTGAACAGTTTTGTTCATTTGTGATGATAATTTATCGTGTGGGTTTTCTTGTAACCTAAATGTTTAATCTTTAAAGTGCCTCCTCCCAGAGCCGTGTTCCAGGAGGGGCTAGGAGAACCTTTATAGCCCCGTCGAGCGCATGCTCTGAGTACTTTATGGCCTCTGCGAAGTTTTCAAGCTTGAACACGTGGGTGACTATAGGCTCGGCCTTGACCCTACCTGTACGGATATACTCGACCGCGAGCGGGTAGCAGTAGGGGCCTAGATGCGACCCATATATCGTCAGCTCCTTCCCATCCCCTATGTCGCTCCAGTCCACGGTCACAGGCTCCTTGAAAACCCCGAACTCGACGAACCTACCGAGCTTCCTAACCATACGTAGGCCCTGGACGACCGAGCTTGGGCTACCGGCGGCCTCGATATACACGTCGCATCCGTAGCCACCCGTCTCGCGCCTCACGTGCTCGACGACGTCGACCTCCTTCGGGTTCAAAGCCTCGTCAGCCCCGAGCTTAAGAGCCGTCTCAAGCCGCTTCTCCCTAAGGTCTAGGGCCACGAGCTTACCCGGGCCCCTAAGCCTAGCCACCTGGAGCATGCAGAGCCCGAGGGGCCCCATACCGGATATCACCACGTAGTCGCCGAGCTTGATGTCGGCCCGCTCCACGGCGTGGATGGCGCATGCTAGGGGCTCTATCAGGACGGCCCACTTGTCCGGTATATCCTCCGGCACCCTGTGGATTATCGAGCCCCTGGGGTATAGCATGTACTCGGCCCATGCTCCGTCGTTCAACCCGCCTTGGAAGCCGAAGACCCTCTGCTCCTCGCACATCCAGTACTCACCTCGGAGGCAGAAGCGGCATCTCCAGCATGGTATTATCTGCTCGGCGACCGTTTTATCCCCAGGTTTGACCCCGTATCGTTCTGCGACCTCCGGGTCTACTTCGACAACCCTGCAGACGAACTCGTGGCCGGGTATGACAGGGGCCTTAACGTAGGGCTTAGGTGGCCCCCAGTATCTCGGAGAGCCGCGGTAGCATTTAACGTCGCTCGCACATATACCCGCCGCTAAGACCTTGACGAGAACCTCCCCTTTCCCGGGTTTAGGCTTGGGAACCCTTTCAAGCCTATAGTCTTCAGGGCCGTGGCATACGACGGCTGACATATACTCTTCCATATGAGACCCTCAGAAACCCTACCTCTAGACAGGATATAACGTTTACCGTTAACGTTTTAACGCGTGGCGCCTGTATCTCATTTCCGGTGGGGAGATGAAAACCTGTTGCGCAGCCTATTCGTATAGGAGGGAGCTTACAAGCGGGGCTATGAAGCTCGAAGACTTCATCGAGACCTGTTGGAGATTAGGCCTAGACGGGGTCGAGCTTACGGCCTACTACTTCGAAAGCCTAGAGGAGGACTATTTGAGAAGGCTTAAACGCTTGGCGGTGGACTACGGCTTGGACATAAGGGCTACGGCCGTGGGTAACGACTTCTGCATACCCGACCCAGACGCGAGGGCTGAGCAGGTTAAGCTCGTGAAGAAGTGGGTCGACGTGTCGCTCTACCTAGGAGCCCCTATACTGAGGGTCTTCGCAGGTAGGGTTCCCGAAGGATACAGCGAAGACGAGGCTTTCAGCTGGGCCGTAGGGGCGTTTAAAGAATGCGCGGACTACGCGTCGACTAAGGGAGTGGTGCTCGCCCTGGAGAACCACGGAGGGATAACCTTAACCTCGGACCGCGTCGTCCGGATAGTCGAGGCGGTCGACTCGGAGTGGTTTAGGGTGAACCTAGATGTCGGAAACTACAGGGTAGACCCATACAGGGAGATAGAGGAGACCGCTAGATACGCGGTTCACGTCCACGCCAAGTTCCTAGACGTCCGCCCAGACGGAAGCGACGGCAAGATAGACTACGCGAAGATCCTCGACATACTGAGGAAGACCGGGTATAAGGGTCACCTATCGATAGAATACGAGGGAGAAGAAGACGCAACCTCGGCCGTGCCCAGGGCGGCTAAGTTCCTCAAAAGACTCATAGGTGGAGGCTAAGGTCTGCCTCCCTAGAAGACGGGGATTATCTTTTCGCCTATCATTTTTATGGCTTTGAGGACGTTCGGCCCTATCGGGGAGCCTACGACGAACTGTGTGACCCCTGTCTTCAAGACCTCCTCGATCTTGTCTATGCACTGCTTAGGCGTACCCGCTATCGAGAACGCCTCGACCATATCTTCTGTGACGTTTTTGAAGGCTTTCCCGAACTTCGCTTTGGTCAGGGCGTCCTTTATCACGTTAGCCTTCTCCAGGTCTATGCCATGCCTCTCCAACACCACGTCTGGGCTACCCCCGACTATGAAGGCCACGACCGGTATGACCGCTTTAACGGCTTTAGACTCGTCCTCCGCTATCGAGAAGCTCGTGTAAGCCCCTATATCGAGGGCTTCCAAGCTACGACCGGCTCTGGAGACACCCTCCTTGATCCTCGAAACAGCTAGCTCCAGGTCCTTCGGGTGGGAGGCGTTGACGAGGACACCATCCCCTATCTCACCAGCGAGCCTCAGCATAGCGGGTCCCTGCGCCCCTATATACACCGGAACCTCCGAGGGAGGTTTATAGCTAAGCCTAGCACCTTTGATCTTAAACGCCTTGCCGTCTAGGTTTAGAACCTCGCCTGCCGTCAGGGTTCTTATGGCTTGAACGCATTCCCTGACGTGTGCCAGAGGCTTCCTCCACGTTAGCCCTATCATCGTCAGGGTGACCTTATCCCCGGCCCCTATACCGCATACGACCCTACCCGGCGCTATCTCGGCTAGGCTTGCGACGGCTGTCGCCGTGAAGACCGGGCTGCAGACGTAGGGGTTCGTGACCCCAGGCCCAAGCTTGATGCGGTCCGTATAGTTGGCGATAAGCGTCAAGGTTACGTAGACGTTCCTGTTATTGTAGTGGTCTGTTATCCATACGTAGTTGAAACCGGCTTTCTCGGCCTCTATGGTGTAGTATACGGTTCTCCAGTATACATCCCTAGGCACGAACTCTATCCCGAACCTGACCATGCGAGGGCACCTCCTAACCCGATAGTATGCCGTAGATCTCTTTGAACTCGGGCTTCTCAGACAGGAGGCTGAGGGTCTTCTCCTTCTCCATAGCCAAGGCCATGTAGAGCAGAACCTCTAAACCCTCCGAACTCTCTAGAAGACCTTCCCTAGCTATGCTGAGAAACCTCCTGACGTAGACTTGGTCCACCGCCGCTGCATTCTTGGATTTTAACACGGTCTTCAGAAGACCCTCGAGCAGAAAACCCCTAGCCTCTCCGGGAAGCCTATCCAAAATCCTCCTTAGGGTCACCTATGACACCGATCAGATAATATCCATGCATACCGTTTTAAAGACTTTGGGTGACGTTAGACATTTGTCTGGACGAAATTCCACAGAAGCCTAGGCTTCACCACCTGGGGTTTAGCATAGCTTTGGGAAAACATCATGGCCTAAGCCTCTGAGCCGGACACAATAGCGGTTAAACGGTCGAAGACCTCCACGCTACGAGTGTGTTCCGCGGTAAAAACCGACCCCTCAGTTTTGGGTAGAACTAAAAGATGTTCTAGTTTTTCCCAAGTAAACCCCTTAACAAACCTAAGCGTATCTTATTCTCGGGGGGTCTATTGAGGGTCGTGGAGCTTGCCGCCAGATACTTCGAGCTAAACGGGTACGACATCGAGAGGAACGTCACCCTAAGAGGTAAGTGGGGTGTCAAATACACGTTCGACCTCCTACTCAGGGATAAAGACGGCTCCCTAAGAGGGGTTTGGATCAAGGAGTGGAGGAGGGCCGTGGGCATAAACGTCGCCGTCAGGCTCGACAGGGCATCTGAGGACGTCGGCTTGGGAAAGCCCGTCCTAGTCGCCTATAGGTTCAGCCCATCGGTCTACATGTACGCCTCCAGAAGGGGCATAGAACTCCTGACGGTAGAGGACATCCTATCCGTTTTAAGAAGACCCGTCCTAGCGTCTCCTAAGCATCCATAACCCTTTATCGCAGATAAACCTCCTCTTAGGGTCGTTTCTGAGAAAGCCAGCTAGGCTATTGACGCTAGGTATCTCGAACCCCATGGCAAGCACCTCCCTTAATATGTCTCTAGCCCTCATAGGGCCTTCTTTAAGCAAAGCCTCGACCCTATCCCTAACCTCGTCTCGGTACCTTACGTAGGTCTTAGGCTTACCGAGCCGTCTAAGCCTCCTGAATACGCTTACAAACTCGTCGTACACGCTGTCGTCCTCCTCGACCGTCACGTATCTACCCGTAGCCTCGGCCAAACCCTGGGCTATCAGATGGTAGCACAGCGGAGCCTTACCGTTCAGAACCCGGAAGTAGAAGTCGTCGCAGCTACAGTAGGGAGCCTCGGGTATAACCTCGTAGACACCCTCCCTACCGGCGACCGTCCACAAGACCCTACCGCTAGGCTTGAAGACGTACCTCCTAACCCTACCCTGCTCGACAAGCTTCAAAGCCTCCTTAAACCTAGAGCCTAGAACCCTACTCAAACCTTCAAGCTTCTCTTTTAAACTTGAACCTGCCATAGACGTATAGAGGTCTCTGAAGGTCTTGACCAACCCATGCATAGAACCGGTTGAGGCCGTTTAAAAACGTTCTCCGACCGTTTAGACGAGTTTAGCCACGTAATCACCTACTTCGACCCCTAAGCTTTCAGCTATGGGTCTACACTTCGCCTTCAGAAGCAGGAGATAGCCTGAGGGTCTCACCCGCTGGAGGAGGCTTAGGTTCTCGTAGTTCGCCATACCCTTCAAGACGACGAGGTCTGAGTTTTCAAGCTCCTCTAGAAAGGGCTTAGACAGCAGGTCGGGGGATAAGTATGTTCCCTCCCCAGCAGCTATAACCCTGTCGGCCTCCGAAGCGATCCCGGATTCGTAGGCATCCTCCATAGTAGCGTCGTTCTGATAGGGTTCGCTTCTAACGACCACCGTAACAGAGGCCCCAAGCCTCCTAAGCTCCCTGACCAGCAGCCTATCCAAGACCACTTCCCCTGTGTTATCGCATAGGTAAAGCACCTTGGAGGCTTCTCTGACCCTATCGTACGCCTCGACCGTGTCGTCGACCTCAAGCCTAACGGTTTCAAACGCCCTCTCCAGGTCCTCTAGGCTAAACCGGTAGCCTGAAACACCGAGGTCTATAGCGTTACCCACGAGGCTAAACCTCACGGCGGCTCTGAACCTCTCGAGAGGATCGTCGACCTCCTCGAGCATGGAGATAGCGGACGGAAGAACATTCAAAGCCCACTCGTTCGCGGCCTCTTTATCGCCTTTATACGGGTCTACACCCAGCCTCTTGAGGACGAGGCGGTAGAGCTCGGTAGCCAACTTAGTCGTATGACGGGTTTCATCGAGGAGCTTCAGAAGCGTCTGGACGATCTCTAAGCATATTTTAAAGGCCTCGGGCGAGTCGTCGAGCACCCGTATGACCTCGCGGCATCTAACGTCTATCAGACACGGTATACACTCAGGTTTAACCTCCAACCCCCGGACACACCTCTCGAATAGACCAGGACGCCTCAGCTATAAAGATATCTCCGCTTAGGTCAGACCAGCAGCCGCCTGACCTCGTACCAGTTCCTTACCCCTCTAGGTTTAGGAGCCGCCTCGGCTTCACCTAAGCGTTTAAGCTCTCTATCTTCGGTCAGTAAGGTTGCCTCACGGACCACAGCCGTAGCGTAGATCATTCTATCGAAGTAGTCTCTGACACCTTTTTCGAGAAGCACGTCTGCGACTTCTTCTATCTCCGGACTCGTCAACTCGGTTTGCTTCAGCCTATCGTCGGACAGAAGGGACTTAAGCCCTAGACGATAGGCTTTCAGCAACCTATCCTTCAGAGAAGGCTGTCTAAAAGCGATTTTAAGAGCTATCCATTTACCCTCTACTAAGGATACCGGGTTGTACAACACCTCGAACTTTTCAAGTAGTTTAGGGAAAAGCTCGTTAAACGTTTCGAGGTTAACGGAAACCCCGAATAGCGGCAGAAGATAGCTGGTGTCGAGAAGCATAGGTGCATCACCCATAGACCCCCTCCTCCTTCTGGGATTCGATGCTCAACCTCTCAGCCTCTTCTACGCTAATAGTGACGACGGGGTTTCTTATGACCTCCTCGATACTGGGTATAGGCTCGAGTACCAACCTACCCTCGATTACAACGGCCCTTACACGGCCACCAGGCTTGATACCTGCAGCCTCTCTGACCTTTTTGCTCGTGTAAACCTCCCCTTTCATCCCGACCTTTAGGACATCTTTAACTTTCACACGTCCGCCAGACATAAAAGTTCAGAAATTAAATTTAAATCGGAAATATATAAGATTTCAGAGAAAGGATCGAAGCCCACCTTAGAGACAGTCTTATCTACTTCTAACGTCTTCTAGTTGAGGAGGAGTTTATGAAGCTCTGTGTGGCCGGTAAGGGCGGTGTGGGTAAGACCTTCATCGCCGGTACGCTTGCTAGGCTTTTCGCCAGGGACGGGTTTGAGGTTCTAGCGGTCGACGCAGACCCTAGCCCTAACCTAGCGGTTTCGGTCGGCATACCACCTGAGGAGGCTTTTAGGATAACTCCGATAACGCGTAACGCGAAGCTTATAGAGGAGCGGACCGGCGTGGCACCTGGCTCAAGCTGGGGTGTGATATTCAACCTAGCACCCTACGTCGAAGACGTGGTGGACAGGTTCTCGGTAACCGGGCCGGGGGGTGTCAAGCTTCTCGTGGTCGGCTCGATAGAGTATGGAGGCGGCGGATGCTTCTGCCCAGAGGCTGCGTTCCTGAAAACGCTTCTAGCGCATATAATGGCTAAGAGGTGGGAGGTCGTGGTCGTCGATATGCAGGCTGGTCTAGAGCCGTTCGGGAGGGGGGTCGTGAAACACCTAGACGGGCTCATAGCCGTCACCGAGCCGACCGTTAAATCCCTTAAAACCGTCGAGCGTATAGGTAAGATGTCTAGAGAACTCGGCGTCAGAAGGATCATGGCCGTGGTTAACAAGGCCAGAGCCATCGACGAACGCTTCGTAGATAGGCTTGAGGATCTAGGGTTTAAGATTCTGGGGATCATACCCTTCGACGAGGCCGTCGCGGAGGCTGATGAAAAAGGCGTGGCTCCGATAGACTATGGGCCACGGTCTGAGGCTGTTAAAGCCGTCGAAAAAATCTATAGACGCTTGTTAAAAACAGCGGTAGAGTAAAAGTGAGGTGGTGGGGGTTATGCTTTGAGCTTCTCCACGAGCTCGTCTAGGAACTTCTCCCACTCCTCGGTGGTTAAGTTTCTGAGGCTCCACGACGCGTGGGGCTGGTAGAACCTATCCAGCGACACGGTTCTGACGTTCATGGCGAAGTTCTTAAGCCCCGAGAATATTAGCCACGACATGTAGTAAGGAAGCCCCATGACCACGACGGCCTTATAGCACCCCTTACCGTCCAACCCCATCCAATCTGGGTCCGTAACCCTATGAGCCGCTTCGATGGGTGAAAGCCACGCAACCGTTAAGCCTCTTTCCCTAAAACTCCTATAGGCCAACGAGGTGGTGGCGATGTGCGCGTTCAACGCTTCGGCTATATCGGCGACGTAGTCTGATACCGGACGGCTCGAGAGAGCTTCGGAAACCCGGTGGCCGACTATCATAAGAACCCGGCCGGCCCTCCTAAGCATGCTCGCGGCGAGGCCGGGCTTCTCGAGGACCCTAGCCTTCTTCGTACCGGGTACTTCGGCTTTAAGCCAAGGCTCCGTCCTCCACATGGGCTACACCCTCCTCCTTATGAGCCTGGGTAGTAGAGTCGGGTCTGGGATCGGTCTCTCCTTCCAGCCTTTCTCCTTGAGGTAGGCGAGTATCTCCTCCTTCATCGTTATCGGTATATCCGCCAGTGTTCTGACGAACAGGTGTATATCGTCGGGTAGCTCGCCGTAGTACCTCCGGTATAGGTCTATGTAGTGGGACAGCTTTATGGCACGGCCTTTGGTCGTATCGCTCGGCCTCATACATAGCTTAGCGATCATGACCATAGCCTCCTCCTTGTTCTCGGCCATGTAGAACAGGTGCTCAGGCGCCGGCCCGCCGTAGACCCTCTTACCGGTCCTAGCGTCGTAGACGTACCAGTCCTCCTCCCTATCCTTCCGCCCGAGTAGGGCTCTCCGGTATTTCGAGCCGTGGGGTCCGACTATGACCGGTACACCAAGCCTCCAGAATCCCGAGGCTATGGAAGCCGCCTTCTGGCTCATAGCACCCCAGGCCACGCCCACCGCTCCGACCCTGTTGAGCACGTAGTCCGCTATCTCCTCGTAGTTCGCCCTTAGAGGTCTACGTGCAAATATGTTCGCGATCTTAACGGCTGCACCGGATATATGCGGGTTGGATACACACGAGCCAACGTTTATGACGGCTCCGGCGTCGAAGGCTCCTGGAAACCTCTCATAGAGGGTTTTACCCTCCTCGTCCCGGTACATGCCTATGGTCATCGCGGCGCACCCGGATGCCACGACTATGTAGCGTCTCTTAGCGAACTCCTCAGCCATCTCGTAGATGTCCCTGCCGCCGTATGCGTAGTTTGCACAGCCGACGAAGGCTACGACGCCTGGGATCTCGCCGAACACTATCGGCCCACCCACAGCCCTTATCTCCGTGTCCTTGATCGCGCCCCTACCGGACCTCACCTTGAACGCCTCGTCCCTGAACCTCTCATCCGCCGCCCAGACTATCAGACTATGTATAGGCAGGTCTGCTATACAGGCGCTCTCGCACCTGAGACATCCGATACAGTGTTCGTAAAGCTCGGCTAGGGGTTTGAGGTCTCCTTTAGCGGCGGCGTTGACCGCATCCATCACCGGAAGGTTGTTCGGGCAAGCCCTTACACAGTTCATACACCTACGGCACTGCTTGGCGTATTCGATTATCCTCTCACGGGAGGCTTTACTCTCCTTATAGCTACGTCGTTTAGGAGCCAGCGCCATAGCCACCCTCACGGCGACCTCACCGACCTTCTCAGGCTCGAATATCAGAACCGCCTTCTCGACCCCCTCTATCAGGTCCCGCACTATATCGTCGACCGGGTCGTCTGTACGGTCTCTCAAACCCTGACAGTTCTTCTCGCTCGTAGCTATGAAGGCTGCACCTATCTTCTCGGCCTCCTCTATGAGGTTCGTTCTAACGCACTGCTCGTCGACGACCACGACATCCGGAATCCCGGTCCTTATATACCGTATCTGCCAGGATATCGGACCCACTATCTTAGCAGCCTTAGGATTGTACCTGGTTACGTCGTGGGCGGTACAGCACAGCCCCGTGACCTCGACCTGCCCCAGCAACCCGTTCTCGACCAAGTAGTCGACTATGCAGGCCGCCGATGGTACGTTGTGGCCCACAAC
Source organism: Candidatus Bathyarchaeota archaeon B24 (assembly GCA_001593865.1). Taxonomy (GTDB): domain Archaea; phylum Thermoproteota; class CALKCG01; order B24; family B24; genus B24. Next base: position 109,603 of record LUCB01000007.1, read on the forward strand.
CATGATAACCGGTTTAGACTTATCGATCGTCCCGAGGCCTAGGTCGACCAACGGGGCGTCTGGGTCGGACTTAGGAAAGCCCATGGCAGATATTTGAGCTATGTCGGCGACCTCCATGGCCACATGGTCCACCATACCGGCGTGAAGAACCTTAGACTCGAAGTCTAACGCGCTACCCTCCTGGCCGGTGTGGGTGCACGAGAGTAGGTGCACGATCTGGTTGCTCACATACTCCAATACATCCTCCAGGTCTCTAAGCGTCCTAGGTCTGATACCCGTCACGAGGCGGGTTATAGGAGCCTCGACCCCGACCCCCTCGCCCATGTCTATCGGACAGTCACGGCCGTATCTTTCGATCAGATACTCGACCAAGTGCTTCGCGTGTCCTGCGTGGGTCGCAGCCCCTATACAGCACGCGAGTAGGACGATCCTAGACTGCTGGCCGGCCATATCTAGGCCGCATGCGCCGCGTTTACCCATCGAGAGGTCGCACTTGCCGAACGTGCATAGACAGCAAAGCTCGCAGAAGGGCATGTAGAAGGGTTTATACCGTTTGAGAAGCGTCAGGTCCCAGCTTCTTAGGTCCTTTATCGAGGGCATGGGCGTCGGACCCATGGGCTCCTCATACTCCTCATACAGTATACGGTCGACCGCGATCTCCACGTCCTTCAGAACACCCAGCCGAGTGGCGGCCTCCTTAACCCTGACGTACAGGTCTTTCCTACTCAACCAGACACCGCCTCCCTTTAAGCATATAAGCGTATGAAGATAAACCCGACGGGACTATAAACCTTTGCATAAAATTCGAAAATTCCTCCCTACCTAAAGCGCTACAGATCCCTCTCGTCTCCCCATGCCTATAGTCCAGGACCGCCTTTTTCAACCTGAAACTTAAACCCGAAAGGCCGTTGTTAAACGACAAGTCACCGAACGATTTTCCAACAGAAAGAGAGAGTGAAAGCAGTACTTGCCGGTAAGAGGTAATACTTAACGTTTATCTACAACCTATCGTTAGTGTTATCTGTCATACTTTGGGGGGAGGTAGAGGAAGCCTTGTCTATGTTTCAGGATATACCCGTGGATGTCGGGATAGCCTACGAGGGTGAACGGATCAGGAGGCCTCAGATGTACCTGGAGTTCGGGGGGCCTAAGGTTAAGTATAAGTTTGAGCTTGCCCGTGTCAGGAAGCCTGAGGAGGTTGAAGACGGTAAGGTCAAAATCGTGGGTCCGGATATTAAAGACCTGCCTGAGGGGAGTAGTGTCCCTCTGGGTATTCTCGTAGAGGTTGCCGGAAGCCAGCTTGAGGAGGACCTTGAGGGGATTATAGAGCGGCGTATACACGAGTTTACGAACTACATAAACGGGTTTATGCACCTGAACCAGCGTTACGATATATGGTGTAGGCTGAGTAAAGAGGCCTTCAAGAAGGGGCTTAACAGCTTCACCTACATCGGTAAGGTCATGATCAGGCTCTACAAGGCGGACCTGCCTATAATCGAGAAGATTCAGGTCACTTTCATAACAGACCCGAAAGAGGTCGAACGGATGTACCACGAGGCTTTGAAGATATACGAGGCTAGGGATGCCAGGGCTAGGGGGCTGAGGGACGAGGACGTAGAGGAGTTCTACGGATGCACCTTATGCCAGTCGTTCGCCCCGACGCATGTTTGCGTGATAACGCCTCAGCGCTATGCGAACTGCGGCGCGATAAGCTGGTTCGACGGCCGAGCCGCGTCGAAGGTCGACCCTAAGGGGCCTATATTCAGGATACCCAAGGGCGAGTGTCTAGACCCGTTCAAGGGTGAGTACTCCGGTGTCAATAAGGTGGTTCAGGAGAAGTCTTTAGGAGCCATCAAGAGGGTTTGGCTCTACACCGCCTTCGGGTATCCACATACGAGCTGCGGATGCTTCGAGGCTATAGCGTTCTACATCCCCGAAGTCGACGGGTTTGGTATAGTACACAGAGACTTCAAGGGGCCGGCGATAAACGGGCTACCGTTCTCGACCATGGCTGACGCGACCGGTGGAGGTAGGCAGGTCGATGGATTCCACGGGATATCGATCGAGTATATGAGGTCTCCTAAGTTCCTCCAGGTCGACGGTGGGTGGCGTAGGGTCGTCTGGGTTCCCAAAGCCGTCTACGAGAGGGTTAAAGACTTCATACCTGAAGACGTTAGGGACAAGATCGCCACGGACGAGGACGTTAAGACCATAGAGGAGCTCATAGAATTTCTTAAGGCTAAGGGCCATCCGGTAGTCGAGAGGTGGAAGGAGAAGGAAGCGGAGAAGGCGGAGGCTAAACCCGTGGAGGCGGAGGCGGTTGCGGCTGCTCCCGAGGCCGTCCCGCAGATAACAGGCATGACCGGGGTCTCCATATCGGGCATACCCATGGCGGCCGGAGGCTTAAGGATCATCCTGAAGGGTGCTAAGATAAGGATAGATAAGGTCGTCATTAAGAGAACCGGTTCCGGCGGTAAGTAGGTGAGCTTATGAGCGGTGAGAAACGCGGGTCGAAGACTAGAAGAAGCCTTGAAGCCATAATAGCCGACGCGTTGAACCAGCTTTTTAAAAACCTCGAAGACGCGGAGATAGAGCTTGAAGGCGTCGAGATAGAGGCGGACGAGCTGGAGCTCGAGCCCATCATGCAGGCTATCGTCTCTCAGATACCGAAGCCTGTCGAGGTCGCTAAGCCAGCCGTTAAACCGCTTCCTGAGAGACTGTTGGAAGCCGAGTTTACACCACCGGTGACCGAGTACCCAGGTAGCATAGTCGAGGTTAAGATCGGAGCTACTAAAAGCGAGGGAGGTACGAGGAGCAAAACCGTGGTTTTAGGCGGTGAGACCGTCCCGGCGTTCTACACGTTCGAGGGGTTAAACCCTAATCCACCGGTCGTCTCGCTAGACGTATTCGACACGAGGATCCCCTTAGCTAGAGCGGTGAGGATGGAGGTTAAAGACGTCTTAGACGACCCGGCTGAGTGGGCTAAGAAAGCGGTTCACAAGTTCGGGGCCGAGGTGGTGAACCTCCATCTAGTGAGTATAGACCCGCTTCTGAAAGATACTCCTCCGAGCGAGGCTGCTAAGACCGTGGAAAACGTGCTACAGGCGGTCGACGTCCCGATATGCGTGGGTGGATGCGGAGACCCCTTAAAAGACCTTAAGGTTTTCGAGAAGGTCTGCGAGGTAGCCGAGGGGGAGCGTATACTCATAAACTCCGTCACCTTAGACATGGACTTTAAGAAGGTGGCAGAGGCCGTTAAGAGGCATGGGCATGCGGTCATAGCCTTCACATCCATGAGCATGGACGACGCGAGGGAGCTCAACAGGAAGCTGTATGAGGTGCTTCCGAAGGAGGATATAGTGATAGACACGACCACGGCGGCCTTGGGCTACGGCCTAGACTACGCCTTTACGATAATGGAGAGGACCAGGCTAGCGGCTTTGATGGGCGATACGGAGCTTCAACACCCCATTTCCTCGGGTACGACGAACGCGTGGGCCGCGAGAGAGGCCTGGATGAAGCTCGACGAGTCCAAGTGGGGTCCCAGAGAGCTTAGAGGCCCCATATGGGAGGTCGTGACCGCTTTGACGCTTCTGCTGGCGGGTGTAGACTACTTCATGATGATGCATCCCCTGGCCGTTAAAACCGTCAAGCAGGTTATCGACAGATTCACTATGGGAGGGGTTTTCGACTCAGAGAAGTATCTGAACTGGGTTTCCTCGACTTTCTAGAGGTGGGAGGTGGTAGGGTTGGCTAAGAGTTTAAGCCCTCTGGAGGTTTACAATCTTCTACCTAAGACGAACTGTGGCAAGTGCGGCGAGAAGAACTGCCTGAGCTTCGCGACTAGGCTTGTGAACCTTGAGGTCGAGGTTGAGAGGTGCACCCCCCTGGTCGAGGAGGCGCAGTATAAGGAAAACTATGTGAAGCTCAAGAACCTACTGAAGCCTCCGGTCAAGGAGGTTCTCATCGTCAGAGGCGATAGGGTGGTTAGGATAGGCGGAGAATACGTGATGTACCGTCACGAGCTCACGTATAGACGGCCCACCGCCATAGCCATAGACGTCTCGGACGACATGTCGCGGGAGCTTATAGCAGAGAGGGTTAAACAGGTCGAAGAGTTCGGCTACCCATACATCGGTAAACAGCTTAAGCTCGACCTCATAGCCGTGAGGTCGGTTACAGGAGACCCAGCGCGGTTCAGTGAAGTCGTTAAAACGGTGCTCGACAACACGAGCCTACCGCTCGTATTATGCTCGCTAGACCCGGAGGTCTTGAAAGCCGGTCTGGCTGAGATGTCCGGCGACAAGCCTCTACTCTACGCGGCTACCAAAGACAACTGGAGACGTATGGCCGAGCTTGCCCTAGCATACGACTGCCCCCTCGTGGTTTCAGCTCCAAACGACCCGACCATGCTTAAGAGCCTCGTCAAGACCATGCTCGAATGCGGCTTAGAGGACTTGGTACTCGACCCTGGAACCATGGGCGGTGAGGGGTTGCCAGACACCCTGGTGAACTTCACGATGATCCGTAAGGCCGTTTTCAGAGCCGGCGATGAGCTTCTAGGCTTTCCGCTTCTGGGAGCCCCTATAGCCGTCTGGCTAGGCGGGGGCAGGGCTCTCGATAAGAAGTGGGAGGAATGCTACCTAGCAGGTATGCTGATAGTGAGGTATGCGGATATCCTTATTATGCATAGCTTGGACGGCTGGGTGCTCTTGCCGCTCGTCATGCTTAGGGATAACATATACACAGACCCTAGAAAGCCGGTTTCCGTGGAGCCTGGTCTGTATAAGATAGGGCAGCCCGACGAGACAAGCCCGGTCATGTTCACGACAAACTTCGCCCTGACGTATTACACGGTCTCCTCAGATATACAGTCGGCTAAGATAGATTCCTATCTACTGGTCGTAGACACGGAGGGTCTATCGGTAGAAAGCGCCGTAGCGGGTAGAAAGCTCACGGCCGACAGGGTCGCCGAAGCGCTCAAAGAGTCCGGTGTGGAGAAGCTTGTCAAACACAGGTACCTTATAATACCTGGCAGAGCCTCTAGGTTAAGCGGAGAGATCGAGGAGGCGACCGGTTGGACGGTCTTAGTAGGGCCTCTAGACTCCTCGGGAATCCCCAAGTTCCTAGACGAGAAGTGGTATAAGCCTAAGCTCTGGGAGGGAGGCGCTCAGCCGAAGTGATCATATCAGTCTCAGGAAAAGGCGGCACGGGTAAGACCACGATAGCGGCTCTGATACTCAAGGCCCTGATAGAGGAGACCGATAAAACGGTTCTGATGGTCGACGCCGACCCGTCCACGAACGCGCCGATCGTCCTGAACATCCCGGTCGAGAAGACGGTCGGGGACGTGGTGAACGTCTTCAGGAAGAAGGTCCTCGACACCACAGAGCTCGGCCTGGATAAAAGCCGGGTCATAGAGACCTGGATCATGGAGATTCTGAAGGAAACCCCCAGGTTCGACCTCCTGGCTATGGGTAGAAGCGAGGGGGAGGGATGCTACTGCTACGTCAACGCCGTCCTGACGTCGATACTGGATAGGTTGTCGAGCAACTACGACGTGGTTCTGATGGATATGGAGGCCGGTTTGGAGCATCTGAGCCGTCGAACCGATAGGGATGTGGATATCATGCTCGTCGTGACAGACCCGTCTAAGATGAGCCTGGAAACCGCTAGGAGGATCAAGGAGCTCATACCAGAGGTTCACGTGGAGGTTAGAAAACTATACGTCGTGGGCAACAGGATTCCCGACGAGGATTCTGAAAGCTATGCCAAGACCGTCAGGGATTACGGGCTTGAGCTCGCCGGGACCGTGCCTCTAGACCCGAACATACTATCCTACAGTATGAAGGGGCTCTCGATTCTAGAGCTCCCCGACGATTCCCCCTCTTATTTAGCCGTTAAACGAATATGCGAGAAGGTTGGGATACTTTAACCGGAGGCGGTTTAAACGGCCTTACCCCTACCCATAGAGGTCTATAAGGAGCCTACTGCTAGGGTGGTCATAGGGGCTACGGAGCCGGAGGGAGGCTCCAGGGGCTACGTCGTCGAAGCTGGTGGAGCTGAAACTCTACCGTTCTACACGTTCGAGGGGTTAAACCCCAGACCTGTGCTCGCCCTCGAAGTGTATGACTGCGTCGAACCCTTGCCGAGTTTTCTCCTCGAATCCTACCGCGACGTCGTGTCAAACCCGGTCGAGTGGGCTAGGCTGGTTGATAGGCTTGAACCCGATTTAGTAAACCTAAACGTGAGAAGCATATCACCGACCGTTCTCGATAGAAGCCCCAAAGACGCCTTGAAAACTGTCGAGGCTGTCTTGCAGGCTACGCGTAGACCCCTCATGGTCACGGGGATAATGGATCCGATACACCGCGACGACACGGCTAGAAACATGGAGTTCCTAAGGCTGGTCGCGGAGACGTTTAAGGGCGAGAGGCTTCTGATAGGGCCTGCGACGCCTGAGGCGTTCGAGACTGTGGCGGAGGCTGCCTTAGCCAACGGCCATAACGTCTTAGCCAAGACAAACATGGACGTGAACCAGGCAATCAGGCTTAACGAGCTACTGGTGGAGAAGGGTTTGACTCTGGAGCGTATAGTCGTAGACGTCACGACCGGTGCGTTAGGCTATGGGGTGGAATACACCTTATCCACGATGGAGAGGTTTAGGATAAGGGGTTTGAAGGGCGACAGGATGGCTCGAAGCCCCTTGATATTCTTCGCGTCGGAGAATCTCTTCATAAGAGAGCTTGAGAACGGGGAGTCTGGTATGGCCCCCATCTACGAGGCTTCCTCCGCGGTCGCCGGTTTGATGGCTGGGGCGGATATAGTATCCATGCTTCATCCCGAGAGCCTGGAGAAGGTTAGGCAGTTCATCGACGAGTTTCCGTGGAGAGGTGGTTGAGAGTGTCTAGGAAAGCTAAGCAGATGAGCCCGATAGAGGTTTATAAGCTCCTGCCTAAGACGAACTGTGGCAAATGCGGGTTCCCTACATGTATGGCCTTCGCCTTCAAGCTCGTCCAGGGAGCGGTCGAGGTAGATAAATGCCCATACCTAAGCGATGAGGCTAAAAGCCTGTTGACAGGTATGACCGCCCCGCCCGTGGCGCTGGTCGTGATAGGACGTGGTGACAAGGCCGTCAGGGTCGGTGGAGAGAAGGTTTCTTTCAGACACGAGGATAAATTCTACAACCAACCTGTGATAGCTTTGGAGCTCAACGACCTGATGGACATGGAAGAGGTGAAGAACTGTCTGAAGAAGGCCGAGGAGGCCGCGTTCGAGAGGATGGAGCAGACCCTGAAGGTCAACGCGTTAGCCTTGAGAAACCTCTCTGGAAGAGCCGAGCCGTTCGTTCGGTTGGTCGAACTGGTTAAAGATACCCCATATCCGCTTATAGTATCGACCGAGAATCCGTCGACCGCGATGAAGGCGCTGAACATTCTTAAGGATGAACGGCCACTCTTACACGGCGCGGTTCTCAGAAACCTCATGCCTATGGCTTCGCTTGCTAGGAGGTTTAAATGCCCTATATCGGTGAAGGCTGCTGACTGGAGAACCTTATTGGCGGCTGTGAACAGGCTTAGGGGCATAGGGTTGCACGATATAGTTATTCATCCTCCGGGTGAGACGCTTAAGGAGGTTATCGAGTCTCTGACGATAATCCGTAGGTTGGCGGTCGATAAGAAGTTCGACAGGTTAGGCTACCCGACGATAACTTTTCCTGAAGACCTTAAGTCAAACGTCCCGGAGCCTCTTAGGACGGCGGCGGTTATGACTAGGTATTCGAGCATAATCGTCGTTAAACCCGAGACCCTACGGTTCTTACGGCCTGTCATGATGCTTAGGCAGTCTATAATGATGGATCCTAGGGCGCCTATATCGGTTAAACCCGGCTTATACTATGTGGGGAAGCCTACCCCGGAGAGCCCTGTACTGATGACGACGAACTACGCGTTGACCTACTACATCCTCACCGAGGACCTGAAAAACATGGGTATAGACTGCTACCTCATCGTGGTGGACACAGGCGGATTATCGGTCGCGTGCTCGATAGCCGGGGATAAGCTGAAGCCTGAATCGGTTAAACGGGTTATGGAGGAAACCGGGATAGCTGAGAAGGTTAAGCACAGAACCCTTATAATACCCGGTAGAGCGGCTAGGCTAAGCGGAGATATAGAAGACGCGACAGGTTGGAGAGTTCTAGTAGGCCCGTTGAGGTCTAGGGAAATAGCAGAGTTTATCGAAAAACAGTTTCGACGCGAATAAAATATATGGGACTAGGATGATGATGGGGGGAAGGTTATACAGCAGGAGCGTACCTCTCGACCAACTCCTTTATCCTATGCTCCGCCACTTCTAGCGCCTTCTTCACGTCGTCGGGTTCGATCCTCCCGTTTGCCGAAGGCGTCTCGAAGAGCCTAGCAGGGATCTTGAGGTTTTTAAGGCCGAAGCCCTCTCTGAACTTGAACCTGTATTTTAAAGCGTATATCCGTCTACCCGTCTCCTTGAGCTCTTCTACGCTACGTCTGAGACCTAGCTTAGCCAGAGCCTCGGCTACGAGGTTTATATCGTAGACCCGTCTTGCGAAGAGGCATACACCGCAGCTTTCGAGGATGCACCTCCAGGTTTCCTCCTCCACCAACGTCTCGACCGTCTTAACCGGGTCAAGCGGCTCACCTAGATGCCGTTGGTCTAGGCTGTAGCCCGCGTTACTCACGTGACTATGTCTAGCCCCTATAGCGGTGCCCACCACGAACGCCAAGCCCGTGTGGTAGCCGGCTAAGCCAACCCCTCCTATCGTCATCAGAAAGTCTTCTCCAAGCCCTCTATACGCCCTTCCCTGAGCCATCGAGACGTAGAACTCGTTAGGCATATCGACTATATGCTTCACCATCTCCACATAACCGTCGGCATCCCCCCATCTAGGCTCGACCAGGGTCTCCTCCAAGCCGACCAGATTCCTCTCGTAGGCCTCTGTAGCCCACGCTAGCATCGTCCCGGTCATCATAGCGTCTAAACCATAGCTATCGCATAGGAGGCACAGCTTCAGAACCCCGGCCGGGTCGTCTATACCTAGGTTTGAGCCTAAAGCATAGACAGGCTCATAATCGTAGCCGGCTTCTACGACCTCGACCTCATGCTCGTCGGCGAAGAAGCCCCTGAGCATGGCGACATGTTTACAGCCTATCGGGCATAGGGGGCATGGGTTCTTCCTGATCAAAAGGTTATCCGCGAAGTATTCACCTGATATCTTCTCGGCGTGTTCGAAGAAGCCTGACTTGAAGTTCCTCGTGGGAAGGGCTTTGATACTGTTTAAGGTTAGGACGTTCTGGGGGGTTCCGAGGTCGTGGTATTTACGCATCTTACCGGTCTTAACAACCTCCTCGTAGATCCTTTCGAACAGGCTTTTATACCCGTCTAGGTCTTCGACCCCTATCCTCCCACAGCCTGTAACCCGTATGGCCTTGAGGTTCTTAGCGCCCATGACGGCTCCTAAGCCTGTTCTACCGAAGAAGTTGTATCCATCGACCACGGCGTTGGCGTAGTATACGAACTTCTCCCCCGCGGGTCCTACGGCGACCACAGACTGCAGACCATCTGGCTCAGGCTCCTTAAGAACGGCGACCGTTTCGACCGCGCTCATACCTTGAACCGAGGAGGAGCCTTTAAACCCGACCTCTCCGTCGCCTCTTATATCCAGCCACACCGGTTTCGGGGAAGCCCCTAGGACGACGAGAGCGTCGTATCCGGCGAACCTCAAAGCGGCTCCTAAGCCTCCACCCGCGTGGCTTTCACCCAAGTTGCCTGTGAGCGGGGATTTGAACATGGCTATCGTTTTGGAGCATACGGGGTATAGGCCTATGAACGGCCCTGGAGCTAGGATTATCGGGTTTTCAGGGGAAAACGGGTCTACGCCCTCGGGGCATAGCTCATGTAGGAGGTTTATCGCAAGCCCAGAGCCTCCGATGTACTCCTCGATAAGCTCCCTCCTATTCTCGACCCAGCTCATACCCTCGGTTAGACTTACGAATAGGATGTCACCCATCAACTAGACCACCTCACCGTAGTATAGAACCTCGTGGGGACAGAACTTGGCGCATACACCGCATTCTATGCACACTATCGGTCTTTTACGCTCGTCATCCCACCGTAACGCTTTCATGGAGCAGGCATCTAGGCAGGGTCTATCTTCGCATTCTACGCATTTATCAGGGTTCACGAGTTCGACACCTCCGTCGGGTCTGGGTTTCAAAGCCTCGTAGGGGCAGGCGGATGCGCAATCCGGATCCTCACAGCCGGAGCATACGACGACCCTGAAACCTAAGCCGTCTCTGAAAACTCGCATAGCAGAGTACTTCACCGATAAGGAGCCGTATATCTCCCTGGAGCATACGAGAACACAGGTCATGCAACCCATACAACGCTCCGGATGGTTGACGACCAGCTTAACAGGCATGTCCCATCACCCAACTCAGAAAACAGATATCATATAAACCCTTTTCCCACAAGTATCATCGGTATCCAAGCCTCCACAGTCCTTACGCTTCAGCCTAGGAGATGAATACGTTGGTTAAGGAGATTCGGGTTAAATCGGTCTTGAACAGGCATAGGAGACGTGACCCCTGGTTCTTAGACGACTACTCGGTAAACCCGTACAGGCTATGCGGATTCAACTGTGTCTACTGCTACATAAGAGGTAGCAGATACGGAGCCCATATGGGTGAGGGGGTCGCGGTTAAGGTAAACGCTCCTCTGTTGCTTGAAAGGGAACTCTGGAAATGGGCTAGAAAGAGGAAGTACGGATTTATAGCTTTAAGCTCCTCGACCGAGCCTTGGCAACCCCTAGAATCGAGATACGGGGTAACAAGGAGGTGTTTAGAAGCGATTTTGAGGTTCAGGTTTCCGGTCCACTGCCTGACGAAATCCAAGCTTATACTTAGAGACCTAGACCTGCTTACGGAGATAGATAGGACAGCGCTCCTGCCGGAGGAGTTAAAGAAAACTGTGAATCGAGGAGTTCTGGTAACGTTCTCTCTGTCTACGCTCGACGAACGTGTGGCTGAGATATTCGAACCCGGGGCTCCTAAACCCGATGAGAGGCTAGAGGCTATGGCTAAGGTGAAAGACGAGGGGCTTCAAACAGGGATAGCATACATCCCCGTCCTACCCTACATCTCAGATACGGATGAGGAGCTGGAGAATATGGTGAAGGCAGCCAAGGAGTATGATGCCGACTACGTCTTCATCGGATGCTTGACGTTATATGGTGTAGGTAAAACCCTTTATTATAAGGTCCTTAGAAGATACTTTCCTACGCTTCTACCGAAATATCGAATGCTATTCAGAGGATCAAGCCAGCCGAACTTAGACTACCGGGTTAGACTCGAGCAGAAGGCTGAGGAGCTCTGTCGAACGTATGGTGTGAGGCATAGGCTGGGATAGATGTGAACGACCATCGTTTTCATCACACTTGTCGAGAGATAAGATATTTATCTATGCTATGTTAAAACCAGGGTCTTGGTGGTTCGAGTGAGGGACGTAGAGGAAAGCTTAAGACTGATAGCCGAGCGGTTAGGGGTTTCGAGAGAAGAGGCTCGTAGGATTCTGCATAGATACGTGTGCAGAGGGCTATGCAGTTGGTATAAGACGAACGCCAAAGAAGTCGGCTTCGCCGATATGGTTGTTGCCGATGAGCAGGCTAAGGTGGTTGAGGAAGTTTTGAAGCAGGTGGTAGAGGGGGCCTCTATGGAGGATAGGTTTAAGAGAGTTCACAGGTACCTCTGCCCTAGAGGACCATGCTCGATGTGACGCTCTACTTGACTACGAGGACTGAGCATTGAGCTTCTCTCACGATCTTTTCGGCTATACTCCCTAAGCCGAACCTATGCTTGCTGAATCCTCTGTGACCTATTATAACGAGAGAGTAGTCTTTAGAAGTCTCTTTAACTATCTCACGCGAGGGGTCGCCATGTCTCAGTACGAAATCGACCTTTAGACCCACCTCCTCAGCCCGCCTCCTAGCCTCCTCTAGGACATCCAAGACCTTCAAAATCCTCTCTTTAACGCATTCAGGAGGCTCAGGCACGATCGAGATGGGAGCCTCACACGTAGCGTTTACGGCTTGCTTTATCGTGAAGCCAGGCGGCGCCACGTGGATTATAACTATGTCTGAACCCATACTCTTAGCGAGTTTAAAAGCCCAGTTAAGAGCCTTCCACCCTATCTCAGAGCCGTCTATGGCTATGAGAATGTTAGACCTCAAAAACACCTACCTACTAGATAGATTAGACTACGTCTGTTTTAAACCCTCCTTTTAATACGGTCTCCAACTCTCTTGATGAGGCTCATAAGCTCCATACTAAGCGTCGAGGGATAACGCCTAGGCTCCTCAAGCTTCCTATAGACCAAGTAGGCGCCGCATAGCCTTCCGACCGCCGAGATAGCGTATAAGGTAGCGCATCCTTCCCATAAACCCATCGTGGCTAGAAGGTAATCGGCGATCATCCCTCCCACCAACGAGCCTATGAAGCCTGAAAGCCCGACCGAGAGGTTGTAGAACGCCGTAAGCTCTCCCCTGAGGTCGTCTGCGGTATTGTCGAGGAGAAAAACGAGAAGCGCGGTCGAAAATAGCGCAGATGGAAAACCTAAGACGAAGTTTACGGCTATTATAGCGTAGATGCTCGGGGCGAACATGTAAGTCACCGGGTAGAATATAAACGAGAACCTACCCAAGGTTATGAGGGGTTTACGGCCGACCCGGTCGCAGAGCCTACCTGCAAACCTCTGAGCTATAAGAGACGACGCTATCGAGGCGACGGACGCTAGGGAAACATCAAACATGGAGGCATTCAATATTTTAACCATGGTAACGGGGAAAACGGGCCATGCTATGGACATGGCCAAGACGTACAGAGCCTGTGTTGCACAGAGGCTTCGGAAGCCGGGGTTTACGTTAATGTCTGCTATAAGACTCCTGATGTCGAGTATAGGCCTACGGGTGATGACGCGTCTAGGAGACTCCTTGATGGCTAGAAGCACGACATAGGCTAGAATCCCTAAAGCCGCGGCCGAGACAAGCGGTATCGTGAATACTCCGCTGTCTTCGCCAAGCATCGTCATCACGATACCCGAGGCCACGATAGCGGCTAGCCCTCCTAGGCTTGTCCAAAAGTTTAGAGAAGCCGTAACGACCCCACGTCCGTTCACAGGTATCAGGTCCCCCATGAGGGCCATAGAGGCTGGCGATAAGGCGGAGACCAAGAGCATACGGACCACTATAAGCCATATGTAGGTTTCAGGGGTCTTAGCTAACGCGACCATACCCCATATGAGCGAAGACGCTATGCCCAGAGCAGCTATCAGCGGCACTCGTTTCTTCAATCTATCGGTTAGCCGGCCGAAAAATATCTGCAAGACGTTAGACGACAAGCTACTCATCGAGGTGAAGAAACCCAGCTCAGAGGTCGACGCGCCTATCATGACAGCGTAGACCCTGAGAAACGGAGAAACCAGATAATCCCCGATGGAAGTTAGTATCCTGTTTAAATAAAGGACTCGCAGGTTTCTCTCCTTCGAATCCCCCTCATTACCGGCAGACATCTCTCCTACGCTTAAACCATCCAAAGACCTATCCACATACCCTTCGAGATTTTTAGAAAATCCAATTTACAACGGGTATAAAAAGGTTGATAATCAGGTAGTTGACCAACAAGCTTTCAGAGAAAAAGATTCTTACACAGAGTAGAGCACTTTTCTGATAAAGCCTTTATATTAGAGCGTTATGACGGATCATCTGGAGGTTTACACCATGGAGTTTTACGAGGTCATTAGGACTAGACGGAGTGTTCGCTCTTATAAGCCCGACCCTGTCCCTGAGGATGTGTTGAGGAGGGTTCTCGACGCGGCGAGGATCGCGCCTTCTGGTTCCAACAGGCAGCCCTGGAAGTTCGTAGTGGTCAGGGACCCCGAGGTCAAGCGTAGGCTCGCCGAGGCATGCGACGGACAGATGTTCATAGCCGAAGCCCCGCTGGTTATAGTCGCATGCGGGTTTAACATACACTATAACCGTGGCAGGTATATGGGCGATTATAGTATGCTCGTAGACGTCGCGATAGCGTTCACCCACCTGATCCTGGCGGCTAGGGCTGAGGGGCTTGGAACATGCTGGATAGGAAGCTTCGACAACGAGAAGGTTAAGAAGATTCTAGGCATACCAGACAACGTGAACGTCGTAGCCATAACGCCTCTAGGATACCCTAGAAGCCCAGACGTCTTCAGAGAACCCGGTTTGAGAAAGAGCCTAGAGGAGATAGTCTGCATCGACAAGTTCTACTAAAAACCTAAGTCTCCCTCGACTATCTTCAGGTTCACCTGAAGGATATCCTCGGTTATCGTATTACCCCTGACAAGCTTCCTGACCCTCAGGCCTTTTTTCCTAGGATGGAAGCCTGGTCCACCGGATAACAGTACGTACTTCTTAACCCCACCCCTTACGTCGGGTCTCATAGGTATCCCGTCTTTGTCGCTTCCACCGGTTATCAGAAGCTTCACGTTTCCAAGCCCCATAACCGAGCCGTCGACCACCTCGCCTATCCTACGTCCAAGCAGGGGAACAGCCTTCTCGCCTTCAACCTCGAACGTCTTAGCCTTACCGGTCTTAGGGTTCGATATGACGAGTTTGAACTTCGGCACCTCCTACCCCTCCTAAGAGACCTAGAGGGCCACTATAAATGTTTTCCCTCCCACGGATAACCGAGAGAGTGATTAGAAACGTTGTCCGTGAATTATCTCTCTTAGCGGTTTTCTGGTCGGGGGCGGCTGAGCCGCTGCATAGCCCAGCTGGGTTATCGCGGCAATCCTATACTCCCTTGGAACATGCAGTATACGCTTTATCCTATCCTCTTCCTCAATATTATAAGGTATATATACAGCTTCCTAGACCCTCCGCCGTGGCTGCTAAAAGCAGGTTTTCGATAGCCGCCCAGACGGAGCCCAAAACAAGTTCGTGACGCATTCTTTTCGGAAGCTCATAGCAGACGGCTACAAGAACCGGGATTTTAGCCATCGTAGACTTGTCCCATGAGCCGCCTCTAGCCGCCAGATAGCGCGCAACCTCGGGTGGAAATTCCTCCCACTGCTTCCGACCGTATTCCGTGCAGATTTCAGCGATTTCCCGTTTTACATCGACTTCTGTGACGACTACGAAGTGCCAAGGCTGAGCGTTCCCGGCGGAAGGGGCCCAACGTGTAGCCTCCAAAATCCTGTTCAAAGCCTCTTCCGGTACCGGTTCCTCTCTAAAACATCTAACGCTTCTCCTTTTAAAGACAGCTTCGTAAAACTCCGTAACCATCCCTCCTAAACGAGCAGTATTTTTACGTCGTAGCCTTTCTTATGCGTACCGGTACCCACAGGCTTAGCCGCATTTCAAGGTCTACAAGAATGGGCTAGACGCCTACAGAAAAATGGGTGTTTTACGCTTGAGGCTAGAAGCCCCACACAGGCCTTCTACGCCTCTGTATAGCGGCTATCTCCTCTAGGACCTCAAGCTCGTCCTCGGATAGGAAGTCGGTATACTTCTCCTTGATCAGCTTATAATGCTGCTCAGGCACGTTCACATAGAGCGTATCGCCCTCGTCGATGTGTCGACCTACCACGGCCTTATCTATCGATATGGCGACCTCCATACCCCTCGAAGCCTCCTGGATCGGCTTACCCCGGTCCTGGATCTGGAGGATCGTCCCCACGGTCTCCCCGTTCTCATCCATCAGGTCGACACGCGGCTTGATCCTACCGGCTAAGACCTCGATGCCCACTATAGCGGGTTTACTCCTCCGGAAGACGTAACCTGGGAGAATCCTGATCTTACCTGGGAAGACCAGGGTCTTCAACACCGCCCGAACCCTCTCCTCCTGTTTAGCCTTAAGCCAGTCGAGATACTCCTCGATGACCTTGTAGATTATGACACCTCTGAAAACAGGTACCCCGGCAGACTCCTCTACGGCGTCTGGTAGAACCCTGACGTTAAAGCCTAGAACGACGCCGTAATCCGGGTTCTCCCTAGCCACGACCTTAGCCTCGACGAAGTCTCTCTTGGATATATCCCCTATGTCGGCTAGCCTAACCGGTATACCCCTACGTTTAAGCTCGGTCGTCAAAGCCTCCAGAGAGCCGAGCGTATCGGCTTTGACGACTACGCCTACTTTATCGGTTCTGATCCTAAGCTTCCCTATCTCCTCTGAAACCTTTCGGACGTACTCGTCTAGGGATGCATCCTTGGGAACGGCGTAGATCGGCGAGCCCGGCAGAGCGTTCTCAAGACCCGGGGCTACGACCTTTACACCCACCGCCGCGGTGACCTTCTCGACCTGGATAAACCCTCCGGTCGGCGCCCTTATCTCATCCAGGGGCTTAGGCAAAAGTAGAGAGCGTATTTTCGTGACTATAGGCTTCTCCCTACCGGCGAGCACTATAGTGTCTCCGACGCTTAAGACGCCGTCGTAGATTATGGCGTTAACCGTGGTCCCAAGGCCGACCTCCTCCTTGACCTCCAACACCGCACCCCTAGCCGGTCCACCCACCGTCTGAAGCCTCTTTCGCAGAAACTGTTGAGTCAAACCGATCAAGACCAGTAGAAGGTCAGGAATCCCCTCCCCCGTTTTAGCGCTGACAGGCACCAGGGCGACGGTCTTGGTGAAGTCTTTAACCCTATCATACCGGTCCGACTGGAAGCCTAGCTTAGACAACTCACCCATCAGTATGTAAAGCCGGTTATCCAAGTCTCTCCTGACATAGGGGTCTTGTAGCTTGAGGGTTTCGTGGAAAGGCTTGCCGGGGTTGGGTCTCCAGCCAGGTATCAGGTCTATCTTGTTAACCGCTACTAGGAACGGCACCCGTCTAGACCTTAGGAGCTCTATAGACTCGACCGTCTGCTCCTCGACGCCTTTGATGACGTCTATGACAAGTATAGCTATGTCCGCTATCGACCCCCCTCTCATCCTCAGGTTCATGAAGGCACTATGGCCGGGCGTATCTATGATCAGGAGGCCTGGAACCCTTATCTTCCAACCCGTCTTGGCGAGAAGAGGCTTACAAACCTTCTCCAACGCGTCGAGGGGGAAGAAGCTTGCTCCTATGTGCTGGGTGATCTCGCCGGGTTCCTTCAATGCTACGCTGGTGCCTCTGATACGGTCGAGTAGAGTCGTCTTTCCATGGTCTATATGCCCTAGGACGACGACGATCGGCTGTCGTATAGACAAACGTCATCACCGGTATCTGTGTATGCCTAGTTTAACCCGGCTCTTAAGGATTTACCTTCTCATACCCAGCCAGCTCGAGGATCCTATCCGATAAGCCATCGCCTATCCTGTAGCCGTGTAGACGGTTACCCCTAAGACGCTCGTCAAGACCTAGGTCTTTAACCGGAACAGGCCGGGGGAACCTGACTAGGTGTTTGAATATGAGAACGGTGTTCCAAGGATGCTCGTCGTAAGGCTTACCCCCTGCGGCGAGCCACCCCTCTCTGCTCATAAAACCGTCTAGAACCCCATACCCTATCACGGAGTCTCCGACGCTTGTCTTCTTCAGGAAGAACGCCTTCAACCCCTTCTCCCATCTCCTCCTTAGACTCGTATAGTATCTACCGTCGCTGAAAAAACGTTCAACCCACTCATCCCGGGATATCCTAAGTAGCATACCCATCTCAGCCCACCATAAAGGGATAAACACCGAGGTGAGACATATGTGCTTCGAAACCGGTTAAAGCCGTAAAGGTTAACTCTAGGGTTTTAAACATGATCTCTCACGCGATATCTCTCACAGTTTCCACGTTTTCGACGGGAAGGCTTAAACTCTACGGCCTTAGTAATATCTTGGGTGGATATGGCTAGGGCTGTCTCACCGGTCGTGGCGACCGTCCTGCTTCTCGCCCTCACCGTGTTAGCGTTTTCCATGATATGGGAGGGTGTATCTAGCTGGATAAGCGCACAGAGAGGCGGTATGCTTCAGTCTATAAGGGAGAGGTTTGTCGTCGAAGACGTGTGGTTCAGGGTGGAGGCTGGGGATAGAACCCTAGTAACCGTGTATATAAGGAACGTGGGTCTAGCGGATATAGAGATAGATGAGATCAGCTTGAACGGGACTGTTATGGATATGTGGGTAAACGGCATCCGGGTGGATTCGGTGGAGATTAAGGTGGACGCGGGTGTGAGCATAGACCTGAGGGCGGATGGATGGAGTTGGCAACCCGGGGCGGTGTATCAGATGGTGATAGTCACACGTGGAGGTGTATCCACGGTTGTCTGCAAGCCGTAGAAAGGGACAGGTCGTGGCCGTGGGCACGTTGCTGGCAGTCCTAGTTCTCATAAGCGTAACCGCGTTCCTATACGAGCTTTACACAAGCCAACAGGAGATGAGGCTTCTAGACGAAGAGCGCTCCAGGGAAAAGCTAGAGATACTCGAAGCAGGCTTCTGGAGGCTTGACGAGTATACACCGACCTCTACAGAGCCGGCCGGAGTGGAGCATGCCCTTTCTCGACTAGACGGGATAGAGGCCACGTTCGAATCCAAGAAGATTCGAGAGAGGATTTATCAAGTCGATTGGGCCGCCGAGTTCCGTCTCTCGTCTCCGGACGACATAGATAGGCTCTACCTGAGGTATGCCGGCGTTCACACCGCTAAGGCCTCTCAGGAGGTTTACCTGTGGAACTACACGTCCGGTGGGTGGGTTATGGTAGCGCGGGCTGGACCTTACGAGGGCTATGAGGACGCGGTTATCCAGGTTGAAGGGTTTAAACACCTCATAGCTATGGATGGTAGGGTGAAAACCCGCTTCGTAAGCTATGCGGACGAGCCGTTCGAATGCAGAGTCGACCTTCTGACCCTCGAAGCATATCTAGAAGACAGCGGTAGGGTTCTCGTCCGTGTTTTAAACGATAGCCCGTCCACCGTGGTGATAGAAGCCGTATGGATAATCTCTGCGGATTCTCATGAACGTAGGAGCATAGGTGTCGCCTTAGCCCCGGGGGAGGAGTATGTGTTGAACCTAGAGGCTCAAAACGGTGGGTTTAAATGCATAGTTAAGATAGTGACGTGGCGAGGGAGCATATTCCAGGTGACCGTTAGACCCAGTTAAGACCCTTTCAGGAGCTTTATGATCTCCCTTGCACCTACCTCGGCGTGCTCGTATGGATGGGTTTCAGGGAATCTAAGGTCCACTATGCGTAATATGGCCCTAGCGGCGTTGGCGGCTGCGGCGGCGAAGAGCCTGTTTATCTGCTGCTGCATTTCGACCTCCTCGGGCTTCTCTATATCCCTACCCGACCTGACACCCCGTATATCCTTCATACGTCTAGACAATACGACTTCAGGGTTAAACTCGAAGAGCACAAGATAGTGGGGTTTCAACAGTTTAACCACGTCGTCCGGTAGACCCGGGTAGTATCCACCCCGCATCTTGATCGACACGTGCGTATCTATCAGGACATCCCCAGGTATCGACGCGATCTCCCTAGCAGCCTCCTCCTGGAGCCTCACGTAGTCATCCGGCGGGATCCTTTTACGCATCTCATCCCTGTCCCTTATACCGTAGAGCCTACGGGCTATTTTGAACATGTAATCTCCGAAGTTCACGACCTTCACATCGGGCATATCCTTCTGAACATACCTCATTATGGTAGTCTTACCGCCGCCAGGTACGGCTAGAACCACGATCCTCATCTCGGACCCCTCTCCTTCTTACCATAATACTCGGTCCACTTAAGCTTTCTAGGATCCCTGCGGAACTCGAGCATACTGACCCTGCACTTTCTAGAGCAGAACCAGTATATCGTCCCATCTCTCTTAACGTACATCAGCCCTGTCCCAGGCGGGATCTCCCCGCCGCAGAAAGAGCATCGACGAGGCTTCGACAACCCGACGCATCCTCCTAACGTATACGCTTAGCCTCCCTCTCCGTCTCCTTCAGCATCACTATATCGCCTAGCCTGACAGGGCCCTTGATGTTTCTGGAGATCACCCTACCTCTATCCTTACCGGCTAGGATCCTAACCCTGACTAGCTGGATCTCCCCCGTCACTCCTGTACGCTCTATGATCTGGATTACCTCAGCCGGTGTAGGCGTCTCCCTCTCGGCCGCAGCTCTCCTAGAGCTCATCAGCTTACACCCTTTCTCAGGGCTTCGATCTTGGATATAAGCTCCTCGACCACGCTTTTAGCGTCTCCAGGGTCTATGACCGCTACCGAAGACGCAGCGACCTCTATACCGCTTACGAGACCGAGCTGACGTTTCGAGGGCACGTAGATATACGGCACCTTCCTCTCCTCGCATAGGAGCGGCAGGTGAGCCACTATCTCAGGCGGGTCTACATCCTCGGCGATCACCACAAGCTTAGCTATCCCCCTATCGACGGCTTTAGTCACCTCGTTGACGCCGCGTCGAAGCTTACCCGTGTCCTTAACCATAGAGATCGTCTCATAGGCCGCATCCGCCAGCTCCTTAGGCACCTTAAACCTGACATAAAACGGTTTCTCAGCTGACACTTAGCCTCACCCTTCCGACACTAGACACACATACTTCCCCCTAAAAAGCATTACTCAATCTAAGAGGCTTGTGAACAGTCATCCCCGAAAACAGTGTTAGAAGTTAAAAAATAAGGAGCTATGGAGATGCGTGGACCTTCAGGATCTCCCCGTAGTAGAGGGTGTGTATATTCCCGGTGGGGTATGCGGATTCGACTATCTCTCTCGTAAGCCTAGGAAGCTCGACGTCGTCTTTGTAGACGACCCTGCACTCGTAGACTATCGGGCATCCATCCACCACAGGGGCCTTGACGTGGTCTCCAGGCCTCCATGTTAAACCGGTTTTCTCGAACTTGTCTACGTCCCTACCGGATAGGGTTCCGCAGACCTCGCAGGCACGTCTCATGTCTTCCGACGGGACGTTCACCGTGAACACCCCTGTCTCCTCCATGAGCTTATGCGTATACCTGGTCTTCCTGACAGCTACGAGAAATATCGGTTTAAACCACACTATACCTATAAGCCCCCATCCTATGGTCATGAGGTTTACCCTACCGTCGCCTCCCACAGAGCCGAGCAGTAAGCCCATGTCCGCCATGACATCGTACGTCTTCTTAAGGTATCCTCCAAGGCTCTCCATGACGTTCAACGCAAGGCACCCTAAGGGTACTTATTACCATACTTATCCAGGTAGAATATCTCGTCGAAAGGCTTCCTAGACCTGGCGGGTGGAGACTCGTCTGGAACGCCGATCGGTAGGGCGCATATGACCTTAAGCCCTGCCGGTATATCTAGAACCCCCTTGACAGCGTCCTCGTCGAAGGCCCCTATCCAGCATGTACCGTATCCAAGCTCCGTAGCCTCTAAGACCATATGCTCGACCGCTATCATCGGGTCCTGTAGATACCACCTCGATACGGAGGGGTCTCCCAAAGCCACCACGACGACGGAGGCGTCGGCTATGAACATCTGCCCCCTGCATGCCTCGGCGAGCCTACGCTTGACCTCGGGGTCCCTGACCACTACGAACTTCCAGGGCTGCCTATTGCCGGCGGAGGGGGCGAGCCTAGCGGCTTCGAGGATCCTCCGTAGATGCTCCTCAGGTATCTCAGCTCCCTTCTTGTAACGCCTTATACTCCGCCTAGCTTTTATAGCCTCGAAAACGTCCAAGCTAAAACACCTCCTTAACATAGGTTTACTTCATAAGGTTTAGTTAAGCCTTACCGTAGAAAGTGCTTAATATCGCTAGCATGGAGTATCTATCCGATATAGGATGCCGTTTGAGATACCTGATTGGAGACCTGAGAAGTGGAGAGATGTGCCTGAGAACCCGCTTATAGAGCCCTCAGACGGCTCTGAACCTGGAAGCGTGATAGGAGACCCTCAAGTCATCCCACCAGGCAGGTTTGACGAGTATTGGCACCTATTCGCTCACTCCGGGATGCGGATATACCGTTTCAAATCTCTAGACGGCATACATTGGAAGCCAGGGGGAGCCCTACCCTTCCCGGGGGCGCTGGTTTACCTCTTCAAAGAGGACGATACCTGGTATATCTTCTACACAGTCTATGAGGAGCCTCCGAACACGAAGATATGTATGAGGGAAAGCGTGGACCTGGAGAGCTGGTCCGAGGAGACGGTTATACTTAAACCTGAGCTTCCATGGGAGCTTGAGGGTCCTTGTAAACAAGTCAGAAACCCGTGCCTAGTCAAGGTAGGAGACCGTTATAGACTCTATTACTCCGGTGGGACGATCTGGTTTGACGACTGCGGCTACGAAGAGCCTAAATACGTCGGGTTTGCGGAGGCGGAGGATATACACGGACCCTACAAACGCCGTGAAAACCCTATCCTCAGACCAGACCCAAACGTCCCCTACCGCAACTTCGGAGCCGGGGCTTTAAAGGTCTACAGGTGGCGTGGAGAGTATTTAGGGTTTAACAATGGAATATACAAAGACCCTGATGGTAGAAGCCGCTCCGCCATATGTCTCCTCGCTTCGTCAGATGGGGTTGCATGGGTGGATGCGCCGTTCAACCCTGTGATAGCGCCTACAGGGGGATGGAAGAGGGCTATGGTTTACCAGCTAGATGTGGTGTTTGACGTAGACGGGGAGACGAGGATCTACTATAACGCTCGCGACGACTGGCGTGGAGGCGTGGAACGTATAGGATGCTCCATACTCGTCGAGAGATAAACTAGGTTAAAAACAGGAACAGGGCATAACTTTACCTGCGGGTGGTCGTTTGGAGGTTAACCTCCTCTACGGAGAAGAGCACGTCGAGGTCCGTATACCCGACGGGAACTTGATGGCTGTATTAAGGGGTTCGAGGCCCCCTGATTCACGGGACGAGGTCGGGGAGGTTAGGTTAAGCCTAGAGAACCCGGTAGCCGGTGGGTTTAGGAAGGGGTCGAGGGCTCTGTTGCTCGTCACAGATTATACTAGACCTACGCCCTTGAAGACTATGCTTCCACCGGTCTTCGATGGGCTTAAGAGGCTTGGGTATAGGGAGTTTACGGTCTTGGTCGCCAACGGTCTTCATGAACCTGCCTCTAGAGAGCTGCTCGAGGAGTTTCTAGGCAGCGAGGTTTTCGAGCATGCGGAGGTGGTTAACCACGACGTCTCCAGAAGGGATGAGCTGACCTATGTGGGTGAGACACGGATGGGGACCCCCCTCTGGGTTAACAGCAGGCTGTTCGAAGCCGACCTGAGGGTCGGATGCGGTGTGGTCGAGCCTCACTTCTTCGCAGGCTACGGGGGCGGTGGGAAGATAATCCTGCCGGGCGTCTCGGGCGAGGAGACCGTCTACAGAAACCACTCCTACGACATGATAGCTCACCCCAAGGCTAGGCTCGGGGTCTTAGATGGAAACCCCATCTACTCTGATATATGCGACGCCGCTTCCATGGCCGGGCTCGACGCGGTCGTGAACGTGGTCCTCGGGTCTGGGGGAGGAGTCTCCAGATGCTTCGCAGGTAGGCCGGTCGAAACTCATAGAGCCGCAGTGGATTTCCTAGATAAATTCATCAGGGTTAAGGTGGAGGCTATGGCGGATATAGCGGTCGTGAGCGGAGGCGGATATCCCGCCGATAGAAACCTGTACCAGGCGGTTAAAGGGATGGCTGTGGGGGAGCTTATCGTAAAGCCCGGCGGGGTTATAGTTCTCATGGCCGAGTGCAGGGATGGGGTGGCGCATGAACACTTCTACAGGCTGGTCTCGAAGTTCAAAGACCCCTCCAGTCTTCTCCGGTACATCAGAGAACACGAGCCCATAAGGGATCAGTGGGAGGCGCAGGTCATGGCTAGGATACTCCAGAGACGCAAGATAATCGTGTACGCTAAAGGCGTGAGCCGCCACGTCCTAGAGCGTATGATGCTTATACCCGCTTCAAGCCCAGAGGAGGCGATGGAGATAGCCTTCGACCTAGCCGGCGAAGACGCCAAGACGATAGTGGTCCCGGAGGGGACACATATAATCCCCGACGCCGGTTCCCAAGGCTAAGTAACGCTTAACTAACAGCACAGCACATGATCCCTAGAGGGACCCGTCGTCTAGCCCGGACTAGGACACGGGCCTTCGGAGCCCGGGGTCGGGGGTTCGAATCCCCCCGGGTCCACCTCATTCTCCGAAAACAAGCCCTCTGGAGGCTTCTTTTCTAGGACTGTCCCCTATGGCTTCTAGATATGGTAAACCTTTAGGTTTCTCTAGGAGGGTTCTGGTTCACGAAAGGTCGCTGTACCTAGTTGTTAGACCGCTTGGCGGTAATGCATATATAATTTCACACCGGTAAAACTTATCTGGTATGTATAAAATCCTCCTTATATCTGGTTTAGCCCTAATCGTGCTGGGCGCCGCTGTACTCGGATATGGGCTCAACCTGAGCTCCCAATTCGGCTTGGAGGCTGGTGAGTGGAAGGTCACCTGGTACTCCATGATGAACACCTACGGGACGTATGGAGAGGTCATAGGGACGGAGACATTTCCGAAAACCTTCGACTATGACCCGCTCGCCCAAGCTACCATAAGGGAGGAGCCCATAGGGTTTAAGGCGACGCTAGAGCTTTACGCACCCACCGACGTGGATGTCGAGTTCACCGTAGGGGGGGATGATGGCGCTATAATCCTATACCTTGACGGAAAGACTCTTATAACCCTCCAGTGCCCCGACCCGAACGTGTCCCAGTCCGCTAAGACCCATCTTACGGCTGGGAAACACACACTTGAGATCTGGTACTACCAGGTTCTGATAGAGGACGACGCCGCGGCTATGTTTGACATGGTCGTACCGGAGCAGCGGGCTGCCATGAATATAGCGACCGGAGGGGGCGGCCTATTATTCCTTGGTCTGATCCTAGCGATCCCCGGCTTTCTATTGAAGCGCGGCCCTAGCTGAGTAATCCTGAATCCCTTCGCCATACTTGAGGGATTAGTATAGAGCTTAAAGTAAGGGTGTGTCCGCCCTTCGGAGCCAGGGGTCGGGGTTCATTTATCGACCGATCAGATCCCGTCCTAACAGCCGAATTTTCACTTTTCTCATTTGTTAAGGTGTTTGGGGTTTCACGGCTAGCCTTTTCTCCTCCTCATAACGACTAGAATTAGTATGACCGTTATTACGGCTGCTCCTCCGCCTCCCGCGGCTAGGAGTAGGGTGTTGTCGCTTTCTTTTTCCCATAGGTTTGTCTCCGAGAGTGTTATCCCGTAGTTTCCATACCATGCTCCCGGCTTAATCTCGCAGAGCACTCCTTTCTCCTGGTCATAGCGTGCATAGGTTTCCCCTACGACACCTTCGATGATGAACATCACAAGCAGTATCTTCCTCTTAGCTCCGCCGTAGCTACCCTCCTCCTCGCCGACCACCGTTATATTCATACCGGGCGTGACTATTTTATCGCCGGCTTTAAGGTTTGAAGGTATTATCACAGGGGTTGCCCCTCCAGGTAGAAGCCCGCCGAACGTCGGGTCGTAGGCGGTTGAGCCACCTAAGATGTCTACTCGAAAACTACCCGTCAGCTCCGTCCCATCGGTTCGGTGTATAGTAGACCGGAACACTACCATAGTACCGGATACAGATTCAACCTCGACCTTGATCCAGTCGTAATCCTCGTAACCCGTGATCGTGTATACCCAGTAATCACCAGGTTTCACAGCCACCTCATATTCCTGAGCCAACACAAAGACGGAGACCAAGAATACGACCAACATAGCATATAACGAAATCCTAAACGCTCTCAAAGAGAGCCCCTGTAGAAATTTCTACATCGACTTTTATATATAAACTCCACGCTCTTCCGGCGAATCCTAGGCTTCCTAGGCTCGTAAGGCGATGAGGTTCTTCACGCGGTTCTAAAAAGCCATTTCTTATACTTTTCCCTCAACCGATGTCTGGTTAAGCATAGCGGTACTACTTTACATGTGAAGACCGCGGCTATCTAAACTCTTAAGGAGCGTTTAGCCTGATTATTAGCAGGGATGTATGATGTTAGAGGGGTCTTTGAGGGGTCTTCTCGACGTGCTCTCTAAGAGAATCGACGGAGACGAGGTCTCCAGAATAGTCTCCGACATATGGGGGAGCGATAGGTTTTTCGATTTCAAAAGCTTCGGGGAGACCGCGAGTTACTGCGCCGAGAGGCTTAGAAAGGCGGGGCTTGAGGTGGAGGTCTTCGAGGTTCCTGCTGACGGGAAAACCAGGTTCGGAGACTGGATTGTGCCTAAAGCCTGGGATGTAGAGGACGCATATCTGACACTTGTAGAGCCTAGAGAGCATGCGCAGGTGTTGGCTAGATACAGGGAGGTTCCTCAGAGTCTATTCATGTATAGTGCTCCTACTCCGGAAGACGGGGTTGTAGCAGAGGTCGTGTACGTGAGAGACGCGGATAAGCCTGAAAGCTACGAGGGCGTAGACATCCGTGGTAAAATTCTTCTCACGGAGAAACCCGGCTCTTCGGTCGAGAGGTATGCGGCTTCCAAGGGGGCCATAGGCATCATATCCTACAAGCTTGGAGGACATGGGGTTAAAGCCCCTCCAGACGTCACGGCTTGGGAGAACGCGTGTTTCCTACCTGACAACCCTAAGGGGCTTTTCGGCTTCAGCCTGCCACCTGAGAGGGGTGAGTGGCTTAAAAACCTGGTTCTGGAAGCAGCTTCCAGGGGGGAGAAGGTTAGAGTTAAAGCCGTCGTGAAAACCCGGCTCTACGATGGGGTTTTCAAGGTCGTATCGGCCCTCATACCAGGTTCTATCGATGAAGAAGTCTGGGCCATAGGTCATCTGTACGAGGTCGGGGCTAACGATAATGCGTCTGGATGCGGGGTCATGATGGCAGTGGCCGAGGCGATAAGGCGGTTGATAGATGAGGGTAGGTTGCCGAGGCCTAAGAGGGGTCTCAGGTTCATCTTCACCTTCGAGTGTTACGGAACCATGGCCTATCTACTCGCCCATGAAAAGCTTGCGTCGAAGGCTTTAGCCGGTATAAACCTCGACATGGTAGGTGGGGACCAAAACAAATGTCTAAGCGTTCTGGAGCTATGCGAGAACCCTCATGTAGCGCTCTCGTTCACAGACGCCTTGGCTAGAAGGCTTATGATAGAGGTATTCGGTGATCAGGCCTACCCGGTTAGGTGGAGGCCTTCAGGTTTCATGCTCGACGACAACCTCATAGCCGACCCATGCTTCGGGATACCGACGCCGTCGATAATAGGGGTTCCAGACCGGTTCTGGCACACCTCCGGAGATACCCCTGAAATCCTCGACAAGAACCTTCTGGCTAAGATAGGAGTTATGTCGGCGGCGTATATGCTACTGATAGCCTACGCCTCAGACGAGGATGCATTATGGCTTCTGGAGGAGACCCTAAGCTTCTTAGAGTCTAAAGCTCTTAGGGATGTCGACCGTTTCAGGGCGTCGGTCTACAACGTCGTAGCCAAGCGGAACGCGTCTGAAGAGTTAGCCACGATCCTAGAGGAGGCTGAGGATAAGCTGCGATACTGGAAAGAGATAGGCCATCATGCCCTTAAATCCGTCTTAAAGCTTTCAGACGGAGGTCTCAGCCAAGTCTTGGAGAACGCCGTCGAAGAAGCCGAAGCCAGGTTAAACGCTAGGGTCGAGGAGGAGCTCGAAAATCTGAGACGTCTCGCCGAGAGGCTTTCGAAGGCTAGGGGGGTTAAAATAGTTAGAACCGAGAAGAAGCTGAGTGCAGACGAGAAGTACGCTGCGAGCATCGTTCCCAAGAGGCTCGTGATAGGGACATTGACCTTCAAGGGGTTGCCTGAAGAACTTAGGAGGCTTTCTAGATGGGAGCCGGCTTACTCGACGGAGTTGAATACGCCTCTGTTCTGGATAGACGGGCGGCGGAGCCTCTTGGAAATCTATAGGCTCGTTAGGTATGAAACCGGTAGGTTTGACCTGAGAGAGCTTATAGAGTACTTCAGCTTCCTCGAAAAAGCCGGTTATGTAAAGCTTGAGAAAAAACGGGCTTAGCCGTTTACGCTATATGTCTAACGGAGGCAGTGTCCATCCCACCAGTTTTTTCTTAGCCTCACTGCAGAACGCGCAGTCGCTTCTGTCGCATAGGAAGATGTCTGGACGGCGTTTTATTATCTCGTAGAGAGCGGTCAGGAGTTCTCTAGACCTGACGATTGTTGTAGGGGCTTCTCCTACGAACCCGGTTCTGACTATGCCGGTCTTCATAAGCTCCAGCTTAACCTTGCTATCTCGCTTAGGTTCTCCGTAGAAGTCTCTATGCCCTTCCGGGCTTTTCTCAAGCCTGACCTTGAAGACTCTTCCATGGTCGTCCTCGACTAAGGCCTCCATGCTTATATCGTAATAGGGGAGTTCAAGCCTATCTTCGACCGCGTGGAAGAACGAGCATACGTTAAACCCGACTCCAAGTAGCATAACGTAGCCGTCGAGCTCCACAAGTTTCCCCCATGGCCCGTGCTTACTAAAGGCGGAGGTGTTTTCATGACCCGACGTTAAATACTCCGCGTGTTTACCTATGGCCGCGACCGAATGGGTCGGGTGTCTACTCCTATAAGCATCAGGTCTACGCCAGAAGACGTCTGTTATAAGCCCGACCCTAGAGGGGGTCTTAGCCGGGTAAAAAGGCACACCACCCCTGGTGAAGCTGAACGTGAACGTCGGGACCATAACGGTGCCCCCTGAACCGACGACCTCGATGAAGGCATCTATGACAGTGTTCGCCCCACCCTCGACGTAACCTATGCTCTTCAGAGAGCTATGGAAAACCACGACATCTCCTCTCTTCAACCCAAGCTTCCTGAGGTCCTCCACGATCCTCTCTTTCGTGACGTATAGCCTATCCTTAAACTTCTCAGGAACCCGCATATGCACTCCTCCCTCAAGCCAAGTAGACTAAGAAATTTATTTAGAGTTCTCTACTTTGAAGACAGCCTCTCTCTCGACCCCGCTCTCGACATCTCTGAGTTTAACCTTCCACAACCCCTCCGGGTCGTTCAAAGCCAGAGGGATCTCCGTCTCAAGAACCCCTCCAACTGCTTTATGGTTTCCTGAATAGTACTCGACAAGCCTACCCTCTGGGTCGTACACCTCCATCCTGAATACGGTGTCGTTGAAGTTCTCAGGTTCTCTGACCAGAGACGCCCTGACCGGAACCGACTCGCCTGGCCTCACACGGTTTTTAACGTAGAGCGTGATGTCCACGACCCTATACGG
Source organism: Candidatus Bathyarchaeota archaeon B24 (assembly GCA_001593865.1). Lineage (GTDB taxonomy): Archaea > Thermoproteota > CALKCG01 > B24 > B24 > B24. Next base: position 138,805 of record LUCB01000007.1, read on the forward strand.
CGTTAAAGCCAGGAGCCTAGGCTCGTAAGCTGGCACCGTGGTCTCTAAGACGTCTACGTAGCCTAGGTACTTTCTCTCCCTGATATCGTAGACGTGGAACCACCTCGGAAGCCTCAGCCTAACCCTTGTTTCACGTCTAAAGACTCTCTCAGAAGATTTTACAAGCTCCGGTCCCATATCCGAGAACACCAAGCTCGGGTTCTTAAGAAGCCCAACGTACAACGCTGCTTTGTTCCTCCACCTGAACACCTCACACCCATACACTTCACCGCCCTCGGTGTTCAAAACCCATATCTCAGGCCTAACCCCCACGGCTTCTAGAACCATTCTGAAGATCTCCCTGTGATCCCTCCCGCCGCCTTCCCTCAGCCTGTGTAGGCAGTAGTCTGCTAGGTCTAGGTTCAAGTATATCGCCAAGCCTTCGCCGTGTTTCTTCACGAACAGCGCCTTAACGCCGTCAGCGTCTTCACAGAGCGCATGACTGCCGTTTTCACTCAGACCCTGCTCTAAAACAGGGACCTCGAAGCGTCTCCGCTCCGGTTTAAACCCACCATATACGGATTTAACCTCGACGCCTGGTCTGCTTTTTCTCGGCTTAAGCTCTACGGAGCTTCTTGAGACCCCGAATAGGTCGTCTAAAAGCCCCCTATCCAGCCGCTTACAGTGTCCATCCATAAGCCCGACCAGCCCGTCGGCTATGACCACGCCGCCGGATTCGACATATCCCCTTATCCGCTCCACTTCTTTATGGCTTAAAGCGATAGACCTGGGCATTATGAAAACCCTGTATCTCCGCTTGGTTAGCTCACCGTTCTCCACCTCCTCGTAGGAGACAAAGCGGTATTGAAGACCGAGGTCTTCGAGAAGCTTGAGTAGGCTTTCCCTAAGCCTTACGAACTCGGACCTGGCGCGTTCGTCGAAGTTGGACCTATCGGCTATGTCCACATCCTCTGTCTCGAGCATCCAGTGCGCGTGTATGCTCGACTGAGAGTAGTGTATCGCTATCAGGTCGTCCTCGAACTCTGCTAGGCTTAGGAGCTTAGCTATACCGCCCCTAAGCTCTAGGAACGTTTCCTTCATCTCTAGCCCCTTCGGGTTTATCTCCAAGCTAGGCTCGACGACGTATCGTTTACCGACTCCGTCGTCATAATCCCATAGGATAACCCCTCTATCCCCGTGTAGAAGGTGGTGCCAGAGCATCCACTTAGCCTCATCCCCCACGTCGAAGAGCGTTATGACGTGTACTATCCTCTTACCGCCGAACGACCGTATGACCTCGCGGCTGTTACCTATGTTATACGCCTCTATGAAGTCTAGAAACCTCGTGAGCCTCCACCAGTCGTATCCGCCGTAGGCGCTGGGCATCTGACCACCTGTCAAACCCACCGGCCTCGTCGGGTCGACTTCCCTTACCCAGTCTCGACAGACCCTAAACGCCTCGGCGAACGTGATCTCCATGAACGTCCTATGGTCTGCCCACGGGGCTAGGTTGTAGTCTCCGCGACGCCTAACCTCCTCTGTGGTCATGGGTACGACCTCGTCCCAGGATTTAAAGCTCGTCCCCCACTCCTCGTTCAACGCCTCTATTGACCCGTATACCTTCCTAAGCCAATCCCTCATCTTGTTCAAACAGTGCGGGCAGAAGCAGAAGTCGAACGGCCCCACGAGGTCGCCTATACCAGCCTCATCTGATATATCGTACCAGAGAGGCCCGTAGGGCATATAGCACCTCACTATGTCTTGGACCCTAGCCCTGTACGCCATGGCGACCACGGGGTCGTTCAGGCAGTTCTTCCGGACTAGGAGACGCTTATCCCTAGTCGCCTTATACGCGTCTCTGAGGGGCTGCCACTCCTCACCCCTCCTGCCTGTTTGATGGTAGAACGCAAGCCACCTGGGAGCCAGCTGGGCTAGGTAGAACCTGAGGTTTGTATCTAACAGGTTCTCCAGATAGGGTGTAGGCTCTGGTGGAGGACCTGGGGGAGGCGCATGGACTAGACCGGCGTTTATACCTAAGGCCTTTATCTTCTCGAGGTACTCCCTAGTCCTGCCTGGGTTCCATATGAGCACGACGTAGTCGTCCCACGGCTCCGGGTCGGGTGTAACTATAAACACTTGTTGAGTCTTAAACAGCGTCTCTCCTGAAACGCTGTAAACCTCGCATTCTAAACGGTTTTTAACAGTCAACGCCTTCTTCAGCTCGAAGCTAAACCCTATGTAACGGTTGTTGGGCAGCTTCTCCCTAAACCTAAAACGATCGACAAGCCTACCATAGACGTCGACCCATCGAACCTCGCAGTCGACTTCCATAGCCTTCTTGGTGATGAGGGTGACCCTACCCTGAAGAACCTCTCCCCTTCCATAAACCCGCTTATCGAGTTCAAGCCAAGCCGAAACGGTCAAACAACCACCTCTCCGACATCGAATAAACACGCTATACGCTATAACGATTTAAGTCTACTTAGCCGTTTGGCTTCAGCCCTCTATGACGGTTATTAACATGTCATCTTAACTCTCTTTCATAGATCTCATCTTCTCGCTATGCGGTATATTCCTATACCGTTCGGAGGTATACATGTTCTAAACGTTAGTATTCCTACCTCATACTCCACCGGGATCTCCTTATCTTCTAAGAGGCTTAAACATCTGAACGCTTCATTCGGCGTTCTAACTCCCAATTTGGCGACTAAAGTCTGTGTTCCAAGATTTATCGCGAACAGTATTTTATCGCCGGCGTAGTTATGAACCGTTAAATCTATCGGACCACCCCGGAGTTCTAAAAGCTTGACGGGTTTAACCACTCCAGCCCATTTAGCGAAACCGGCTATAAGTCTTCTAACACCTTCTTCACCATATCTGAGGTAACTCCTACCTATGCACGTGCCTATGAAAACTACCCCACCCTTGCCGTGGGATGACGCGATCACCGCCGGAGACCCGTCTTCGAAAACGCCTAAAACCTCCCCTTCAGGCAAGACTTCGAGCTTCTCTTTGTAGAGGCTTCCGGAGAAGGTCGAGCCGATTTCGGTATTCGGCAACGCCGGATGGGTGACTGTAGTCCGTATACGTATCCCTGAGCCTGCCTGCTTTTTTCTATAGGGAGTCGGGTCCGGAGCCGAGTCCAAACCTGCGTACAAATCTACTTCTCTGCATCGGAATAGCTTATCCAACCCCGCGCCGGGCATTACCTTATAACATTCGACCTCGAAGTCGTCGGTAACGACGCATGGAGAATCTGCGACTATGAAGCCTCCGTTTCTCGCGAATTCGAAAAGCTTCTCTGCGACGCTCTTGTCTAGGCATATCGTGAACGGCATATACAGAAGCTTATACCCTTTAAGCCGCCCTACCTCGATGTCTTCAGGCCTTATGAAGTCTACCGGTATGTGGTTCTCCCATAAGGCCTTGTAGAAACCGCCTATATCGCTCACGCAGTACTCGACCGAGCCGGGTTTCTGCGATAAATGAAGAAGTTTGATATATGCCATGGGGTTGAATAGGATGGCTGCCTCCGCCTTCACAGGGCTCATCTCCAAAAACATGTCGGAGTATTTCTCTAAGACTTCTCCAACCTTTTTAGCGGCCTCAGCCCTTTCGGTCGGTGTGCCGTCGTAAAGCGTAAGCCCCCTCCCTGAAAGCTGTAAACCTCTCAGGAAGGGTCTCCACTTCCACATTGTTATGCCTTTAGCACCATGAGCTATACACAGCCAGCATAGCATCTGAAGCTGACTTGGGGAAACCCTGTCTAGCGGGTGGTATCTGCTTCGGTAGTGGGTCTGGAGCTCGGCTATAAATAGAGGCTTCTCTCCGGCTGCCGACCTTAGGCTGTCTAATATCTCGGCCCAAAGCCAGCCGTCTACCGCGGGTTTTAGCGGACCTCTGCCCGTGGGGATCGTGGGGTAGAAAGACGTACCGAGTACGTCTACGCTTCTAGCTATTAGCCAGTCGTCTACTCCTACGCTTACGGAGTATCCCGAGTTGACCATAGAGAGTACAGGATGGCATAAAACCGGATGGTTCGGGTCTTTGCTCTTTAAGGCCTCTGCTCCCTCTCTTATGATGTTGGCGACGTTGTAGAGGCAAAACGCCCTCCAGTCTAGGATGGGAGTCGCGTAGGGGAAGCCTAACCCTATCCTATGCTTAAACTCCACTATGTCCTCCCAATCCTCGATGTTAGGTGACATCCATACCTCTCTAAGCCTCTCGATCGTCCCATATTTCCTCTTAAGCCACTTCACGTATTCCATCATAGTGTACTTGCACCGACACATGAAGTTAGGCTCCCAGTATATGTTGTATAGAAGAATCGCGTCTTCGTCCCTGAAGTGCTCCGCGACGGCTTCGAAGAACCTCCGGATTCCCTCCTTAACCGCGGGATGGTTTGGACATATCCTCTTAGCCTCCGTCTCCCCCCAATCTATACCCTCTTCGACGTACACGTCTCGGTGTTTCCTGAGAAGCCAAGTCGGTGGAGGTCCCTCCTCACCTCCTCGATACCCCTCTAGGACCAAATGGACTTTCAACCCATATTTCTTAGCAAGCTCTACCATATAGTCTATCTCGGAGAAGTCGTAGCGGCCAGGTGTTTTCTCAACCTTAGCCCAGTGAACAGCAAGCCAAACGTGGTTTAACTTATATTCTGATATCGTTCGAAAGTCTCTATCCCATTCGTCCCTAGTTATAGACGGATCGCGCCAATGCTGATAGGTTACTCCGAACGGAAAAGTTTTAAAACATTTCAACCCTATCCGCCCTCCTCTAATATGCGCATAAGGTTCTCAGACAATATTAGACGTTTTTCAGCGTCGGTTATCGGTAAAACCTCGATTTTCTTAAGTTCAGGATACTGGTAGATGAACGGGGCATCGGAGCCGAAGAGTATCTTCTCCGCTCCGAGCTTCTCGACTGCCTGCTTGATCAAATCTAGGCTGACGGTGGAGGTGTCCAAATATAGATTGGCTCTCTCCTTTGCAACAGTTATAGCGTGTGGGTCATTCCAGCCCATGTGGGCTAGGATCACGATCAGCTTAGGGAACCTTTTGGCTATGTAATCTGCAAGTCTAACGCTTGTGTGGAAGTTCGCGGGAACACCTCTCTTCTCTATGGCGCCTAGTATCGGTAGAAGAACGTTGGGTGAAAGGTTCGTCGGCTTAAGTTCGCCGACACCCCTCAGTCCTAAGACGTCTAAACCGTATTTTACGTCTTCAAGACCGTGTTTCCGACAATTCATCTGGACACCGGCGAAGCCTATAAACCTGTTAGGATATCTCCTAACGGCTTCAGCCACCTCCTCGTTCCCATGCCTGAAAACTGGGTGGAAGACTGGGAAGATGACAGCCTTATCTACCCCGCTCTTGTCCATCTGATTTATAAGCCACTCTGGAGAAGCGTCGAACTGGGAGTACTCGGTCCTAGCGATCCCCCTACCTACGTGGGTATGCGCATCTACTATCAACATCTCACACTCCTAGGATACGTGCGATGTTTCCTCCTAGGATGAGCATCTTCTCCTCGTCTGTTAGGTTTAGAGACTCTATCCTAGCGATCTCATAAGTCGGATGGCTGTAAGGGGCGTTTGAGCCGAAGATCACCTGCCTAGCCCCTACCCTTAAGACGATCTCTTCGATGCTCCGTGTCATGACGACGGTCGAGACGATGAGGTAGAAATTCCTGCTAATCCTAGCTATATCGATCAAAGGCTCCCTGTAAGGTGGATGATAGAAACCTAAGCCCGCCCATGGTGATAAAGTCGCTATCATAGTTTTATCCCTGAACCGTTCTACGATCTGGGGTAACGCCCTTTGAACAAGCCCATAATCCACATCTCCCCTAATCAAGACCGGGACATCCAAAGTGAACAGGCGCTCGAACAAGGGACACGCTATAGCAGGGTCGTAGTTAACCCACTGGAACCCGCTCACTTCGATCCCCTTTAAACCTAGGTCTTTAACCGCTTCACGTGCGACATCATAGGCGCATTCTGGGCAGTTAGGGTCGACCCTCCCAAACCCTATAAGCCTCTCTGGGTACTTTTCGATAAGCCTCGCGATTTCGCGGTTGGCCTCCGGGTATTCCCAACGATGAACAGGTATGATCACGGTTTTATCTACACCGGCCATCTCCATGTTCTCTAGGATCTTATCGACGCCGCAACCCCTCTCCTTAACCGGTCGAAACCCCTCTAAAACCGAGGAATCAGCCGCGCCTACATGGGTATACGCGTCGATCACCGGCATAAATATCCGGAAAACCTTTCCTAAACTGAAAAAATATATGCCTTTAGGCTATTTTCGCTAGATTTCTTTTTTGAAGACGATGTATTGTCTGTAGATTTTCCATCCGCTTTTCAGGTAGAATCCTGTGGCAGCCCACCCTGCGACGACTTTAGACGCCCCGTATTCTTTGAGCCTTAGCATGGCCTCCAGCAGTAGGCTCGTTCCGATCCCTCGCCCCCTGTACTCCTTGAGCACGCCTATCGGACCGAAGCCTGCTATGGGTTTACCTGGCCAGTAGCACGCCCACCCTACGATTTTCCCATCTTTAACGGCCACGATGTGGCGGCCTTCTCTTCCGAAGTCTCTCTCCCACCCCTTAGGGAACCACTGTATCATGTCTAGCTTTTCGACGAACTCCCGCATCATCCCGATCATCTCAGGCCTATACGTCGTTATCTCGACCCCCATCTCCCTAATCCTCGCGACGGCTCTCCGCTGGTATTCGCTAGGCTCGAAATCCACAAGGTCTGCGGCCACGTCGTCAAGCTTATCGACCCTATCAAACCCGTTCCTATCGAAGAAGCTCAGGAGCTTATCGTACCTCACGTCTACTCCCGGGAAGAAGTAGCGGCCCGTGTACTCCACGACCTTGACGACGTGTTTACCCCTAGACCTTAGACGCTCGAAAACCTCGTCGAGCAACCTCTCCCCGACGCCGCTCTCCCAGTAACCGTTTAGGAGGTAGAACCCCTTGATGTACCCGTCGTAAGCCTCCTCCGGCCTACCCCTACCGTCTCTACCCAAAACGCCTTCTCTGGCTACGGCGGCTATGAAGCCCACGACCCTTCCATCGTCAAGAGCCACCAGGTTAAGCTCTCTCTCGTAGTTCGGGTCCTCTAAAACCACCCGTTTAAACCGTTCTTCGCTAACCCTATCGTATATGAGAACCTTATTCCAGCCTTCGACAACATCTGGGAGGTCGTCGCGTTCGAAAGGGCGGATCCTGAACATCATGAACCCATCTTAAACAGAATGATAGTATAAAAATTGCTGGGTTGTAAGAGCCATATAGCTTGCTGAAAAACCGATATAGAGATCTTTACGGTAGGTTTAGGTCTATTCTACCCGCTGCGCCCCATAGCCTCGTGACTATGAGGTCTAACCCCTCAGGCTTTCTCTCAGAGAGCCAGAGCTCAGAGTATATCCGGGCTAGGGCTATGTAGTCTGAAACCGTAGCCTTCCCTTCTATCCTCTTAAGCCCCGTCTCAAGGCATCTCCTTATGAACTCGAGGTCTTTAGGCAGTGTGACGTCTTTCAGCTCCTCCAGTATACGCCTCCACTCCCTAGCTATCCTATCGACCTGCTCTTTACTCATCCTCTTGAAGCGTCTCGTATCGTAGAGCACTTGTTTAAGCGTATCTGCTACCACGGGTTTTCCGAAGAGAATCCTCGCCTTGAACACAGGTTCAGGCTCCCCGGTCAAAGCCATCCACTTCTCCTCCCATTCTCCTTCGCCCTCGGCTATCTCCATAGACGCCAGTATAAGAGGGTCTAGGAGCGAGAATAGGCATTCTTCCCCGTCGTCTCCCCACGCCGTAACCATGAACCCTAGTATCCCCTCCTCTCTAGCAGCCCTGAGGAAGTTTCTGAGGTTTGTAAGAGCCACCTCAAAGTTCGGGTAGTACCTAAGCCAGTTCGAGAGACCCGGGCAGGCAAGCTGCTCGAGACCTCTGCTCTTGAATATGTTTATCTTCTCCTTGAAGTGCTCCAACGGCTCTGGGCTGTAATCCCAGTTGGCTATGACGCTCTTCTTCCATATGTCGCTTTCAAGCACCTCCGCCCACTTCTCCCTCGACCCCCTAGCCCCGGCTAGGTACATGCCGGATATCATGTCCCCCCAGAGTATAGGGGTTTTACCCTTGCTCCTCGCGATCTCCACAAGCCTCCTGTGGTGCATCTCGTATAGGCTTGGTCCCTCGAAGCTCCAGGTCTTATTGAGGCTCTTACCCCTCCCGAGCGCCCACGTCTCATCTCCCCCTATGTGTATGTATTTGGAGCGTGTAAGCTCCAAGGCGTCCTGTAGAAGCCTATAAGCGAACTCCCTAGCCTCCTCGTCGCTGACGTCTAGGCAGCCCTCCATCGGCCTATGCCACTCGCTGAACCTCCAGAACTCCGGTAGGGATAGTATATGCTCCATATGCCCGCACAGCTCCAGCGACGGAAACACCTCGACGCCCAGTTTTTCACCATACTCCACCACGCTCATCCACTCCTCCTCGGTCAGCCTACCCCTCAACAAGCCTATCTGCGGGTAGGTTTTCCATGGGAAGAGGTCTTCGACGTATATCGCGAAGTAGTTGTATTTGAGCAGGTAGAGCCATCTAAGGATGGATTTCAACGTTTCAGCCTTTGGAACCCCGCCCCTGGCTATGTCGAGGTGGAATCCCCGGAACTTGAAGCAGAACTCCTCCTCGACCGTGACCTCTGGAAGCTTACCCCCGCCTTGCCTCACGAGCTGGATAATGCTCGCATAACAGACCTTCTCGTCACCCCATATCTCTACGACTCCATCTTTAACCCTTAAACCAGTTCCTTCTCCCTCAGTTTTAACTATGCTCCAGCTGCCCTTAGGGATTTTAAATTCGGTGGCTAGAAACTCTGGAAAGTTTTTGAACCCGTCGAACTCGAACCATCTACCCGTGAAATCTAACCGTTTAGGTTCGGGAACGATGTAAACTTTTTCTCCAGCCATGGATGACAATTTGTAAGGCTTAAGATTTAAGACTTATCTCGGCTTGGTTTCGTAAAAAAAGGCTGGTATTACTGAAATGTAAATAACCCCCCTTCGCTATAGAATATTAGCGGCTGTGGTGGTCGGTTGAAAATCTATATATTTACAGACCTGGAAGGTGTCAGCGGGGTTACCGAGTTTGAAAACAGGTCTGATACGAGCGCTTGGAACACCTATAAACGTAGACTCTACAGCCGTTTGCTGACCGAGGAGGTCAACGCCGCCGTGAAGGCGTGCTTCGACTCAGGAGCCTCCTACGTCTTGGTCAACGACGGACACGGCTCAGGCTACACGATAGACCCCGAGCTCATAGACCCCAGGGTCGAGCTCATACACGGAACCCATAGACCGGAGTGGCTCCCCCTTATAGACCAGGGTTTCGACGCGATGCTCTTCATAGGAGCCCACTCCAAAGTAGGTACGAAGGGGGGTGTCCTTTACCATACGATGAGTGTGATGGTTAAGGAGATATCGATCAACAACATCCCGCTCGGAGAGATCGGGCTGGCCGCGTTCTACGCCGGAGTGTATGATGTACCTCTGGTTTTTCTATCTGGCGACGAGGCGGCTTGTAGGGAGGCGGAAGCCCTCATACCAGGCGTCGTGACGGTCGCGGTTAAACGAGGCTTGTCGAGGTTTTCCGCGGTAAGCATACCCCCGGTTAGGGCTAGGCGGCTTATAGAGGACGGCGTTAGGAGGGCGTTATCGAGGGTCGATAAGGTTAAGCCGTTCAAGATCGAGCCTCCCTACGTCTACCGCGAATACGTTTTCCGGGCCCCTAAAATAGAGACCCTCGTAAGCAACCCTGATAGGCTTCCCAAGAGTTACGAGCTCCTTAAGGAGGTCCACGCTGAAACAGCCGAGCAACTAGTCAAGAGGGTTTGGCATCGATGCGTTTAACCAGGCAAGATGTCTAGCTATAATTCGTAACCCTTCGAGGGTTGAGGAGGTTGGTTTAGTTAAAATTATCGGGAGCGTGTTTTCTCCGCAAAAGTCTGCTAAGCGGCTTTCACCTCTACCGTGTTTCCAAGCCTGTTGTCGAAGCATATAATCAACCGTTCTCCCTTTTGAACCCAGGTGTTAGGACGAAGCTCGTCTACGCTTTTTTCAAGCTTCATGACGGTTTCAGAGGTCTTAGCCTCCGTCCACCCGCTTCTGAAGCTACCCTTCTCTAGGTATACCTCGTCGACCTTGAAGCCGCAGTTGAAGCTCACGGTTAGGTCAGGGCATGGAAACCGGTTATCGACGAACAGCCTCAAGTGGTCGGGGCTTTTATCCACGTGGATATCCAACGTCTTAGAAGCCGCATAGTAGCACGCTATCTCGCTGAGCTTCATCCATAAAACCCTGTCCCCGATAAGGGTGTTTATGCGTTTTAAAACCTCTTCCATAACCGCTAGCCCGTGTCTGGCGTCGTTCGACCATAGGCTGTTCCAGTGCGTATGGAAAACTACGTAGCTTCCCGCGTTCAACAGCTCTACGAGCCGCCCGGCTTTCCCGTCACCGGTTATGTAGTAGTCCGCATACTCAAGAAGCCTCCTCCTGCTCCAGCTCCTCCTAGACTCAGGTGTCATGGTGCTCCAGATCACGTCGTCGTTTCCGCTTACGATGCTTACGACAGCCTCACCCCTGTACTTGTCCAAGTAAGCCAGTCTCGGATAGACCACATAGGACCGTTTGTCTACTTTGAGAAAATACCACGCGAGCCCGGCTCCGTAGACCCTTTTAACCGCGTTCAACACGGCTCTAGCGTACTCAGCCTCCACGTCTATCCCGAAGGCTCCTGGAGACGTAACACCGTTTGTCTCGAACCCTAGCTTCTTAAGGGTTTCCAACGCCTTAGCTATGTAGGGGGTTAAGGTCTCAGCTGTCTGCTGGCTGGCCCAGGTCTGCTCGTGCATCGGTAGAAGCTCGCCTGTTTTGAGGTCGACCGCGTTTGTGTGAGTTATCATCTCAGGCGTTATGTCGAACAGAGGAGCCACCTCATCCTTGACGAGTCTGACCCAGCGTTCGACCCCCTCCTTAGGGTATCCTCGTAGGCCTTCGTCTAAGTAACCTTGACCGGCGGGGTTCGGGATCACGCTGAACTTTCCTTTAACAGGCCACTTTTTAACTACCGATATGAAGTCTTCTAGGAAGTCGTTAGGTATGGTTTTGAACTCCTCGTAGTAGTCGGGATATTTTGGGTTCAAGTACTTCTTGAGATAGTATAGGTGGTTGACGTAAGGCGCCGGGTCGTCGATTATAAGCGCTATAGGGGTCTTCAGCCTCGGAAACTCGACCCTGAAGTCGAACATGGTGGGTACACCTTAGACGAGGGTCTCCGCGTTTTTATAGAATATTCTCTCGAGGTCTTCGTCTGACACGCCTATCTGGGGGAGCACGGTCATCCAGAAGTGTATGTACCTCTGGAACTCGCCAGGCTGCGAATCGGTTCCGAACAGCAGCTTGGACGGCTTGATATCGTAGAAAAGCCTCCTATGGAGGGTTAAGGCTATGTAGAACGTGTGACCACCAGATATGTCGAAGTACACGTTGGGGTTATGGTAGGATACCACGGCGGCCTCCTCGCACCATGGATGGCCTAAGTGAGCCCCTATGATCTTCAGCCTCGGAAAGCTTCTGGCTATGGTCTCTAAGTAGGCTGGACGCATGTTCCTAGACGATACCCTCCTAGCCTTATCCATAGGTGTTCTTGCTACGATACCTGTGTGGAACAGGGCGACCATGCCGTACTTCTCGACACGCTCGTAGTACGGAAAATAGTCGTCGTGGTCGTAAGGCTTAGGGGGATCTATGAGCTTGACGCCTACAAACCCATCGGCGTACAGGTCGTCCACCACGTCCACCGGGTCTCTACCGAGATCTACGTACCCGAAGCCCTTCACGAGGTCTGGATACTCCTTGAAAGCCCTCTTAACCACGTCGTTACCCGCCCCCTTGAACCCCTCTGGAAGCCCGCACATGAAGCACTTGACTATCCCAGCCTTCTCGCATGCCTCAGCAAACTTTTTAAAGTCTCCATCTGCAGGGGGATGTACATGAGCGTCTACAATCCTCATAAGCAGACACCGAGATAACATAGCGAAGACAGAGACATATGTTTAACT
>LUCB01000001.1 GCA_001593865.1 Candidatus Bathyarchaeota archaeon B24
CCGCGATAGCTAAGGCCAAGGGGATAACGGCTCTGCATATCAAGGTTAGAGCACCTGGGGGCGTTAAGTCTAAAACACCTGGACCCGGGGCAATGCACGCTATCAGGATACTGGCTAGGGCTGGGTTTAGGATGGGTAGGGTCGACGACGTTACGCCTATACCTCACGACGGCACGAGAAGGAAAGGTGGACGTAGGGGTAGGAGGCTCTAAGAAGGGTCTTTAACTCTATACCCTTTAGATACCTGAAGAAGCTAGGTCAAACCTCACTAGGGACAGAAAGTTTAGGAGCCCTCCGCGGCGTTTCCGAGCTCCTTTGATACCTCCTCCATCTTAGCCGTTGCATGCAGCGTCTCTATGGCGATCCTGACCGGGTGTTTGGGGTCGTTGAACGGGCTTTTAGGCGCGTAGGTTATCATGCTGTCTTCCCCGGCTTTGACGAGGTATGAGGGTACCCTGACGACCCTGTCCTTTACGGCTATATGACCGTGGACTATGAGCTGTCTAGCCTGGTATATGGTTTTGGCTAAGCCCATCTTGTAGACGAGTGTCTGAAGCCTCCTGTTCAATATGTCGTCTATCGTGAGGTCCAATACGTCTTCGAGAGTAGCAGACTCGGATAGTAGACCCATGCGTCTGAGCTTGCCTAGAAGCCTCTTCTCGGCCTCCGCCCTGACCTCAGGAGGCTGAGCTAGGAGGCTTCGGGCTATGGCTCTTATACGCGAAAGCTGGGTTCTATGCTTCCAGAGCTCACGCTTGTTCCTGAGACCGTATTCACCCATGTAGCGTAGCTCTATCTGAAGCCTCTGAGCGTCCCAAGGCTTCTTAGGGGTTTCATACTTCTTACGCTGCTTCTTGGGGTCGCCCATCTCTACCTCCTCCTTCTATGGACACCGACAGTCCTACCGGTCCTACCGGTCGTCCTCGTTCTCTGACCCCTAACCTTAAGCCCGAGGCTGTGCCTCCAGCCCTTCCAAGACTTTATGCTCTTCATAAACTCGATATCCTGCTTGACCCTAAACTCGAGGTCGGAGCCTATCAGGTGTAGGTCCTTACCGGTCTCGAGGTCCTTACGCCTGTTTAGCATCCAGTTCGGTATGCCGAATTTCAGCGGCTCCCTCAGTACGGCCTCTATCCTCTTAAGCTCATCCTCTGATAGGAAGCCCATACGCTTATCAGGGTCTATCCCGGCGGCCCTCGCTATGGCCCAGCCTAGCCGGATCCCCACGCCTTTGATACGGGTCAACGCGTAGGGGACCTTCCTAAACCCGTCTAGGTCCGTATCCGCCAGACGTACGACGTATCTAAACTCTTCAGGCAACAGCATTCACCGCGTTTAGAGAAAACGAGTCCAAACAGTTATATAAGTTTATTTTGTTCCCCCCGTCCTCAGGGAAGTCATATCCATCAACGTTGCATCCCAAAAAGATTTAAGAATAACCGTAATCCTAGAAAGGATGTGTGCCGCCGTAGCTCAGCGTGGTAGAGCAGCGGGCTGTTAACCCGTTGGTCGGCGGTTCGAGTCCGCCCGGCGGCGCCTCCACTTTCTAAACCGGTTTTGAATACATCTATCGAAAGTAGATGTCAAATACTGAAGACTTTCCGCTTAGAATAGAGTTGCCGGGTATACTTGATGATGCGATAGACGTTAGGGTATGAAGTCGACTAGTATGTTAAGTCTCTGAGCTGCTTCAACCTGCTTTCTATCCGATGTTATGAGAGGCTCTCCGAGGCGTTTAGCTAGGGCTATGAACAGGCAGTCGTATATGGTTAGACCGAGCTTTAGGGCATACTCCATAGCCTCAACCAGTAGCTCTTCCTGCTTGTAAAGCTTCACGGGCTTGAACTTTACAAGGTCTTTGAAAACTCTCAACGCCAGTTCAGGTTTCAGATCCCCCCTTCCAACTCTCTTCCATAGACTGCTTCCGACCTCTTTTATAGCCAACTCTAGGGTTATGCATCCTGCTCTAAGCCTATCCTCGACCTCCTCCCAACCGCTCTCCCTATTCACATACTTCGCCCAAGCTAGAAGAGTTGTAGTTTAGGCCCATAGTCTCTTTATTGTGGGTATTTGGTCGAATTCTCTGTCTTCGGTAAGATTAGGTTAAACAGTCGGGGTACGATAAAGAATTAGGACTAAGGATTTGACTTCATGTTTGTCGCGACGATCGTTAGGTTCTCGGTGGCTTTTAGGTGTTCGTATACCTTATATGTGAACTTGAAGGCTTCTTTAGCCTCCTCCCGCGTCAGGGTCTCGTTAGCCATGTCTACCGGGTTTATCAGCTTCAGCCTTCTCGGAGCCACTAAGGCGGCTATCTCGGGTATATCCGCGTAGTTCAGTAGCCTAGGCGGGTAGAACGGCGGCGGCTGCTTCGGCCTCGGCGATACGTAGCTCGAGGGCATGCGCTCTGCGACCACCTGGGCTATCCTATCGTCTACCGCCCCGGCTACCAGCGCTATCAAGCCAGCGTCTCTTTCGCCGTAGACGCCGGTCTCACCGTGGAAACGCTCCTCGAGCATGTCGACCGCTCTCAGCACATCCCAGACCCTCATACCCAAGATATGCCTACCCAAGACTATGCTGTTCTTAGCCGCAACATGCTCGCTGAAAGATGTCTCGCCCACGCCCCTGTAATCGATCAGTAGAACGTTCCACCCTCTTCTCAGCATAGCCCTAACCCGTCTATCGGCGAACAGAGAGTTTTTACCCCCTGGGCTTAGGAAGACCATCGCCTTGCCCGAGACGTTGGACTTGGGTCTAAGCAGGAGAGACGGCACCACTATGTCCCACTCGCTCCTGTACGTCAGAACCTCCACGGTGAACCATCCCCTATCCTCGACTTTCACCGTTCTGACATCTAGCGGGTTGCGGGCTGGAAATCCTCCCAGGGAATCCTCGACTATTCCACGTCTTAAAGCGTCTACGCGGCTAAGCCACTCCTCCACGCTTACCCCGGCTCTCTCGCGTATAAGCCGCTTAGCCCTGCTGAGATATATCGAAAGAAGGGTCTCAGCCCCCTCATCTACGCCTTTCCTGAAGCATAGAAGCCCCTCTGAGAACACAGGCTCGACCGTGACGTCAGGCTCCTCGACAGACTCTTCGACGCCTCTAAGCCACCTGTCGAACCACCTGTAAACCGCTATACGCATCTCCCGGTCGTAGTCATGCTCTTTATAGGCCTCGTACATGGAAACCCTATCTTCAGCCCCCAGAAGCCTATACACGCTTCTAACCCATAGATACGCCTTCCTAGCCCTCGTTATCGGAAACGTCTCATCGAGTATCCCGCTGACTATGAGCAGCGGCCTGGGGGCTATACAGGCCAAGACCTCCTGGACGTTGGCGAACCTAAGCATCCCCGGTATACACTCGCATATGCACCTACCTGGGGCCACCTGGTCCTCGAACACCTCCGCGGAGCATACCGGAGCCGCCGCCTTAACGCGTTCATCCAAAGCCGCCAAGTACATCGTCTGGTTTCCACCGCCAGAAGCCCCCGTCACACCTATCCTCTCAGGATCCACCTCCCTCCTCCCTTGAAGATAGTCTAAAGCCGACATGTTATCCCATAGCTCGACGGCCTGTAGACAAAGCCCGACGCTGTATAGCCACCACGCGTCCCAGTGACCCTGAAACCTCCTCTCGCCGTAACCGACCTTATCTATGGATAAAACCACGTATCCCCTCTTAGCTAGGCCGATGCAGCTGGCTTGTATGGCATCCTGAAACCTGCCGTAGGGCCAGTGGCCGTGAACCCTTAGAACCGCCGGCAGAGGCTCATCGACCTTACTAGGTCTGTAAAGATTCCCTGACACGTAGAACCTAGGGAGCGTTTCAAGCACCACGTTTTCGACCGTGATCTCACCACGCTCTTTAACCGACACGACCCTCGCTTTTACGCTCCTTTCCTCGGCTAACCGGCCCATAGCCTCCCTAAGACCCCGCAATATCTCATCTCTTCTCCTAAGCCACTCCTCGACGCTTCTGGGCCTAACCCTATCTAGCCCAAGCTCATAGCATAACCTAGCGAAATGCTCACCTAGCATAGACCTATAAGGCCTATGGAAAGCGTTCAAGTCACCCCACATGAAAGAGGACAAATCTCCACACCGGACTTGTTCTATGATTTGAGATGATTAAAAAGTTGAACCGTTTATGGGGTCTAACGCTTTTAAATTCTTCACTATAAATCGTGAAGTGGAGGTGTCGACGTGCGTACTACACCTATAGGGATAGTTATGTTCAACGACGAGAGGGAGCATGTTTACAGGGCGAACTACGAGGAGTGTATGGAGGTTCTCCATAGGTGGGCCGACGTTATACGGGAGGGTGTGAAGAATATAGACGGCTCCTCGCCTGAGGTCGTGGTGGGCTCCGAGATAATAACCTCAGTCAGGTCCGCTCAGAGGGTCGGCGAAGAGATCGCGAGGGCAAATTGTAAACAAGTGATCCTATGCTTCTACGTGTGGAACTTCCCGTTCTTCGTATGGCCGTTCATAAACACCGTAGGTAGAGATAAGCCTATACTCTGCCTATCGAACAACAGCGGCAAGTTCCCGGGTAACGTCGGGCTTCTAGCCACGGACGGGGCGCTCCGTCAAGTCGGCATTAGAACCCACCGCATCATAGGCGACATAGATGACCCCGAGACCAGGGCTAAGGTCATAGACTGGGTCCGCGCAGCCCAGGCGTATACGGTTATACAGAACGAGGTCTACGGGATGTATGGCGGCCACTCGATGGGTATGGAGACCGGCTACTTCCACCTCGTTCCGATAATAAAGACCTTCGGCGTCACGGTCCGTCAGATAGACCAGCTCTGGCTCGTCAAAAAGATGGAGGAAGTCGACGAAAGCGAGGTCGAGAAGGGACTGAAGTGGTTTGAAGAGCTCCTCGGAGACCGTATAAAGTACGACGGGAAGATGCTCACGCGTGAAACCCTGAAGACCCAGATACGTCTGTACTTGGCTATGAGGATGGTTAATGAGGAGAAGGGCTTCGACTTCTGCGGCCTGAAGGGGCAGCGTGAGTTAACCGAATACGTCTGCCTAGGAGACGTGGCGGAGATGCTCATGAACGACCCATACGACTGGAACGGGTTCAAGGAGCCGACGGTCTGCGCGACAGAGGCGGATGCCCTCGCAGCGGTGACCATGCAGCTTCTGAAGTACATCAGCGGAGGTCTACCGGTGCTCTTCATGGACGTGAGGCTCTACCATCCCGACAAAGACATATGGGACTTCTGCAACTCCGGGAACCATGCGAGCTGGTACGCTTCGAGAAGCATGGATCCCAGGGAGAACTTCAAGAAAGTGACCTTTCACCCGGCGCTTGAGTACTACTTCAAAGCCGGCGGCGCATCTGTCGAGTTCGACGCAGCCCCAGGCGAGATAACCTTCGCGAGGCTGGGCCTATGGGACGACGAACTCTACATGGTGATCGTCTTAGGCGAAGCCGTCGAGCTACCGCCGGAGGAGCGTAGGGCTCTCAACGAGCAGACCAACCCGACCTGGCCTCATGTCCACGCCAGGCTACACTGTAGCTTCGAAGAGTTCACGGCTGTTTTCCCGTGTAATCACATATTGGGTGTCGCAGGAAACTGGGTACGCCCCCTCACGTACCTATGCGAAATCGCCGGGATAACCCCGATAATTCTCGGGCCGGAGGCGGAGAGGAGAATACCGCCGGTCTGGGAGCGTATAACAAGAAAATAGCCTAGCCAAATGGATGGGCGTCTCCACGCATCCACTTTTATTTTTGACACTCGGCTTTTACCAATCCCTCCTGCTCCGGGGACGTCTACTATCGACCCCTCAACCTAGTGGCCTCTATGAACTCATCGATGGTTTTTAGCATTTTCGGTTTAACTCCCTGGGTGATTGAATATATCTTCTCCGAGAATTCTCTGATCTCATCCATACCGACTAAAACGCCAAATTCCATGTCTATTACCCTCTTCTCACGCGGTTGGATAAACTGCAGGGTGCCCCAGCTCCTCTCCTTATCCCTACCTAAAACTAGGCAATTAGCTGGCTCCAATCCCACTACGTAGGTGCCTTCACCCATCATTTTCCATTCTATGAAGCGATTAAGCTCATCTTTCCTCCATTTAATATAGACACCTAGACCGTCCATAATCCTGTTATTAAATATAGCCGCATATGCATAGTTTTCATCGTCCGAAGCCATTTCATGGAAATAAACCTTCTCCCTGAAGCCTTTAGTTGGACGTTGAAATCTATCGAATTTTTCAGCGCTCTCTTCAGCATCTTTATCTCTCGGAACGTAAAGTTTAGAGGTCGAAACTAGATAGGCGTCTTCATCTACGAGAGGAAAGCCGAAGTTGAAGTGGTATAGAACCATTAATGGCTGCGGCTCCCAACCCTCGTTCACGATCGTATCCTCGATTTTTATAACCCTGGACCCAAGCTTAGATTCGATTCTACGCCTCAAAACGAGATTCGGGCCGAAAACTCTAACCTCGCTACATACGCCTTCAACAACCATTATATACTCGTCTCCGCTCCAGTAGCCTTCGACCCTTATGAGCTTGGCCGGGGCATAAGATATCCTACCGTGTAGACCTAAACGTTCTCCCATATCTATCGTAGGTGCTCCAAGATAGGTTAATCCGCAGGTTGTAAGTAGACCTCCAAAAAATCCTCGAAGCCATCCAAAACCCTCCGGTTCAAAGAAGAATGGAGCCGCTAACCCGGTTGGGCTTATCCAGGCTAAAGGCACGTTTCTATATTCGGCATTAGCTATATCCAATCCTCTGTCAACGACTATGAGGAGCCTGAGCTCGCCCGTATTCATAGATATTAGTTTAACGTTACGTTCTACGCCTTCTTGAGCCTCTAAAAGCTTAACCCCTCCGATCTGATCGATGCTTCCTACGTACCTAAGGATTTCTTCTCTCTTAAACAACCTACCGTATAATCGAACCATATGTACCTCCACTTTAAAATTAAAGAAAGACGGGATAAAAGCCAATTGGTTAAACCAAGGTAGTAGAATATGGAAATGTTTCAGAAAATTTAAATGTAGACTTGAGTCGGTTACACGGTTAGCTTTAATAAGATTGTTCTAGAGAGCCGGACTCTAGCCTCAATAACTTACGGGTTCTTACCACATCCCATTCGTAGATTATCTCAAGTCGACCAACAGAGGAATTCTGGATCTTATAGGCTCCTAATTGGATATGTCTTTAAAACAGGCTTCCATGGATTTCAACGACCATGCATTTATTAGAAAGGCTCGGGGTTGAATATATTAAGCTATGAAAATGCAAGATAACTGAGAGTAGAAATCTTCTTGACCAGAAGGGGGCAGGTGCTCATGATCACCATACGAGGCGATATGCTCGAGGGTGGGGGTCAGATACTCAGACTCTCCACGGCCTTAGCGGCCCTGATGGGTGAACCCATAAAAATCGTGAAGGTTAGGGGTAAACGTAGGCCTCCTGGTCTCAGGAGACAACATATGACGGCTTTAGAGGTTTTAGCCTCTCTGTGTAACGGACGGGTCGAAGGATTGAGACTCGGCTCCACCGAGGTTTTCTTCGAACCCGGTGACATAGGAGGCGGCTCCTATAGGTTTGACGTAGGTACCGCGGGTAGTGTGAGCCTTATACTTCAAGCAGCCATGCCCGTGATGGTGTTCGCCCCCTCCCCGGTTAAGCTCAGGCTCAGAGGTGGAACGAACAACCCCATGGCGCCCCCCGTAGACTATCTTGAAAGAATCCTATTGGAGGACCTCAAGCTCATGGGCGTCGAGGCGCGTTTGCGGGTTTATCGAAGAGGCTTCTATCCACGTGGAGGGGGTGAGGTCGAGGTTCAGACGCAACCCTCCCGGAGACTTAAACCTTTAGTGCTTCAGGATCTCGGCCGGATACTCGAGGTCAGGGGGCTGGTTTACAGCTGCAGGCTTCCAAGCCATATAGCCAACAGAATGGCTTCGAGCGCCTCTGAAAGGCTTAGGAGAGCTGGGTTAGACCCGGTCTTCGAGAGGGAAGTTCTACAGCCTGGAAACCCGAAGTGCAGCTTAGACCCGGGTTGCGGGATCGTCCTATCTGTCAAGCATAGCTATGGGTTCTTTGGCGTCGATAACTTAGGCGTCAAGGGTAAGCGAGCCGAACTCGTAGGCCTTGAAGCCGCGGATCAGCTTATAAAACTCGTAGAAGGGGGTTATCCGGTGGATAGGCACCTGTGTGACCAGCTTATAGTGTGGATGGCTCTAGCCGACGGTGTGAGCCGTGTTAAAACGATAGAGCTAACCTTACACGCTTTGACATGTATAGAGCTCACCAAAACCATTTTGAAGGCCGAGTTTAAAGTCGAAGGAGACCTAGGTAAACCCGCCGTTATAGAGTGCAGAGGAATAGGATACGAGAGATAGAGACGCAATAAAAATGGGAGTTTAGCCCTTTCCTAGCCCTAACCCGTTTACGCAAGCTTCCTAGTAACTACGACCACAGCGTATATGGCCGCCACAGCGGCTATCAGCGCGAGTATAGCCGCCGCATAGGTAGCGGCACTTATGCCGCCTATGGCAGCCTTAGCATCGTCCACACTAGACCTAACATCCGCTAGGTCTGAACTTATACCGTTTACCCCGTTTGCTAAGTTGCTTAATGCCGTTTGAACCTCCGATATAGCGTCGTTGACCTCTGATATAGCGTCGTTGATATCGCTCAAGCTGTCGGTCACGTCTGATAGAGCCGTGTTTACATCGCTGACCCCGCTCTTAACGTCTTCGAGGCTGGTCTTTATGTCAGCTAGCGACATGTCTATTTCGTCGAGTTTGGCCGATATATCCGCCAGCTTCGTTAGAGCAGCCGGTGTGTCGACTACGAAAACCGTTAGGCTTTTGCTTTGAACCGTACCGTCTTCACCGACCGCCGTCACGGTAACTTCGTAGGAACCCTTCTCCGCATCCATGCTAGCAGACAATACCATCACAGACTTGAAGTCTGGGACATCCTTCGTGGTCGAGAATGCGGCTGTCACCCCGTCAGGGGTTGAGGCTGAAAGCTCTACGTTGTATTCGTAGGGTCCTACGGCTTCTACAGAGATGACCACCGAGTCGTACCAGCCTTGGGGTACGACGAGCGCATCCTTGCTCAACGATATCGAGAACTCTGGAGCCTTAGCCGTCACGAAAGTCGTGAATTCTGAAACTCCTCCGTAGAAGGCTTTAACCGTGTAGGTGCCAGTCGGCAGTGTCTCGGCGAGCTTAAAGCTTGTGCTGAAGCTTCCGTCGGTACCGGTCTTGACCACATCGGCATATCTTAACGTCCCAGCAGGATCGGTAACCTCGATGTTAACGTATACGCCTGCCTTAGCCGTCCCGTCTTCCGTGACGGAACCAGATATCGTCACCACTTCCCCCAGCGTGTAGCTGGGCTTGTCGGTGGAGACCTGGATCGTCACGGTCACGGCGAGGCTCGCCGGAGCCGCTAGAAGCACTAAAAATACTAGGAGCGGCGGCAAGATTTTAAAGCTCATACTGGTCCTCAACGTCTATCCCTCCCTTTAACTGACGGTTACCGTCAGCTCTACAGGCTCTGCTATAGCCTCACCGGTTACGGTGTCTATAACCATTATCTTAGCCGTCCAGGTTCCTGTAAGCTCACCAGCTAAGTACGTAGCGGTCGGGGTGACCGACTGACCCGCTTCAAGGGTCAAGCTAAGCTCGTAGATCGGGTACTGCGGGGTACCGTCAGGAGCGATGAAGGTTATCCTTATCGTAACATTCCTTGCTTCTGCACCGACGTTCGTTACCGTAGCCGTTATCTCAACCTCCTCACCCGGACTGTAGCTGGGCTTGTCGGTCGAGGCGTCAGATATCTCTGTAGGCATCACGGGCGGCGCCGGCGCATAGGTGACGGTAATGATTCTAGTGGCGAAGTTCTCATAGCCTTCGGAGTCTATGGCGTAGACCGTTATAGTGTGGGTGGCGTTCACCGTTAAGGTGACCGAGAAGTTGAAGAAAGCCTTCTCCTCCTCGACGCTAACTATGGGTACAGTCACGTTATCGGCACCGTTGAGGCTGTATTTGATCGTCGTTATAACGGTTCCTGGAGTCTCCGCTAGAGTAGCGTCTGAAGGCTTAGCCCACCCTGCGATATACATGGTGACGTTTGTAGTGGAGGATACCGTCGTATCCTCGGCTGGCGATGTGATGTTCACTATGGGCTCTAAAGCCATGACTTCTACGGTGGCTGAGCCAGATTCTAAAGCATACTGCGTCGTCGTGGCGGTTATCGTGTACGTACCGAGCTCCTCTGGAGCGGTATATTCGACGGTTACACTAACATCGTCATAGCTTATGTAGACAAAGTCCCTCTCCAACGTACCGCCTGTGACCGTCAGGTCAACCCTTATAGCAGCGCCAAATATGTTAGTCTCTACCTCGTTGTCATACTCATCAGCCAGGTAAATCGTGACAACAGCCTCTTTACCAGGGCCTAACGTGTCAGGCTCCACGGTTACTCCAAGCTTAGCCACCTCACCAGGTACGGTCTCTATCTCCGCAGATTCTCCCTCAATAGTGTTGTCAGGCGCATCGGTCAGAGGCTTCGAAACCACGGCCTTAACCTTAGCCTTCAAACCAGCCGTAGTGTCCACATAGAACTTCGTAGTAGCCACACCATCCTCATCTGTGGTAGTGGACACCGGAGTCACGTAACCGTTGTACTCCTCTTCCTCAGAAACCACTTCAAACGTCACAGGCACGTTCTCCTGGTTGATGTCGATCGTAACTTCCACATAGGAGCCGGCTTCACATGTTAGGCTCTCAGGAGTCACGGTCACAGACGTAGCGAACGTAGAGGTCTTCAGAGACTTCGAGGTCCCAGTGTAGGAACCCTCATAGTCTCCAGATGGAACGGTTACCTTGGCTGAGATTATAGCGTAAGTACCCCATACTGGGTCTGGCTTATAAGTAACGGGCTCCGAGTATTCAGAGCCTGCAGGTATGGTAGCGGTTATCTCATCCACTTCGTCTCCAGTAGCGTTTATAAAGCAACCCTTAGTAGTGGTTAGCTCCACTTCTGCAGCGACATCCAAGGCAACAGGGTTCCCGTACTTGTCGGTTAGAGACACATTGATCTCAAACGAAGACTCCGTCAAGTATGATATGCTATAACCTTCGACATCGAACGGCGTGTTGACGACAACCTTGGTCGGTACGTTCGGCTCTACCGTAAGCTCCGCAGGTGTTACTGTTAACTGAGCGCCCAGACCGCTCTCAGGTTCCATGACTACGTCTGCGTAGAAGCTCCAGTCACCTGCCTCTGTAGGCGTGAACTCGGCCTCGGCTGTACCATCCTCATCGGTCGTAACCTTCGTTATCTCTACAGAGTCTCCATCTGGGTTAACCGCCCAGACCACTAGAGGTAGCCCCTCGTCTTCACAATATAAAGGCCCAGTCTGAATGTTTATCGTAACGGTTTCGCCAGCCATTATGGTGCTAACAGACTCATCGTCCTGCGTGAGAGAAATCGTTATCTCCTGAGCCCTACCCACATATAGATGTAACGTTTTCGTCACTTTCGTGTCGTCGGCGAATTTGATAGTAACAGTTATGGAGAATTTATCGACGACACCCTCCTCAGTCTCCTCGTCGTTAGGGTCTAGGTTCAAGGTTATCTTGCCCTTCGCCCCATCCGGTAGGATGAAGTCATAGCCGGACGGAAGCGAACTCGCTACTACCCAAGGCTCCTCGGTTATGATGCTGAACGACGTTCCACTTACGAAGCCACTCCATGAAACGCTAGTTACATCCTCGACGACATCTGAAGCTATGTAGACTCTGACCTCGACGATATCAGGGTTACCCTGCGGGTTCTCGATCGTTATGGTTCTGGTGGCTATTTCATCGCCGGTAAACATGTATGGGTAGTCTAGCGATACCGTCGGCTCTTCGACTGCGAACGCAGGGGTCGTAGGCGCTAAAGCTAACACCGTCGTCAGGGCTAGTAGGGCTATTAAAGCCAAACTTAACTTCTTGCTGGACATATCTAACTCACCTGAAACTTTCAAACCGAAATACCATTACATATTAAGGAGTTTATAAGGTTAGCCTATAGTCTTGTTATCAAAGATTAGGTTTAGAGGGTTTACCATTTTAACATGAACGTCTCATCTAGATAATTGTATACAAAAGTTTATCAGCATCCTCCGATGGAGAACGCATCCAAATTTTATCTCGACTAAACCTCGATATTACTTAAGTAGAAAAATAAAGGCTTCTAACAACCTTAAGGTTTAATCAATCTAAGGTCTGAACAAAACCTAAGCTCCTCGGTTACCAGCAACAGAACATGTTTAAAACTTGGTATAGAAAATTACTGAGGATTTCGTCTAGCTTGGCCACTCGAACGGCTTAAACGTGGACCGTGGCGCTTCAGGTAGCTTCCTCCTACACGATATGAAACCCCAGTGCATGTAACTTGCCCTGTTGTAGACAGTCCAGAAATTCACGTAGACTCCGCCGACCCCGTTCTCCAGGTTAACGACTACTGTGTAGGTTTTCCCGATCCTGACTCCTTTGAACACCGCCTGTCCATGCCACTGGTTCGGAGTCACCTGGACAGGCGTAAGCGGCATCGAAACACCCAGCTCCCAGAGCGTCACGGAGCCCTCGGGCGGCTCTGAAGGCTTGTCGTAGAAGACTATGTCCACCATTAGGTAGCCGACCTCTTCCCCGCTGGCGGCTCTGGTGAACACGGCCTTGACCTCAGCGTCGCCTTCGAGAGTCAGGGTCTTGAACGGTGCCGAGCCATAGTCGACGAAGTTAACCTCCCAGTGGCTGAACTCATACCCGCTAGCTACGCCGGCGACTTGGAGAACAACGGTTTCTCCACGCTTAATTCGGTAGACCCCAGGCACCGGATAGATGATTCCAGCACCGTTAGGAACTACCTCTATCTTCAGCTGGACATACTCCTCATCCGTACCCTCGAACCACGGAACCCAAGACAAAGGCTCGTCAGATGCGTATACAGAGACCACCGAAAGCCCGGCTAGCACGAGTACAGCCAATAGAGCCAACACCCTAAACATGTCTCTCATAAAATGAGAGACGTATATCTGCCTTTTTTATATTTCCCTAGATTATCGAGGTAAATACTAGGTCGATTAACACGAACATCGATCGTATGACGGGTCTACTCAGAAGACCCCTCGCGCGTCTTCCGGTGAGGAAGAACACCCAAACTTTTATCTCAAGTAGAACTCGATACTTAAACAATCTGGAAAATGGAAGCCAGGTCGTCGAAGATTAAGGCTATACTCGAGGTCTTAGCTATGATGGGTTTCATAGCCCTGCTAGCCTACATCTACTGTACGGTTTTAGGAGGGATCCCCCGCGAGCTATTAGAGATGGTTTTCAAGAGGTCTAGGGTCGACCTTACTTACGGGGTTCAAGCCTGGATAGACGAGGATTTGGGCTCGCCGAACAGGAATATCCACTTAGCCCTTGTAAACTCGTTTCTATCTTTCCTAACTTCGACCGGGCTAAGCGCATACTCAGCCGGCACTCTCTTCCTGACAATGCTTTGGGTTTCAGGAGGGCTATCCACATATCTCCTAGCCAAACATCTTATGAACAGCTACCCAGCCGCCTTGATAGCGTCGGTGGCCTATTTAGGATCCCCCTTAGCAGTCAAATGCTTATGGAACAGCTTAGAAACTGCGATGTTTTATACCCTAATACCTACGGCTATTATGCTGGCAGATAGAGGTTTTAGAAAAAATAGTATATACCATGGCTTCTACGTAGCCTTAGCGGCGGCGATACTATCGGGTGGGGTTTACAGGCTCGACTTGCTGATCCTGCTCACGCTTACGGTTTTATCCTATTTAATGGCTCACATACTTGACCGACGGAACCTGGCTAAATTTAAGTGGATAATAGCTTTTACATCGTCGGCCCTATTATGTTGGATTTTGATGGATCTATGGCTGATCACGGTTTCTCCAGTCTTCTACAACGGTTTTAATGTCCAATACCTAGTGGCCGTCCCTTTATTTCTTCTCATAATCCTAACCGCTCTTAAAGTCGGAAAGTCTAACATTCTAGAGGTCTCCGTGGTTTTGCTGATAATCGTTATCATGCTTTCAGACGTTCGAGGAACTGTGTCAACCGACGTATCCCCTAGCATATTATCGCTTCTCTGCGTAAGCCTATCTCTCTCACTGGCCTCATGCCTTAAGAGGCTTTTACAATACCTCGAAGAGTACCTATCGATAACGTTGATCGTGGAGGGCGAAGAAGGACGTAAAAGAGAATATGATCTGTCAAAGCTAATGTTCAGCATCATCGTGATAAGTCTCATAGTTTCCCAAGGCACCGCAGTGAATCTAACATGGTGCAATAGTCTGAATATCCCTGACGCTTACATTAGGCTTAGCGAGACCCTACCGAAGGGCAGTTATAGAGTGTTGGCTTTACCCATAACTTGCGGTGAAGTCTACTATGATTGGATCCCCGAGAGCTACGGTGAATGTATAGAATCGATAGTACTTAACAAGTCGATCATATCTGAATGCCACTACACATACTTGAACGAATTATCCACTAGAAGGGGTTTCTGGAAGTTGTTGTCGGTTTTAGATATCAAGCTTCTCGTGTTGCATATGGACATAGACCATGAAAAAACCAAATGCATAGACCCGAAGAAGCTGAGAAGCTCCATAGAGAATAACAGAGTTAGCTGCGAGACCGTGATTCTCCCCCACGTTCAGAACGGCTCGGTCGATTTATCTCATGTCGAATCTCTCACCGAAGATTTTGGATTTGTCCATCTAGTCAACTACAACGTGTCGAAAGTCCACCGCGTGGAGGCTAAAGTCGCCGATGCGGACGAGGCGCAGTCTAAGGTTCATATATACGCCTTGGGCGCCATAGCTCAGACTGAAGTACCTGTTTTAAACGGTACGTTTAGTTTCGCTTATGACCCTAAATTGTCGGACTGGTCTGGATACCGATATCTCGAGCTGTGGATCAAAGTCAACGGGTCCTATAAAGTCGAGGTTCAGCTATATGATGTCTTCCACAACTGGAGTCTATGGAAGGTCGATGTAGAGGAGCGAGTTTGGAACTTGATAACGGTACGTCTTGATAAACCTGATGCATACGGAGGCTTAGATAGGTCGAAGGTGTGTATGGTAGTCTTCTCCATACGAGCTCCTTCCGACTGCATCGTGGAAGCAGAGGTCGGAGGTATGTTCTTAGACCACGGCTATGAGACCAAGGTCGTTAAAGAACCTGAGCCGCTCGAGATATTCGCGGAGAAGCCTCAGTTTGTGATATATGAGCTCCCCGACTGCTTTAGAAACCCGAGGCTCTACACGGTCGAACGTACGATCACCCTAGACAGTGCTGGGGAGGGTATTTTCGAGGACTTCCTGTCTGAAGAGTTTGACCCCCAAACCTCTGCGTTCGTCGAGGGGGAAGAGTTAAACGTATCCTTCGTCGAGATCTCATACTCGGAGAGAGGACCGTCACATTATAGGGTCATGGTCTACAGACCTACAGAACCGTTTCTCCTAGTTTTAAACGAACGGTTCGACCCAGGCTGGAGTATATATACTGAGGAACCCAGCTTGCTCGACGTGTTCATGGGGAGAGAGACCATAGATGCTCAGCATCTAAGGGTTAACGGTTTCTTTAACGGATGGTATGTTAAGCCTAGAGGGGGAACTCTCACTTTGGTAATACTCTATAGGCCACAAGTTATCCTAGACGTTTTCAGAACCGTATCGTTAGGTTTTGCGGTAGTCGGTTTAACCATAGGTTTTCTGAGGAGGCTTCTAGAGGCGGATTCTGTAGCTTACGTCGATGTCGATTGAGGCATTAAGCATATAAACTGTTTACGGATATGGTTTGTCTAGAAGAGTATGGATGAGGTTTGTGCGGCTGTGTTATGCGGTGGTGTCGGTAGTAGGCTCAGACCCTTAACGTACTACTTCCAGAAAGCTATGATCCCGATCGGTTCTAAACAAAAGCCCCTTCTGGAATACATAGTTTTACTACTCAGAAAACATGATGTAAGGGATATAGTCCTCTTGGCAGGTTATAAATACAGACAGATTCTCAACTACTTCGGCTGTGGAGAACGGTTTGGTGTGAGGATAAACTATGTTCTCGACCGGGAAGACCTTAAAGGAACCGGGTGGGCCTTGTTGAACGCCTATGAAAACGGTGTCTTCGATAAGTTCAAGCACATCCTAGTCTACTATGGAGATATTCTCTCAAGCATAGATATCGGAGAGCTTGTTAGATGGCATAAGATGTTTAACTCCTCTATAACGGTCGCCGTCTCGAGGGGGTATAGGCTTCCGGTGGGCATAGCCCATCTAGACGGGTTTAAGATCGTTAAATTCGAGGAGAAGCCTATGGTGGATATCCCAGTGTGCATAGGGATACTGGTTTTGAAGAAAAATATATTCGAAGTCATGTCTGACTTGTCTAGGAAGTATGTGAACATGGAGTTTGACTTGATGAAGCATCTTATACCTGCTATGATAGCCAGAGGGGGAGGTGTTTACGCATATGAGACGAAGGCTTTCTGGTACGACATAGGCTCGACCGAGAAGTATGAGAAGCTCGATAACAGTTTTGCGGATAAGCTGTTAGAAACCTTGGAGAAACCTTAACACCTTATTTTCCTCTCTCTAAGCCATAGCGCAAGTTTTCTGAACGCTCTAGCCCTATGCGACAAGCGGTTTTTCTCAGACGGGTCCATCTCGGCGAACGTCCTACCGTCACCCTCCATCGGCTTGAAGATCGGGTCGAACCCGAATCCTCCGTGACCCCTAGGTCTGTTCGTTATGAATCCCTCGACTTTACCCGTAAACACCTTCACGAACCCTCCCGGCTTAGAATAAGCCACGGCCGAGAGAAAGTATGCTCTTCTATCATCTAACCCATTCATAAGTTTAAGTAAACCCCATAACCCTAGGGTCTTATAGACGTAGGAGGAGTAGGGGCCTGGAAACCCCTTCAACGGTCGTATGAATAAGCCAGCGTCTTCGACGACCACCGCTACTTTAAACTTAGACGCTAGGTCCGAGGCGGCGTATGACGCTATCTCCTCGATGCTGTCAGATTGTATCTCGACCTTATCGGCATCAAGCCTCTCTAACGAGACACCATACTCCGTCATGAGAAGTTTAGCCTCCCTAAATTTACCTATATTTTTCGTAGCAAAATACAAGGCCATGACAATCAGCCCCAACCCATTAAGCAGGTATGAAAGAATTTAACGATTCCCTTCTAGCGCCGACTTTCGATATTTCAAGCCATGAGGGTTTAGCCGTCATAACCACGAAAGCCGGCTTCTTACCTCCTCGGCATGTTTAATAGGGTGGTTAAAGGAAAACTATGAAAGGGGTATAGTTTGAGAGAGACGCGGTTTAGCGATGTATGTGGAACCGTAAACGAGATTCGTAACATACTCAGTAGGAGCACGCTGAAACCTGAAGACTTCACGGAAGCACTTGATCTTCTCGAAGATGTCTCGTATATGATTAGTAGAATGAAACATAGGCTTAGAGAATATGAAAAGCTTAGAGACGATCTAAGGCGTCTATTAGAGGAGATGGATCGCATAGAACCTAAGGGAGTCGAAGAAGTCCCCCATGTAGCTGAGGAGTTTAAGAAGACAGTTTCTACGCATCCTCAGAGGGAGAGTGATTTGAAGAGAGCCATTGAATTGGCTGAGAAGATTAGGAAGATCGCAGGTAGCCTTGAAGATGTTTTAAGGACTTATAAGGAAAAATGCCTCGACATGCTTAAGCTTTATGGGCGGATAAAAGGTGTGAGAGACTGGAGTAGGGATGAAGAGAAGGTTATCGGAGTGGCGTTACCTATTCTCATGCCCCTGAATAAGCTTTTAGAGGACGTTTATGAGTGGCTTCCACCTGAACCTCACAGAACTAAGCTGATAGAGTTCATCAAAGCCGGAAGGGCCTACATTCTGCCCAAGAAGCGGAGACAACCACCCATGGTCTACTTCGAGGACGGTGGGTCTATTCCTCTACATAAAGTGAGGTACTCGGATAAGATAAGAAATTTTTATCCTGAAGATAAGCCTCCCCTAGATGTCGAACGATGAAGCTAAAGGAAGGGTTAAGTTCCCACGTCGAAGTTCTCTGACCTTAGATGAGCTTCCCTCATCAGGGTTAGAGAGTACAACGTCTGGTCGTAATACCTCGGCCCGTATGTTAACGTTATCTGATGGAAAATTTTATCCCGGCTTTGAACTCTTTCAAGCCACCCCTCGACGTAGATTCGCTCATCCCTGAAAGCCTGAAGCCTATACTCCTCTACGTATGAGACTACGCGTTCGACCGAATCGACGTTAGGCCCTTTTACGACTTCTTCAAGCTCGACTCCGTAGATCGAGGGCATAAAGGCTGCTTCGGAATCGTCTAAGACCTTCAATACGGCCTTAATCCAACCCAACCGGGTGACTCTATCGAGGATATCGTATTCGTTAACTATCTCATCCCAACTTTTAACCGGCTCAAATTCTACTTTAACCGGTCTAACGGAGCTGGATGGCTTGTAAATCCCGTATATGAGCTTCCTTCTCTGGTGAATTAAGAACAGTTTATATGGATACTTTGTGAACCTCCAGTTAAGCCTTAGAGGTTTTTCGAACTCGTTAACCATAAACCTCTCCATGTATAAGTCTTTTAGACAGTCTCTTAACTCCCTCAGGTTATCTGAGCCATATATTACAAAGTCTAAGTCTGAAAGTTTCGGGTGATGAAACCCCAGTAGCAGCGACCCGAATACGCCGAAGTCCTCTAACTTTAACCCAGAGACCTCGACGACCTTATCGAGTACTGTACGCAACATATCGACGAGCTCATCTTCGCAATCCTCTACAAGATTCCTAAGACCATCGCTTGGAAGGTATACTTCCCTTATGAGCTTTCTAGGTACGCCTGGCAGTTTTCTAGCTAACGGTTTATAGTAGACCATATATTCCGGAAACATTCCTTTCACTAGCCTGAAAGGCTCATCTCCATAGAGCTTATAGTAGACGGTCTCTGGATACCCCCTAGGGGCCCTCGGGTTTCTCGACTTATAGAGAGCGGCTGGCACGTATTCGAGGTCGCATACGTAGCCGTCAGCCGGATGGGTATACCCAAGCACTCTAAAGACTAGGTCGTTTAACCCGACGATATAGTCTCGGTCTCTAAGCTTCAAAATTCGTCTCCCGGCTAATAGAGTTTCTTAACCTTAATGTATTCACCCGGTCTGCCTGAGCCTACCACGACCCTATACCTCTCGCCTTCACCTGAGACAGGGACCTCTCGTTCTAGAAGCCCTCTGACCTCGAGTAGATCACCCTCATAGGCTAAACCCCTGTATGTGCTATCCATGGCTATAACCTCTTTAGGTCTCATTTCCGGTGGAAGCCTGGACTCCTCGTCGGCGGCTCGGTACTCTGAGATCTTATAAATCGCTGGTCTGAAATAGGATTCCTCGGCAGACTCCACCATGCATCTAAATTTCACCGTTTTTATCGGCATCCTCTTGTAAGCCCCATAAACGTCTCGTATCTCCTCCCTCCTCCTCACGGCGTTGAAGACTACTTTAACGTCCTTGTAGAGAACCTTGTTACGTCTATACTTGTCAAACTCGTTCTCGTAGAGAGGCTTCATGACTTTTTTGTATACAAGCCTCCTTACGGTGCTGTGAACACGCCTATAGTTCGACGCACCATATATGACCACGTCAATGTCTGGTTTCTCAGACTCCATACCTAGGCAAAGCGAACCGTGGATCCCGAAGAATTTTAGGTCTAGATCCGCCTTTGAAGCTACGAGCCTGATCCACTCCACAGCAAGCTCCTCTAACCGGTTAAGCTCCTCTTTGGCAAGAAGTTCGGTTAAACGCTCTTTCGGCCTGAAGACGTTCTCCATGGACTCCTTTGGAACGGCTATCAGCGTTTTAGAGTTATATGGACAGTTGTACAGATATTGAGGGAAGTTGTTCTCGAAAACCCCCAAGATCTTCTTAAGGTTCTCCGGGCTATAGAGTTTAGCTGGTCTGACATATCTCCGATTCTTAAGCCTCCAGGTCCACGGTAGGAATTCTATGTTAAACAGATCCTTAAGCGATTCAGGTATATATTTGACATATGCTATGTATCGATCTTTGGGATGCTCATATCCGAATACGTAAAAGATCAGTCCCTCCTTCGTTTGGATCGCATCACCGTCGATAAGTCTTTCAGACATACACCTACCCAGCTCCTGAAGTTAGTTTACCTAGGTCGGATACCTTCTACATTATCTAACCCATAGGGTAGACTTAAAGGTTTAACTCCTGGGAGGCTCTTTGGATAAATTTAAACTTTAGAAGTCAATAGATCGTACTGTGGATGTCTTACGAATCGCAATCCTACTTAACCGTTATAAGAAACGTGGATAGAGGGCTTAAGACCAGAAGCTCGATAATAAAAGCGCTCAAAGAGGGGCACACGACTATCCGAGGGATATCTGAGGCCACAGGTATACGCTATCAGACGATTCTGAGACATCTTAGAAATATGGAGAAAGAAGGTGTCGTAACCAGAAGACCTGGAAAACCTTATAAATGGAGCCTAACCGGCAAAGGCCAGCAGAATGTCTTAAGGTTTACATGAATATAAAACATCAAAAAACCGTTTATCAGGTAGTGGGGAGAGGCCGAGCCTCCCACCTCCTATAACCCAACCCGAAGGCCGGGTTATAGGCGTCCTTTCTGTGGGTTTAAGCCAACCTTTCGGCTGGCCCGTCTCTAAGCCTTGCGGCCTAGAGACATACCCACACGGCCTATCTACTCGGCCTCTTCTCGCCGGAGATTTGGCCGTTCAACCTTCCAAGCCCTCCCGAGAAACCAGCTCGGTTGCCCGAGTCCGGTTTCTCCCCCCGGGGTGGGAGGGTTTGGTTGGTCGAGCGGCCTCTTCTCCGTTGAGGAGAGGCCTTTCGACTTTAGACGACACTACCTTTTGACCGGCGGAGTTTAAATGTTACATTCCAGGCTTTTAAAGTTATCTAGCTATTTTTCTAGTGTTTTCTGTTTAAATTTTTTATAATTCGCTAGATTTTTATCTTAACTCGGCCGATAAATCACTCTGTTTAAGTCTTTTCCTAAAAAAGAGGATGAATGAAGGGTTTATGCCTTAAAGAACCTGTCTTTAAGCTTCTCTAATGTCTTAACTATGCCTGTGTATTCGAGTTCTTCCATGCCGAGTATAGCCGGAGATATCGGACCGTTCCGTCTGATTAGTTCAGCCATCTGCAACGCCGTTCTCCTGGCATGGTCAAACGCTACGTCCTCGAACAGGTCTGCCGGGCCTACTAGTTTTCCATCTGCGACCTGGAAACCTAGTCCGACAACCCTAGGCGGTCCGTCGAAGAACGAGCATCTGCTGTCCTTCAGACCCACGGGCATCAGCGGTCCATTATGAGAGCCTCTCATCCAACCGGCTACGAAGTGCGGCGTGAAGAAGGGTGCTAAAACCTCACCTACGGCCGGAAGACCATGCTGACACCTGACTATACAGACTGGGTCGTCTTTACCCACGTATCTACCGGCTATGAGTGAAAGCCTCGTGACGCTTGCGACAGCCGCTAAAAGCTTATCGGTATTCCTCCAGATCCTTTCGATCACGTACCTACCGACCGTACCTATTAGAGCCAAGAGTTCGTAGCTCTCAGCGGGTGTGGTTAAGTCTATGTATTTACCCTCTTGAACGTCCATAACCCTGAACGTGAAGCCCTCAGCCATCCTTGGATCCAGCACAAGACCAGCGGTATTCCAGGGGTCTGCGAATATCTTATATAGAATCAGGTTCCAAGCACCGGGCTCGGTCTTATCGGCTGCGAAGACCACTATGGGTTCGCTTCCCCGCTCTTCGATCTCCATCTCAGCGACGCCTGGCCCCATACCCCTAACGTTCCCTGAGAAAGCCTCGGCAAGAAGGTCTTGACCAGCCGCGTAGAGCTTCAAGGGTTTAGATACTTTCTCGGTGACTTCTTTAA
Organism: Candidatus Bathyarchaeota archaeon B24; assembly: GCA_001593865.1. Lineage (GTDB taxonomy): Archaea > Thermoproteota > CALKCG01 > B24 > B24 > B24. The sequence continues at coordinate 22,053 of LUCB01000001.1, forward strand.
AGGTATCCCATGCCAGACCGTGTATCTCAGGGCTACTCTCACCCTTTCTATGGGTCATGAGAAGCTCGAGGTCGTCCCCGGCGTTGAATACGTAGTAGTCGATTATCAACCCGTCCTCCTTAGCCTTCTGAAGCTTCTTTTTAGCGACCTCTATCTGCTTTGGGTGTACTACGTGGTGGCCGGCTAACGAACCGACATCGGCTTTTATAAGGGATATAGTTACCTTATCTCCCACGGTTTATCCCTCAGCTTAAAGCACCCCAAACTCTCTTAAGTCTTTCGCTTTTAAGCTTCTCAAGGTCGACTACGACGATGGACCCCCTAGCCGGTAGAGCGGCGTTAATCACGTAAGTCGCACCTATCCAAACGGCAAGTTTAACCGATTTATGGGCGTGTCCGTGTATCCATAGGAGCGGTCTCCTAGCCCTTATAACCTCTTCCATTTTCATACAACCCATCTCAGGCCAAGCCCTCTCCCTCTCGCCTTCGAGAGTTTTATAGGTCGGAGCATAATGCGTCGCAACTAACATATAGTCTCCCTTAGCCTCCCTGAGAAGCCTATCGATCTTCGAGACCCTCATTTTATAACGTCGATAAATATCTTTAACATGTGTTCTCTGCCAAAACGTCGGACGGTCTAGCGAACCCCTCGACCCAACGACGTAAACTCTCGAACCATGGATTGATAAGGTCAAAGCTTCATCGTCCAGCCAAGAGATATCTCCATACCTTCTATACACATCTTCGTATCCTTCCCACTCCTCATTACCGAAGCAAGCCACTATAGGAGATTGAAAACGTTTCCTTACGATTTCTAAGACCTTAGGAATCTGCTCATGAGCATTCCTATAGACAATATCTCCAGCCAATATTATAAGGTCAGGCTCTTCTATGGATTGTATAGACTTTTCAAACAGCTCTAGATACTTAGGTGCATGTATGTCAGCGGTTACGGCGAGTGAAAACATCGGTAATTGGGTATATGGCTCAGTTTATATCAAATTTCTCATATACGTTTAGGAGCCATTTTGGATAGAACCGGTTTAATAGCCGACGCTATTATCAGCGAAACCGTTCTTCAGCTCACCTGGGGGTTTAACGACGCTTAAAACGGAGCCTAATCCAAGCATATGGACGACGTAGATAGCCTCGATGATCCCGTAGAGCGCTATGAGACATGCCCGGAGACCAGTAGGTAGAACCTGAGGTCTCTCATGGAGACCACGGTCTCTACTTAAGATCAAACTTAAATATTAAAGTTTTATCTTGTATATTGCCATGTCGAGACGCACCTCGAACGTCAGAAGTCTACAAGTCGCATTAACGGCAATATTCACGGCTTTAACGGCTGTTGCGACCATGGGCTTCTCCATATACGTACCGGCTACTAAAGGCTACTTTAACGTAGGCGAAGTCGTTGTATATACCACGGCCATCCTACTCGGACCGGTCATAGGCGCTATAGCCGGTGGTGTAGGGTCTATGCTCGCGGATATCATACTTGGATATACGATCTACGCCCCTGGAACCCTCATGATAAAGGGTGTAGAAGGGTTTATAGTGGGATTTCTAGCGTCAAAGCTTAAGGCCAAGGTCAAGGTCATGAGGCTTCTCGGAGTCCTATCGGCTGGGTTGGTCGCCCTAACCCTTTGGCTTGTAGGGTCGACTGTTTACAGCGGTGTCGTAGAGGCCTACATAGGGTCGTCCCTAATAGCTACGGGAGAGGTGTCGAAGCTATTCTGGCTCATTCTAGCAGGATTAGCCTTCACATCCATAGCTGTATCGTCTTTCAAAATTGAGCCGAATCTGAGCATGCTGATAGTCGCCGTCCTCATCGGAGGTTCTGAAATGGTCTTAGGATACTACCTCTATGAAAGCCTGATATTAGGCTACTACGCTTTAGCAGAGGTTCCTGTAAACATCGGGCAGATGACTATAGGGCTCATAGCTTCTCTACCGCTCGTGAAAACTCTAAACAGGATAAGTTTATTTAAGATTCTGAAGGCCGAGCAGAAGGTTTCGCAAATCGTAAAATCTACATCGAACCCCTAGAGCTTCGGAGTGAAAGTGTGGTATTAATAAAGTCATTGGGCGGTGTAATATACACCTTCACCTATTTCTTCAGCCTCTTTAGTTGGTTTACGGAATTCTATTCTCTCTAAGCGATGCATATGCTTCAGGTCGTCGACGAATATTTCTAGGCACTTCGGTGCGAAGACTACTCCGGGTAAAGATGCGCTCAGAGGTAGTCCAAGCTTCTTCTTAAGCCTCCATATGCTGCTGTTGAGCTTCATGAAGGGTTCGGTTAAGTTCGTCAGCTCCTCTTTAACCGGTATTTTTTCCGGCAAGCTTTCTTTGTGAACCGTTCCTCCGTACAGCTCTCTCCATATGCCGTCGGTTATGAAGGGACATATGGGTGCTAAAAGCCTTAAGACGGTCTTCAAAACCTGGTGTAAGGTATACCACGCCGACCGCTGAGCCTCAGAGCTAAACCGTCCGTCTTTATTATACGCCCTAGGCTTAATAGCCTCTAGATAGTGGTCAGCCAGTATACGCCACACGAAGTACTTTATACCATTACTCGCCTCGAAGAAATCTAAGCTCTCATAATCCTTTTCACATACCTCGATCAGTTTGTTGGCTTCGGCAAGTATCCACTCGTCCAGGGGTTCAAGCTTACTAGGTCTCTCCGCCTGAGGGAAGGACGATATAAACCTCGCGACGTTCCAAAGCTTTGTCATAAATAGTCTCGCGGCTTTGACCTTCTCCTCAGAGTACCGATAATCTGAGCCGAGTTTAACCTCTGAGGCAGTCCAGAACCTGAAGGCGTCGGCACCGTATTTTTCGAGTATAGGCTCCGGATAGACTACGTTACCTTTAGATTTATGCATAGCCTCACCCTTCTCGTCAAGACCCATACCGGAGATCCTTACATACTTAAACGCAGGTCTACCCAGAAGCTGATAAACCCTCAGAATCGTGTAGTACAGCCAAGTTCGTATTATCTCATAGCCCTGCGGTCTCAATATAGACTGAGACGCTTTCTTAAACAGCTCGTCATCCCTCATGTATCCTGAGACGTATAAGGGGCTTATGCTGGAGTCCATCCACGTATCTAACGTCCTCCACTCGCCTTCAAACTCTGTAGAACCGCAGTACCGACACTTCTCGAAAGGCGGCTTCTCCATCCATGGCTTATAGTATCTTCCAGGCTCCGGCAGGTTCGGTTTACCGCATTTTTTACAGTACCATATCGGTATCTCCGTCCCATAGAACCTCCTTCTCGATATAGGCCAATCTATCGATACGCTGTCGACCCAATCTAGAAGCAGCCGCTTAAACCTTTCAGGATAGAACTTCATCTCGTCTATTATACGTCTCAAGTCTTCGATGAAGTCAAGCTGCTTCAGGTAGAACTCTTTGACATAGATGAACTCTATAGGGTCTTTAGACCTCCAACAGATAGGTGTCTTATGCTTTATAGTCTCTACCTTCTCCAGCAGCCCCGCGGATTCGAGGTCCTCTACGACCTTAGCCCTAGCCTCCTCGACTTTAAGCCCCTGGTATTTCCCGGCGTTTGCGTTCATCCGTCCATCCGGGTCGATGGCTATGACAGGTTTCAACCCAAGCTCCCTGAAAAGCCGTATATCCGCCTTATCTCCGTAAGAGCAGACCATCACAAGACCTGAACCGAACTCGGGCCTAGCGTAGGGATGCGACAATATCGGAACCTCTCTATTGTAAAGCGGAACTATTGCGGTTAGCCCTTCTAGATGCCGATACCGTTCATCCTCCGGGTTGAATATGACGGCCGCGCATGTACATAGGAGTTCAGGTCTTGTAGAGGCCACGACGATGTCTTTATCCAGCTCCTTGACTTTGAACCTCATATAGACGAGCTTGGTCTCCTTCTCCGCATACTCGACTTCAGCGTCGGCTATCGTGGTTCTACATGAGGGACACCAGTTTACAGGATATTCCGCTTCATAGATCAAGCCTTTATTCCAAAGCGCTATGAACGTCGACTGGGTGACCCTTCGATAATCCGGGTTATCCGTCTGATAGTAGTTTTCGAAGTCGCAACTCAAACCCAAGCGCCTAGCTATGTTCAGTAGACCCTTCTCGATCTCGTCTAGAAACTTACGGCAAAGCTCCTCGAATTTTATCCTATCTGATTCATGAGCACGTATTCCATACCTCTTCTCGACCTGAACCTCTACCGGTAGGCCGTTTCGGTCTACACCGAAGGGGAATAAAACCTCGTAACCTCGCATCCTGAAGCTTCGGGCTACCATGTCTATCTGCGCGTAGTGCGCCGCTCCGCCCACATGCCATCTCCCAGACGCATACGGAGGAGGTGTATCGATAACTATGATGGGTTTTTCTGAAGACTCGTTAAAACGGTAGAGGTTTTCCTCCGCCCAGGTCTCCAGAAGCTCTACTTCTCTCTCGATTTTCCACCGCTTACTCTTTAGCCTCGGTCTGAATCCTCCACCAGCCATATCTTTATCCACTACCATAAGGGGCTTTAAGTAGGGTTTTAAAGATTACCATCACCTAATCAACGAGGCGGGAAAGACCATGAAGTATAAAGTGTTCTATCCAAGTCTGTTTATTCCTATGAGATACTTCCCGTCTTCCAAGTCCCACTCCTTACAATACTCCGTCTCAGGTATCTCCTCCGTCGTCAGTACAAGCCTCTTAGCCCTCACCTCACCCGCTATGTAATCCCTCGTGCTCTCCAAGAGACTTAAAGACTCTGCGCTAGGGGCTTTAACGTAGACCTCTATGTACGCATCCACCGGAAGGTCCATCTCCTTACGCATATACTGCACCCTCCTGACGAGGTCTCTACCCAACCCCTCGGCCTGTAGAGCCCTGTCTATCCTCGTGTCTAGGTATAAAACCCCGTGGCTAAACTCGGTGTAGGCTAAACCTTCTCTAAGCATCTTCTCTACAGATACGTGCTCAGGTCTAACCTCGAAGACCTCTCCCTCGACCTCGAGCATGCACCTACCCGATTCCCTGAGCTCTTTAAGCTGGTTCGAAGTCAGACTCTTTATAGCCTCCGCCACCAAGGGAGCTTTAGACCTAAACTCCTTACCCACAGCAGGCATATTAGGCGTGGCTTTCTCCACCCATAGCGTCTTCTCCTCGTCGGACTTGAGGAGCAAAACCTCTTTAACGTTAACTTGCTCCTTAAGCACGTCTGTCAAGGGTTTAAGCTTCTCGGCTAACGCTTCAGGAATTCTCAGATATAGCCTTTTGACCGGTTGTCTAAGCTTTAACCCAGCCCTCTGTCTGACTTTAGCAGAAGCTTCAACTATTTCCCTGGCGACCTCCATAGCCTCCTCGAGAGTCAGATTCTTCCACATAGGGTCGGGCTTAGGCCACTTGTTCATGTGTACGCTCTCGGGTAGATTCGGCTCCGCGGGTCTGAAGACGTGCTGGTAGATCTTCTCGGTTATGAACGGTATGATAGGCGCCGCGAGTATGAGAAACATCTTCAGCACGTTGTATAGAACGCTGTAGGACGCGAGTTTCTCAGGATCCTCCTCCTCTATCCACGTCTTACGGCGTATAAGCCTGATGTACCATCTACTCACGTCTTCGACCATGAAATCTCTAAGCATCCTAACGGCTTCGTGGATATGGTAATTCTCGAAGCTCTCAGTAACGCTCTCGATTAAACGCTGCGTTCTGGAGAGAATCCATAGGTCTTCAGGCTTCATATGGCCCTTAACCTTCTCCAAGCTCCATTTCGATGGGTTAAACTTATCTAAATTCATGTAGGTCGATGCGAACACGTAAACGTTCCAAAGAATATTCATGAAAGACAAGGTCTCCTTAACACCTTTCCAAGAGAACCTCAGGTCTTCCCATAGGGTATGCTGAAGCTCGTAAAACCTTAGGATGTCTCTGCCGAACTTCTCTATAACCTCCTCCGGGGCTATGTAGTTGCCCCAAGACTTATGCATCTCTCTACCGGTTTCATCTAGCACGAATCCATGCATTGCCACAGACCTATAAGGCGCCGAGCCGAAAACCAGAATACCGCACGCCAGTAGCGAGTAGAACCATCCCCTTGTCTGGTCATGACCCTCGACCACGAAGTCTACTGGATACCATTCCTTAAGCCCTTTATCGCTAGACGGGTATCCGAGCGACGCCCAGGACGCCGACCCGGAATCCATCCACACATCGACGACATCCAGAACCCTACGCATCTCTCCTCCACACTCACATCTCAAAATGACCTTATCGACCCATGGCCTATGAAGCTCGACATCCTTCCCCTTAGACGCCTCGAGAAGCTCCCTCTTAGAGCCTATGACCCTACGCTTACCACATTTGCGGCATATCCATATCGGCAGTGGAACCCCCCAGTATCTCTGCCGGGAGATCACCCAGTCCGATATACCCCTAAGCCAGTTTCCGAACCTATTCTTACCTGCCCACTCAGGTATCCACTTCACCTTACTGTTCTCTTTAAGCAAAAGGTCTCTGAGCCTACTCATCCTTATGACCCATTGCCTAGTGGCTCTTAGCAGCAGAGGGGTTTTGCATCTCCAACAGTGTGGATACCTGTGAACTACCGTTCCGCTGTAGAGTAGAAGCCCTTTCCTACGTAGATCCTCGATTATCAATGGGTCTGCGTCTTTCACGTAAAGACCTGCGTATTTACCGGCCTCATCCGTGAACCTACCTGCCTCGTCTACAGGTGAAACCACGGGTAAACCGTAGCGCATACCTACCTCGAAGTCTTCCTCACCATGACCGGGAGCCGAATGGACTAGACCCGTTCCCTCGGTCAAGTACACATACTCCTCAGATAGGACAACCTTATGGGCATCTTTAAGGTTCCTCTGAACCGGTACCTCTTCGGCTAACGGAGGCTTATACCGCAACCCCTCAAGCTTACTACCTTCAAACGTCTCCAAAATCTCATAGCTGAGACCAGCTTCTTCAAAAACCGGGTCGACCCGTTCCTCAGCCAGTATATAGACTTCGTCTCCGACCTTAACCCTCGCATATCTATAATTCGGATGCGCCATGACGGCCACGTTAGCGGGTAGGGTCCAAGGCGTCGTAGTCCATATGAGGAGATACTCACCCTCTCTACCTTCAACCGGGAACTTCACGTATATCGACGGGTCCTCTACATCCCTATACTCCTGCGAAACCTCGTAACCGGCAGCTAAAGCGGTCTCACACCTGGGACACCAATGGGTAACCCTTAGCGTGTTCTCTAGTAGACCTAGCTCCTCAGCCCTCTTGATGACGAGCCACACGGCCTCTATGTATTCATCCTTGATCGTCATGTAGGGGTTTTCCCAATCCATCCAAACGCCTAGGTTCTTAAACTGCTTAGTGAGGATCCGGAGGTTTCTGAGGGCGAATTTTTTACACTCCTCGACGAACTTATCTATGCCGATATGCTCCTCTATCTCCTTCTTGCTCCTTATTCCAAGGGACTTCTCGACCATAACCTCTATCGGTAGTCCATGCATATCGAAGCCTGGCCTGTCCCTGACCTTGAAGCCTCTCATCCGTTTATACCGAAGCACGCTATCCTTGATCACCTTATTCCATGCCGTCCCGAGGTGTATGGAGCTAGTGACGTAAGGCGGTCCGTCTAAGAAATAGAACTTCTCACCGTCTTCAGAGAACCTCTTGGTTTTCTCATATATCCTATTCTCCTTCCACCAACGGAAGATTTCCTCCTCGACTTTTTTAGGTTCATAGTGTTTAGGTAGTAGACCTACATACATGTAACCACTTCCCTTAGAGCCTAGACCCTTAGAACGTTCGTACGATAAGAAGTTACGTTTAGTGTTTAATTTTTGAACCACCCATCGTCCTCAAGCACATAGTAACCATAGAGGTTAGTATTTAAAAGTTGTGCAGATGTTTATGGTTTAGAGAGACGACTTGACGGGGTTCATAATTCAAAACCCGACTTTAGAGCAATGCTTAAAAGCCGTCAAGATGGGTATCGGCGCTAGAAGGCTACTCATCATGCTCGGGGAGCTACGCGTAGACTACTTCGGTAGAGGAAGCTCCGAACTCGATTATGGTGAGAGGCTTCTCATAGTCAAAAGCGACGGCTCTCTTCTGATACATAGACCGACAAACGTCGAGCCTGTGAACTGGCAGCCTCCTGGAAGCCTATATAGGGCTTACGTCAAGAGGGGTTTACTCGTCCTAGAGGCTTACCGCAAAAGACCTGAGGAGAGGGTGAAAGTAACGTTCAGACGGGTTTCCCTGGTCGGCGTCTACCATCTCAAAGATGAAGCTGAATTCAAACTCTACACAGCCGAGGAGATCATGAAGAAGGCTTTCATAAAGAGACCTGACCTTGTGGAGAAAGGGCTTAGGGTAGTTCTGGAAGAGAAGAGGCTTAGGGCCGGTCTGGTGGACTGTTTCTGTGTGGATTCGTCGAACAGGCCGGTGGTCGTCGAGTTCAAAAAGGACAGAGCCAGCGTTGAAGCAGTCGAGCAGCTTTCGAGATATGTCGATGAGCTTAGGAGGGGAAACCCCGAGGTCAGAGGAATACTCGTGGCGCCATCGATAACCAGGGAAGCTCTCGAAAGAGCTAGGTCTCTGAACCTCGAATACCGCAGGCTCGACGTTAGGAGTTGTATTAGGGTTTTAGAGTCCATAGGAGAATCTGTTAAGCCCCTCGAATACTTCGAGGGCTAACTTTAAATTAAATGCTAATCCTTAAACTTTAGGGCTATGGGGGTTTACGGCTTAGACCCTGTGACGTTGGGTTTGGTTATGGTAGTAATCGGAGTAGCCTTAGTTTTCATAGGTATTGTGGCGGAGTTTCTTAGAAGCGTTAGAGGAGGTACCAAGGTTAAAGCCGGGGGAGCCGTTTTAATAGGACCTTTTCCGATAGTTTTCGGAGATAGGGAGCTTGTGAAGTACTCTTTCATACTTCTATTGGTCTTAGTCGTTTTAACTATAATATTTATGGTGATCCCGGGTGTCTTGAGATGACTGTTCTATGCGAAGTCTGCGGTCGGTTCGAGGCTAGGTACGTATGTCGGGAATGCGGGGCTAGGGTATGCCCCATGTGCTTCGACCAGTCTACGTTGCTTTGTGTAAACTGTTTACACAGAGAGGAGCTGGCAAAACAGGAAAGCTACACTGAGACAGAGTTTCCTATAGGGTTTAAGCTTATCCTCGCGGGGTTCGTATTAACGTTTATAGGCATACTGACCATCGTTTTAGCTACTCTAGCGGGCAGTAGGATAGGTGACATAAGCTTTGTGATCCTTCTTCTCCCGATACCCTTGGGCGTCGTAGTAGGCCCCTATGGCTGGCTTCTCCTCATAGTGGCGTTGATTTTAACAGCGATCCTCATGTTTCTGATCGTTAAGTGGGGGAAACTTTTAAGACTACCATGACTTGTAATGGTTATGCGAAAGGTGTCTATGTTTGGCTAGAGGCGGCTTACTCGCAAGCTGGCTCACTAAGAGGAGACGTAGTAAGAGTATAGACCTTGCGTATAGGCAGATGAAGAACTCGGTCGAGACCGTTAACGAGCTCAAGAGGTGTCTTTCCGCCGTGATCGAAGATAGGCTTTCTGAGGCTAGAAAAAGCATCGAGAGGCTTTTCCTTATGGAAGCAGACATAGACGAGCTTAGGAGAAGGGTTTTCGCCGAGCTCTCTAGAGAGGAGGAGGCGTCCAAGTTTAGGGAAGACCTGATGCGTCTCGTCTGGGGCTTAGACGTCATGGCAGACCACGTTAAAGATTCTGCTAGAAACCTTCTCATACTCCTAGACGAGAACGTTTCTCCAGACCTTTGGGGTAAATATCTTAAGCTCGTGGAAGACCTCGTCTCCTGCGCTCAAGCACTTCTTAAGGCCATAGAGGCACTCGCCGGTAGGGGAAGAGAAGCTATACGGTATATCGGAGAAGTCGATAGGTTTGAAGAACGCGTAGATGAGCAATACTTAGCGATTAGAAGGACGCTTATCAAGTCTGAGGATCTAAAACCTGGCGTGCTCATGGCTTTAAGAGACTTACTCGAGTTCCTCGAAAGAGCCGCAGATATGTGCGCAGACACGGCAGATTACGTTAGGCTTCTCTTAGTTTAGCCGGTGAAAACTTATCAGACCTGAGGATAAATTAGAGATCGAGCGCGTTGACTGAAGTTAGATTTTACCTCCTAGACTTAGACTATAGGTTTAGAAGCGGTAAGACTGAGGTTAGGCTCTGGGGCATAACTGACGAAGGGAAGAGAGTCGTCTTATTCGACAGCTCACTTAGACCGTACTTCTACGTCGTAACCGAAAAACCAGAATTTCTTGAGCCGTCCTTAAAGGATGTTCCAGGAGTCGGGGGTTACGAGCTTAAGCAGGTCAAACTGTTCGGAAAACCCGTTAACGCGTTCAAGGTTTACGTGTCGAACCTGGATAAGCTGGAATCCGTGGCTAAGACGGTTTCCAAACTCGACGGCTCTAGCGGGGTTTACGAGGACGACCTACGTCATAGTCAGCATTATCTGTTGGACTATGACGTTAGACCGTGTGGATGGCACGTAGTCGAAGTCGAGAAGGTCGATAGAGACGGACTTAAAGTCGACGGAGCCTATAAGGTTTTAACTCCTCCTAAGGCGATAGAACACGTAGGTCGCGTCGCGTTTAGGGTTTTAGCATTTTACATGGTTCCATTACCGTCAAAGGGCTCTCCCAAACCCGAACGGGATAGGATCGCTTGTTTAGCTGTCAGGACCAACGACGGGCTTGAGAAGGTTTTAGACTCTGAAAGACTCAGCGAGAGGGAAGTGTTGCAGAGGTTCATCGAAATAGTCGACGAGTTCGACCCAGATATAATAGTGGGTTATGGAACAAACAGGAGGGACTGGGAGTATCTAGTTAAACGGGCGAAGATAAACGGTTTAGTTCTCAAAGTCGGTAGGGATGGGGCTGAGCCTCATAGAAGCCTCTACGGGCATATTTCGATAGCGGGTAGGATCGCGTTAGACCTGTATGACTACGCCGAGGATATACCGGATATAAAGATCAAAACGCTTGAGAACCTTGCTTCATACATAGGGGCGGAGGTTAAGGCCGAGCCTCTAGAGGAGCCCGATATAGCGGCTCTATGGGCTACCTCAGAAGGTAGACGGAGGGTCTTAGAGTACTCGGCCGATAGGTGTAGGCTCGTGATGGAGGCTTTCGAGGAGTTCATCGAGTATGGATGTCAGCTATCTAACCTCGTCTGCATACCCCTAGACCACGTATGCACCGCTGCCGTAGGTTTCAGGGTGGAGTCCTACCTTATGAAATGTAGCCGGCTCTTCGGTGAGCTGATACCTAAACGCGTCGAGAAACCCTACAGACCATACGCAGGAGCCATAGTTCTAAACCCCAAGCCCGGTCTACACGAAAACATAGCCGTCCTAGACTTTAGATCTATGTATCCTAACATCATGATGAAGTATAACGTGTCGCCTGACACATACGTCGAGCCTGGAGTCGAAGTTGACCCAGAAAAGGTCTATGTCGCCCCAGAAGTCGGTCACAGGTTTCTGAAGAAGCCCGACGGGTTCTATAGGGAGGCTCTTAGGAGGCTACTAGAGGCTAGGGCTGAGGTTAGGCAGAAACTTAAGGGGTTGAACCCTGAATCCGCCGAGTATAGAGTCTTAGACGCTAGGCAGAGAGCCATCAAAGTCGTCACGAACGCCGTATACGGCTACGCCGGGTGGATAGGTGCCAGATGGTATAGACGCCCCATAGCAGAGGCTACGACCGCTTGGGGCCGGGAGACCCTTAGGAAGACCATAGAATACGCGAGAAGCATAGGTCTCGACATAATCTACGGCGACACAGATTCAATATTCGTCCGATACGACGAGGATAAGGTGGAGAAGCTCATCCGCTACGTGGCCGAGCATGAAGGTTTGGAGATAAAGCCAGACGCGATATATGTTAGGATAATATTCACCGAAGCCAAAAAGCGATATGCCGGAATCCTCACAGACGGTAGAGTAGATATCGTGGGTCTAGAAGCGGTTAGAGGCGATTGGTGCGAAGCTGCGAGAAGAATTCAGAGAGAAGTAATCAAGATAATACTCGAAACAGGTTCACCGGACAGAGCAGTTGAGAAAGCTAGAGACCTGATCGCGGAGGTTAAGGCGGGCAAGGTTCCGCTCAGGGAGCTTGTCATATGGAAGGCCATAACGAGACCTATCGAAGAGTATAGGGTTAGGGCACCGCATGTCGAGGCGGCTAAGAGGCTTATTAAAATGGGCTGGGAGGTCGAACCGGGCGACAAGGTGGGCTTCGTGATCGTTAGGGGTAGTGGTAAACTCTATGATAGGGTTCAGCCCTACCAGTTCGTCAAGCAGGAGGATGTGGACTATAGCTATTACGTCGAGAATCAGGTTCTGCCTGCTGTGTTGAGGGTGCTTAAAGTGTTCGACTATGATAGAAGTTCTTTAGAGACCGTTAGGCAGAAGGGGCAGATGAGACTATTCTAGCGTTAAGATTTAAGTAACCCGTCTTTACGTATAGTTTTAGCTTCGGAGGTCTAGGTGCTCCTTGTCCATAGATCCATGGGGCTCAGAAATCATAGAGGATTATGAGAGGATCTTCGTAGACTTCGGCGTAAAGAGAATCCCTGAGTATATTAGGACCGGGCTTAAACACATAAGCTTCGAGAGGGGAATTGTGATCGGTCACAGGGATTTCGAGAAGGTCTACCAGAGAATAGTCTCCGGTAGACCCTTCATAAACATGACGGGAATAGCTACCTCGGGAGAGCTCCACTTTGGGCATAAGATGATCATAGATATCTTCAAATTCCTCAAGGACTGTGGGGGTAGAAACTACTTCGCCATCTGCGACATAGACGCCTATGTGAGTAGACCTGACAGTAGGATTCCGAGTCTAGAAGTCGCTAAGAAGTATGCCGTCGAAAACTTGTCGCATGCGTTAGCCCTGGGGTTGGATGAGAAGGACGTCTATGTTCAAAGCCGTAAAGAGAGGAGATACTACGAGTTCGCCTTCGAACTTTCCAAGAAAATAACCGAAAGCACTTTCAGAGCCATATACGGGCATCTAGACATAGGTAAGGTGGCGGCTAATCTGCTTCAGTATGCCGACATACTTCACCCTCAGCTTCCGGAGTATGAGGGGAAGATGCCTTCGGTGACCGTCATAGCCGCAGAGCAGGACCCGCATATAAGGGCGGTCAGAGATATAGCCGCCCGTCTACCATACGACTTTGAGCTTCCATCAGCTTTGATAATAGTTCACCTGCCAGGGCTTAAAGCCGGTAGAAAAATGTCTAAGAGCGAGCCTGAAACCTGTATATTTCTTAGAGACCCCCCAGAGGTCGCGGCTAAGAAGATTATGAATGCCTTCACAGGTGGTCAGCCAACGGTCGAGGAGCAGAGGAAACTTGGGGGAAAGCCTGAGATCTGTAGGGTCTACGAGTTTCTCAAGTTTAATCACCCTGATAGTGCTATGCTTAGGAAGATGTATGAAGACTGCGTCTCAGGTAGGATACTGTGTGGCGAGTGTAAGCTCCTCACGGCAGAGTTCGTTAAACAATTCCTCGAAAGACATAGGGAAAAGTTGAAAGATGCCGTGGAGCTGGCTGAGAGAATCGTTTACGGATAAGAGGTGTAGGTAGTTGAAGGTTAGACTTCTGGAGGGTGAGATGCAACTTCTTAAGGCCCTCGAGAAGTTGAATGGAGAGGCCTACGACGAGAGGCTCGTCTCTGAGACCGGTTGGCCGTCTGACAAGGTTACTACTATGGCTTTGAACATGAGCGAGAGAGGGATAGTGAAGGTCTCGGTCGAGGAGGAGGTTTGGATTTGGCTGACAGATGAGGGGTTAAGATATGCACGGATGGGACTACCTGAGAGGCGTATACTCGAGCAGGCTATGGCTAAAGGTGGAGTAGAAATTTCGAAGCTTGAGAGGGTTGAGGACTGGGAAAAACCCATAGGCTTGGCTTGGCTCAGGAGGAAGGGCTGGGGCGTTATACGAGGCGGTAGAGTAGAAGCGGCCGGTGAGTTCCCTAAGGGAGCCGATGAGAAGCTTATAGAACTCATAGCCTCTAAGGGTAAGGTTCGTTTAACAGAGTTACCAGAGGAACTGAGAAAGACGGTTAAGACCTTGAGATCTAGAAGGCTTGTCGAGACCGGGAAGGTCACTAGAAGACTGATCTCTCTTACGGAATTGGGTTGGGGCGTTTTAAGGGGTGATGTCGAGGTTCTGGAGGAGGTTTCGAGGCTAACGAGAGACTTGATCGTCTCCGGCAGATGGAGGAGTGTGGTTCTTAAGAAATACGATGTGTCGCTTCCCAGCTATAGGATACCCATAGGCCGGCTACACTTCTGGAGAGATATTTTAAACCACATCAGAAGGGTTTGGGTCGAGATGGGGTTCAAAGAGATGGAAGGCCCCATACTCGAGACATGCTTCTGGGACTACGACGCCCTATACGTACCTCAAGACCATCCTGCTAGAGACCTTCAGGATACGTTTTATGTTAAAACCCCTGGAAGAGGTAGACTCCCGAGTCCTGAGTTTGTCGACAAGATTAGACAAACTCATGAGGATGGGTGGACTACAGGCTCCATAGGATGGGGGTACAAATGGGATGTCGAGGAGGCTAAGAGAACGCTACTTAGAACGCATACGACCGCGGTATCGGTCAGGACTTTAGCGGCTCTTAAGGAGGCTGAGCTACCTGCTAAGTTCTTCTCTGTCGGTAGGGTTTTCAGAAACGAAAAACCAGACCGAACGCATCTATGCGAATTCTACCAGACTGAGGGCATAGTGGTGGACGAGAACGCTAATATGAAGCATCTGGTGGGCTATCTCAAAGAGTTCTTCAAGAGACTTGGGTTCCCAGAGGCTAGGTTCCGACCTGCATACTTCCCGTATACAGAGCCGTCGCTAGAGGTCGAAGTATACCATCCACCGACGGGTAGATGGATCGAGCTAGGTGGAGCCGGGATCTTCAGACCCGAGGTTGTAAAGCCGCTGTTAGGTAGGGACATCCCCGTTTTGGCATGGGGTCTCGGACCTGAGAGGATGGTCATGCTAAACTACGGGCTTAAAGACATTAGAGAACTCGTCATGAACGACTTGGAGATGCTTAGAAGAGCACCGGTCTGGATGGGGTGAAATAGCATGCCGGTTATAAGAGTCGGATTAGAGGATTTCAGAAGGCTGGTTGGGCTTAGGCTTTCCTTGAGTCGTCTTAGAGAGGAAATCCCTATGATGGGGCTAGGGTGGGAGAGAGATGACCCTGAGGGGTTTGAGGTGGAAGTCTTTCCCAATAGACCTGATATGCTTAGCCCCGAAGGACTTGCCAGGGCCTATAAGGGGTTTATAGGTCTCGAGAGAGGTGTGCCTGATTACGTGGTTAAACGCGGTTTCTACGAGGCTTATGTAGACGCCGCCGTTAAATCCGTCAGACCGTATATAGCCTTCGCGACTATTAAAAACGTCCCCATGGATGAGGAGGTGTTTAAGAGCATCATCCAGATCCAGGAGAAGCTTCACATATCATATTGTAGAAACCGTAGAAAGGGCTCTATCGGTGTCCACGACCTCGATAAGCTTAAACCCCCGGTGAGGTATACGGTTAAGCCTCTTAACTTCAGGTTTAGACCGCTAGACTCTGAGGAAGAGATGAGTATACGTGAAATCCTTCGGAGACATCCGAAGGGCGTAGAATATGGCCATCTATTAAGCGGGTTTAAGTATTGCCCGATCTTAGAGGACTCTCAGGGCATGGTTCTATCCATGCCACCGGTGATAAACTCTGAGTACACGAGGGTAACCCTCGAAACCAAAAACCTCTTCATAGACTGTACGGGTCTAGACTGGAAGACCGTGAACTCCATCTTAAATATAATAGCCACCTCCCTTGCAGAGCGGGGTTGCCAGATATATACCGTCAAGATTCATTATCCATACGATACCCCCGTCGGTAAAGAGGTTGAAACCCCTGACCTAGCCCCTAGCGAGATGAAGCTTCCACTAAGCCTCGTCGATAAAGTCTTTGGTGAACATCTCGATGCCGAAGAGGTCGTTAAACTCTTGGCTAAGATGAGGTTCGACGCGGTCAAGCTTTCTGAGAGAGAACTCCTCGTAAAGGTCCCGGCGTATAGAGTCGATATAATGCACCCGGTGGACCTGGTTGAGGACGTTATCATAGCGTACGGCTACAACCGTATAGAGCCTGAGATCCCTCAGTTCGCGACCATAGGTGGTGAAAGCCTGTTAGAAAGATTTTCCTCTAAGGTTAGGAGTATTATGGTAGGCTTAGGCTACCAGGAGGTTATGACAGAGGTTCTGACGAACCCTAGAGACCTGTTCGTTAAGATGAGGGTTAAAGCTGGGCCTGTGGTGGAGCTTGAGAATCCCAAGACTGTCGAGTATACGGTTTGCAGGAGCTGGCTTCTACCAAGTTTGATGAAGGTTCTAGCTAGGAATAGGCATAGGGAATATCCGCAGAGGATATTCGAGGTCGATGATGTAGTCATCTTAGATGAGAATTCTGAAACCGGAGGGCGGTCTCTCAGAAAGCTAGCTGCGGTATCGATACACTCAGAGGCCGACTACGCGGAGGTTAAAGCCGTAGTAGACACTTTTCTCGAAATCCTCGCAGTCGAGCATAGGGTCGAGCCAGGGATTCATCCGAGTTTCATAGAAGGAAGGACAGGGTTTATAAAAACCCTTAAGGGAGAGACCATCGGATTCCTAGGTGAGATCCACCCAGAGGTCCTGATAAACTTCGGATTAGAAAACCCTACGGTAGGGTTCGAGATAGACCTCGAGGCAGTCATGAGGCTTAAAGGGTTTGGACGGAGACCCTAGAAGGGTTCCATGCCGACGGACCCCTCCGAGAAGCCGAAAGGCTGGCTATGAGGACGGGGTTACCCAAGCATGGAACAGGCCCTATGGGCCGCAATCCAAACCCTTATAAAACGGCCTACAAACCTCTCTCACGGTGGACACCTGGGTCCCATACGGAGAGAGCCGGCCGAGCAGGGCGTAGACGCCTTTCGATGACGCTTGGGTGTTAGTCGTATGGGATATAGACACCCAGGTGTCCACCCATAGGACCGGCTTCTAAATCTTTTTAACAGAGCGCTATGTATTTGGGATATCCGCCAGGGACTTACATCGAGGTGGTTCGTTGAAGAGACTTAGAAATTGGCTATTGTTTTCGATAGTCGTTTTGATATGGAGCTCCAACTGGTCTGTCATGAAGATGGGTCTTAGCTACGTTGATCCATGGAGCTTCATTTACCATAGGTTTCTACTGTCTACGACCGCTCTTTCTCTACTTCTATTCATCTTAAAGAGGAGAATTCCGGCCGATAAGAGGGGTCTAGTTAGACTTTTCATATTGGGCCTTATCACGAGCATAGGGATAACATCGACGAGTTTAGGCTTAGTGTATGAAAAGTCTGGTGTGAGCGCGATCTTGACATATACCCAACCCTTGTTCGTCTTCTGTATGGCCATACCGTTTTTAGGGGAAAAGATGAACATCGGTCGAGCCTTAGGGGTTTTAATAGGGTTTCTAGGAGTCATGATTCTCTCTACTAGAGGTGATAGCTTTATCGATAGCCTCGATTTCCCTGTTTTCCTTTTAGTAGCCGGAGCATTTCTATGGGCTACTGCGATAATATACTATAAGAAGTTTCTAAGTCATATAGACCCCACAGTGGCGAATACATTTCAGCTAGGAGTAGGCGTGGTCTTACTCACCCCGGTGATCGCTCTTAAGGGCTTAGCATTCCCCCCTTCACTGGATTACATTGCCGTCATCCTATACACTTCGATTTGTGCCCAAGGCGTGGCGTTAACCCTATGGGTTCTTCTGTTAAGAGAAGAGGAGGCGACGGTCTTATCTTCTTCGAGCTTTATGGTCCCGGTGGCCGCCATCATATTCGGATGGCTGATACTTGGAGAAACTGTGGAGCCGAAGGTATTGTTCGGGTCGGCTCTCATACTTGCTGGCGTTTACATGGTTAACAAGGTTTAGGCACCCATCTTATCCGAGGAACTGAGAACAACATTTCACTATCTTCCTTAGGGCTTCAGAATAGCATCAAACAGCAAGGTTATTACCGAGATAAACTTCTTGCATAATAAACATTTTATAAAACTCAAATTTTAATCGTATTACATCCTTGCATATTATTTTTGAAGATTATTGAAGTTTACGGCCATATTCCTAGCGTTTTTACAGCTTCAGCTACTCTCTTAACGGCTATGACCATGGCTTCTGTTCGCATGTCTCTACCGTTTTCGACAGAGTTCTTGTAGACCTCCCAAAACACCCTAACCATTCTCTCCTCGAGACGCTTGTGAACCTCGTCTAGACTCCAGTGCTCCCTATGCAGGTTCTGGATCCATTCCAGGTAGCTTACAGTCACTCCTCCGCCATTGGCTAATATGTCCGGGACTACTAAGACGTTTCTCTCCCTCAATATCTTAGCCGCTTCGTGAGTTGTGGGACCGTTAGCACCCTCCACCACGGCTCTAGCCTCTATGATGTCGGCGTTTCTGGATGTAAGCACGTTCTCGATGGCCGCTGGTATGAGAATGTCGCATTTCAAGGCTAGAAGCTCCTCGTTGGTTATGGTTCTAGCCCCCTCAAAACCGACTACGGATCCAGTGGCCTTTTTATGAGCCATAAGCTTATACGGGTTCAGCCCTTCAAGCGAATATATACCTCCCTTAGAGTCGCTAACACCAATTATTCTGAAGCCCATATCGTATAGGGTTTTCGCGGCGTTGAAGCCGACGTTTCCAAACCCTTGAATAGCAACTGTGACTCGACCTCTTATGTTTAAAGCTTTAACGACCTCCCTAGCACATATAGCTACCCCACGGCCGGTAGCACCGGTCCTCCCCTCTGAGCCCCAAATACATGTGGGCTTCCCCGTTACAACCTCTGGGACTAAGTAGCCTTTAAGCTGGCTGTAGGTATCCATCATCCAAGCCATTTCTCTAGGACCAGTATAAAGATCAGGTGCAGGGACATCTCTAAAGGGTCCTATAAAGTCAGCTATCATAAATGTATAGCGTCTAGTCAGTCTCTCAATCTCCTCGGTGCTCATCTCTTTAGGATTGCAGACAACACCTCCCTTGGCTCCACCATAAGGGAGGTCATGAACCGCGCACTTCCAAGTCATAATCATTGCTAAGGCTTTAACCTCATCTAAAGTCACCTTAGGATGATACCTTACACCGCCCTTACAGGGTCCTCTAGCATCGTTATGCTGAACCCTATAGCCGGTGAAAATCTCGAGGTGACCATCGTCCATCTTCACAGGTATGGAGACCTCTAGAACCCTCTTAGGCACCTTAAGGAACTCCAGGATATCCCTGTCCAGCTCGATGATGCCGGCGACATACTCAAGATCCCTAATAACATTACTTAAAAGACTAAACTCGCTCAAACCAGAACCTCCACACATAAATGAGGGAAAAACAAAGTATTTAATGATTTTCTCGGAAAACGGGCGTCGAATGCCGTGAACATACATTTCCTCCCAAAGCTTAAATAAAAAACTAAT
This sequence comes from Candidatus Bathyarchaeota archaeon B24, assembly GCA_001593865.1. Classification (GTDB taxonomy): domain Archaea; phylum Thermoproteota; class CALKCG01; order B24; family B24; genus B24. The sequence goes on from LUCB01000001.1 coordinate 41,628, forward strand.
GGAAAATAATATTCGCGGGATCCTAGATATGGCTAGGTTGGCTTTAATGGGTGGTCCTAGGGAGGCGGAGAGGCTTAAGGAGCTTGTTCCGCCTTGGCCTATCTACGATGAGGAAGATGAGAAGGCTGTAGTGGAGGTCGTTAGGAGTAGACGGTGGTGTAGGCTTTACCCCGGTTCTAAAGCTGAAGTTTTTGAGAGGATGTTTTCAGAGTATCATCAGGCTAAGTATGGGATAGCTGTGGCAAACGGGACCGTGGCTCTGGAACTAGCCCTTAAAACCGTTGGAGTAGGTATAGGTGATAAGGTTATAGTGCCGGCTGTGACGTTTATAGCCACGGCCTCAGCCGTGAGCGAGGTGGGGGCTATACCGGTCTTCGCAGACATAGACCCTGAGACCGCGACCATAAGTGCGAAATCCATAGAGGAGAACATAGACAAGAAAACTAAGGCCGTTATAGGTGTTCACTATGCAGGCTACCCCATAAACTTCGACGAAATTCTTCCAATAGTGGAGGAATACGATCTAGCACTGATAGAGGATGCGGCCCACGCCCACGGCTCAGAGTGGAGAGGCCGTAAAGTCGGGGCGATCGGAGATATGGGAGGGTTCAGCCTGCAGGAGAGTAAAACCCTGACGGCTGGAGAGGGAGGGATTGTTTTAACGAACTACGATGAGCTTGCCGAGCGGGCTAGGCTCATCCATAACATAGGTAGGGTTCTCGGTAAGCCGGGGTATATGCACTTCATCCTAAGCTCGAACTACAGGCTTTCGGAGATACAGGCTGGTCTACTGATATCGCAGATGAGGAGGCTTAGAGGACATGTTGAACTTAAACACGATACAGGAGAGTACTTGGCTTCTAAGCTTAGAAAAATAGGAGGTGTTGAACCTCTTAAGAGAGATCCAAGAGTTACTAAGAGGGGCTACTACTTCTTCGTAATAAGATACTACCCTGAAGAGTTCCAAGGCCTTCCGAAGAAGACGTTCATAGAAGCCTTAAATGCTGAAGGTGTACCTGCAGGTACTGGATACGGTATGCCTTTATACAAACAACCAGCATTTAAGAGGGAAAACCTTAGAGAAATATTCCCGGAAAACTGGAAAATACCAGACTATGAAAATCTAAGCCTTCTAGGTGCAGAAGAGTACTGTAGAAGAGAAATAACTTTACCACATCAAATCCTCCTAGGAGGAAGAGAAGCAGCAGACCTCGTAGTAGCGGCTATAGAGAAGATAAAGAAAAACGTGGATGAACTTTTAAAGTAAGGTAAACTACCCTTCATTATTTTAATAGCTGAAATCTACAGTTCATCAGCATATTTCTGTATTTTAATTATCGCCTCGGCTATATCGTCCATGTCTTTCTCGGTTGCTAGGAAGATGTTCTGAGGAAGTTCAACGAGCTCTTTATAGTATGCTTTAACGGATACTGGGTATCTCTCTTCAGCCTTATCCCTCTCCTCGACGTAAAGCCTGTAAGCCTTCGTACCTTTCAAGGGCCTAAGAGACTCGTGAAGCGGTGGCTCAGTCCTCCAGCATGGTATGCCCTCTGCGTTTAAAGCCTCTATGAAACGCTCCAACGAAGTATTTCGGAAGAAGCTCGAGTCGTATTTAAACGCGTATGGCCAAGGCTGATGTCTGGTTAACCGAGGGTCTACTTTAACGGGTGTAATGCCCTCTATCTCCATAAGCCTTTTGGATAAGTACTCGCTGTTTTTCTGTCTTGTTTTGAGCTGCTCTTCAAACCTATCGAGCTGTGCTAAGAGGACAGCAGCTTGGAACTGGGTCATCCTATAGTTAAACCAGTTTAGCACACCTTCACTATACTTATCACCTTTTCTAACTCTCCCGCAGTCTTTAATAGCGTGACACTTCTCCTTATATTCTTCACTATTCGTTACTATCATTCCACCTTCACCTGCAGTCATGAACTTCCCCTGCTGAAAGCTGAAACAGCCCATATCGCCTATAGAACCGGCAGACTTATCTCCCCACATGAAGCCATGTCCTCTAGCGCAATCCTCTATGATCACGAGGCCGTGTTCTTTAGCAAACTTAACCAGCTTATCCATATCCGGGGCTGTTCCATAGTTGTATACTGGAATTATGGCTTTAGTCTTATCCGTAACCGCTTCCTCAGCCTTACCCACGTCTAAGCAACATGTTTCAGGGTCGACATCGACAACTATTGGTGTAGCACCTGTCATGAGAACCGCACTTCCAGTAGCCCAAAACGTTAAATCAGGAACAATAACCTCATCACCTTCACCTATACCCGCAGCGAGTAGAGCCACGTGTAATGCGATCGTTCCGTTGGCCACACATATGCCATATCTGCATCCATGGTATCTCGCAAACCTTCTCTCGAACTCAGCTTCCCAAGGACCGCTACCAGCAACCCCACCTCCCCAGTATCGGCTTCGGACAACATCCTCCAAAGCCTTAATTTCACGCTCATCATAAACAGGCCACTGAGGCCACCTCTTAACCCTAACAGGTCTACCACCTTTAATAGCTAACACAACTTACACCGAAAAACTCTAGAAAGTTAAACAATATAAAATTTACCTAGCTAATCATTCTATCATGCGTATTTATTATATGCTGGGTAAAATGAAATTTCTAAGTGCATGCTACAATTTTAACCCGCCTTTATTATATTTCTCAACAATTTTTTTCACTAACCGCACTTTCTCAAAACCTCATCCCTATGTATTCGATGTCCCAAACTTTCATAATGGATAAAGGTCTGTTAAAGACATCTCCTTGGTAGAGAGCATGTAAATGTTTTTAAACCTGTAGGTTTTCTCCATGCTTATAGGTTAGAGGGTTGACCTGGTTTGAAGATCGAAGAGGCTGAAGCTTTGGTCAAGAGGGGGCTTGAGGAGGTTATAACAGAGGATAGGCTTAGGACTCTTCTAGAGGAGGATAGACGGTTAAGAGGCTATATAGGCGTAGAACCGTCGGGTTTGTTCACATTAGGATGGGTTATATGGGCTCGTAAGGTTAAAGACCTCATAGACTTAGGCGTCGACTTCATCCTTCTGCAGGCGACGTGGCACGCGTGGATAAACGATAAGCTAGGCGGAGACCTAGAGAATATAAGGCTATGCGCCGAGTATATCGAACACTGTCTCCAGGCTTTAGGCGTTTCTAGGGGCAGTTATAGGGTCGTCTACGCGGATGAACTTGTCTCTACAGGCGACTACTGGAGTATAGTACTCAGAGTCGCCAAGTCTCTGACGTTGAAGAGAGTTAGGAGGGCTTTAACCATAATGGGTCGTAGAGCAGAGGAGGGTGTTATGGACTTCTCTAAGCTCATATATCCATGCATGCAGGTGTCTGATATTTTCTATCTAGACCTTGACCTATGTCTTGGCGGTATGGATCAAAGGAGAGCCCACGTACTGGCCATCGAGGTCGCTAAAAGACTCGGTAGGAAGAAACCCGTAGCCCTTCATACACCCCTACTCATAGGGCTCGCAGGTTTGGGGAGGATGGAGGGAGCTATTAAGGGAGAGGCGCTGTATGAGTTTAAGATGAGTAAATCCAAGCCTGAAACCGCCATATTTATACACGATACTGAAGAAGAGGTCGAGAAGAAGGTGTTGAAAGCCTACTGCCCTCCTAGGATGATAGAGAACAACCCGGTTCTAGAAATATGCCGTCTCATATTGTTTCCTGAGCCCGGGTTTAGGCTTAAGATAGAGAGACCGCTAAAATACGGTGGAGACTTAGAGATCCAAAACTACGCCGAGCTTGAAGACCTATACTTTAAGGGGCAGTTGCATCCTCTAGACCTTAAAAACGCCGTGGCTAGGGCTTTGAATGAAAGACTTAAACCAGTTAGGGATTATTTCAAAACCGTAAGCGAGGCTCGTGAACTCTACGATAAGATGATGAGCTTAACCGTTACGAGGTGATATCGTTGAAGTGGAGCCTAGAGCGTATAGAGCTTCTCATAGATGTCCTTGACGAGTTATTTAGGGAGTGGAGGGATGGAGCATGCATAGTTGTCGAGGGAAGGAGAGATAGAGAGGCTCTTGAAGCCCTCGGTTTAAAAACCGGTGTCGTAGCGTTTAAGACGTTAAACTGTTGCATGTCGGATGCGATCGAGAGACTGCGCTATAAAGATAGAGTAATTATCTTGACGGATTTCGACCGTGAAGGTGAGGAGTTAGCGTCTCGGATATCCGAGGTCTTAACCAAGAGGGGAGTCGACGTTAACCTTGAGCTCAGACGGAAGCTCTCACACATCTTAAGAGGTGAAGTCAAAGGGTTCGAGGACCTCGGTCCTCTGCTCGATAGGTTATCGGCTAGGTTTAAGATCTCTCTAACTCCGTTTGCCGTAGGCTATACAAGACGTTTAGGGGAGAATCCTTGAAACGTATGTGGGCTTACAGTCCCCTCCCTGCCACAGACCTTCACACCCATAGCGAATTCTCAAGATGCAGCGTAGACACAAGCGTACAAGGCAACATAGCTACGGCGGAGTTAAGAGGATTAAGAGCCATAGCTATAACCGACCACTCTTCTCACGTGAAGAAAACAGGCTTTAGAAGATATATTGAAACAGTCAGGGCAGCCGCCTATCGAGCTGATATAACGGTTTTAACAGGTTTAGAAGTCGATATAAGACCTGACGGGGAGCCTGAGTTAGGTAGAAGTCTGCTTAAGAAGCTGGACATCGTAATAGGTTCTCTTCATAAGCTCCCGAGGAGGGGGGTTTCTCTAGACGGCTACAGGAAAACCGTTTTAACTGCCTTAAGAAAGAGTTGGATGAACATCCTAGCGCATCCGACATATGTGAACGGTCGCGAAGTCCATCTACCTGACTATACAATCCAAGAAATATGCGACATAGCCTACGAGAATTCCATAGCGGTAGAGTTAAACTCACATCATAGAAGCCCTTCAGACGATTTCATCAAGGCTTGCGTGGATAGAGGTGTTAAGCTCACACCTACTTCAGACGCTCATAGGCTGAGGCAGATAGGGGTTTTCGACTGGCATCTCGAAAAGCTTAGGAGGCTTGACCTCTTGGATAAAGTCGTTTGGCTTCGTGTAGAAGACCTCTAGGCTTTGCGTCTTCACCAGCCTCAGAGGTTTATAACCCCCTTCGGATATAGATTTAGACGTGAATAGAGAGGAGGCTCTAGAGGCTTTAAGGAAGTCCTTCGAGGCGGGGCTTTTTCTTAACCATAGGAGGCTTGTCTGCCTGGCTTTAAACGAGCCTTATGAGTATCTAGCCGATATTTTAAAGTGCTATGATGAACTTAACCCTAAGGATAAAACCTTACTTCTCGTCTCTGAATCTAGAAGAGAAGGCTTCCTATCGTCTATAGAGAGGTCTGGCAGGTACATGGTTTCCCCCCTGGAATTCAGAGATATCGATGAGGCCTTAGGTGGAACTTACGACGTATTGCTTCTAGACCTTGCCGAGAGGTTTTCGGCCAATGACCTAGGTAAACTAGTCGAGGTGGTCAGGGGAGGGGGACTCGTTCTATTAACTACTCCCCCTCTTAAAGAGTTTTACAGCTTCATAACAGGCTTTCACGAAAGACTAGTCAGGACACCCTATACGATTAACGACCTTAGGAGAAACTTCGAAAAGAGGTTTCTCAGGAAGCTTACTAGCCATAAAGCGATCTGGGTGCTTGACGAGGATAAGGGGCTTATGGGGTCAGAGTATATCCCGGCTAGGGTGGATAGGAGCGCGGTAAGATACGTGCGGTGCGATATACCGGATGCCATAGTCGGTATGGCTGCGACCCAAGACCAAGTCGATGTCTTAGTGAGTTTCTCCAACCTTCTGAAGGATTCCCGGAGTAGGCGTAGGGTGTTCTTGGTTATGGCTAATAGGGGTAGGGGTAAATCGGCCGTCCTCGGGCTTATGCTTGCCAGTTTAACCGTTAGGAGGGAGTTTAGACGGTTCGACCGGATCTACGTAACCGCGCCGACGATTAACAATGTTTTAACGCTGTTCGAGTTCCTCAGGAAGGGTTTAGAAGCTCTGGGTCAGAGGTTTAGAGAGGTCGAAGATGAGTCGTTATCTCTGACCGTCAGAGGCCTTACGATTCAATATATCAAGCCCTTTGAGCTTATGACGAAGAGCGTCGACGTGGTTTTCGTGGACGAGGCCGCCGGCATACCACTTGAAGTACTATATGCGATCGTGGACAAGGCTAAGTTTTCGGTATTCGCGTCCACAATCCACGGATATGAGGGTGCCGGTAGAGGCTTCTATCTTAGGTTCAGGTCTAGGCTTAGGGGAGACCCATCCATAAGACTTGTCGAGATGAACATGAAGAAGCCGATAAGATACTCCGATGGAGACCCGGTCGAGAGCTGGCTTTACGACGTGCTTATGCTCAACGCCGAACCAGCCTCTCTACCGTTCAAACCAGAGGAACTCCCAGGTATAGGTCTTAAATACGAAAAACTCGATACGGAGAGACTTTTCCAAGACGACAAGCTTCTTTCGGATTTCATAGGAATCTATGTCACGGCACACTACCGGAACGAGCCGGATGACCTACTTATTCTAGGCGACTCACCTGGACACTATGCAAGGGCCCTTACGACCGAGGATGGATTAATACTCGTAGCGCTCCACATAGCCGACGAAGGCTCATTACCGGATGAGGAGATCAAACTCATAGCCGAGGGCTATGCTCCGCCTGGAAACCTTATACCCTCTGTAGCTGTAAAATACTATACACCCTTCTCAGAGTTCGCGAAGCTTAGGGGTTTTAGGATAGTTCGAATAGCGACCCATCCCAGCCTGTTCAGGAGAGGATTGGGCTCTAAAGCCCTTAGGATGCTTGAAGAGGAGGCTTCTGAGCTGGGGCTTGATTGGGTCGGAGCAGGTTTCGGGGCTAGCTACGAGGTCCTATCGTTCTGGGTTAAAAACGGCTATATCCCGGTGCACCTAAGCCCTGTGAGAAATCCGTCGAGCGGAGAGTATAGTACAGTTGTGTTGAAGCCGTTGACCGAGAAGGCCTCTAAATTCATCAAGGAGATGAACTGGGAGTTTAGGCTTAGGCTGGTGAACTCGTTACAAGACCCATACTATCATATGCCTGCCAGGGTATGTAGGCTTCTTCTTACTCCATATCCATCGGACTACAAGCTTAAGCCTAGGCTCACAGAAAGCCAGCTTGTTAGGCTTAAGGGATACGCGGAGAGGGGTCTGCTCTACGAATCCTGTAGAGACGCCTTCTCAGAGCTCGTCAAAGCACATTTCCTAAGCTCCGGACAAGGTAGACTCGGTCTCGACAAAACCAGTGAGGAACTTCTAGCGGCGAAATGCCTTCAGGGTAAACCTTGGATGACCGTCGGAAACGAACTCGGGATGACGAGCATGGAGGTTAAACAAGCATGCAGAGGACTTGCCTATAAACTCCTTAAGTACTACGTAAACGTTGAACAATAAATGGATGATCAACATGTCGGTTTAATGGCTATAGTATGGGGGAAATTACTGGAGCTATCTATACTACCTCCAGGTTGCTTATTAAGTTTAAATACTACTAGCTACTAGTATTGTGGTGTATGAGTATTTTTATGGAAAACCTGAGAAGAGATGTGAGAAAACGTGTGGAATCGGATAAAGTCATGTCGACAGCCTGGCTTCTTATATATCTCATACCTGTCAGCTCGATAGTACTTCTAGTCTTTTCCCTGGCTTTGGCTCCGATAGCACTTCCTCCATGGGTTAAACCCACCGTGCCGTTCGCGATCTCACTTACGATTTTAAGCACAATTTTGGGTATCTTCGCCTTCATAATCACTCTAGTGCTTCTCTATAAACTTGTTAACCGACGTAATATGCACTTCAGAAGGCAACTTCTTTTATTCGAGGATATTGTTAGAGCTGTAAGAGAGGCAGCTAATAGGAAAGGAGTTGATGTAAGCCTTCATCTAGGTATGTGTGAGCGAACCATTAGGGAAGCTAAGGTCGAGGAAACTGAGAAAAACGCTGTTCTATGGGCTATTCTCTCAGCGATAACAGGTATAGCGGCGTTATACGTATACTATTTTCTCATGAAGGATTTCTATAGGCATGAGAGGAGGGAGGATGGTTTTCTAGAGGACCTAGGGAAAGCCCTAGCTGCATGCGGTATAACGTTCATACCTAGAAGAGACTACCAAATACCTAATAGAAGCTTCGTACTATACCTGATAATCACCATATTAACCTTAGGCATATTCGGGATTTATTGGCTTTATGTCCTTATAAAGGATCCGAACGAGCATTTCAAATATCATGTGATTTTCGAGGATTATCTGCTAAAACAACTTGAGACAACGGTTTAGGAGAAATATGAGGGAATTGATTCGTAGTTTTAAATGATAAAGATGAATCTTTAAGCGCAAGGTAATATAGATAAACTTAGTATATACTTTTTATGACTTCTATGTCCTTTCTAAGCTCTTTTATTACAGCTTGATAGTCAAGTTTTCCGGCCTCGATCAGTCTCATGGCTTCCTCTAGTCTTCTAGTCGTCTCCTCGGATATGAATTTCTCGAACCGTGTGCTGAGGTACTCATAGACTTTAATCCCTATCCTCGTCGGTATCAAAGCCTTACGACGTTTGGAGCTGAGGACATAACCCCTCTCGAATAGCGTTTCGACGATCTTAGCATACGTGGAGGGTCTACCGATACCACGCTCCTTCATCAAAGCGATTATATCACCCTGGGTGTACAGCGAGACGCTCGGAGCCCTCCAACGCCTAACCTCGATTACCTTGGTGACGCCTTCCTCGACCGGCGGCAGGGTCCTCATAGGCCTGACGAGGTTGAAACCGTTCTCAAGTATCCTTGAGTAACCCTCGACCTTCACGGTCTTATCCAGGACTCGGACTTCAAACGAGATTTTCTCGGCTTTAACAGATCGCATCTGGCTAGCTATGAACCTACGGAATATGAGTTCGTAGAGGGCTAGATGCCTACCCGTAACCCTCTTAGCAAACCTCAGCAGGCCTAGGGTCATAAGCTCTCTCAGCTTAGCAGAGTCCATGCTTCTAGTAGGTCTTATACACTCATGCGCCCCTTCTGCAGGCCAAATCCTGGGTGCTGAGAAAGCCGGTCCAAACCTACTGATAATGTAGTCCTTCGCGATCTCTATACCGACCTGGGAGACCCTATGGCTATCCGTCCTATGGTATGTTATCAGACCGAGTTCGAAGAGGTCTTGAGCCAAAGCCATGGTCTCAGCCGCCCCCATTCCTAGGAAGGTTGAGGCATCTTTCAGCATCGAGTCGGTCGTAAACGGCGGAGGAGGCTTAACCTCAACCTCTTCCCTGACTAGGTTCGCTATCTCCACTTTAGCTTCTTTAAGCTTCTCAAGATACTCCTTGAGTTCTCTCCTACCCATCCGCGGCTCAGATATAACGACCCTAAGACCGTTCTCAAGCCTCAGCTCGAAGAAGTCTCTGAGAGACTTCTTCGACTCATACATCCTGTTGATTATCCATCCGAGAACCGGCGTCTGAACCCTACCTGCCGAGAGCCTCTTACTCCCGAAGACCTTCCAAAGCTTATGGCTCAGCTCGAACCCTATCCACCTATCTTCGACCCTCCGGGTTATCTGTGCCTCTACAAGGTTAAGGTTTATATCTCTAAGATTCTTAAGTGCCTCTCTCAAAGCCCTTCGGGTAACTTCGTGAAACTCAGCCCTCTTAACCTCCTGCGTAAACGGCTTCATGGCCATGTAGAGATCCCAGGATATTTTCTCACCCTCGGCGTCGGCGTCTGTACCGAGGATCACCAAATCGACCTCCTTAGCAGCTTCCCTTAAGCTATCTATCAAAACCTTCTTGTCAAGGATCTTCTCAGACCCGCATACCGGGCATTTGCTTCCGAAGTCCTCGGTGAATGTATACCCACACCTCAAGCACCTCTTAATCGTAGAGTAGACAGGAACGTACTCTCCGTCGACCTCTAAAACTCCATGTAAACCGACGTTGCCGGTTATCAAGTCCATTATATGCCCCCCTGTAGCCGTGATGTTGAGTATATATTCTCCCGTGTTCACCTCGAACACCGTTAAGTCCCCGACCTGTCTCCTGCTGGGTCTACCGAAGAGCCTAGCGATCGTCCTAGCCTTGTTAGGAGATTCGACGACGAAAAGCGCAAACTTAATCAAGTCCTTAAACTCGGCTTTAACCCTTCCCTCCAGTAGATCCTTTATAGCCCTACGGTCCCTATCTACCTCCTCTATGACCTTGTCCAAGTCCACCTCCGATAGCCTACGCCAGACGATATCCTCCATGAACCACCTAGTCTCCCTCATCAAGCCGTTGAAGGCCCTGTCGTTGTCGACGAGGACTATGGAAATTCCTTTAGAGACGCCTCCTGCGTACATTCTAGACACTCTACCTGATGCCTGTATATACGCCACGGGGTCTGGGATTATGAGGTAGAATACTTCACCCCTCTTCTCCAAGCCTATGTATGGGCTCTCCTCCAAGGCCTTGAGCACACTAGGTCTCGACAGGATATCGCTTAGAAACTCTAAAGCCTCCTCAACGGCTATTTTAGCTCTCTCAGGTATCGAGGGTAAAGGCCTACCTTCGGCTATCGACTTCGCTATCTCCTCCCTAAGCTCCCTAGGTATTATCCTGTTAGCTATCCTTAGCTCGTTTATGAGCCTCAAAGCCTCGAGTTGATCCCTCTCAGGCAATAGTTCCCGGATGTTTGCAAGCAAAATTATAGCTTTAGATATCCTGAACCGTTGTCTTATATCGAGGTCTATGAGCATCTTAGGTACGCCTATGAAAAGCGCATATCTCACCGTGTAAGGTAGGTCTATACCTCTTACCAGGGGGCTTCTATATGAAGCCATACCTATCAACACGTCATAGACGCCCTGGGAAAACTTCTCTAGAATCCTTTTTCTGGGCCGCGTATAGGCTTCCGCGTTTATACCTCTTTCGACCAAGTACCTCTTAATCCTCTCAGCATACTCAGCTCCGAGATCCATAGGGATATACACTAAGCCTCCAGGGCCAAGTTTCTGGATGAGCCTATAAGCCTCCTCCTCGAGGTTTTCAGACTCGATGTATAGGTCGACTACGTTACGTCCGATATCTATCCTCGAGGCCACCTCAAAGCCTAAAAGCTCCCTGAACAATCTAACCCGTTTAGTACGCCTAGCCCTTATCGAGGCTCCTGAAACCACTAAGACACCCACGTTTTTCCTATTCTCCTCAAGCTCCTCCATGAGCTTGACCATCTTATCGTAAAGCTTCGAAGACTCAGGGTATCTTCTACTTCTAAGGAGCCTCCCCAGCTGGGTTCTTAAGTCCATGAGGTTAAACGCCTTTTCAAGGTCCTCCTGCTTAAATCCGAGAAGCATTAGAACCTTATCCACGCTCTTCGAAGACCTTAAAAGCGAGTCTACGTCGTCTACAAATATGAAATCAAACTTCTCCCCCTCTATGAACTCAAACTTCATGTTTAGAAAGCTAAGCGTAGTGACGAGTATCTGGAAATCGCGGTTCTTTATCTCCTCGAGCCTCGACTTAGCCTCCTTCTTGGTTAAGAGAGAATGATAGTAGGAGATTTTAATGTCTAAACCAAGTCTCTCAGCGTAGCTCAAGAGCCTCTCAGAAACCTGCTTGGCGAGCAGGGCCGTAGGTACGACTATGTAGCTTCTCCAACCCCTCTTATAGGCTAGGAAGAGCGCGAACACGGAGCCGAAAACGGTCTTACCCATCCCGGTGGGAGCTATGAGGGCGAAGCTTCTACCGGCTATAATCCTCCTAGCCCAGACCCTCTGAGCCGCCCAAGGCTTACTACCGGTAGCCTTCTCGAAGAACGAGATGAACTCCTCAAGCTGTTTAGACTCATATACAAGCCTTAAATAGGCTTGACTCGGATTATGAATATAAGCCAAAGGATTAGAATGCTTCAAGTACGCATCCGGCAGACACATTCTGCAGGGTAACCCCATAGACGCTCTCTCGTCGTCTATATCACCTCCGCAGTTAGGACAAAGACCCTTGAAGACGGCTTTCATGATTTTCGAGGGATTTTTCTCTAAGAGATATTCATAAAGTTTCCGTGTTTAAACGTTTAAAAACATCGTTAAAACGGCGTAGAGAGACTAAGCCAAACAGCTAATACGGATACAAGAACCGAAAACCAGACACTTCTACTCCATCTGAAGACCTTAGCTCCATCCAAGGGACCGAAGGGTATGAGATTAAACAAGGCTAAGCTTAAATTCAGAACCGCTAGTATATGCAGAGCTATGCTCATAAGGCTTCCAAAAGCCACGAACCTTCTCAGGGCTATGTATATTACCGCTTGAACCACGTTCGTCAATGGTCCCATAAGCGCCACCTTACCCACATCTTCTTTACTGAACCTCAGCCCGATCACCTTAACCGCACCTGGGGCCACTATTTTGATGGGTAATATAATCGATAGAAGCGTCATGAATAGGCCTGATATGCTGAGCCTAAACTCGGCCCAATACCCCATTCTCTGAGCAGCGAGCTTATGGGCGAGTTCGTGAATAAGGAAAGAAGTCAACATACCGGTTAAAGTCACGAGGAGTATATCGGGCTTTAGAAGAAAGATGGGCATCGACTCGGCGAGCATAGAGAACCCTATCAACGCAAAAACGGCTAACCCAATCGCCAGATGTTTAACCTCGGTCGAACTGGTCATCTTGAACACATCTGAAAACTTAGGTTTAGCCATGCTTGCCTGGGTTAAGGTTCTAGCAGGTGTTCTAGGGGTAAGACGTGGGACATAGAACCTTGACCTAAGCTCCTTGCAACCGTGGTTCTCCGGAAGCCTATGCTCGTAGCAGAAGTATTTCCTACAATATGGACATCTGAACGGTAAGACTACTTCTTTACCGCAGTATTCACACTTAACCATCAGATTCCCTCGATATATTACGAGATCGGCGTCGTTAAAAACTTATTCCCGACATCAGATCATTAGATTCGAGAGACGAAGATGTCCAAGTTAAGCCCATTCAATTACACCCAGAACATAATAGTCCGAACCGACCTGGTTATAAGTTGTGGAAAACTCTCCGCCCAGGTAGCCCACGCAGCGGTCGCAGCCTCAGAGGAGGCTAGGAGAAAACGCTCAGAGTGGTTTGAGGCTTGGCTTAAAGAGGGACAGCGGAAAGTCGTCTTAAAAGTGGACTCCCTAGAAGAGCTTATGGCTCTTAAAAAGGAGGCGGACAGGCTAGGTATACCAAACGCTCTCATTAAGGATAGGGGTTTAACCGAGCTTCCACCTGGAACTATCACATGCCTAGCCGTCGGTCCGGCGCCTAGAGAGCTAGTCGATAAAATAACTGGTAAGCTGAAGTTGTTAGAATAACTCTTCAGCTTTGGGAAAGTTGAGGTTTTCTAAGAAGACCTTCTTGAACTCGGGTTTAAGGTAGAATTCTACAAACCTTATGCGCTGAGCTAAGATCCTAGCTCTAGCCCTCTCCTCTTGAGATATGAGACACATCTTAGCACCAGCTCCTGCAGAGTTACCTACGCTTTTAATCTTGTCAAGACTTACGTTAGGTAGTAGACCTATTCTTACCGCACTTCTAGGGTTTATATAAGAACCGAAGGAGCCGGCCAGATAAATCGCCGATAGCTCTTCCAATTCGACACCTGCCTCCTTCATCAATAGGCTTATACCGGTGGCGATAGCGGACTTAGCGAGCTGGATCTCCCTTATGTCCCTCTGGGTTATGGTTATAGCTTCACCTACACCGGTTTCTTCAGGCTTGGCTAAAACAAACTCGTAGCCCAAACTACCCTTGACAAATCTACTAGGCATCTTAGACACTCTAAACCTACCGTCTAGACTTAACACCCCTACACGTAAAAGCTCGGAGACCGCGTCTACGACACCTGAACCGCATATCCCTATCGGTTTAACGTCTCCTACGACCTTATAGCTAATTCCGTCAGAATCTATGCGTATGCTCTCTATCGCACCTTCAGCGGCTCTCATACCATGCCTTATACGAGCACCCTCAAAGGCAGGACCCGAAGCACAGCTACATGCGTACAAGTTTTCCCCGTCGTTAAGGATTATCTCCGTGTTCGTACCGACATCTATGACCATGCTAGGCTTCTTGGACTCGTAGACTCTAGTAGCTATGACATCGGCTATGGCATCCGCCCCCACAAAACCAGCTACTACCGGTAAAAAGTGGAGATTAGCCGACTCGTTAACCCTTAACCCTAGCTCAGAAGCCGGTAAGTCTATGGAATCCTGCACCACCGGAGCGAAAGGCGCTAAACCCAGGGTCTTAGGTGTTATTCCGAGAAGTATATGGTGCATGACCGTGTTCCCGACGGCTACAATCTCATATATCTCCTGAGGATCCACCTCCGTATACTCACAAGCCTCCTCTATGAGATTGTTCAGCCCCTCTATAACCGCTCTTTGAAGAACCGTTGTTCTTTCAGGGTTAGACGCGTATGAGATTCTGGAGATCACATCCTCTCCATATCGGACTTGAGGGTTTAACATAGACTTCGCGGTCTCGGTCTTGCCCGTCCTGAGGTCTACAAGGTATATGGCAAGCTTGGTCGTACCTATGTCCACGGCTAAGCCGTATAATCCAACCTCTTTATCAATGGGGTTAACGTCTAAAATCCCTAATTTGGTGTGGTAGACAACTCTAATACTCCATCCGCTAGTTCTGAAAACAGCGGGTAGCTTCCTTATAACGCGGAGATTCGGCCTAGATGCCGCTTCGACATCTATAGATGCTTTTAGAGCGTCTAAAAGCCTTCGATAATCCGCCCTCAAATCGGTTAAACCCGGTTTATCTACATGAACATAGACCTCTCTAACCATCGGGTTAAACGTCACAGCAGCTTCTAGCCCTTCGACCACAATCCTAGGAACTCTTTTTAGACTTTCTCTCGGTATCTCCACCTCCACGTCTCCTAGTATCTTTGTCTGACAGGCCAGCCTGAAACCCATTCTAATTTTTTCACCTAAGAGTTTGAGTTCTTGTCTTGAAGGAGAGGAGACATCACCCTTTAAAACTCGGATTACGCATTTACCACATAGACCTTTACCACCACATATACTCGGAAGCTTTACGCCGCTTCTTCCAATAGCTTCAAGAATCGTTTCCCCTTTATGTACTTCAATCCTTAAACCTAGAGGATGGATCGTAAGCCTAGCCAGAAGGATCACCTCTTTAGCTTGGGCTTGTCTTATCGATAAGCGCCGCCGCCAAAATAGGTAATGCCACCGTGAAATCGCAGGGTACCGTGACCTTATAGGCGTCAGGTTTCACTTTACCCCAGCTTACGGCTTCCTCGAACGTTGCACCGGACAGCCCACCGTATTCAGGCCTGTCCGTCGTTATTTGGACGGCGTATGTTAGGGGCTTCGAAGCGGTCATAAGGGCTTGGTTGAGATAATTCTTCGGCACACCCCCGCCAAGTATGAGGGCACCGGTTTTCTTGGAAGACCATACTAGGTCCAGTATCTCAGCTTGGTCTTTGAACAGGTCTACCTTTAGACCG
Source organism: Candidatus Bathyarchaeota archaeon B24 (assembly GCA_001593865.1). GTDB lineage: Archaea > Thermoproteota > CALKCG01 > B24 > B24 > B24. Next base: position 57,156 of record LUCB01000001.1, read on the forward strand.
CTGGTCTGAGTGTACATCCATACCTGTAGACCTAGTATGCTATCGTTTAAAGCCGGGCAGAATATCGGTATCCCTCTTTCACTACAAACCCTCAGTATAGAGTTTTCATCTTCAAGCTGTTCACCTAGTTTACTTAGGAACTCCCTACCGCTCATGGTCCTCTGGGGGAAACTCTTAAGAAGCTCTCGCAACTTCCTCTCCATGGCCGTGAAGCTCTCCACCTTAACATAAACGTCGTATATTCTACTCAAGCCCTTTTCTCTAAGCTCTTGATCGTCGATGTATGGACTACCTCTCAGGTGATGTTCGCCAATAGCCTCTAAAAAGTCATGTGTCAGATTAGCCCCGGTAGTAACTAAAACGTCGAACAGCCTCCTCTTCAACAGGTCAGATATCACTAGCCTCAAACCTCCTGGGACGGCGGCACCTGCAACCGTTAGGAACTTTAGGCAATCAGGGTCATCTACCATACGTACCAATATGCTGTAGGCTTCGTGAAGTCGTCTCGCGGTGAAGGAGCAGTTACCGAACTCTTCCAAAAGCATCGAAACGTCCATGCGAGGCTTGACTTTCACGTGACGTATGGCCTTCAATTCTAGACCCCGAGCCGTATTCTCTGGTTAAGCTTATCTATAGTAGCAGGAAGATCTTAGTTAAGGGTTGCTGTTGGCGGTCGAGAAGTATCGGCTCGAGGTTAAGCCTTTGAAGAGAGCTATGAGGGTCGACCGTAGCCTTTTAGATAAAGTGGAGGGTTTAGGAGCTAAGTTTGTCAGAAGGATGCGGAGGGAAGCCGTGGATTGCCCCGTTAAGAACCGTACGGTTTCCTTTCTCGAATGCTTCACGTGTCCGAACTTTATCAGAAGGTTTAAGGGAGTTGTTTATTGTAAAGGTGATAGTGTTTGAGAATTAAAGCTAGAAGTATTTTCCTTATGGTGAACGTAATTCTCTTCGCTATGCTCTTCTACTATATATGGAACGTTTTTCTTCCCCAATACGAAGGACAAACCTACTACGATACCGTCGAGAAAACAGTTATAGTCGTAACGATAATGCTCGTCATAGCTATGATAATATCCTCTGCGGCGATCCTCATGTCTAAGGAGCCTGAAGAACCTGAGATTATAGACGTAGGGAAACACTAGCCACCAGCCGTGCACTTATATAGGTCTTCAGCCACCCCCTCTAGACCAAGTTGCTTAAGCCTTTCACGGCTCGGCACACCATCACTCCTCCATCCTCTGAGCCTATAGTATTCGGGTAACATCTTATCGAGCTCCACTATCTGACCTGTAGCTCCACCCTCTTTCAAGGGTTCCTTAAGGAGCCTCTCCGGAAGCCTATCGTCCTTAGCTCTCACACCCCTCTTAACGCATATAACCCGTTTGAGGTTGTAGATGCGTTCCCCTATCTCCATGAGAGCCTTAACCGTTATACGCTGGCCGGTGACCATGGACAATATAGCAGCCACAGCCGCGGGTGGTATGAAGGTAAACTTACATAGAATCAACGAGTCCAATACATCATGCCAATCCTGCATAGTCTTGACGATCTTAGGCTTGGACTCTAGGTCGAACCTGTATACCCTCTCATGTATACCTAAGTCTGGTATACGTTCACCTTGCTCTATGAGAAATACTTCACCCCTAAGATGGCAGGCGCCTCTGTGTGAGGTAGCATACTGGAGACCCATGCCTTTAAAAGCCCTGGGGTCGTGCATCGGTATCTCGAGCCCCTTAACGTGCATAGCTATGCGTTCGGCCTCCCCACCGATCTGCTTGGACATTCTTCTAACCCCCTCGGAGAGTAGGGCACCTATGCCCCTGCGGAAAGCTATTCGCTTTATGAGTTCGATCAACAAGTCAGGGTCGCCCCATCGAATCTCCAAACCGTCGACCTCTCTAGAGACTAACCCCCTGTCGCAGCATTCCATGAGGAACGCTATAGAGACACCTGTGGTTATGGTATCTATACCATATCGGTTACATAACTCGTTAGCCTTGGCTAAGGCTTCAAGGTTATCGATTAAACATAGTGCTCCTAGGGAAGCTACGGTCTCGTATTCGGGACCCATCCCTTCCTCAGTCTTATAAGGCCCCTCTTTGACCTCTACTATTCTGCCGCATGCTATCGGGCATCTAAAACACGCCCAATTCCTCTTCAAGATACTCTTAGACATCGCCTCCCCGCTGATTTTCTTTATACCATCCCAGACACCTAAGGTGAAATGCTTTATTGGTACGTCCCCGTACTCATACATCATCTCCATAATACCGTCCGTACCGTAGGAAGAGTATATCTGAACGGTCGGATGGCTTCTGATAGTTACGTAAAGCCTCCTTATATAAGAAGAGAGCCTGGCCTCCTCGGCGGCCGGTATGGTTCTAACAGAGCCTTTAACGGCTATGGCCTTCAGGTTTTTAGAACCCATAACTGCTCCAAGCCCGCATCTACCAGCCGCCCTACCTCTATCGTTTATTATATTCGCGTATCTTACAAGCCTCTCACCTGCCGGACCTATGCAAGCCACCTTGACGCCGGGTTCCAGCTCCTTCTTCAGGGCGTCTTCACACTCGTAAGTGTCTAAGCCCCAGAGATGCTTGGCGTCCCTTATCTCGCATCCATCTTCGTGGATCCAGAGATACACAGGCTTATCGGCCTTGCCTTCGACGATCACCCCGTCGAAACCCGCGAACTTAAGCTCTGGACCCCAGTAACCGGCTGAATGGGACTCAGCCCATATACCCGTCAGGGGCGATAGAGCACAGACCGTATAGCGCCCGGCCGACGGAGTTATCGTCCCGGTCAGAGGCCCGGTCATGAAGATCAGTTTGTTATAGGGGCTTAGGGGGTCTACATCCATCGGGGTTTCCCGGTATATAATCCATGCGGCATATCCGCTTCCACCTATGAACTTTTCGGCCACGGCTTCGTCTAAAGGCTCTATAGAGTATGAAGAGACGCTTAGATTTACCCGTAATATCCGACCGGTATAGCCTCCTTTGAAACGTTTAGCGGCCATACATGAGGGGTTCTGTAGAGGGCTTATTAAGCGTGATGGTTCTTGGTAAGACTTAAATAAAATGCGCTGCTCTTCTGAAATCGAGTGCGTCCTATGGTTAAGATCTCTGTAATAGGAGCAGGAAGTATAGCTTGGTTCTCGACCCTGATTCACGACATTTGCCTGACCAAAAGCCTATGGGGTAGTACAGTCTCACTCATGGATATAAACGAGGAGCGTTTAAACCTTAGTTATCTCTTCGCTAAACGATATGCCTCTGAGGTGGGGGCTGATTTAAAGTTCGAGAAAACCACGGATAGACGAGAGTCTTTGAGAGACGCCGACTTTGTGATAAACACTGCCATGGCGGGAGGGCATCAGTATTATGAGGATATGAGGAGGATCTCTGAGAAACATGGGTATTATAGGGGTATAAACAGCGTAGAGTGGAATATGGTTTCAGACTATCATACGATCTGGGGTTACTATCAGTTTAAACTTATGATGGATGTAGCCCGAGATATGGAAGACATATGTCCAGATGCGTGGTTAATTTTACTTGCAAACCCCGTATTCGAGGGTACTGCGCTCATCTCAAGGGAAAGCAAGGTGAAGGTTATAGGTCTCTGTCACGGACACTTGGAGGCTAGGGATATAGCACATGTCCTAGGGTTGGATCTGAACGATGTAGAGATGGAGGCTATAGGGTTCAACCACTGCATATGGCTGACGAAGTTCCGGTATAAGGGAGAGGATGCGTATCCGCTTATAGACGAATGGATCGAGAAGAAGTCGCAAGAGTACTGGAAGACTTGGTATAAGACTCAGAAAAGTCCCTTCGACCTACAGATGTCCCCCGCGGCAGTGGATATGTATAAGACGTATGGGCTTTTCCCGGTGGGCGATACCATACGGAGCGGTACGTGGAAATACCATTGGAACCTAGAATTAAAGAAGCGGTGGTTTGGCCCCGCCGGTGGCCCAGACTCTGAGATAGGTTGGCGTATCTACCTAGAGAACCAGAGGAAGTGGATAGATTACTTAACTGAGCGAGTCCGCGACCAGACTAAACCGTTGACGGACATATTTCCATCTCGTTTAAGTGAAGAATCTGTCGTACCTATAATAAACTCCATAGCAAACGACCGGAAAGGTGTATACCAGGTTAATATTCCGAATGAAGGGATGATAACCGGTATTCCCGACGACGTAGTGGTCGAGGTACCAGCTGAGGTAGATGGCAAAGGTGTACACAGAATATACTCAGGGTCCTTACCTAAGCGTGTGATGAACTACGTCATATATCCGAGGATGCTGAGGATGGAATGGGCTCTCGAGGCATTTCTGGAAGGTGGAAGAGACCTGCTATTCGAGTGGCTCATAGTAGACCCGAGGACAAAGTCGAATGAACAGGTGAATAAGGTAATAGACGACTTACTTTCGCTACCTGGGAACGAGGAGATGGCTAGACACTTCAAGTAACCCTTTTTATTGTTCTTGGAAATATGCTTCGGAGTGTTATTTTTCAGAGTTTTCTATGCAAAAATTTATAAGCATAAGAGTGTCTAATTAAGAGACAAGATAGCCGATGTTTAACACGGAGAATCTATGCCCCGGCTTCGGAAAAACCTTTGACAGCTATAGCTTTAGCTATTTCTTCTTCTATAGCTTTTGAAGCTGGGGACCGTCTCCGGTTCTCTTTCTCCGTCATCCTCTCCGGAGGTGTTCTCCATGGTCTCTGGCGGGAAGGTTATCGTCGCGAAATTCGGTGGGAAGACCCTGTCGGACGGCTCTAGGGTTAGAGCAGCCGCTGAGATGGTCGTTAAAGCCGTCAAAAACGGATTGAAACCCGTAGTGGTTGTATCAGCGATTGGTCATACTACGGATGACCTCATAAAACTGGCCCGCGAAGCCTCGGAGAATAGAATATCTCCCGAGGATCTCGACGATATACTCTCTATGGGAGAGAGGACGAGCGCCCGAGTTTTCGCATCGGTTTTGAAGACCTTCAGCTTAGAAGCCGTTTACCTAGACCCATGTATGGATGAATGGCCTATAATCACGAACGATGTTTTCGGCAATGCTGAACCGATTCTACCGCTGACATACGAACGGATCAAGAGGGTAGTAAAGCCGCTAGTCGAGAAGAATATAGTTCCGGTTATACCTGGCTTCATAGGTAAAACTTTAGATGGACGTACTACAACCCTCGGTAGGGGTGGAAGCGATATAACGGCTTTGCTCATAGGTAAGGCGTTAGACTCTGAAAAAGTCGTGCTCGTCTCGGATGTCGACGGTATAATGACGGGAGACCCGAAGGTCGTAAGCAACCCGAAGGTTCTGAAGGAAGTCGACGTTAAGACCCTGGCCGGCTTAGCCGATTCAGACGTGAAGTTCATCAAGAAGAAAACTTTGAAGTATAAACCATCGAACATCTCGGTGAAGCTCATAAGCTTTAAAACCGGTAGCTTAGACGCGGAGGGTACGACCATCAAAGGCTCGTTATCTAACCCAGGCTTAAAATTCGATGTAGAGGTCTGCGAAAAAAACGTCGCAGCCCTAACGGTCGTAGGCAGGAACATCACAAGTCGACCAGAGGTCTTAGCCAAGCTTCTTAAAGCCATCGGCGATTGTGGTCTAAGTCCTCTAGGCATATCTACAGATTCTGACTCGATAATTCTCTATATCCCAGAGACTAAGGGCGTAGAAGCGGCCAAGAGAGCCCACTCTGTGGTTTTAGAAAACCAAGAAGTTCTCATCGCCGTGGCCTTAAAGAGAAAATTATCCATGGTTAGAGTTAAGGGTTTAGGCCTTGAGGAGACGCCGGGGATCATATTCAAGATCTCTGGTCCATTGAAGGAGAGGGGGATGAATATACACGGTATGCTTACGATAACTTCAAGCGTGGTGGTGATACTTGACAGAGATAAAGTTGAAGAGGCAGCTAAGCTGATAGACGAGTCGTTAAACAGGGGTGGAAACCATGGTTGAGGTAATGGTCATAGGCGCGACAGGGGTCGTTGGTCAACAGTTTCTGGTGGCCTTAGCAGACCATCCATGGTTTCATGTCGCTAAGCTCGTAGCTTCCCCTAGGTCAGCGGGCAAACGCTACGTCGACGCTATAAGGGATAGAGCGACAGGCTCCATAAGATGGTATTGTGACGAGCCTTTACCGGAGCAGTTCAGAGAAATCGTAGTGGAGAGCTTTAGAGAGGAGCTTTTGGACGATGTAGACTTAGTCTTCACGGCCGTAGAATCAGATGTAGCTAGGGAAATCGAGCCTAAGATAGCTGAGAAGAAACCCGTCATAAGTACGGCTTCGGCTTTCAGATATGAGGAAGATGTGCCGTTGATAATTCCAGGGGTGAATCACGACCATGCCCCCCTCATAGAGAGACAGAGACAGAATAGGGGCTGGAAGGGTTTTATAGCTCCGATACCGAACTGTACGACGACTGGCTTGGCTATATCCCTTAAGCCTATAATGGATGCGTTCGGGCTTAAAATCGTGCTCATGACATCTTTACAGGCTTTATCAGGTGCTGGGAGGTCTCCAGGCGTTATAGGGCTGGATATACTTGACAACGTAATCCCCTACATACCTAAGGAGGAGGAAAAAGTTCAGAAGGAAACCTTGAAGATACTTGGCAATTATGCGGGAGACCACGTCAAGCCTGCCAGGTTTAAAGTCAGCTGCACGTGTACTAGGGTTAACGTTAGAGACGGCCACACAGAGTGCGTATTCCTCTCCACCGAGAAAAAAGCTACCGTAGACGAGGTTAAGAAGGTTTTAAGAGAGTTTAGAGGATGCTCAGATATGGGATTGCCCTCATCTCCTAAGAGGATGATAGTCGTTCACGAAGACCCGTTTAGACCCCAGCCTAGGCTTGATAGGAACACAGAAGACGGTATGGCCACCGTAGTCGGTAGGGTTAGAGAAGACCCGGCTCTCGAAAACGGCATAAAATACGTTCTTCTCTCTCATAACACTAAGATGGGCGCGGCCAAGGGCGCCGTCTTGTTAGCCGAACTTCTATATAAGGAGGGATACATTTGTTAGAGGAGGGATTTCCGTGAACGGGAAGGTTAGAAGACTCTCCCGGATCTTTCGAAGCGACTGTAGAACAGTGATAGTCCCTATGGACCATGGAGTGACGCTTGGACCGGTGAAGGGGATAGTAAACATATCTAAGACTGTAGAGGTTTTGAAAAAAGGCGGTGTAGACGCTGTCCTTGTCCATAAGGGTTGGGCTAAGAGAATAGATACTCGCGGTATAGGGCTTATTGTGCACATATCCGCTAGCACAAGGCTCGGTCCAGACCCGAATTGGAAGGTTGTAGTAGCCTCGGTCGAAGAAGCCATTAGGCTAGGGGCGGATGGATTATCCATGCACGTGAACATAGGATGCGAAAGAGAACCTGAGATGCTCAACCTCCTAGGTTTGGTCGCTGAGTCATGTGAAGACTGGGGTATGCCTCTTCTAGTCATGGCTTATCCCAGAGGCCCGAAGATTTCGAATCAACATGATCCAGAGTTGGTGGCCCACGTAGCCAGGGTAGCGGCTGAACTCGGAGCCGATGTCGTTAAGACAAACTATACCGGTAGCGTCGAAAGCTTTAGAAGAGTCGTCGATGGATGTCCCGTTCCTGTCGTCATAGCTGGTGGGCCTAAAGCTCACTCGGTCAAGGAGGTCCTTCAGATGGTCAAAGACTCTATAGACGCGGGTGGAGCAGGAGTCTCGATGGGTAGGAACATCTTCCAACATGATAACCCTGAGCTGATGGCTAAAGCTGTCGCAGGTATCGTGCATGAGGGACTTAGCGTAGACGAGGCATTAGAGATCTTACGTGGTGGTTAGGCTTGGCTAAAGAAGTTTGGATTCGATTCCGCGGTGAACCTGAAGGGTTTAGACGATTTGTGGAAGAGACCAGGGGGCTTGTGGACTACTATCTGGTCGAGGATGAACGATTGGCTTCAGAGGCTAAATCTCTTGATGTTAAGACCGTTTCAGAGAGATTGGGGGATCTGAAACTCGTCTCTCGCCTAGAGGACGTTTCTCCGAACTCTTGCTTAAAAATCGAAGTCAAAAGCGGGGGGGACGAGGAAAAGGCTGTCAAAGCCTCTGATATGGGGTGCAGATACGTTCTCGTTAGATGCTCTGACTGGAAGATCATTCCGTTAGAGAATTTAGTTGCAAAGCTTCACGGTAGAACCAAGATAATAGCGGAGGCTTCCGGAATAGAGGATGCCGAAACCCTTCTGAAGGTTCTTGAACTGGGTGTCGATGGTGTTTTGATAGAAACTGATGACCCAAAGGAGGTTAGGAAGCTACGGGAATCCGTCGATAGAGTAGTTTTAAAAACCAATGTTTTAGAGCTGAGGAGAGCCAAGGTCATATCCATTAGACCTCTTAAGCTCGGAGCTAGGGTATGCTTAGACACGTGCGACATGCTAAGCCCGTGCGAGGGGTTTCTAGTAGGATGTCAGTCGGCAGGGCTTTTCCTTATAGAAGCAGAGGTGCATGGAAACCCCTACGTCGAAGCCAGACCCTTCAGAGTCAACGCAGGTCCACCCGCATTGTATATCCTCGCTCCTAGTGGAAAGACCAGATACCTATCGGAGCTTAGGGCAGGTGAGACCCTCCTAGCGGTTAAAGGCGACGGAACTTTCAGAGAAGTGGAGCTTTGCAGGGTTAAGATAGAATGGAGACCCCTTAAACTCGTCGAAGCCGAGTACGAAGGAAAGGTCTATAAGGTTGTTGTTCAAGACGCCGAAACCATAAGATTCGTTACCCCAGAGGGGTCGATATCGCTGGCTGAGCTTTCGCCGGGGGATGAGATTCTCATATTTGTTCAAGAGGAGGGGGGAAGGCACTTCGGAACTCTTGTAAAGGGAGAGAGGATAATCGAGAGGTGAACTTTCAAGTTTGACTAAGAACTATAGGGTGTGTGTTTGTATAAAGGCTAGGGACGGTAAGGAAGCCGTTAGACTGCTCGAGGAGGCGGAGGCATTATCTGTAGACCTTGCCGAGGTTCGATTAGACCATATGACGAAGCTTGACGGCCTGGGGGAATTGCCTTGTTCGACTAGACTTCCTCTTATCGCTACCCTTCGACCTAAGAGGCAGGGTGGTATGTTCGAAGGAGAAGAGGTTGAACGGATAGATATTCTACGGAAGTCGGCTGTCTTAGGCTTCGAATACGTGGATTTAGAACTAGACACACCCGGTATAGATGGATTAGTTGAGGAGCTCAAAGGGCTCGGCATTAAGGTGATCGTTTCTCACCATGATTTTAAGAGAACCCCCGATATCGAAGAACTCAGATGGCTGCTCTCAAGAGAACTGAGTTATCAACCAGATGTATGTAAACTCGTCACTTATGCTAGAAGCCTAAGGGATAACCTCACTTGTCTAACCTTATTATCGGGACTAAGAAGTGATATTAGAGCCGTATGCTTCGCTATGGGCGAGCTGGGCTTGGTCTCCCGAGTCTTAAGCCCCCTATATGGTGGGTTCTTCACTTACGCTTCTCTTAGGAGGGGCTTGGAAACGGCTCCAGGCCAGCTGACGGTCGAGGACTTAAGAACGATCGTTAAGCTCATCGGAGGGTTAGAGAGTTGAGGATAGACGGTAAGACGAGGCTTCTATGCCTTATAGGAGACCCTGTTGAACATTCTCTAAGCCCTATGATGCATAACCTATCCTTCGAGGAACTAGGGTTAAACTATGTCTATATGGCTTTCAGGGTAACTAAGGAGAGGCTTGAGACCGTAGTCGAGGGATTTAGAGCAATAGGGGTTAAAGGGTTTAACGTTACGACCCCTTTGAAAAGGGATATAGTGGTTTTCTTGGATAAGTTAGACCCGAGGGCGGCTAAGATAGGTGTGGTTAATACTGTTCTAAACGACCACGGTGAATTCATAGGATTTAACACAGATGGCGTCGGCGTCGTCAAGGCTTTAGAGGATAGAGACCTCAAACTAGACGGCTTAAGCATAGTTCTCCTAGGAGCCGGTAGCGCGGGCAGAGCGATCGCGTACGCTCTTTCCGAGATTCCATGCCGCTTAACGATTTTAAACCGAACCGCCGAGAAGGCTAAATCCCTAGCCGAGGAGCTTTCAGATGGTTTAGCCGAGGTCTCCTGGAAACAGTTAACCATAGACTCGTTGACCGAATGTGTTCCTCGAGCCGACATCCTGATAAACGCTACATCGGTCGGTATGAAACCCAAGGATGCGGAGACACCTGTTCCCAAGAGGCTTCTGAGGAAGGAGCTGATAGTGTTCGATATAGTTTACAACCCGCTTGAGACGAGGCTTCTTAAAGAGGCTAGGGAAGTAGGGGCTACTACGTTGGACGGCTTAGAGATGCTCTTACATCAAGGTATTGAGGCATTTAAGATATGGTTTAATCTTGAACCACCTGTCGGGCTTCTCAAAAAGGCCATCGAGGAGGTTAGGAGGAGACGTCTTGGCTGTAGGTGAAGCAGTAGCTTACGGCGCCATCACGGTTGTAAATGCCTTGGCAACCGGTAGAGGAGCAGCTCTGGGTGTCAAGCTTTGGACTAGGGCGAGGGTCAGGTTGACCGATAAACCGGGTATAGTGGAGGGGGCTATACTTTCAGACCCGAGAGAGGATAAGACCCTCATGAAAAAATGTGTTCTTAGGGTTCTCAAGAGATTTGGTCTCGAGAAGATATATGGAGCATATGTCGAGACTGAATCGAATATCCCGATAGCTAAGGGTCTTAAAAGCAGCAGTGTAGCATCAAACGCCGTAGTCTTAGCAACGTTAAACGCCCTAGACGAGCGTTTACCCGATATGGAAATCTTAAGGCTCGGTGTCGAAGCAAGCTTTGATGCAGGAGTGACGGTTACGGGGGCACTAGACGACGCATCTGCGTCTTATCTAGGAGGGATAACGGTTACCGACAATAGGGCATTTAAGATTCTCAAGCGATTTGAGGTGGATGAGCGGCTTAAGGTTATCATATCCGTCCCTGAGTTTAAACGGTATACCACCAAGATAGACTTATCTCGACTTAAGCTTATGGCAGATGGCCTCGACTCGGCTTTCAGAGAGGCTTTAGAAGGTAGATGGCAGACTGCTATGAAGCTTAACGGCGTTGTTTGCGCTTCTGCCTTAGGCTATAGAGTTGAACCCATTTTTAAAGCACTAGAACTAGGCGCGGTAGCATCAGGTCTATCGGGTAAAGGACCTGCTATAGCGGCCATAGCCTACGAAGATGCTATTCCACGAATCATAGAAGTATGGAAAAGTCTAGGAGGTACTATCATCAAGACCTCTGTGAATAACGAGAAAGCGCATATGCTCAGGTGACAAACGATGAAAGCGGTTTTAAAGAGCGGCGTCGTCAACGGGATCGCTAAAGCGCCGCCGTCTAAGTCGCAGACCCACCGGTTTTACGTAGCAGCTTTACTTAGCGAGGGGTTAAGCATAGTCGAAAACCCTTCGACGTGTCTAGACGCTAAGGCTACGCTCAGAGCCGTTAAGCTCATGGGATGTAAGGTCTATAGGAGAGGCTCAGAGGTTAAGCTTCTAAGTAGAGGATTTCCAGAGTCTCCAGAAGATGTTATATATTGCGGGGGCTCCGGAACTACTATGAGAATTTTTACGGCGGTATCGGCATTGGCATCCGGCCTAACGGTTCTTACAGGCGATAGGTCGCTTAGGAGACGGCCTATGAGCCCTTTGTTGGATGCGTTGAGGCAACTAGGTATTCGATGCTACTCATCTAGAGGCGGACGGCCTCCTATAGCGGTATTAGGGGGCTCTCTTAAGCCCGGTCTTGTGAAGATAAGAGGAGACATAAGTTCCCAATACATATCTGGGCTGTTGTTTACTTTGGCCAAGGTTGAGGGGGAGTCTATTATTCGGTTGACTACGCCCTTGGTTTCTAAGCCCTACGTCGACATGACCTTGGATACCCTTAAGATATGTGGAGTGAACGTTTATGCGTCTGAAGACTATAGGGTTTTCAAGGTAAATGGCTCTTACGAGTTTAAACCGTTTAAAGCTATGGTGGAGGGGGACTACTCCTCCGCAGCCGTCTTGATGGTTGCTGCAGCCGTTACAGGTGGTAGAGTCAAAATCGAGGGACTTAAGAAGGACAGCCTTCAACCCGATAGACGCATTTTGAAAGTTCTCGAAGAGGTCGGTTGCCATGTTAGGGTCGAAGACCAGTACGTGGAGGTAAACGGCTCGGTAGGCGTCTATGAGCCGTTTGAAATAGACGTGTCTGATAGCCCAGACCTAGCGCCTATTCTAGCGGTTTTAGCGTCCTCTTGTGAAGGAGTGTCCAAGATAACCGGTGTATCTAGACTCAGGTTTAAAGAATCCGATAGAATCGAGGCTCTAACGTCTCAGCTGGGTAAGATGGGTTTAAGGATCAGGGCTTATGAAGACTGCATAACGGTTGAGGGGCCTTCGAGGTTAAGGGGGGCTGTTATAGACCCAAGTAACGACCATAGAATAGCCATGGCATGCTCTGTAGCCGCTTTAAAGGCTCAGGGTGAGACCGTTATAAGGAACGCGTCTTGCGTGAATAAATCATACCCCGACTTCTATCGGGATCTGAAGAACTTAGGCGTCGACGTTAAAGTGATAAGCCGGAAAGGAACGCTTGGTTAATTTTTATATCGGTTATAGGAGTCTCCTAGGTGGTCTTATGATCCCTAAACCCGGAAAAACCCCTTTAAGGCTTCTTAGGAGCTTCTCCAGGCTCTTCGAGGTTAAGGTCTACGGTAAGCTTGAGCTTGTAAACCCGACTGGCTCTCATAAGGACCGTGAGAGCTGGGAGGTTTTAAGAGATGTCAAGGCTAAGGGGTTTAAGTCCGTCGGATGTGCAAGCACCGGTAACGCTGCGATATCTTTAGCCGCTTACGCTTTTATGGCGGGGATCGAATGCCACATATACGTCTCGGAGAGTATAAATCCGGATAAGCTCGCGTTGATAGAGGCTTTCCACCCGAAGATACACATCGTTAAAGGAGGCTATGAAGAGGCTATAGAGAGATGCAATAGAGACGCCGAGTCCATGGGTTTTTACGATGCTAACCCAGGAGTCTGCTATGCCAAGATCGTAGGCAACTCTCATATAGGAGCCGAGATCGCGAGTAGACTCAAGCCTAAATATGTAATATGTCCGACGAACAACGGAACTCATATCGTAGGCGTATGGACTGGGTTAAGGGATGCCGGTGTCAAACCTGTGATGGTGGCTGCAACAGCCGAGGAAACAAGGGTCGCAGATAGTATAGCTGGCTTTCACAGACTCGAGGGTGAAAGACTTAGAAATACCCTTCAGGAAAGTAGCGGCTTTGCGGTAGACGTCTCAGACGCAGAGATAGAGAAAGCCCTAAAACTTCTTGTGAGGAAGGAAGGCATAATAGCCGAGCCTGCCTCAGCCGCCTCCTTAGCGGCTTTAAAACATATACCCCTAGAACCCGGAGACGTAGTCTGCTGTACGATAACTGGTTTGGGGTTAAAGTTCCCTAGGATACTGAAGCTGGTCTTATGAAGCAACCTTTTACCGGAGTGTTATTGGGGAAACCCTAAATTCACCTTAGATACCTTTTAAGCATGGGATCTTTTTGAACTCTATAGGCCGTCATCTCATTATGACATGCTTTGGTGAGAGCCATGGAAGGCTTGTAGGGGTCGTCTTAGACGGCTGTCCCGCAGGTCTCCCGCTTAAGGAGGGGGATATTCAAAGAGAACTTGACAAGAGGCGGCCTGGTCTTTCGGAGTTATATTCCTCAAGGGCTGAGGCCGACAAGGTTGAGATCATTTCAGGCGTCTTCAGAGGCTACACGACAGGTGCTCCGATATGTATGGTCGTTAAAAACCTAGACGTAGATTCTTCCGTGTATGAGGAATACCGGTTTAAACCCAGACCTGGTCATGCGGATTACCCAGCCTACGTCAGATACGGAGGGTTCAACGATTATAGAGGAGGAGGGATGTTCTCTGGACGCTTAACCATAGCGTACGTCATGTCCGGCGCTGTGGCTAAAAAGCTCTTGTCAACGATCGGCATCGAGGTTTACGCCCATACCGTTCAAATAGGTCCTGTGAAACTTGACAGAAAGCCGACCCTTGAAGAGCTGCGTACTAAGGTTTACGCAAGCCCTGTCAGGTGCGTAGACCGGGAGATATCGGAAAAGATGGAGGCTATCATAAGGGAGGTTAAGTCCAGGGGAGATAGCATAGGAGGGGTTGTCGAAGGTTTAGCGTTTAACGTACCGCCGGGTTTAGGAGACCCGTTATTCGGAAGCCTAGATGGAGACCTAGCTCATCTCTTGTTCAACATACCCGCCGTTAAAGGCGTAGAGTTCGGGGCAGGCTTCAGGGCGGCTACTATGAAAGGGTCGGAGTTTAACGACCAGTACGTCTACAGAGGCGATAGAGTCGAGACTTTAACGAATAATTCAGGTGGGATCCTAGGGGGTTTATCAAACGGGATGCCGATATCTGTTAGAGTTGCTTTTAAACCCACTCCTTCAATAGCTATAAGGCAGAGAACGGTAGACCTACGTGAAAAGGTCGACACATTTATAGAGGTTAAGGGTCGACACGACCCGTGTATAGTCCCTAGAGCCGTACCCGTCGTGGAGGCTTGTATAGCGTTCACCCTAGCCGACCACTGTATAGGGCTAGGTTTGATACCGAAGGTTTTAGGCCGTAAATCTTAAACCTTAGAACCATACAAAGCCATCTTAAGTTTTAGGGGGTCGGTGTAGATTTTTGGATATTAAGGAACTGAGGAAGCAGATAGATCGGATAGACTCTGAGGTTCTTAGGCTTCTAAAGGAGCGGGTTAAGATAGCTAAGGAGATTTTAAAAGTTAAAAGAGAGCTGAGCATGCCTCTTAGAGATATTGGACGTGAAAGGAGGATACTAGAACGTATAAGGGATGAAGCCGATAAACTTGGGCTTAACAAGACGATAGTGGAGACGATATTCAAAGAGATCATAGGATTATGCCTTTCGGCTCAGCATAGAATTAGAGTTGCATATCTCGGGCCTAGAGGCTCGTTCACCGAGGAGGCTGCCAAGAAGTTTTTCCATGGAGCTGAGATGGAGTACATACCTAAGCCATCGATACCCGAGGTGTTCAGAGGAGTTGTAGCAGGGGAGGTCGATATGGGGGTTGTGCCCGTAGAAAACTCGTTAGAGGGCTCAGTAAACCTCACGCTAGACCTTCTCTTCGACACGCCTTTGAAAGTTTGTGGTGAAATCGAGCTTAAAGTTGAACATTGTTTACTGGCGAATCCAGGCTCTAGGGTCGAAGATATACGGGTCATCTTCTCCCATCCCCAGGCCATAGCCCAATGTAGGCGGTTTATCGAAACTATGCTTCCACAGGTCGAGGTCGTCGAGGTCCAGAGCACGTCTAAAGCCGCCGAGGTGGTCAAAGGGTTAAGGGGTGCCGCGGCGATAGCGTCCGAGTTCACGGCGGATATCTATGGCTTAGAAGTACTAGCTAAATCGATTCAAGACTATCACGACAACTATACGAGGTTCTTCGTCTTAAGCCCTGAGGACCATCCACCCACAGGTAACGACAAGACCTCTCTAATCTTCTCAGTCCCTGATAAGCCCGGCGCGCTATACGAGGCTTTAAAGCCGTTCGCAGCTAGAGGTATAAACCTGACTAAGATAGAGTCTAGACCAACCAGAGGTAAGCCTTGGGAATACGTCTTCTATATGGATATGGAGGGACATAGATTCGACGATGAAATCAAAGAAGCTATAGAGGAGCTTAAAGCGATCGCAAGCTTCGTTAAAGTTCTGGGAAGCTACCCGATGGCTAGGAAGAGCGATTAAACTTAACGTTAAATTTTACCACCGGCATTAGAGTCTCTCTGAGAGGGGTGTAGAAAACTGCTTAGGAGGTTTTTAGAAGAGGTTGAGGTGCTTTACGTAGACGATGAGGTAGAGCCGGATTACGGTTTTACCGAGTACTTGAAAAGAGAGGATAAACCTGTCGTCTTCAATAGGGTTAAAGGGTATAGAGGTCTGAGGGTTGTGGGGAACCTATGCGCCTCGAGAAAGATGATGGCCAAGGCCTTAAACGTGCCCTATGATAAGCTTCACGATGTCTGGGTCGAGGCCTTGGAACATCCCAAGCCATACGGGTATACGGATTCGGCGCCTTTTATGGGGGAAAAATTCGAGAACCCGGAAATCTCAAGACATTTACCCTTTCCCCGGTTTTACAGAGGGCTTGAGAAACACTACGCTACAGGGACGATAGTATTGGCTAGAGACCCTGAGACCGGCAGGATGAACGCATCCTTTCACAGACTTATGCTACTTGAGGATAATAGGCTGGCGATCAGACTCGTTCCAAGAGATTTATACAGGTTTTATATGGTTAACAAGGAGGCTGGTAGAGACACTAGGGTTGCTATAGTTTCAGGGGTTCATCCATCGATATGTATGGCCGCCGCTACGTCCTATCCGGACCTTAACGAGCTACAGTTAGCTAGGGTTTTCCATGAATTTGAATGCGTAGACTTGGACGGTTTAGACGTACCGGCGGAGGCTGAAGTCGTCATGCTCGGCAGAATCTTGAAAGACGTGGAGGTGAACGAGGGGCCCTTCGTAGATTTGACGGAAACTTTAGACATAGTCAGGCGTCAACCCGTCGTAGAGGTGGAGAGGCTTTACATGCGGAATGAGGCATTATGGCATGTAATACTACCTGGTGGCCTGGAGCATAAGCATCTCATGGGTGTACCTCAGGAGGTTAGGATGCTTAGGATCGTTAGAAACACTGTACCCACCGTTAAGAGGATATACCTCACACCTGGTGGATGTTGCTGGCTCCACGCTGTGGTTTCGATCAGGAAGCTTCGTGAAGGTGATGGAAAGAACGCGGGATTAGCCGCCTTAGCAGCCCATCCGAGTTTGAAGATGGTTATAGTGGTGGACGACGACATAGACGTCGAAAACCCGTATGAGGTCGAATGGGCTTTAGCGACTAGACTTCAACCGGATAAAGGCATCGTTGTGATCCCCGGCGCTAGGGGGTCGAGTCTAGACCCGTCTCAAGGTAAAAAGGGCCTTACAGCCAAGTGGATCATAGATGCTACGATACCCTTGGAGATGAATAAGGGATCCTTCAGGAGGATCGTTTAAACTTGTACTTAACCAGACATGAGGAGCGTATTCTCAAGGGTGAAGAGGGTTATGCTAGGCAGAAGGCTATGGAGATACTGGTAGCCTTAGGCGAGATCTATGAGGCGGATAGGCTTATACCCGTCTCTTCGGCTCAGATAGCCGGTGTCAGTTATACGTCCTTAGGGGACGACGGTATAGAATGGCTTGAGTCGTTAGAAGGAGCTCATGTAACGATACCTGCGGTGCTTAACCCAGCCGGCATGGACCTTGAAAACTGGAGACGCATGGGAGTAGACCCTGAGTACGCTAGAAAGCAAATTAGGATCATAGAAGCGTATAAGAGGCTTGGTGTTAGACCATTATGCTCCTGTACTCCATACTTACTAGGTATGGTTCCTATGCTCGGTGAACATGTAGCTTGGTCCGAGTCCTCAGCCGTGTGCTACGCTAACTCCGTCTTAGGAGCTAGGACGAACCGAGAGGGAGGGCCATCAGCCTTAGCGTCGGCGATAATAGGTAAAACGCCTAATTATGGATACCACCTTGACGAAAATCGTAAAGCTGGTTTAATCATAGAAGTCGAGGTTGAACTTAAGACGATAAGTGATTATAGTGCCTTAGGATATTGGGCTGGTAAGCTAGCTGAGTCTAACGTACCGTATTTCAAAGGCTTGAAGGGTGTGGATAGCGTACGTTTGAAAGCTCTGGGTGCCGGCTTAGGTGCCGGGGGTAGCGTAGCTTTATATCACGTCGAAGGTGTTACACCTGAGCATAAAACGGCGCTGGTAGAGAGGGTTGAGAGACATCAGTTCGGAGAGGTTGAACTTGGAGAAGTGTATACGAACTACTTTAAGCCGATACCCGACCGTGTCGACTTAGCGGCTATAGGATGCCCTCATGCGTCTCTCGATGAGGTTAAGGAAGTCGCCGAACTCGTGAAGGGTAGACGTATCAAAGACGATTCTAGGCTTTGGGTCTTCACCTCGATAGCCGTCAAGAGGATGGCCGAGAGGTGCGGATACCTAGATATCATAAGAGCCGCTGGGGGGGAAGTTTACGCAGACGGCTGTATGGCCTTAGCTCCGCTTAAAGACATGGGTATAGAGAGAGTCGCGGTAAACAGCTCTAAAGCCGCCTTTTACACTCGTCTTTTGGCTAAGGTTGATGCGTACTTCGGAGATCTTAGGCAGTGTATAGAATCGGTTATAGGGAGGTGAGGTCTTACGATTATCCGGTGTAGACGCATATCCGGTGGATACGGTGAAGGCTATGCTTTGGTCTCCCCTGAGCCGATAAGCTTCTTCGGTCAAGTTGATAGGTCCACAGGGGTTATATGCGACGAGAAGCATCCTCTTTACGGAGAGAGCGTATCGGGTAAAGTTCTGATACTCCCTCGGGGTAAGGGCTCGACCGTCGGATCTTATGTCTTATACGGTCTAGCTAAGAGAGGTAAGGCCCCCTCAGCCATAATATGCCTAGAGGCTGAACCTATTATAGCGGTTGGGGCGATAATAGCGGGTATACCTATGGTGGATAAGCCTGAGAGCTACGTTTTCAAAACAGGTATGTTCGTCAAAGTATACGCGGATAGGGGCGTCATAGAAGTCCCGGGTCTTTAACCTGGTTTTCGAGAGCCTTCACTATCCTAGCTACCGTTTCATCTTGCTGCTTCAAATCTAAGCCGTAGAAGGCTACGTCTAAACCCTTGGCTTTCAGCATTTTCTCGAGCATCTCGATGAATACTCCCTTTCCCGGAATCCGGATGCTTCCAACAGCTGTACGTTTGGATGTCGTGTAGACTCCGCATGTCGGAGAGCCTTCTACGCCTATTACCGCTAGAACCCTCAGTTTTGGATCGGCCGAAAACCTTGTAAAAGCCGTTAGGTCCTCCACGGCCTTTTCCGCCAGCTTCCTACAGTGGTCTGTAAACCCAGGTAGACTCATATACTCCTCCTTCGTCATGGGTTTCCTAGGATTACCTAGAAAACCGAATTCAGGACATGGAAGCTGGTAAAGACCGATTCCCAAGGGTTTAAGTCTTTCGAGAAATTTGACTATGAACCCCTCGACCCATCCACCTGAACCTTTCCAGAACCATCGCGTAGTTTGGTTAAGTATACAGTGGGAAACGGCCACTACATAGCCTACATATGGAGCACCGTTCAACAGAGACCCCAAGTAAACATCTATCCCAGGTTAGGCTTTTACTTTTACCGTCACGCTTTCCCTGTCTACACGGGTATCTTTACGCCGTCTGGACCGCGTTTGTACAGACCTAGTTCAGGCATCTTCCTCAGCTGAGGAGCTGAAAAGACAGGGCCGTCTTTGCAAACTCTGTAAGGTCCTATACAGCAACTTCCGCATATGCCTATTCCGCATTTCATGTACGCCTCTAGGCTCGCCTGAATCTTTAGATTCCATGCCTCACATAGCTCGTAGACCCTACGTATCATAGCCGGTGGACCGCACGTATAAACCACGTCATAGCTAGGTTTAGACCTCTTCAAATGCGTCTCGAAGAGCTCGGAGACTAGGCCTTTAAACCCGATGCTACCATCATCCGTCGCTATCATGACAGCGCCGTTCGGTCTCACCGCTCTCTCGACCCTAGCTAGTTGGAAGACATCGTGTTTGCTTCTAAATCCTAGAAACACTTCGATCCAGCATCCATAGTCTTTAAGCTTATCCACCAAAGGTAGTAAGGTAGCCAGTCCTACACCGCCTGCCACCACGGCTACGCGACCTTTAACGATCTTGAATCCGTTACCGTAGGGTCCTCTTACGCCTATGAGGTCATCCGGCTTTAGCCTATGCATAGCCTCGGTTGCATCGCCAACTTTAGCGACGGTTACGCTGCATAAATCTCCTATCGTGGAGAGGCTTAGGGGTATCTCATCGACCCCGATTATCCAGACCATAATGAACTGACCTGGCTTAGCCTTCGAGCATAGAGCGTCTTTAAACCAGAACGTTTTAACCCGCGGGTTTTCTTCGACGACTCGGACGAGTTTTACTATCCGTCTAAAGTTGATATTCGTACTCACAAAACCTACCTCCTGTGCGCTAAACCCCTCACCTCATCTATGGAACTATAGCCCCTCTCCTCAAGAAAGTCTCTCAAACCCTTGAGTATCCTCTTGAAAACCCTTAGTCCACCTCTAGCTATGACCGAACCGAGTTGAACGGCCGTAGCCCCAGCCATCAGGAATTCGATAACATCATGTGCGGTCTCTATTCCTCCACATCCGAAGACCGGTACGTTCAGGGATTCTGTGATCTCGTAGACGCATCTAACCGCTATCGGTCTTATAGCTGGACCTGATAAGCCTCCGAAGATCCCTGCTAAGACCGGCCTACCCACCTCTATGTCTATACTCATGGCTCTAACAGTGTTTATGGCCGTTAACGCGTCAGCACCGCCGTCTACAGCCGCCTCGGCGATTCTGACTATATCGGAAACGTTGGGTGAAAGCTTAACTATGACAGGCTTATCGAGATGTCTCTTTAGTGTTTGAACGTAGGATTCTACGAGGACCGGGTTTTTAGCGATTTCCGATATACCATCCACGTGAGGACAGGAGACGTTGAGTTCGACCGCGGAGACTACATTGAAGTCTGAGACGATTCTACCGATTTCGACCAATTCGTCCTCGGAGAACGCGTAGATGCTCAATATGATGGGGGCTTCCAAGCCTCTAAGCGTCTCTAGCTCTTTCATAAACTCCTCCAGACCTGGGTTTGGCAATCCCATAGAGTTAAGGAGTCCGAAGCCTAGGTCGACGACCGTGGGATTTGGATGACCTTTTCTAGGCTTAAGCCCTATGGACTTGGTGACAACTCCTCCGGCTCCAGATTCGATAACTCTTTTGAGAATAGGAGCCGTCAAACCCAGTATTCCAGCGGCTAATATGAGGGGGTTCCTAAACCGCAAACCCAGCGTTTCCACTTTTAACATGGGTTCGATAGATGCTAGGTCTGTCAAGCCTAAAAATAGTTTAAACATCAAGTTTTTAAGGTTGTTCGACTAGTCTCCTCCTGGAGGTGTTTGACACATGCCGACCCATGGAAGCCTAACTAAAGCCGGTAAGGTTAGAAGCCAGACTCCTAAGATACCTGGAAGACCTAGGAAGTTTCCACCGCCCAAGGTTAGGAATAGAAGAAATTACGTTAAACGCCTTATACTGAATAGAAAACCTGGTCAAAACTGGATGCTAGGAAGAGGAAGATAGCCGCTCCTTCCCTTTCTCACCTTCTGGCAAAGGTGGTGGCGGAGTTTTAGTAGTCGCCATAGCCCAACCTATCCATATGAGAATTCCCCAGAAGACCAGTACGAGTATGTAAACAGGTACCGCTAGGGCCCACCAGCTAAGTTGCCTACCGAGAATCTGCCAATCAGATGGGGATAGGAACAGTAGCCATGTGTAAAGTAATACTGTTATTACACTCGAAACGCATATTATTGCCCCTATGGTCCTCTCGTTCATTGTAAAACCTCTAAAATTTAGATCGAGACCATGCTAATATTATTAACTTCTAGCTCTCACGGTTAATACATCTCCTTCCACCGAAACCTTGAAGTCCTCCTCCAACCTCTCCTTTCGAAGCAGATGCTTAATCCAAACTTTAAGTGTCTTTTTACTCAACCCCACGGCATCGGGTATCTCGATGATCCCATCTTTGAGAACAAGCTTCGAGCCGAGTTTAGTCTCTAGAAAGCTTAGCAGAGCCTTAGATGCGTCGCGGTTCTTTTTCTCAAGCGCCTTCACATCTACCTTATATCCGACCATAAGGCTCATCCTCCGGGCTTCGAAACTCTAACGGCTATAACCCTAACCTGGTCTGCGGTGTTCTCACACCAATCCGCCACGTTTTCGAGAGCGTCTAGAAACTGAGCCACCATTATCACCTCGCCTATGGCAAAGTCTCTACAGCATTCAGCCTTAGCAAATACCCTACGACAGTTCTCATAGAGGTCATCGATATTTTCTTCAAGTTTTTCGACCTGATCAGCGTTTTCAAGAGCTTTATCTACATCCGTCAACAGAAACTTCACAGATTTCTTAACTATGTAAACGCATTCTTTAACCCTCTCAGCCATCCTTAAGATGTTATCCTTAAGCTCTTCGTTAAGCTTCTCTATCCGAATAATGGACATGATCCTGCCAGCTTCCCTAGCCCAGTCAGCTATCCAATCGATCCTTCTTACCAGATCCATCAAAACAGCCTTATCCTCGGACAGAAGCTCACTACCTGATAGCTCGTTTAAGATATCTCTCCTAACGTAGTCAGCCTCCTCCTCTTTACGGGAAAGCTCTTTAAGCTTTTGGATGGGGCTTTCTAAACCGCTTATGGAGAGAGCGATTGCCTCATATAATGCTTCGACGCAACCTACGGTTAGGTTAAGGTGCGACTCGATATGTCTTATAGCTAGGGTTCTACGTCGTCTACGAAACCATTCTAAAAGCTCCATACTCACTCGTAAGCCTCCAGAGTAAGCTATTACTAAATTAGTTAGAGATAGGATGCTAAAAAAGATTATTTAGGCTCTGTCTATTCTATGTTTAGTCTCAGAGGGGATAATTGATGTCTTGGAGACGACGAAGGATCATACCCTCAGAGGGATACCTCTTACTTTTGGTGGGAATTCTGATAGGCTTCTTGCTTTTCACGATTATATCCGCCGTGTTTTCACTTGAGGCTTTGAAATCGCTGATCCCAGGTGAAAAAAAGCATACTCTACATGTCCTCTACACAAGTGAAAAACAAAGCTGGATGGAGGAAGTCGTACCGATGTTTGTAGAGAAATTCAAGGAGGAACACGGCTACGAGATAAGGGTCGAGCTTACCGTAGCGGGCTCCCATGAGACAGTAAACCTAATTTTACACGGTTCCGTCAAGCCTGTAGTTTGGAGCCCGGCGTCGAGCATATGGATCCCTTACATAAACTATAAGTGGAAGAAACTGGGTTATAGATACGCCCTCGTCGAGGAATGGGAGCCGGTCTTAATAACCCCCACGGTGATAGTAACCTGGCGTTCTTTCCTAGAAAAGTACAAAGTCACGGGGTTTCTGAGTCTTTACGAGCTTGCTAAGAGGGGGGTTGAGTTTAAATATGGGCATCCAGACCCGATGTTGAGCAACGGAGGTGTTACAGCTGTTCTACTGGAGATAGCAGAGGCTGCTCATAAACCTGTCGACGAGCTTACGGTAGAGGATTTAGTCGACCCGCATGTCCAAGAGATTGTTAAGACGATAGAGTCTAAGGCTGTCTACTACGGTAGGAGCACCGGATTTTTCGGTAGATGGGCGGTGGAGAACGGTCCCTCGGCTATAACGGTTTTCTCGGTCTACGAGAACGTTGTGATAGATAACTCGGTCAAGGCTTTGAGAAAATGGAACGACCAGCTTGTGGCGGTGTATCCCAGCTTCGGTACCATACTTAACGACCATCCCTTCGCTATCTTAAACGCACCATGGGTCGGTGAAGAAGAGAAGGCTATAGCTAAAGAGTTCATACAGTTTCTCCTCAGCAAAGAGGCTCAGGAAAAGGCGGTAAAGCACGGTTTTAGACCTGTTAGAAGCGACGTCGAGCTTGACCCCGAGGTCTTCAGCCCAGAAAATGGTGTAAGCTATACGTTAAACGTAACTTTTCACAATCCGCCTAAAGGAGAGGTGCTAGACGGTCTCTTTACGGTATGGGTTAAACTTAGAAGCAGAGGGTAGATAAGATATGCCGACCATATGGAGAATCCTTTCTAAGACTATCTTATGTTCAACTATGGTCGCCTTAGCCGTTTTAGTCCTCCTTCCAACGGTCTTTTTAGCATCGTTTCCGATCGTTTACTTCGACGAGGTTAGATACGAGGTATTCGAGAACCCGTTGGTCGGAGACGAAAATCTTAGAATGATAATATCCGTCCTACTGTTTTCGTTTAAACTCTCTATTTCCGCGGTTATTATAGACCTGGTGTTGGGAATACCCTTAGCTTTTCTACTGGCTAGGGGGAGATTCCCAGGTAAAACCCTACTCGAAACTTTGGTGACCCTCCCCCTAGTCATACCGACTTCAGGTTTTGGGTTTGCGTCGTTACTGACATGGACCACAGTTTCAGGGATAGGAGGATGGTTAGGTCTAGGTAGAGGAATCTTAGAAACTAGCGCGACCATCCCTGGTACAGGCATTCCGATTCTCATGCTTATAGTCCATGTAAGCCTAACCCTACCTTACGTCGTTAGAACCCTTCAGGCTAAACTAGTCGAGTTAAACCCAGTCTACGAGGATGCCTCTAGGACATTAGGAGCTACCTCCCTGACGACCTTCAGGAAAATCCTACTACCCCAAATTCTTCCCGCCGTTTTCTCAGGCTCTGTATTGGCGTTCGCCAGGTCGTTGGGTGAAACGGGGGCAACCATGGTCGTATCGGGTGTTAGGATAACCGCGGCGATAGCTGTCGTGAGGTGGGAGTTCGAGTTTAAGCTTGGCGCTGCGGCATTTTTAGGGCTTATTCTCGTTCTCATAACTTGGCTAATTATACTGCCGGTGGAACTCCTTTTAACCGGTAAGCAGGGGATAATCAAGCCTCCACCCCTGATATATAAAACCGGCTTAGAGAAGGTTTTCTTAAAACTGGAATCGAAGCTATCGAAAAGGGGGCTTAGAAACCTTCTATACGTTGTATGCATATTTGCGGTGGCTATTCTAGTGGTTATTCCCGTCATAGTGGTGGGCGAGTCTGTCGTCGCTTATTGGTACGCAGACCCCTATACCGGTAAGAGGGAGGGAGGTGTGGTCTATCAGCTTTTAGGACCTCCAAACTATCTCCCGGCGATACTTAGGGCTACGGCTATCTCTTTCACCTCAGCATTTGTTTCGACTTACATCTCTGTGTTCCTATCCATACCTCTTGCATACATAATCGAGAGGTATAGATTCGGTAGGGTCTTAAGAGCCATACTGAAGATACCGCTTGTAGTACCTTCCTCGGCCCTAGGATTGTCGACGCTGCTCATGTGGGGTCCTAAGTTTATGGGGCTCATCACACCCGGTATATGGCTTATAATACTAACGCATATAGTATTCTCCGTTCCGGTGATAGTCGAGACGATCATAGCGGTCTATGAGGGGTCGGATATCAAGCTCTACGAGGATGCTGCTAGAACCCTCGGTGCAAACCCATACTATACGGCTGAGAAGATAAGTCTCCCAGTTCTTAAGGAGGGTATAATAACCGGGGCTATCCTATCGTTCACCCATTCACTGGGCGAGACCGGGGCTACGATGATCGTTATGGGCTCTGATATACCTATATCTGCCCTCGTGGTTAACATGGTCGAGTCTTTAGCTATCCCCGCCGCCCTCTTCACGTCGACATACCTCATATTCATATCCATGGCTCTGATATTCGTCTTCAGGCTAGCCACTAGAAGGAAGTAGCTAAGGCTTTATACCTGTGTTAGCCATCTTATTGTGCTAGATGGGGAGTCTTAGGCTCGTCGACATCTCGAAGCGGTTCGATAGGGTCGAGGCTCTTAAAGATGTGGATTTGGAGATTTATGACGGAGAGTATGCAGTGGTTCTCGGCCCGACAGGAGCGGGTAAGACTACACTTCTCAGGATAATAGCCGGTCTTCTGAGACAGGATAACGGCGAAGTCTACATAAACGAGGTTCAGGTAGACGACCTTCCACCGGAGGAGCGGGGTGTTGCATTATTCTTTCAGAACTTCGCTCTTTTCCCACATATGACGGTACTCGATAACGTCGCCTTCAGTTTAAGGGTTAAGGGGTTAAGCCTTGAAGAGTCTGAGAGGAAAGCGATGGATATTCTCAGGATGGTGCATCTAGACCATAGGGCCTATTCGTATCCTCGGGAACTCAGCGGAGGTATGCAGCAGAGGGTTGCCTTGGCTAGAACCATAGCCGCGGGCGTGGATATACTGCTTTTAGACGAGCCGCTCAGCCAGCTAGACGCTAAGATAAAATCTGAGATTCAATACGAGCTTAGAGACCTTGCCAAGAGCCTTGGGCTGACGGTTCTTCATGTAACTAACGATGTCGAGGAGGCCTTAGCCGTAGCCGACCGCATAGCGATTCTTAACAAGGGTGAAATAGTCCAGGTAGGTACTCCGGTGGAGATTATGGAGAATCCAAAAACGGCCTTCGTAGCAAGCTTCATAGCCGAGATGAACCTCATGGAAGGCGTCGTCGAGGAGTCTTCAGAGAACAGGGTGGTAGTGGATATCGGCGGAGGATTTAAGGTCGAATCTTCTAGGAATGGCTTCAAAAAAGGTGAGCTAGTGATCGTCGGCGTCAAACCGAGCAGTTTCAAGATCGGTGGAGACGGTAAAAATGGTCTAACAGGTAAGGTTGAGGACTGGGTTTTCTCCTTCGGCTTTAGGAGGGTAACTGTTCAGCTGGATAATGGTTCTAGAGTATCCGTTAAGACTGAGAGGAAGGATATCGAGAGGGGAAGTTCCATATCATTGACCGTAGACCCTAGAGATGTCTACTTGTTCCCCTATCTTAAGGGAGGCTTAAGAACGGTGTTAGCTGAGGTCTCGGGGGTTTTCTGATGCCTGAAGTTAAGCTTGTGAACATCGTTAAAAGATTCGGAAACATCACAGCCTTACGTGGGATAAACCTAACGGTAGAGAATGGAGAATATGTATGCATACTCGGCCCGAGCGGATGCGGTAAGACTACACTTCTCAGGATAATAGCCGGTCTGTTGAAGCCCGATGAAGGTCAAGTCTATATAGATGGAGAAGATGTCACCCATAAACCCCCAGAGTATAGGGGGGTAGGCTTCGTATTCCAAAGTATCGCTTTGTTTCCGCATATGAACAGCTGGGAAAACGTCCTTTATGGGCCTACAGTTAAGGGGCTTGATAAGAGTATATCCCATAGAATCGCCAGGGAGATCATGAGGACCCTAAAGACCATAGACTATAGCGGCCTATACCCGGGAGAGCTTAGCGGAGGAATAGCTCAGATGATAGCCATAGCTAGAGCGTTGGCCACAGGAGCTAAGCTTTTACTTTTAGACGAGCCTTTGGGTGCGTTAGACCCAAGGATAAGAGTCGACCTAAGATATGAGCTCAGGAGGATCGTTAAAGGTCTGGGTTTAACGGCGATACATGTGACGCACAATCAGGAGGAGGCTTTAACAATAGCCGATCGGATCGTAGTCATGCGTAGCGGCATGGTCGAAGCCTACGATACGCCTGAAAACCTGTATTGGCATCCTAAAAACCTATTCGTAGCAGACTTCATAGGCAAAGTCAACGTCTTAGAGGGGTTTATCAAGAAGGCGCTTACCGGAGGCAAAGCTCTCGTAGAGCTCACAGGAGGTATATCGATCGAAGTATATGCTAAAGGCTTTTCAGAAGGCGACAAAGTCGTCGTAGCCGTAAGACCTGAGAACTTTGAAATCCTAGACCGTTCGGAAGCTGATAAACCAAACTTGTTAAGAGGTGTTGTGACAAGGGCCAGGTTTATGGGCGACTACTACCGATACGATGTCACACTTGAGTCCGGTGAACGTGTAACCGTAAATACCCCGTTATATAGGTCTGAAAAAATTCAGGTGAGAAAAAAGGGAGAACCGGTCTTGGTCAGGTTCGACCCTGAGAAAGCACTTGTATACGCCTACCCGAAGAGGGGTATAGAGAGGGAGCTTTCCATAGAGGTTTAGAACCTTCTGTCCACTACGTCGTAGACGCCTGGTCCCGTGCCTATGAGCGTAACAGGAACCCTAAGTTTCTCTTCGACCTCTCTTATGAAACGTTTAGCTTCTGAAGAGAGTTCTTCGAACGTCCTTGCCCCTGAGCACTCAGGATATAGGATATCTATCTTCGTTATAGCTAGCTGCGTAGCCGTGTTGAGCATGATAGCCCTCTTTGCAAGGTTGAAGTTGAAAGGTGCGGCTCTCCGTTCTCTACCGGTTACCGTCGCTCTCTCTAGCCACCCTCTTCTTAAAGCCTCATCACGGCTGAGTTCGCCTTCAAGCGGACCCTTACCGACCCTTGTGACGTAGGCTTTAAACACTACCACGACATCCGTCACCCTTTTAGGTCCTATACCTGCTTCACTACAGACCGCCGAAGCGGTCGTATCCCTCCCCGTAACGTAGGGATACGTACCGTGGATCAGCGACAGAAACGTCCCTTGAGTCCCTTCTACCAAAACTTTACCCCCTTCATCGAGTATCCTGTTAAGTTCTACCGGGACATCCGCTAGATACGGTTTAAGCTCAGGTAGGTCTTTGGCGAGCCTAGCTATACGTCGCACCCTATCGGCTATGGCGGGTCCGACACCTTGCCCGGTAGTTCCTATACGTTTACCCGTTGCCCTATCCTCCTCTATATGCTTAGCCTCTATGATCGAGCTATGCCTATCCACCCAGACCCTTCCCTTAACCCCTGTCTCCTCGACTTCCTTAAGAAATACTTGTGGGTTGACGTTAGCTCCTGAGGCCACGTATAATCGACATTTCTCATAGACGAAAGCCGATGGAACCATCCTCAGCCCATAGGTTTTCCCTTTCCATACGACCGTGTGTCCTGCGTTTACAGAGCCTGTTCTAACGGTTGCATCGACTCTATCCTTGAGGGCTAGGTAGGCTACGATCTTACCCTTCCCCTCGTCTCCGAAAAAACCTCCCACGATGACTGTGCAAGGCATAACTATCCCGATTCTAGAAAGCATCTATCAGTATTTAACCATTAGCTTTACATAATCCGAACGCTTCAAGTCGTTCTAACCTATGGAACGGTCTGTTTCATAGGTTAGATATAACATAGAGTAGTCCCTAAATGTTTGTCAGGAGGTGAATTCACGTGAAAGTTTTAGAAAAGACTAGAACCATATTCACCGTGGTCGTCATAGTAGCCATATCGACTCTGTTTTTGATGTTAACGTTCACACCTGAAAACTCCACAGCTACCGATGGAAATGAAGAAGCCAAACCTACCTTATCCGTTATGGGAGTAAGCTCCATGAACGTCCAACCAGATCTGGCTTCCGTAGCTCTCACGGTCGAAGTGAAGGCTGAGAACGCGTCAGAGGCTATGGGTAAAAACGCCGAGATAATGTCGAGAGTTATAAACGCCCTTAAACAGCTGGGTCTTGAAGATGACGAGATAAGAACTAGACACGTAGGACTCTACCCAGAGTATTTCTATCCTAAGGATAAACCACCGGTGTTGATAGGCTATAAGGCTGTTAACAGTATAACCGTTACCACCCAGAAATTCGACATATTAGGTTTGATCATCGACACAGCGGTAGCAAACGGGGTTAACAAGGTCGAGGGCGTATGGTTCACCCTATCGAAGAAGCTTCAGGACAGCGTTAAACTTCAGTTAATATCCTCAGCCATGGAGAACGCCAAGCTTAAAGCCGAGGCCGCTTTGGAGCCGCTGGGTATGTCGATCACGGGTGTTAAAAGCATCGAGATAAAGGAAGCCGGATGGTATTACCCAGTTGTATATAGAGAAGCCGCCGAAACCGTCGCTACGACTCCGATAATGCCTGGCGAAATCGAAGTTACCGTGATGGTCTATGTGGTTTTCTACATAGGATGACCGTCCTCTCGACAATCTCTTTTTAAACCGTCGACTATATGGATGGGTAAAGGTTAAATATGCACGAGGTCTCTCATACGTTTGTCTATTCACGGTGGTCGACGGTGAGAGGTGGTCGTATTCCAAAATAGCGAAGAATTCTCCCAAGAGGTTGAGCTTGAGGGTCATCTTATAGACTCGCTGATTCTTCCGAAGGTCTTCGACGTGATAATGGAGCTGGGTGGAGATTTCGAGGTTTTAGAGTTCCGTATAGGCCGTCGCAAGACCGAGACAAGTTATGCTAAGTTACTGATCAAGGGTCGAAACAGACGGCATCTGGAGATGATCCTGAAGGAGGTCTACCGTCTAGGAGCCGTCACTCCTCTTCCTCAGGAAGTCGAGGTTAGGGAGGCCCCGGCCGATATGGTTTTGCCGGATAACTTCTACGTTACGACGAACCATCCTACTTACGTCTACTACAAGGGAGGCTGGGTCGAGGTCGAAGGTATATGCATGGATAAGGTCATATGCGTAGACCCATCTTCGAGAAGGGCTTTCTGTAAGCCGATAAGAGAGGTTAAGGCAGGAGACCTCATAGTAGTCGGTGAGAAAGGAATCAAAGTTAGGCCTCCTGAGTATCCTAGAGAGGGGCTGGGAATATTCGAGTTCATGGGTAGTAGAAGTTCTCCTGAGAAGCCCTCTACCTCTATAATCAGGATAATAGCCGAGGACATGTTCAGGGTTAAGAAGGAGGGGGGGAAGATCGTTGTCGTGGCCGGACCAGCCGTCGTGCATACAGGAGCCGACGATGCCTTGGCTAAGATCATCAGGATGGGATTCGTAGATGCTCTTTTAACAGGGAACGCCCTAGCCGTTCACGACATCGAATACAACTTATTTGGAACCTCTCTCGGTATGTCGATAGAAACTGGTAAAACAGCCGCCGGAAGCAACAGAAACCATCTTGTGGCCATCAACGAGGTCATGAAGTGCGGTTCGATAAAGGCAGCTGTCATGAAGGGAGTCGTGAAATCAGGCATAATGTATGAATGTATCGTTAACGGTGTCCCATATGTTCTCGCAGGCTCCATCAGAGACGACGGACCTCTGCCAGATGTGGTCACAGACGTGATCGAAGCGCAGAGGCTCTACATGAAATACCTCAGGAACGCAAGCATGGTTTTGATGCTCGCGACTATGTTGCATTCGATAGCTGTAGCCAACATGCTACCGTCGACCGTTAAAGTGGTGTGCGTAGACATAAACCCAGCCGTGTTGATCAAGCTCTTAGATAGAGGCTCAGCTCAAGCCTTGGGAATAGTCTCAGACGTCGGGACTTTCCTACCGATACTCGCTGAGGAACTCGCTAAACTTAAGATAAGAGGTTGAATCTGCTTAGCGTCGGAAAGGAAAGAGCCATGAAGCATAGAGAACGTTCGAGCTTTAAGCCATTGCCTAAAAGCATGATCTTCGAGCTCGTAAAGAGGGCTACCGGGCTTGATCCTGCGAGGATCGAGAGAACCGCTAGAGGATATGACAATGAAGTTTATTTCGTTAAGACACGCGGTGGAAAAGCTTTCGTAGTGAGGGTTAAAATGTTCGGAGAAGCCGGTTTTAGGCAGGAGGCATGGGCTATAGAGAGGTGCAGAGAGGCTGGGGTTCCTGTCCCTACGGTGCTTCTCGTCGACGAGATCTCGTTTGGAGGACGGAGCATACGACTTCGCCGTCCTCAGCTTCGAATGTCCGACGCTTGATTTGTCGCCTCTGTTAGAAGGCTATCCCTACAGAGATTGTTTAAACGAGGGCTTCGAGTTGAGGCTCAACTTACATAAGCTAGCCCTGCTCATAGGGTATCTGGTGCACCACATGAGGATAGGGAACGTAAAGGAGGCTAAGTCCAACGCTCGTGCTCTGAGAGAGACCTTAAAAACCTTGAAAGAATATACTTCGCCTTCTTCCAGCGTTTGAGGTTGAAGTTAAATATTAGAGTATGCGTTTACCTTCTTGGTGGTTGTTTTGAAGATAGCTTTAGCAGGTCAACTTGGGGCGGGTTGTACGGAAGTCGCTAGGCTCATCTCGGAGAAAACCGGCGTCAAGGTATTCAATAGTGAAACGCTGATACGGAAGCTTATAGTAGACTTAGGAACGAGCTTTAGAAACCTTCAGGAATACGTAGCCTCTGGTGAGGTGAATATGGATAAAATCTTGGACAGCCTAGTATTGGACATAATAAACGCCGAGGAAGATGTCGTAATCGAAGGTAGGTCCGCGTTTTTCTTACTAAAGAGAAAAGATGTTTTCAAGGTTCTACTGGTAGCCGATGACGACTTTAGAGCTGAAAGAGTTTCTAATAGAAGAGGTATAACCCTCGAGGAGGCTAAGGAGGATATCAAGCATAGCGATGAGGAGAGGAGGAACCTTGTTAAAAGATTTCATAACGTAGACTGGTTAGACCCTAAATTGTACGATCTTGTCATCAATACAAGTTTTAGAGATATGGAAGACATTGCGAATTTGATGCTTAAAGCCTACGAAGAGTTATTTAAGATATAGTTTTCGACGCCGTTAAAATATGGCTTTACCGGTCCTTTTTGTCGAAATCCTGCATCTTATTCGCACTATGTCTTCATAACCGTTTTAATTCTACAGTTAAAAACTTAAATATAATCGGCGGATTCCATCGATACACGATGGTTTCCCGCTTCAGAAGTAAGTGGCTTAAGCTTTGTAAGGAGACGCTTGAGCTGATAGACGATACTATTACGCCTAGGATCGAGAGGATAATGCGTAGAAGGGTGAACTACGTGGTCTTTAAGGAGCTGGGTAAGAAGCTTCATATCCTAGCCGATGAGGTGGCGGAAGATTATCTCAGGGAGACAGCCGATAACGTCATACTGATCGACCATGAGTTTGAGAAGATTTTAAGAGAAGACGAGGAGCCTGAGGCTATAGTGTTGATCAACGCCTTCGACGGTTCTCAGAACGGGGTAAGAGGGATACCGTTTTACGGTGGTTCTATGGCCGTAGCTAGATACAAGCCAAACGCTACCTTAGAAGACCTCGAGGTCTCTGTCGTAAGAAACTTCGCTACAAACGACGTCTACACAGCCGTACT
The DNA here is from genome assembly GCA_001593865.1 of Candidatus Bathyarchaeota archaeon B24. Lineage (GTDB taxonomy): Archaea > Thermoproteota > CALKCG01 > B24 > B24 > B24. Next base: position 89,982 of record LUCB01000001.1, read on the forward strand.
TGGAGACGGAGCCCTTTTGAACGATATGCGTATCCACCCATCTGTCGAGGTGAGGATCGAGGATTCGATAATAGGTATGGATACTTCTGTTCCAGACCTAGCGGCTTTGATAGGTAAGTTAGGAGGAGTTCTAAGGCTTGTTAAGGACGTTAGACGCATGGGGTGTTCGTCGCTCGAAGTCTGTGAGGTCGCACGAGGAGCTATAGACGCTTTCATAGACATCCGCGGAAGGACAGATATAGTTCACTTAGCGTCGAAGCTTATAGTCGAAGAGGCAGGTGGAATTATCACAGACGACTTAGGCTACCCTTTAAAAACGCCGTTGAAGGCTAAGGAACGGGTGAAGTTCATAGCCTCCGGGAACGAGAAACTACATAGACGTATCCTCAGCCTAATACGTAAGACTAGCGACTAGCTTAGTTGGAACCTCCAAGCCTGAATTCTTCATGTATAGCTCGTACCGCTTTCTCGCAATCTCCCTCTTTGACTACGAGCGATATGTTAAGCTCAGAAGAGCCTTGGGCGATCATCCTAATGTTTACCCCCTTCTCTGCGACGGCTTTGAATATCCGAGCGGCAGTGCCCGGTCGACCTCTCATGCCTCTACCGACCGCAGCCACGACCGATACGTCAGATTCATAAGTTATATCTTTCACCAAGCCTGTGCCCAACAAAGCAGTCTCGAGCAGAGATACCGCTTTCATCAGGACACTACCCGGGACTATCATAGATATATTGCTCTCGCTTACGGTCTGCGAGATCATCATTATGTTTATACCTGCGTTGCCGAGTACTTGAAATATTCTAGCCGCGGTACCCGGCGTCCCGACCATACCGAAGCCCTGGACGTTTATCAAGCCGACATCCCTGACGAGAGTGACGGCTTTAACTATCCCACCCGGTTCCTTAGGCTTCGACGTTATGATCGTACCAGGATTATCGGGGTTAAACGTATTCCTGATCCTAACAGGTATATCCTCCTCCATAGCGGGCTCTAGGGCTCTAGGGTGCATCCTCTTCGCCCCTAGAGCGGTCATCTCAACAGCCTCCTCAAAGCTCAACTCCTTGATCGTCTTAGCGGAGGGTTCTATTCTAGGGTCGGCGGTCATGAGCCCGTCTACATCCGTCCAGAGCCAAACCTCATCCACCTTGAGAGCCGCGGCTATCAGAGTAGCCGTATAATCGGAGCCTCCTCTGCCGAGGGTGGTTATAGAGCCATCTTGGCTTTTAGCGATATAACCCGTGACCACAGGTACTTCGCCTCTATCGATTATGGGTTGAAGTCTTGTCTTCAGCTGAAGTTTACTGAGTTCTATGAAGGGTTTAGCCTCCCCGTAGTTGGAATCCGTTACTATTCCAGCGTCCCATCCCGTTAGCCACCTTGTCTTTACACCTATGCTCGTCAGAGAGCCCCACAGTATAGGTGTGGACATCCTCTCCCCGAAGGAGAGCACATAGTCTCTAGACCTGGGTGTAACCTCTCTTATGTAGTGTATCCCGTAGAGAAGCTTCTCAAGCTCATCTCTAAGCTCCTCCAGCGTTTTAACCACCGTGTTTAAGGCATCGGAGTTACTAACAGCGTTTTCAGCTATGCCAATGTGTTTTTCAAACAGTTTGTCAACCCATCCAGTTACATCGGCATCAGCTCTCGATGCATCTCTGCTCATCTTCAGAAGCTCATCGGTAACACCTGATAAGGCCGAAGCCACGACTACTAACTCGTATCCCTCGTCGAGATATCGGCTAATCAAACCGGCTACATGTTTCATCTTCTCCGCGTCGTCGAGCGAGGTTCCTCCAAATTTCATAACGACCTTGATGACCTATCCCCCCAGGCCTCTCATGAGAAATCTTTTAACGGCTATGAGATCCCGTATAACTGCTATAGCTGTTTCTATTCCACCCGCGCCTTTACCGACTATCGTCTCTGAACCTAGATGCTCCGTATGAAACGTAACCGCGTTAAGCGTCCCCCATACGCAGAGCGGATCCGTCAAGCTCACCTCTCTAGGCTCTACGACCAAGCCCTCCCCGTCTATAACCCCTAGAAGCTTTATCGTCTTACCAGATTCGCCGAGCCGTTTAAGAACGTCGTAGGTTACATCCCGTATACCCTTTATCCTGACATCCCTGAGGGTAACCTTTAACCCCATAACGTAGTTAGCTATTATCACGAGCTTACACGCAGTGTCGTACCCCTCTACATCCATAGTGGGGTCCCTCTCAGCGTAACCAGCATCTTGAGCCTCCTTTAAGGCCTCTTCGAAGCTCAATCCACCTTTATACATCCTAGTTAGTATGTAGTTTGTAGTGCCGTTTAGAATCCCTTCGACCTTGACGACTCTATCACCGGATAGACACATCCTACCGAAGTCTAGAATAGGTGTGCCGCCACCCACAGTTCCGCTGAACCTTAAGAGAGCCCCGTTTCTTTCGGCGAGCTCCAAAAGAGCCGGTAAAGCTATTGCCAGAGGGCCTTTATTCGTAGTCACGACGCTTTTACCCATGCTTAACGCTTTTTTCACATGGGTTAGACCAGGCTCGCCGTCTACTATGTTAGTAGGAGTCGTTTCGACTAAGACGTCGTAGTCGAGCTCATCTAAGAGCTCCGAGGAAGAGAGGGGCTTGACCTCGTCCGGCATACCCTTAGCCAGACTTCCGAGTCTCCTCTTTGCATCTAGCGCTTTCTTAAGGTCCACACCCCTCTCGTTAACCAAGGCTCCAGAGGTATCCGCGACCGCTACGACTCTAGGTTTTAACCCGAAATTCGAAGCTAGATAGTTCTGATCCGCTATGAACCTCTCTGCCAAAGCTCTACCAACTACCCCGAAACCGACCATAACGATCCTCAAACGACACCAATCCTCCTTAATTCTTCTAAAACACATTCCGTATTAGGCTCGACCTCCTTAGGTTTTTCAGAAAATCTTATCGCTATATCAGGGTCTTTCAAGCCGTTACCCGTAGCCACACAGACGACGACATCGTCTACGTCGATCAGCCCATCTTCACGATGTTTCATCAAGTACGCTATGGGCACAGCCCCAGCAGGCTCGACAAACAATCCCTCCGTCTTAGCTAGAAGCCTCTGAGCCTTGATTATGTCCTCGTCATCCACGTCGTCTAAAAGACCACCGGATTCCTCGACAGCCCTAATAGCTTTTCTCCAGTTAACCGGGTTGCCGATTCTTATAGCGGTCGCGACGGTCTCGACCTGGTCTAAGGGGGTTAAATCCTTATGCTTTCTAAACGCTTTCACAAGCGGGTTAGCGCCTCTGGCTTGAACCCCCACCATCTTAGGCCTAAGGTCGGTTAGCCCGAGTAGCGTAAGCTCCTTAAATCCCTTCCAGTATGCAGATATATTTCCTGCGTTACCAACCGGTATTATAAGCCAGTCAGGAGGTCTTCCGCCGAGCTGCTCGTATATCTCGAAAGAACCGGTCTTCTGACCCTCAAGCCTGTATGGGTTTAGAGAATTCAGCAGGTAGAAGTCTGGCTTGGCGCTGAGCTCTCTGACTATTCTAAGGGCTTCATCAAATCCTCCTTTAACCGCCAAGACCTTTGCTCCATATATGAGTGCTTGAGCGAGCTTACCTAACGCGATCTTACCCGAAGGTATGAGGACTATACAGTTCAAACCGGCCCTAGCAGAGTAGGCGGCTAAAGAACTGCTGGTATTTCCCGTAGAGGCGCAGATGAGGTTTCGAACCCCTAATTCAAGAGCCTTAGTGACCCCTATCGTCATACCTCTATCCTTGAAAGAACCGGTCGGATTACCTCCCTCATCTTTGACATATAAATGCCTAAGGTTAAGCATCTTACCGAGCCTTCTACAGTGCACCAGCCTTGTACCTCCCTCACCCATCGAGACCCTTAAAGATGGATTCAACACCGGTAGTAGTTCTAGATATCTCCATACTCCCATCGACCTTTTAAGCCAGACAGATGGGACGACTTCTTTCACAGCCTCATAGTCATACTCTATGTCAAGCAGGCCTCCGCAGCTTCGACACGTGTAGACTCTATCCATTAAACCATATTCTTTACCACACTCTATACAGTAGACCCTCAAAGTCCACTAGCCTCCCCCTATTTCACATATTCCATCCCCAGGCTCGGTCTTATAAAACATACAGCCTAACCCCAAAGACCTGCATACACCTTTAAAAGCTTCGTAAAGCATTTCGACCTTTTCTTTTTCGACCACCCCTACTACCGCAGGTCCAGCCCCGCTAGCCGCTACGCCTGCACCGACCTCCAAACCGGCTCTCTTAAACAGTTTAAACCCCTTGAGTATACCTGCTTCGGCTCTAGCAGGCTCCACTACACAGTCGTTCATACCCATCTTCACGAGCGATACGTCTCCAGTTACCATACCTATGGCTAGCATAGAGGCATAACTAATGTTTCGCACCATGGATTCTAGCGGAATCATCTTCGGTACAACGGCTCTAGCGAGCTTTGTAGAACCCTTCTCTACATCGGGTAAGGCTATCACGACACTCATAGGCGGCGGTTTAAATCTTAAAACCTTCAGTGGCTCTCTAGAAGCTATAACCGTAAAGCCGCCGTAGATCGCCGGTGCCACGTTATCCGCGTGGGGAACACCTGCTGAAACTGTTTCACCTAAAGCCGCATACTCCACAAGCCTATTCATGCTAAGCCGCAGGTTGAACAGTTTATTCATCGCATAAGCCACCCCAGAGGCTGTAGCGGCAGAGCTGCCTAATCCACTACCAGGTTTTATACGCTTGAATATCCTAATTTGCACGCCATATTCTAGGTTAAAGTCTTCCAGCATCCTTAAGGCTACGTAGCCTCCCGTGTTCTCTTCAGGTTTCGTAGGGACTTCGTAGCCTTCTACATCTATCTCTATACCCTTCTCCTGAACCTTAACTTCGATTATATCATACGGCTCCTTGAGGGCCATTCCAAACACGTCGAAGCCGGCTCCTAGATTGGCGACTGTCGCCGGGCATCTGACTTTTATGACCTCCATACGTCGAGCATCCTCCCCCTTGTTAAGGGTAAGATTTATCTAATGCCGCTAATAATGTCTTTCTTCTGTCTCCTTTGCCATTGGTGGGATCAGCTTGTATGGTAAGATGTTAGATGAGATTTTAGAATACGTTAGGCGACACCACGAGTATAGGTCTCGATGTCTAAACCTAATAGCCAGCGAGAACGTAACCAGCCCCCAAGTAAGGAGGGTTTTGAGTTCGGACCTTGGGCATAGATACGCGATAGGCTTCCTTTATACGAGGATCTACAGGGGATGCAGGTTCATAGACTCCATCGAGGAGCTTACAGGATACTTAGCCAGAACCCTCTTCAAAGTAGACCACGTCAACTATATCCCGATAAGCGGAACCGTAGCCAACCTGATAATGTTCAACGCCCTCACAAGCCCAGGAGACTCCGTAGCGGCCCTAAGCGTGTTAGACGGAGGGCATAGCAGCTTTAGGGAGTGTAGCCGCGTCAGAGGTGTAGCCATGACCCCCTTGCCTCTCGACCAGAAAGAGTATAACATAGATGTCGGGGAAGCCGAGAAGCTTATCAGAAGAGTTAGACCTAAGATCGTCCTCCTAGGCGCTTCGGACATCCTTTTCCCCCATCCGGTTAAGGAGCTCAGAAGCGTCGTCGACGAGTATGGAGGTATACTGGCATACGACGCGGCTCATGTCTTGGGACTGATAGCCGGCGGTGTGTTTCAAGACCCGTTGAGAGAGGGGGCTGAAGTCGTTACGGGTAGCACTCATAAGACGTTTTTCGGTCCTCAGGGTGGCATAATACTATGCCGTCGGAGATACAGCACAGCTATAGACCACTCGGCTTGGCAGATGGTCAACAACCATCACATCCACAGGGTAGCCGGTCTAGCGATAACCCTCTGTGAGTTCCTAGCCTTCGGTAACGAGTACGCAAGGCAAGTGGTTAAGAACGCCAAGGCCTTGGCGGAAAACCTTTACGATAAGGGTTTGAAGCCGTTGTGTCCGGATAAGGGCTTCACGGAGTCCCATCAGGTCATACTCGATATAGGTGACGGCGGAGGTGTGGAGGCGAGTTTGAAGCTTGAGGCGGCGAATATAATAGCGAACCCCATGCCTCTTCCATGGGATCAAGGCGAAGAAAAATGCTCAGGGCTTAGGCTAGGGGTTCAAGAGGTCACGAGGCTGGGTATGTCTGAGGGTGATATGGAGTTTATAGCGGAGCGGATAGCGGCCGTCTTACTCGGTAAGGAAAGCGTCGAAGAAGCCCGGAGTAAGGTCTCAGAGTTCATGGAGAACTATCAAATGATCCACTACTGTTTCGACAACGCCGAGGCTTATGGGTTCCCCGGCTGAACGAAAAAACCTACGCATCGCCGTATCACATTTTATGTCAAGACCTCTAGACGGCTTAAGCCTCTGTGGTCTCTGTAAACCCGTATGTATGAGTCGAAGTACGGGCTTTCCCGTATGTCCTCTACGTGCGATATGACTATTATCTTATCGTAGTCTTTTCTAAGCTCGCTAAGGGTCTTGAGGACTTCTTCCCTGAACTCTGAGCTTAGAGGCCCGAATCCCTCGTCTATTATAAGCATCTTCGGCGTGGCTGCCAGCGCCTTCTCGGCTATGGCCTTGGCTATACCCAACCTGATGGCGAAGCCTATGAGCGTGGACTCCCCGCCGCTGTAGGTGGATAGGTTTCTGACCGTCGACCCGTCTAGGACTTCTATACTTATCCTACCCTCCTCGTCGACCCTTATCCTCACGTCCTTACCAGGCAGGAACCTCTGAAGATGCATACGGCTCCATGCTTCGACCGACGATAAAAACTCCCTCAGAAGAGACAGCGGCAATCCTCTGTCGTGAAAGACCTCGTTATACAGTATACGGTAGACTGTTTCATAACGCTTAAGATTTAGCCTCTCTTTTTCAAGAGCCTTAATCCTGACGGAGGCCTCCTTAGCCTTTCTAAGCTCCTCTTGAACCTTCGATATGGAGCCTTTCAAAACCCCGACCTCCCTGTTGAGACTAGAATACTCTTCATCGCATTTTCTGAACTCCTCTTCAAGACGCTGGAGCTTGTCTAGAGTCCTCTGGTACTCGCTTCTGACGGGTTCGAGGTTTTTCAACTCCAGCTTAAGCTCATCTATGGTTTTTTTAAGCCTGTCTAGGTCTTTCTCGAGTAGAGATATTTTGCTAGTTGCCTCGTAGAGGCTTCGAAGCATCTCGTTTACACGGTCGAGACGGTTAGTCAATCTCTCAATCTCTAAGCTGACTTCTTTAAGAGTTTTCACACATCCTATCGCCGACTGAACCTTCTTTTTAACCCCTTCCAAGCGCTCTTCAAGCATCTTAAGCCTTTCAAGAGCGTTAACGAAGTCTTTCTCCACAGGTTTCATCGTTCTAAGGACGTCTTCGGCTTCCCTGAGCCTGTCGAAGGCGCTTTTACAGCTTGAATACCGTTCTTCAAGTTTAATCCTCTTCGATTCGAGCAATCTCAACTTTAAAACTTCGCTATGAAGTTTATCTCTCTCCGAGGTTAGCTCGCTTTTAAGGTGCTGTAATACCTCCTCAAGCTCTATACGACTTAAGGGTCTGTTACAGACAGGGCATTTTGAAACCTCGCCGCTGCTCGTCAAAGCGTCTATACTCGCCTCAAGCATACGTATTCTTTCACTTATCCTGCTCACAGAGTCCTTAACCCTAGCCACTTCCTCCTCGACTTTAGACCTTTCTTCGGCAAGCTCATCTAGCCCGCTAGCCAATTTCTTAAGCTCTTCGACTCTAGCTTTAACTTCTTCAAGTTTGAGAAGCCTGCCCTGAAGCTTCTCGATATCTGAAGATACTCTCTCGTACTCGTACCTGGTCTTCCAATACTCTTCAAGAGTCGGTATGACGTTTCTGAGAGTCTCTATCTGCCTCCTTATCGAGAAAGCTTCGGCCTCCAAGTTTTTAAGACCTCTAAGAGAGGCTTTGAGACGTTCGACCTCTGATTTTTTGGTACCAGATTCAGCTTTAAGCTCAGCTAAAAGCCTCTCCCTTTCTTTAAGAATCGAAAGTTTTGCGGAGAGACCGTGAATGTTCTCCCTTAAAGCCTTGATCTCGCCTTTTAGCTTGTTCCTCATGTTTTCCACGAGCCTAAGCCTACGCTCTAGGGATTCTAGCTGGAAAGTGAGTTTACCTAGCTCCTCTCTCAACGCATCGGCTTCCTCGACTTTCTTTCTCAGTATCTCTAATTCCGCCTCGACCCTACTGAGCTTATCCCTAGTCTCCCTCAAGAGGCTACCGGCTTTATCCCTATATTTCGAGAAGCTTATCCTGAAAGCTTTCAGAAATATCTCCCGTCTCTCAGAAGGTCTGATGCCACGGCTTATTATCTTGGAAACCTCTCCTTGTCTGACCACGACGGTCGAGAGATAGGTCGAGAAATCTAACCCAGTCATTTCCCGTATTAATTTATCGACACTCCTGACACCCGAGGCCACTACGGCGACTTCTCTACCGTCATCGTCAAGCCTACTGAGCCTAGCTTCCCAGCTCCTCTCAGGCGATGAGAGTTTACGTATAACCCGGTAAGAGGTACCACCTACTCTGAAGTCTAGCTGGATGAATGTTGTACCTCTACGTGACGGTGGGACGACCCACTTAGAAGCCTCACGGCTCTCTTCACCATAGGCTTTACCGAACAAAGCTAGGGTCTGAGAATCTATAAAGAACGTAGTTTTACCTGCCCCGGTGCTACCGTGTACGAAGACCGTGTTACCTAGCTTTCTAAAGTCTAAGGTTGCTTCCTCATAGGAAGCGAAGTTTAAAACCCTTATACGCTCTATGATCAAGCCTAGTCCTCCTCCTTGAGAATTTTCAGACCTTCTGACACTACGAGACGCATGGTTTCCGGGTCCAACCTATGTTTAAAAACCGTTTCGACATAATGTTTGAAGTAATCCTCTAGGCTGAAGACCTTCTTCTCGATAGGCTTAGCTTCACCACCTACCCTCTCGACCTCGATTATCCAGTGGAAAACTTTCTTCGACCTGAGAGCCTCCTCCAAAGCTCTAGACGGAATTACCTGGGAAGGATCTAGACGCATCTTGATCCTTAAAATGGCGTCTTCGACCCCCCTGAGGCTTCGTATATATTCCCTCAAAACGGCTTCGTAGTTTCTCCTACCCCTCAACTCTAAGAAGCCATCTCTGGGTATCGTCAACATAGGTCTGCAAGGCAGCCTTATGAAGGAGCCTCTAAGCCCTCCCTCATACTCCTCAAAGTACACGAAGCCTTTCTCCTCACCTTCCTCTCCGAAGTCTATACGCTCTATGGAGCCTGCGTACACGATTTTACCTGTTAAAAACTGGTGTCTATGGATGTGCCCCATCATAGATGCGTCAAACCCGTTAAACAGTCTTAGGGGGAGCGGGATGTCTCCTATATAGCTGGGCGTATGCTCTCGAATGATCGCTCCTTCTAAGTAGAAGTGGCCGACCGCGACCGTGTAGTCGTAGGATTCGACGGGCTCCGATAATAGTCTCCGAATGCTCTGTTCGACCGACGAGATGTATTCATGGGGTTTAAACATGGTTTGCGGGATGTAAGGTAGGCAAAGAAACCTAACTTTCTTTCCGCTAATGTTGCCTTTTAGGGTTATCACACCTGGTTTACGGAAAAAGTAAAAATTTGGAGCCCCGACGTCTTCGAGAGCCTTCATGTAGGCTTCGGAGGTCTCTGTCCTAGGCTGGTCGTGTGTACCGGCTATACAGACTACCTGAACCTTCTCTACCGTTAGAGAACGTATGAACTTCGCAAACTCGTCGAAGACGTAGGGGTTCGGTCTTATGGTGTGGAAAACGTCCCCGGCTATGACTAGAAAGTCACATCCACGGTCTAGGACAAACTCCCTTATCCTATCGAGCTGCTTGAGAAAATCCTGGATCCTAATCCTACCCTTCTCAGAGACCGGAGACAAGCCTCGAAGAGAGACGCCCAGGTGATAGTCAGCCGTATGTGCTATCCTAAGAACCCCCATGGCTACGACCTTTCTTCAAAGCTATTTTTCTGAATAGCCTGGTCTTTATAGGTTATCCCCGGAAAGCTGTTTAATAGCAGAAAGCTTTACCCGTATGTTTTCGAAAATATTGTTTGAGAATGGGTCTAGAGAGGATGGTCGAGAAGGCCGAGAGACTCGTTCGCCAGGGTAGAGTCATTTATCTCGGAGGGGGTAGGTACAACGTCATCGGAGACCATGGAACCTACCTTGTCAATATGCTACCTGACGGAAAGCTCACATGTACCTGTCAGGGCTTTCAAACCAGACGTGTATGCTCACACGTAGCAGCCGTCATAATACTACGGGAGATCAGAGGATTCAAATAGCTTGGGAAGGAACGTTTATATCTGTCCTGGATCCATGTTGAAGGGTTTATGGTCACGATCGGAGAGCCCCATATCGTAATGCCGATGTTCGACACTAGGCTCAGGTTTGAATGCCAGAAATGCGGCGCATGCTGCAGTTTCAGCCTTAAAAGGCTTAAGATAGTGCCTCTGGAGCTTTATCCCGCCGAAGTCGCTAGACTCAGCAGGCTTGGCTATAGCTCGGAGTTCAGAAGGATAAGGAACAGGTTTTTCCTAAATATGGATGGAAGAGGGGTATGCCCATTTCTCACGAGAGATAGACTTTGCGGTTTAAGGCTTGAAACCGGCTGGACGCCTATAAACTGTAGGCTCTTCCCGTTCACGCTTTATACGAGAGACGGCATCCACGTGTTGACGGTTAACTGGGAATACGCCGCTAGGGTAGGATGCAGAGGATTCGGCCACGGGCCGACGATAGCAGAGCGAATAAGCGAGTATGAGAAAATAGCGTGGGAGATCGACCGGCTCATCGAGGCTATGAGACTTTAACCTCTTTACCCTTTTCGGCGGATTCGAGTACGGCATCTAATATCTTCTGCAGGGAGATCATTTCTTCTGGTTTTGTGACCGGCTCTCCGTCGTTGAGTATACAATCCACTATAAAATGTCTAACCTCGTTTAGATACGGGTCTTCCCGTCTATCGTACTCCATGCTTTTAACCGTTATACGTCCGGCCTCCTCTGTTATCAGCCTCATAGCCGGATACTCCAAACCAGCCTTATCGCCTAGTAGATGAACATAGAACTCTGTCTTAGGCGAGAAACTGGCCCAAGCAGCCTCTAGGTAAACGGTCGCGCCGCTTTTCATCTTTATGAGCGCTACACCTAGGTCTTCGACGTCGAAAGGTCCTCCTGGAACAGGCTTCCCCCAGTCGCCAGCAGCCTTCCCTCTGGGGCCGAATTTAGCATATGTCGACGCCAAAACAGACTCGGCCTTGAAATCGTTCATGATCCATAGGGTGGTATCTAAGGCGTGTACGCCTATATCGAACACCGCTCCTGAGCCCGCCATAGACTTCGTGGTAAACCAGCTTCCCATGCCAGGTATACCCGTCTGCCTGAGATAACCGCATTTAGCCAGGTAAACCTCGCCTAGAACATCGTCTTTGACGTATTTCCTAGCGGTTCTAGTTATGGAGAGGAAACGCCTAGTTAAACCTATCAAAAGCTTCTTCCCAGTTTTCTTCGCCACTTCAAACATTTCTTCTACCTGGTTAGCGTTCAAAGCAGGAGGCTTCTCGCACAGTACATGCTTCCCAGCCTTTAACGCGTCTATGGTTACGGGAGCATGCAGGTAGTTAGGTAGACAAACCGAAACCGCCTCTACGTCGTCTCTAGCCAGGAGGTCGTGATAGTCTGTGTAGAGGTTTTCGATCCCCCACCTCCTTTTAACCTCTTTGAGAGCCTGCTCGTCTATATCGCAGGCTGCTACGACTTTCGCCTCCTCAAGACGCATATATCTATCCAGGTGCCATGTACCTATGGAGCCGCATCCTATAACACCTACGCCCACGGTCTTCATAGAGCCACCATAGAGATAGTTTACCCACTCGTAGATAACTCTAACTGTAGGCTAGAGGCTGAGCTTCTCGAGCTGAGAAAGGACGCGTTCACGTATCTCATCCACGCCCTCCCTTACGAGGACTTCACCGTTCTCCATATACTTTCTAAGCATAGGCTTGGTATCTCCTCCGCAGAGCCTACACCTCGGCGCCTCCTCCCCCATAAGCCTTACATAGTCGACGAGACACTCTGGACATCTCCAAACCTGCTTCCTACCCGAGAACTTCCCCCTCTTAGCTAGAGGTTTGCCCTCGACTGCTACGATGTCCATCGCGAAGTCGACGGTCGGTGCGTTGCTTATAGACGTACCGACCCCAAAGCCGTCGGCCCCCGCCTCCGCTAGGGCAGGTATGTTCTCTTCGTTGAGGCCACCAGAGACTATGACCTTCACGTTTTCATAGCCTCGGACCTTAAGCTCCCATTTAACCTCTCGGACTATCGCCGCGAAGTCGCCTTTCCTAGAGCCAGGTGTATCGAGCCTCACACCGTAGAGCCTTTCACCTAACGCCTCGGCAGCCATGACTGCTTCGACCTTCTCGTCGTAAAACGTATCCACTAAGGCTATCCTAGGCACGTCTTTCTCGACCACCTGGTCGAAGCTCTTCCAGGCCTTAACCTGATCCCCTAGGACTATTATCAGTGCGTGTGGCATAGTCCCCATGGGCTTCTTACCTATGGCCTCAGCCCCTATTATACTCGAAACTCCGTCTACACCCCCTATGTAGCTGGCTCTGTCTATCATGGGTGCTAACGCCGGGTGCATCCTCCGTATACCGAAGCCCAGCACGACTTTATCACCCGCGGCTTTCTTAACCCTAGCCGCCATCGTAGCGATCCCCGAGGCCTGACATACGAGACCTAGCAGAGGAGTCTCGTAGATGCAGAATTCCCCGTAAGGCCCCTCGATCACCATCACAGGTATCCGTAGCCCATCCATGTCATAGGGTTTGAATACCGTGCCTTCTGGGAACGAGTAGAGGTCTACGGGTACCCCCTCTAACAGCGTCAATACGTCGTCTAAGCCGCAGAAGACCGCCCAAGGCCATCCCCTAGGTAAGCTGCCTGACGTGACCTCCATCGAGACTTTTATCTTATCCGCCTTGAGAGCCTTCAGAATCTTCTTAGTCCTTACGAAATAGATGTCGGTCGTAAGTCCCTTCTTAATATCATCTGGCAATGCTATATGAAATGGCCTAACCATCGAAGGTCACTCGAACCTTATTTAACGTTAAAACGGCTTTTACATCTTTAAGCTTTTCCAAGAGATGGATCTATGTAGACGATTCTACCGTCGACCATCGTCATGAGGACGTTTACGGAGCTTAAAGTTCCAGGGTCGAACCGGTCCACGGCTATCAGGTCGGCTCTAAGGCCTTCGCACGGCCCATGATGCATCTCTAGAGATACCTCGTCTCCTCCCGTCGTGTATATCCTTAAAGCTTCATCAGGGGCTAAGGCCTCGCTAAGCCCATGCTTCGCCAGAAGGCCTCTGGTTACAGCAGCCTCTAAGCCAAGCCATGGGTTCAAAGGTTCGACGGGGGAATCGCTTCCACCTGCGACTTTAAGCCCCATAGCTATGAGGGTTTTGAACATGTAGACGTATCTAGCTCTAGGGCCTAGACGTCTATCGACCCACCAATCGGTAACGGTGAAACGTGGTTGCACCGTTACCATCGGCCTATACTCCCTTAGAAGCTTTAAAGTCTCTGGGGGTGTAAGAGAGACGTGCTCTATCCGAAGCAGGCGTCTATCGAATTTAAGCTTGGAGGCCGTTTCTAGGACGAGGTTTATGGCTCGATCACCTATCGCGTGTACGGCTAGCTGGAATCCCTTCGACTCAGCCATCCGCATATAATATGCTAAACGGTCTTTAGATAGCAGTAGAACCCCTCTCGAAGAAGGGTTATCGATATAGGGCTCTGTTAAAGCCGCAGTCCAACCTCCGAGGCTTCCATCGGTTAGAAGCTTAAGACCTTTAATTTTTAGGTACTCATCTTCTGACTTACGCGCCTCCTCCATGTAATCGACTAGGTTCGGCTTGAAATATATGAAGAGCCTTAAAGGCAGATTCCCTATTCTGCTTTTAAGCACGCGTAACGCTTCGAACTCCGACTTCGAGACGCTCATGCAGTGTAGGGAGGTTAGCCCTAGACGTGAAGCCTCGATCATCGTCTCGTAGATGGCTTCGGCAAGCTCCTCGACTCTCAGCTTCGGTATGTGCTTGGCGACGAGACCCACCTCTTCTTCTCTTAGGATTCCGTCTTTGTTCGTCTCCAGCAGACCCGCTTTTCTAAGGGCTAGCGTGTTTGCGACCGCTATATGGCCGCAGACCCTGTAAAGTAGGACAGGGTTCTTAGGAGCCACCTCGTCCAGGTCCATCCTATCAGGAAGCTTACCTTCCCTGAAGAGCTCCTGGTCCCATCCCCTACCTATGATCCATCTACCCTCACCGAGGCTACGGGCTTTCGCCTTCACAAGCTCTTTAAGCTCCTCTATACTCCGTAGCCCCCTTAGGTCTAGCCCCATTCTCGCGAGGGCTGTGGACTGAAGGTGCATATGGGAGTCTACTAGACCAGGTAAAACCATAGCTCCTTGAAGGTCTAAGACCTTTTTCACGACGAGCTTACTGTCAAGCCGCGTCCACCTACCGACATAGCAGACTCTTCCATTCTCTATGGCCACGGTATCGGCTTCGTCTAAACCATAGACTCGACAGTTCGTCAACACCACACCCATGTAGAATCAGCTACCTAATAGAGTATCCTCATGTTTAAATCATTCTGGGCATCTCTGGATCCATGTATGCGTAGATTTAAGCTAGTCGCGGTGGGCGGGACCTTCGACGTTATCCATAAGGGTCATAGAAGGCTTTTGGAGAAGGCTTTCGAAATCGGGGAGCACGTCGTCATAGGGCTTACGACAGACGCGTTCGCGAAGAAGATGGGAAAAAAGCATAGGGTCAAGCCTTATTTGGAGAGGCTTAGGATGCTTGAGAAGTTTCTAGAGAATATGGGGGTCTCCTGTAGGGCTAGGGTGGAGCCTTTGAACGACCCCTACGGCCCTGCGTCAACGGACCCGGAAATAGAGGCCATAGTCGTAAGCGATGAGACATACCCGAGAGCCGTCGAGATAAACAGGATCAGGAGAGCTAGGGGGCTTAAACCCCTAGAGATCGTGAGGATATCTATGGTCATAGCGGAAAACGGTAAGCCGATCTCGTCCACTAGAATCAGACTAGGCGAGATAGATGAAGACGGTAGACTTCTCAAAGGTAGATAATCGATAACGGATCTCAGGAGTCTCCTATGAAAACCTCTTAAGGGAGAACAACCGTTTATATCGAACATGGAACACTTCTTCGACCTCGTAGTGGTCGGAGCCGGCCCGGGAGGCTGTTTAACCGCGAAAACCGCCGCAAAAGGTGGTTTGAAAGTCTGTCTTATAGAGGCTAAGCCGGCTGAGTATGTGGGGCTTAAAGCCTGCGGAGACGCTGTCGGTAAACATCACTTCGACAACATAGGCTTGAGATATCCTGAAGGACCTGAGCTATGCTGGGAGCTTAGAGGGGTTAAAATCGTTTCTCCTGATGGTGAAACTGTTTTCAACGTCGAAGGGATGGGCGCAAAGGCCTTTCTACTCGATAGAAAAGAGTTCGGTAAGAGGCTTGTAAAAGAGGCTCTAGACACGGGGGTAGAGCTCATGGATGAAACCACCGCTATAGAACCCCTCGTCGAAGACAGCCATATAACAGCCGTCAGGGTAACCGGTAAGAGGTTTAGGGGAACCATAAGGGGTCGGGTTTTCGTAGATGCCTCAGGTGTATCCGCCGTTTTAAGGAGGAAGGCGCCTGAAACCCCTGGGTTCGAAAGAACAGTGGCTAGAAGAGACCTTGAGCTCGCCTATAGGGAGCTTAGGGTGCTTGAGGGGGAGCTTGAAGATGTGGAGTATGGGTACATCTACCTAACTCAGAGGTACGCCCCTGGCGGGTATTTCTGGCTGTTCCCTAAAGGGGTCAGAAACGTGAATACAGGTCTGGGTGTCCAAGCCGTCGAGGGAAATCCAAACCCCCAGATATCGTTTACCAAGTTCATCGAGGATAGACTTCCTCATATAGCTAAGGCCAAGGTCTTAGACGGAAGAGGCGCTTACGTACCGACCAGGAGACCTCTGGATAATATGGTTTCTAACGGGCTTCTGGTGGTCGGAGACGCGGCTTGCCAGGTTAACCCCATACACGGTGGTGGACTAGGACCGGCGATGACTGCGGGTAAGCTGGCCGGTGAAACGGTGTTGGATGCTTTGGAAAGGGGCGACGTCAGCTATAGGGGGCTTTGGCGCTACAACGTCGAGTATATGCGTGGGTACGGTTCTAAACAAGCGTCCTTAGATGTCTTCCGCATGCTTCTTCAAAGCCTATCGGATGATGATTTAAACTATGGTATGAGCCGTGGTTTAATATCGGAAGGGGATGTCCTTAAGGCAAGCATGCAGGGCGAGGTGAAGCTCACGATCACCGAGAAGGTGCTGAAGTTTCTACGCTCGATCGGTAGGCTAAGCCTGGTAGTGAAGCTTAAAGAAACCGCCGCACTTATGAAGCTTGTTAAGAGCCACTACCAAGCCTTCCCTGAGAACCCAGACGAGTACCTGAGTTGGCTTAGGGAAACCAGAAGACTCTTCGAGGAGGCTAGGAAGATAGGTTTGAGAAAAGCTTAACCGAATATTTACACGAACGTTTTATACGGTGAAATTTTTGTCCTATGAGAGTTTTAAGGAGGAAAAAGAACGGCTCATAGAGATCTACATCAGAGAAGGGATCTTAAAGACCAAGCTCGTTATAGAGGCCTTCAGAAAGGTCCCACGTGAAAACTTCGTCCCAGATTACCTTAAACACTACGCGTATGCAGACACTCCTCTACCCATAGGTCATGGCCAAACGATATCTGCACCACACCTTTAGCCGTTTAAAGCGGCTAAAGGGGTGAAACATGGTGTGTATAATGAACGAAGAGCTTGAGCTAGAGATAGGGTTAAAGGTGCTTGAGGTAGGAACCGGGTCTGGATACCATGCATGCACTATAGCCGAGGCAGTCGCCCCTTCAGACACTTCTAAGGAGAAGTGGGGGCACGTATGGACCGTCGAGATAATACCTCAGCTCTGTAAACTGGCCGAGAGAAATATACGTAAAAGCGGATATTCAGATAGGGTTACTGTGATATGCGGAGACGGCTCGCTGGGGTATCCTGAAGAGGCACCCTACGACCGTATCCTCGTGACGGCAGCGGCACCGGATATACCGGATACGCTCGTAGAGCAGCTTAAGCCAGGGGGTGTCATGGTTCTACCCGTAGGGACGCCTGGGGGATTTCAGGAGCTAGTTAAAGTATACAAAAAGCCTAACGGCTCGGTGGAGACTAAATATCTCGGAGGAGTAGCGTTCGTTCCTTTAAGGGGTAGGAAAGGCTGGTGAACGACCATCCTTAGGACAGGGAGCCATGGTTTCCGTGAGGGAGTCTATAACGGCTAAGGGACATCCCAACATATCGGCTAGACACAGGAGCACGTTCGAGGTTACGAAAGACCCTTACGTGACACCGAGGGGAGACTGCATAATAGCCGTGTCGGCCTCTAAAGCGGCGGCTGACCTAAGCCCCGAGTTTAAAAACCTACTTAAAAGTAGTGCAACGGTCATCGTTTTTAGACTCGAAGTCGAGGGCTTTACGTGGGTCGTCAGGGGCTATGGATCTGAATCTATGGTTTTAACCGATGAGAGGTCTATGGTCTTCCGTAGGAGCAGGTATGTCTGTCCACGGACCGTCATGGTAGGGGCCGATAAATCGGCTATAGACCTACCTAGGAAGGTGGTCGAGGTTCTGAGAAAACCCGACGCATCTATACGGATAATCCTCGAGGCCTATAGAGGAGATACTTCGGCTTGTGAATAAGCGATTTCAAACCCCTATTGTTTAATCTTCAGGTGAGTGAAACCGTTATTAGAGTCTCCCCTCTATTCTCGAATCGAAGTTAGCCTATGGCTAAGCTGAGATGGAGAGATTACCTAGGGATGCTTGAGAGAAGTCCATCATCTTTAGGCACGGTTTTGAGAACCCTGACCCCCAGGGTCCCCCTTTCTAAGCCCACAGATGTCCGCGTCCTACACACGAAATATAGGCTATGGAGCTTTCAAGAGAGGATTCTAAACCGGATATCAGGGTCCACCCTTATACTCGGTTTACCCACGGGTCTCGGTAAGACCTACATAGCCGGAGCATACCTTATGAGGGAATCCAGGGTTAAACCGATTAGGGTGCTTTTTCTAGTCCCATCGATACCGCTCGGCGTTCAGCAGACGCTTTTCGCGAGAAACATGCTAGGTGTCAAACATGCATACTTCATATCAGGCGCCGTTCCACCTGAGAAGAGGGCTAGACTCGGTGTTTGGAACTGGGGCTTCGTCGTTTGTACACCGCAAACCGTGTACAACGATTTTCTGAAAAAATTCGACAGCGTCTTAGAAGAGGCTAAAAGAAGCGAAGACCCCGTGGGTTTTCTCAAGAACCATCTCGACGAGGCCCCGATACCATTCGATATCATTATAGCGGATGAATGTCAAAACTACATAGGCGAGACAGACGGCTACGGAATACTTTTGACCGCTAGGGCGTGTGGGGTGAAGATACTCGCCCTCAGCGCCACACCTCAGCTGCATTCCGCTAGAAGACTTGAAGAGCTTAGGAGGGTTTTCGACAGGATAGAAGTTATCTCCATAGATGAGAGCGCGGTTAAAGCCATGGTGCCTAGGAGGACCTTAAGAATCCTGAGGATCCCCACTCCCCCTACCTTGCTTAAACTATATAGGGTGCTCAACAAGCTCGTCGACTCGTATAGACGTAAAGTCGTCGAAGCATACGGTGAAGAGCATCTACGTGAAAACTGCAGACGCCATGGGCTCTGTCTAAATATGAGGATGTTAGAAACCCTAAGAACACGTATGGTCGAAGATGGTGCGAGTAGCGTTTTAGGCTACCGAGCGTGGAGGCTTAAGGAGCTTCAACGGCCTTTGGAGGAGCTGGGGGGCAGATCGGTCGTAGACCTCTACCGAAGAACACTTTTCGAGTGTAGAAACCATAAACACGAGGCTGTCTTATCCCTACTGGATAGGGTGAGGTTTAAGAAGGCCATAGTGTTCATGGAATCTATAAGGTCTGCTAGACAGCTTGGGCTTAGGCTTCTCGAGAGAATGGGCTTCGACAAAGTCTCCATACTCGTGGGTAAAGGCGGTATGTCCCTTGAACAACAGGCGTCGGCGCTTTTACGTTTCAGAAGCGAAGCTAACGTCCTAGTGGCTACATCGGTCGCCGAGGAGGGGCTTGATATTCCATCAGCCGACTTCGAGGTCTGGCTCGACCCACCTAGTAATCCTAAAAAATGGATCCAAAGGTTCGGTAGGATCCTCAGGCAGCCTGAAGGTAAAAAGGAGGCCTTGGTGTATGCTCTCGTATCAGATGGCACTCATGAAGAGGCTAAGCTACGTAGAGTGCTGAGGCTCTCTGAGAGAGTCTATGGGTTTACGCAGAACATCTCGGTCGAACGTTTTAAACGAATACTTGGCCCCCAGAAGACCTTAAAGCGCTTCATAGGCTAATTTGGGCCTGGTTTGCCGTAGGTCTTTTAAACGGCACATATTAGAGGAGATCATAGGAGAGGGGGCTACGGATCATGTCTATGGAGGAGATGGTTCTTAACGTTTTTAGAAAGATGGAGCCTGAAGACTTCAGGGTCTTGACGGCTATCGAGCTCGGTATGGTCAGCCATGAGTACACGCCCTTCGAAGACGTTCTAAGATACTCCTCCCTCCCAGAGGAGGAGGTTCGGTATAGGATAAGTAGGCTTAACGGTTTCAAGCTTTTAAGGTCCATCAGCAGACCGTTTGAGGGCTATGCGCTGAACTATTATAGCTACGATTTCCTTGCCTTAAACGCTTTGGTTAAAGCGGGTAAGCTCGAGGCGCTCGGTAAGCCTGTGGGAATAGGTAAGGAGGCCGATGTCTTCGACGGCTTAACGCCTGACGGGAAAAAAGTCATAGTTAAGTTCCATAGGGTCGGTAGGGTAAGCTTCAGACAGACTAGACGGATTAGACGCTACGTAGCCGATAGGAGGCATATATCTTGGCTGTACCAGAGCCGGATAGCGGCTGAGAGAGAGTATGAAGCCCTTAAAACTCTCGTTAAGGCTCGGGCTAAGACTCCTCGACCTATCGCGCAAAACAGGCACGTAGTCGTTATGAGCTACTTCAGCGGCGTCGAGCTTATAGACGTGGCCTACATAGACGAGCCTAAGCTCTTATTGAAGGACATAATAGATGAGGTTAGGAGGATCTACCTTGAGGCGGGGCTTATACACGGCGACTTAAGCGAATACAACATAGTCGTGAAGGAAGATGGGGATTTTTTGATCATAGACTGGCCTCAGTTCGTCAAAAGAGGAGAGCCTGGGTTTGAGTCCTATCTCAGAAGAGACTTAAGAAACCTCCTGAAATTCTTCCGTAAAAAATTTGGTTTAAAAATATCCCTGGACGACGCTATAAGTTACGTAACCGGTGCTTCGGAACATCTAGACGTTTAAATTATAATATGTTTATCGAGCCTTCAGCCAATTTTAGACAGAACTCCTGTATATGGTCGAGCTCGTCGAGTATTATCGCCCGAACAGGCTCTCTGATCGTTTTAAGCTTTAACCCCCTCTCTGGGACTACCTGTACCGCGGCCACCCTAGGCTTGTTTATGGGTTCTCCGATGTGGCTCAGAAGCCAGACGTAGACTTCTCTGAGCCCCGAGACTTCTCGATATATCCTATCGGCTATTCGATAGGTGAGCACGTTGTATATCTTCCCGATATGCGACACCGGGTTTTTACCGGCTGCAGCCTCGCTACTTATGGGACGGTTCAACGGTATGATCCCGTTAACCCTATTCCCTCTACCGACTTGACCTGAGTCTGCATCGTCGGCGCACGTCCCCAATACGGTTAGATACACTCCTTTAACTCCTCTACCCCTCCTATCGAGGGTATTCAGGTGAACACTAACACTCCCTCTGGTATACCTTTCAGAGGCCCACTCTCTAAGCTCTTCCAGTATCTCATCCTTACGTTTGAAATAGGCGGCCTCAGACTCGACAAACCTATCGACAAACGCCATGGCGACCGTAAGCTCTAAACGTCTTCCTCGCCTGAAACCCATGACTTTAACATCCTCACCTGCTTCAGGATGTCTACGTTTGAACTCTTTGGAGTTTAGGAAACGCTCTGTATCTAAAACCAGCCTCTCCGTCTCCGTCATAGGTGCATACCCGACGGCGGCGGAGGTATCGTTAGCTCCTAGAACCTTGGTTTTCCGCTCGAAAATGTCTCTTAGGGCCTCAGAACCTCTCCTAAGCTCGATCTGGTACCTGACATGAACGTCTGGGTCTACAAACCGTAGGTTCTCCCTGAACCACTTCTTCGCCGTGTTTATGGCTATCTCGTCGACAGGTACATACTCATCGCCGACGGTGTAGGTCGCCCTGTCGCCGAATATAAGAGTCATAGGCTTCTTGAGGATTCCGCCGCCGAACCTATGCTCAGCCTCCCCTGCGGCTAGTAGAGCCTTATCTATGTTATGGTGAGCTATGAAGCCGAATCTTTTGATATATTCTAAGCTTAGGTTTACTGAGACAGACTCCATGATAGCGTCGCATATGTAGTCTGGGTGGCCTAATCCTTTAAGGACCGGGGGGTTAACCCGACCCGGTTTTCCTCTCGACGATCTCCACAGCTTGCTTTGAAACCGGTTTGCGGTTGAGCTTCTCAAGTGATATTATAGTCATAGGTATCCGGCTCTAAGGTTAGAGGTTCTTGGAATTAAAGGTTTGCGGTTTCAGGAATCTAACAAAGCCCCTTTATTACTCGCAAGAATATCTTTAGCTTCTAAGCCTTATGTAGAGGATGTTGTTGCCCCGTATGAATATGTTCCCGTAATGGGCTGTGGGGTCGTTACCCTTATACTCGTCGGCATCGGTAAGTATCAAGTTCATGTAGTTGTCGCAGACCATCATCCTACCCACATACTCGTAATCGTTCTTCAGCTTTATACGGACTACCGCATTCCTATAGCGTACCAGAACGTTAAGAGGCTTCTTACTAGGCTCGACCATTAGCCCACACACCCCCTTCTACAAGGAGGTAGAATAAAAAGATTTCTTGGAGCAGACGTAAATGTGATCCATAACTCCTCTTCCTGAATATCTCATTTTTTCGAAGCCGCAGAAATCTAGAAGCCGTTCTGCATAGGTTTTCGCGAAACTCTTCTTGAGAAAGCTGACGGCTAAATATCCGCTCCTCCTTAGAACTCTATATGCCTCCTTTAAAGCCGCCGAGGGATCCGGAGTATTCTGTAAAACCGTGAACATGAAGACCATGTCGAATACGTCATCTCTGAAGGGTAGCTTCTCCACATCCCCCCTCACAAGCGCGACGTTTCGCTGTTTAAACTTGTCTCTAGCTATCCTAAGCATAGCCTTGGAAAAGTCTAGACCAACTATGAGCCCAGCCGTATCCGCTAGCTTTTCGATCAAAAGCCCTGAACCGCATCCGGCGTCCAACACTATAGCGTCTTCGATAGACGGCATCATCCGTATCCCTCTTAGATGCTTGGCCTCCTGCTCCTCTCCGTAAAGACGGTCGTATGTGAAAGCCGACGAATCGTAGCTCTCCATCAGAGCCCTTTTGAGGCTTTTCCGCATCGTTAAACTGGTTTAGCCGGCTTCTCTATAAGCTTTCTCTTGGACAGTATGAGCCCGGC
Source organism: Candidatus Bathyarchaeota archaeon B24 (assembly GCA_001593865.1). GTDB lineage: Archaea > Thermoproteota > CALKCG01 > B24 > B24 > B24. The sequence continues at coordinate 112,780 of LUCB01000001.1, forward strand.
TCTGCTGTGGGGGCTCCTGTAGACGCTATCCGTCGCCTTTTCAAGCTCCCTAGCCTCGTCGGCCAGTTTAGCCGCGGTCTTCATCATCTCGTGAGCCGCAGCTACGAGTAAGGTGTAGCGCTCCCACTCCTTAACCATGAAACATCCTTCGACCGTCAGGTCGGCGACCCTTCGAGCTATCTCAAAACTCGCCATCGCCTTGGCTTTAGCATATGGATTGCTGAAGTTCGCAGCCTCGACAGCCTTATCCTTATCTATTACTATCCTAGGTAGAGTAGGCTTCTCACCGTTTTTGAAAGCATCGATCACCTTATCCAGCTCTACTTGAACTATGTTGAATACCCCCGTGACGGCTAGAACCTTGATCAGGTCGGCGTTGAACAACGCCATCTCCACAGGGTCTAGAAACTCCCTCCTAGCACCTATCATAGCGTCTGCGGTCACGATTATATACCCGAACCCAGCCTCCTGAAGCTTCTTAACGATCTTCTTAGCAGGAGCATCTGAGACCACTATAACCGGAATACCTCCCTCGGCTAGAAGCTCCCTAAGCCTCTTAGGACCAGGTAGAGTAGCATTAGGACTCGTCACGACGGCGAAGTCTGGTTTAAACTCTAACAGCTTCTTAGCGACCTCCTCGGCTTGTTCAACCCCCATTTTAGCACCCGACGACACGACGCGAACATCGATGTCGTTCCGGTCTGCCCTCTCATCTAGGAGAAACTCTATCAGAGGCGCCGTAGCTATGTTACCGACCTTAGCAAACCCAACCTTCACGACCAAAGCGGAACACCCCCTAAACCATTACCCCGATCTGTTTTTAGATTTTTCTAAAGCCGCGCGATACGAGACTACCACTCGCCTGCATGGTACAACCTAAATATATCACTTGGTGTATTCCTAAGTTATGTGGTGGTTTAGTTGAAGCTGAACGGTGTCGATATCGTAGATACTTTTACCGAGATGTTTCCGATGTGGTTTATGAGATTCCTTATAACCGCTGAAAGCTATAAGTGGGCTCTGAGAGCCGGTAGAGCTGCGACAGGTTTTGGAACGTCGATCATCATGAGCCCCGCCGAGTGCGGTATAGAGGCTCTCGTCCCATCGAGTAAGACACCAGACGGCAGACCAGGAGTGCTCGTCCAGATATATCATACGGATAGGGTTTTGCTGAAGGCTCAGTTTCTAGCTAGGATCGGCCAGTGTGTATTGACATGCCCTACGACCGCGGTGTTCGACAGCTTAGTAAAGGCTAAGAGAAGGGCTAAAGTGGGTAAAAGCCTAGCCACCTTCGGAGACGGCTTCCAAGTCAGGGATAAGCTCTCAGGTAGAGACATCTGGAGGATACCTGTGATGGAGGGGGAGTTTATAATCGAGGAAAGCTTCGGAATTATGAGAGGCGTGGCGGGTGGGATGTTCCTGATACTCGCCGAGGACTGGAAAAGCGGTTTGAAGGCGGCTGAAGAGTCGATCAAGGCCATAAGAAAAGTCGGAGGTGTTATAACTCCATTCCCAGGAGGTATATGCCGTTCAGGCTCGAAGGTCGGTTCTATGAAGTATAAGCTTAGGGCGTCTACAAACCATCTATTCTGCCCGACTCTTAAAGACGTAGTCAAGGAAAGCCTGATACCTGAAGGAGTTAAGAGCGTATATGAGATCGTCATAAACGGCGTGAACCTGGCGAAGGTCAAAGAGGCGTTAGGAGCCGGTATAAAAGCCGCCGCAAAAGTACCAGGGGTCATTCAGATAACATCCGCAAACTACGGAGGGAAACTAGGACCCTACAAGCTATATCTCAAGGAAGCGTTAGAGTAGGCTTAATCCATAGCGAATTTTTGTCCTCTCTAAATTTTCCCCTTCCTTAAAGCCTCTTTAAGGTCTCTAATATGCTCTCGGCTATAGCTTCGGCTAAGGGCACAGGCACCGCTTCGCCGACCATATCGTACTGATTTTTGAGACCTCCTAAGAAGACGTGGTCATCTGGGAAGCCCATGAGCCTAGCTTGCTCTCTAACCGTTAGAAGCCTATCCTCCCAAGGATGGATAAACCTGGAGTTTCCCAACACGGGTGGAGCAGGTTTATCAGGTATCAACCGCACCCAGTTTCGATAAGTTCTTCCTCCGGCTCCCCTATACCTTACGAGAGCCTCGCCCTGCCTAAGCCTAGATATCTGAAGAAGCCTCCTTCTAGATATGGGTGTAAGCCTATGGTTCGGCACCCCGTTCGAACCCGGAGGTGGAAGACCCTTAAGTGCCTCTCGGACCGTTACAGGCTTAACGACTGTCGGTTCCGGCCTGATCTCTACGTTAGAGATGAAGACCCTTCTCCTCAGGCTTGGGCAACCGTAATTCTCCGCCCGTAAGAGGTTAAAATATACTTTAGGATAGCCTATCCGTCTAAACTCCTTGGCTAAAGCACTTCTGATCACTGGAGCAGCGACCTCTGGAACGTTCTCTATAATGAATATCTTAGGCTTCAGAAGCGCTATGAGCCTGACGGCTTCTAGCATAAGCATGCCAGACGGATCCTTATATAGCCGGTCTAACGGTCTCTTTCGCCTATTAGGGTTAGATGCGGTGAAGGCTTCGCAGGGTGGCCCAGCTATGACCACGTCTATTTCCTTCGGAAGCTCCTCGGCTGAAACCTTCCTAACATCCTTAGCTAAAAGCTCGGTCTCGGGGAAGTTAATCCTATACGTCCTGACGGCGGGTGGAAAGTTCTCGACGGCCGCCGATATGAGGAAGCCTCGGCGTTTAAACCCTAGCGAAAACCCTCCGGCTCCTGAGAACAGGTCTATGACGGCTGGCAACCAGGTTAAGCACCTCCCCAGCTCATGTAGTCGGTGAGCTTACGCTGCCTTCTATCTCCTCTCAAGGCTATGACGTGTTTTATAAGCTCGTCGACGCTGCCGAATCTGAGGCCAGATATGGCTCTGAAGTACCAGTCTAGGCATTTTAGACCCGCGAGTATCGAAGCCGAGACGACGGCTTTGTTGAAATCCCCTGTCAGCATGTATCCCGCTAGGAAGCCCCCGCACCACACGTCTCCTGCTCCGGTGGTATCGACCGTTTCGCCGAAGAAACCGGTTAAGGCCGGAATAAGCATTATTTCGCTGTCCCTCTTGACCACCGCACCCAGCTCGCCGAGAGTTACCACGAGAGTTCTGGCCCTAAGCTTTGCGACAGCCCTTGCCAGGCTTCTCAGGCCGGTTAACCCGTAAGCCTCAGCCTCATTTAATACGAAGAAGTCTACTTGCCTAGCGATCTCCCTGAAGACGCTTACGCTACTTTTCGTGATGTAACCCTTCCATGCGTTCACCGATATCACAGTTTCCGGAGCTATCTCCCGAACATGCTCTATCACCTTAAGGACCCGGGAAGGCGGCATGGGAGCTAAATGTAGGACCGTCTTCTCGCTAAGCCACTCCTCTGGTATCAGAGACGGCTTGATGTACACACCTGCCCCTACTTTCGCCTCTAGATACTCGGCTCTCCAGTCTTTGTCGTATCTGATCGTGAACCTCGTAGAAGGACGGGATGAAACCTTTATCCCCTTAAGGTCGAAGCGCCTGAGGATATCCATGTAAGCGTAGTCCCTACCAATGCAAGTAACCAGGTATACGCTTCTTAAAAGGGTCTTAGCGGCTATAGCCGTATACAGGGCTGCGCCGCCGGGCTGACGGTTCTCACCTTTAGACGTTATCACCTTATCCATGGAGACGTGACCCATGACCACGAGCCTCAAACGCTTCAATCCCCCGCGTAAGATGGAGGTTTAAGGGGAAACATCCCTACAGCATAAATTAGTTGGGGATACTTTCTTTTAAACGAGTTAGCCATAAACGGGTTAATTTTAAAAGCCCTATAGCTTAAGGTAAGCCCGGTGTTTATCTGATGAAGATATTCGGAGTCGAGTGTAGAGTCATAGATTTAAGTTTTAAACTTCATCCCGGTAAAGAGGAACGTAGACTCGAGATCAGGCGGTTCACCTACGGTGCCGGAGAGTTTATGCACGACATAGATACGATGAGCCACATAGGCACCCATGTTGAATGCCCATCCCATTACGTGGACGCTAGGTACGGTAAAAGGGGAGCCGACCTGTCGAAGATCCCGGTCGAAGCTTTCTTAGGCGAGGCCGTGCTCGTAGACCTATCCGATAAAGCGGCTCGTGAACCCGTGACCGTCAAGGACCTTGAAGACTCAGGCGTACAGGAGGGGGATATAGTGCTCATAGGTAATAGCCGGTTTACCGGGGACGATAGGCCTTACATATCTCCTGAGGCGGCTAGGTGGCTTGCAGAGACCAGGGTTAAGATGGTGGGTGTAGACGACTCTGTCCACGTCGAGGCCCCGTGGAACTACGAGTCGCTAGATAAGATGGCGACCCACGACAACCTGTTATCGAACAACATACCGCTTATCGAGAGGCTGACAAACCTGGACAAGCTTAGAAAACGAAGGTTTCTGTTCATAGGGTTGCCGGTCAACGTCGAAGGGTTGGATGCCTTCCCGATCAGGGCCATAGCCCTAGAGCCTCTAGAGGGGGAGTAGGGGTTGAAGCTCGTCCGGTCATGGGAGGTCGAAGGCGTCAAGGTGAAGCCTCCCTACGAGAGGGTTCTCAAGGTCCTCATGAGCCCGGATACCCATGGCGTCAGAGGCTTATCCATCGGTATGGTGATAATACCGCCAGGTAGTAAAAGCGATAAGCATTCGCATGAGGATAGTGAGGAGTATTGGATAGTCGTGGACGGCCGGGGAGAGATAGAGGTCGACAGGGAGAGAGCTAAGCTTGAGCCAGGGGTCGTCGTGTATGCTCCACCAGGAGCCGAGCATCAGCTCTTCAACACGAGCCAAGAGCCTCTGAAAGCATACTACATATTCGCCCCGCCGGGTCCCGAGAAGGAAACGCTTAAACGCGTTCGACGCTGAGCCCTCTTTTTCAACCCAAGAGGACATCGAGCGTAAGCATAACGATCAACCCTATCACTAAACCATAGGACGCTAGTCTTTCGTGTCCCATCCGGTGGGTTTCAGGGATCATCTCGTCGCTTACCACGAACATCATGGCTCCCCCGGCGAAGCCCATCGCGTAGGGAATTATGGGCTTTACCAAAGACACTAGGGCGGCTCCTAAGATAGATAGCGGCAACTCGACCAAACCTGATAGAAAGGATATTAGAAAAGCCTTCCACCTAGGGGTTCCCTCTATCGATATCGTCGAGAAGCCTATGGACATACCCTCGGGGATATTCTGGAGACCTATCGCGATGGCAAGAGCCATAGCTTCGGATAGTCTTCCTGAGCCAAACCCCACCCCGACAGCCAACCCTTCAGGCATGTTGTGTAGGGTGACCGCTATCACGAAGAGCCATATGGCTTTAAGCCTTCCGGTCGACGGTCCTTCTGCTCCGATTATCGCATGCATGTGTGGGATGACTTTATCCGCAAGGCTGATGGTGATCGTGCCGAACGCGATACCTACTAAAACCGGTAATATGCCGCCTAACTCTATACCCGGGATTATTAGGCTGGTGAAGCTTGCGGCTATCATGACCCCAGAGGCGAAGCCCAAGCCTATGTCTAACGTCCTCTGAGAGATACGTTTCATGAACAACACCGGTACGGCTCCTAAGGCGTTAAGCATGGTAGTCAATAAACCGGCTTGAAAAGCTAAAAAGACCAGTCGACTCAATATCTCCACCGGAAGACGTTATGCGATAGAGATGACATCTACCTCTATTTTAAACTTTTCAGGAAACGTCTCGTCATCTAAGTACTGATAGAAGATATCACCGATTAAAGCGGTTTAATGAAGTTTAACTGTTCACGATGGGTAAAATATCTACTATGACTTCTCATGAGAGTATGCTCTCATGCTTCTTTTCACGCTCTCCTCTGCAGGGACTTCTGATCAACTACATGGGTGTGGAGAGGTGTTTTAGGTTTCTGCCAAGATACCGTCTGAGATTAAGGGTTTAATGGAGGCTATAAAGATGTCTAACGATAGTTCCATGAAGTCGTAGCCCAATCACCCGTTAAAATCCTAAACTTAGGAGAGAACTGTTCGGATCACTTCCCCCTAAGCTTTTTTAAGAAATTCTGTATACCGTGCTATCAAGGGACGAGCGATTATCTGCATAAGCATGGTAAATACGTCACATCCATATAGACGGATGGGCTAAACCCCTCTTGCCGCTTCTTCAGGAGACCGGGTTAGATGGGGTCGAGGCTTTAACAGTTAAACACGTGGGCGATACGACGCTTGAAGACGTTAAGAGGCTTTAGGGGACGAGATGGTTCTACTGGGTGGAATACCGTATATACTCTATACCAGAGGCTGTCAGCTTTGAGAAGTTCGACGAATTCGTCATGTGGATAATTTCCATGTTTTCAGACGACTTCGTCCTCGGTATATCAGATGGGCTACCACCAGCTGACGATGGCAAAGTCAGAAGGGTTTCAAAGATAATAAAGCATATGTGTAGAAGATGACAGGCTTAGAAGAATCTCTGATGACATTCATTGCATACTAGGAAAAAGCTAAATATAACCTTGAAAAATATGAAAGAGGGCGCGTTTAGGTGACTAAGCGGGCTTTCATCCTTCTTCTATGTTTTCTAGTGGTTAGCTTCGCTAGAATCATAGTTTTAACGGAAGCTACTGCTCCTAGCATTTGGGTCGATAAGAATAAGAACTATACGTTCGACTCTGGCGTAGATACACCCTGCCCGACGATACAGGATGCCGTTAACACCGCTGATATATATGATTGGATATGCGTAGACGAGGGTAAATATAAAGAAAACGTGGTAGTGAATAAAACCGGCCTCTATCTGGTTGCCGTAAAGGGTCCGGAGTTAACCGAGGTGGGTGTGGAGGATGTTAATAAACCTGTGTTCAATATTACAGCCTCCGATGTGATCGTCGAGGGATTTAAACTCGTCAATGCAACTGGTAATTATCCTGCAACTGGGATTTACATGAAAAACATCGATAACTGTACAATCAGGGCTAATATTATAGAGGGCGATAGGTCAGGTATATGGGGAAAATCTATAACCAACTGTTTGATCGAGGAGAATGAGATATGTAATATCGTTTATCTTCACGGTATATATCTTGCCGATCCTGTGAACTGTCAGATTCTAAACAACAATATCACTAAAATTCCTGATACCGGAATAGCTCTATGTAGACCATATCATACATTGGTTAAAGGAAATGAGGTAAAGTTTTATGTGTATAATGGAATAAAAATATATAATTCTCCAATGTATAACTGTACTATAGAGGATAATTTAATCGACGGCGGCTATTACTCAAGTGGCCAAATTGGAGTTCAGGTCCACATGTGCGGTGACAGCTTTATAACGATTAGGAACAATACTATCATAGATAATGAGTATGGTGGTATAGCTATCTTTAGCAGCAACTACATCACAATAATGGGAAATTCTATAGAAAATAGTCAACGATATTATGGAGTAGCCATCCATGAAAGTGGTCATGTCTGTGTAATAGGGAATTTAATGACCGGAAATTCTAAAGGAATCTGGCTCACCCATAGCTCAGAGGACATAGTCACTGTTTACAACGATATCGTCGACAATACCGAATATGGCGCCTTCGCAGACGATCAATCAAACCTAGACGCTCGGCTCAACTGGTGGGGGGATCCAACCGGGCCGAGCGGGGTAGGTCCAGGAAACGGAGACCCTGTATCTTCAAACGTCATCTACGAGCCCTGGCTCACTGCACCTATAACTTCAGAACCAGACGCCGTGGGTTTAGTAGCTTATAATAAGTCGGCCCAAGATGAGGTTTTAACCTTCCCGAACATGAACATGGAGATCTCTCTGATAGGCTCGGCTAATGTCTTCATAGCCCTCTACAAGTCAAACCCAGGCACAGATTTAGAAGGCGACATAGGCATATATATAGACATCTATATACCAGATGCAAGCCAGCTAACTCAAATCTCTGTCAAAATATACTACGATGAGACACGTATACAATTCCTAGGGCTAAGGGAATCCAGCCTTACCATGCACTGGTGGGACGGTTCTGAATGGAGGATTTGCTCAGACGCAGGTGTTAACACAGACGAAAACTATGTATGGGCCGTAATAGGGTGGAATACAAAGCCGAGCTTAACAGACTTATCAGGGACAGCTTTCGGATGCGGCAAGAAACCGCCTCCCGTCGGGGGGACTGTTACGGTAGGAACATTCTACACACTACTTCCATGGATAAGCTTGGCGACCCTAACCATAGCAACGATATACCTCCTGTGGAAGAGGAGCTAACTACCCTTCTTCCCTCCGTTTTTTACAACCGAATCCTTTATCTCCATAAGCTAAGCATAATTAATTTTACAGAGATTGACTCTGGATGAGCTTAAAGAGCCTTATAGGTCTTTGATGGAAAGGCTTGTTAAACTTCTCCAAGCTAGGCTCGGCGATAGACTCATCTCTGTCGTCGTTTACGGTAGCGTAGCCAGGGGAACAGCCCGTAAAGATAGCGATATAGACCTCTTGGTGGTGGCTGAGGGGCTACCTAAAAGCCGTATGAAGCGTCAACAGATATTCTTGGAAGTAGAGGAGGGGCTTAACTCTGTGGTCGAAGAACTCTGGAGTAAGGGGGTTCATGTAGACTTCTCACCGATAATGCTAACTCCTGAGGAGGCGTCTAAGATAAGACCGGTATATTTAGATATGGTCGAGGATGCCGTAGTGTTATACGATAAGGACATGTTCTTCGAGACAATTCTTGAAAGGCTTAGAAAAAGGCTGAAAGAGCTTGGTGCCAAACGCATATGGGTGGGCGATAAATGGTATTGGATGCTTAAACCGGATATAAGGTTCGGGGAGGTAGTCGAGATTGAATAACGTCGAGATGGCTAGATCCTATCTTAGGCAAGCTAAGGAGAGGGTTAAACACGCTAGAGAGGCTCTTGAAACAGGCAACTACGCCTATACTATTCGTCAAAGCCAAGAAGCGGTTGAACTTGCGTTAAAAGGTGTTTTAAGGCTTCTAGCCATAGAGCCGCCTAAATGGCACGACGTAGGACCTATCCTCAAGAGACATAGGGACAAGTTCCCTGAATGGTTTAGGTCTAGGATAGACGAGCTAGCCTCGATGTCGAGGAAGCTCAGGAGAGAAAGGGAGGCGAGCATGTACGGTGATGAGGAAACAGGTACCCCTCCTGACCAGCTCTACAGTCGTGCAGACGCGGAGGAAGCACTGAGCTATGCTGAAACCACCTTATCCCTATGTGTTAGGCTTCTAGAGGAGTTTATCTGAACACTATCTACGCCGGTAGTAGTACAGCACCTTCTCCAGGGCTTCGGCTATGTCTTCGACATCCTCCTCCGTAAAGTATTCGTTACACGGTAGCGTTATAAGTTGCCGTATCGTTTTCTCGGCCTGGGGACACAAGCCCTCGTAGTAATCGATCTCTCTACCATAGAGCGGGCATATCCATGGGCATTTCGTCCCGCCGTAGCCTCTCTTCTCGGTGAATAGCGGAGCCATGTATATGGGTTTACCTATGTAGCCAGCCCCGGCCGGTATACCCTCTGCCTGTAGGGCCTTAACTATATCGTCGAGGGTGGCGTCGAACATCGAGAGTTCTATCTTCAACGGATAGAGCCAGTAGCTGTGTTTACAACCCTTAGGCACCTTAGGCGGGATAAGCCCATCGATCCCGCTTATCTTCTTTGTTAGAGACTCCGCGACTCTTCTACGCCTCTCGACAACCCATCTAACTTTCTTAAGCTGGGCACGTGCGACGGCGCCTTGAAGCTCGGTCATCCTATAGTTGAACCCGAGCATTACGTAGGCTCTAGGCAATCCCAAGCTCCTATCCCAGCCCTTATCCATGAACAGCCTAGCCTTTCTAGCGAGCTCATCGTCGTCGGTGACCGTGATGCCTCCGTCTCCGGTAAACATATGCTTAGACTGCTGGAGGCTGAAACATCCGATGTCTCCTATGGTGCCCACGAGCCTACCTTTATACTCGGCTAGGTAGGCTTGGGCGCAGTCCTCTATCAGGACGAGGTCTTTCTCCTCGGCGAGTTCGACGAGGGGATCCATATCGGCGGGTAGACCGAATATGTGCACGGCTATGACCGCCCTAGTTTTATCCGTGACCTTATTCCTAACGTCTTCAGGGTCCAAGTTATACGTGTCAGGGTCTATATCCGCGAAAACGGGTATGGCGTTTTGACCGAGTATGGCGATTATGGTTCCTATATCCGTCAGAGGAGACGTTATGACTTCCATACCCGGCCCTATCCCGGCTGCACCGGTGGCTATGTGCAGCGCAGCCGTGCCGGAGGTCGAGGCGACCGCGTGTTTAACCCCGAGAAAACCCGCAAACTCCCTCTCAAAGCTACTGACCATCGTCCCAGAGTACCGGAATAAAGCCCCAGACTCTACGACCCTCTTGAGGAGTTCAAGCTCTTCACGACCGATGTTTCTCCCAGACTTATCGCTCACCGTCGGAAACGGGCTGCGTCTAACAGGCTCCCCACCATGGATAGCGAGCTTAACCATAGAACAACACCACATGGTAATTACCCGGTGAAGCGTTAAGAGTTTAATCCTCGACACACGGAGGAAAACCATAAATAAGGGAGCGCTATTCTCAAAAACTATAGAGGGCCCGTAGCTCAGCCAGGCAGAGCGACAGGCTCATAACCTGTTGGTCGGGGGTTCGAATCCCTCCGGGCCCACGATTTTCTCTGAAATAAACCCTCAGCGAGGCTGAGGGGTGGTTAGGGAAAAAACCACGGATATTTAATTTTCTCCCCGACTAACTTAGGTATATTACTTTTAGCCCCATATTCTCTGCTATCTTCTTTTGTTTTCTATCGCTCGTGACTAATTTGGCTTCGAGCCTTTTCGTCTGTGCTAGGAATAGACTATCGTAGACAGGGATGAGGTGGTTTAAAGCTATGCTTAACGCCTCGCTTAGATACCTTACGCTAGGCTCTAAAGCTATTACACCCTCCTCTATAAGCCTCTCTACGTGCTCCTGAAGCCTTACGGCTTGTCGCCTAGTTATTAACTTGAACTTTGTTGCATATTTCCATATGGCGTTCGTGACTTCTACGGCTAAAAGATCCGGAGCATGTGGTTCCATCTCAGGTTCTAAATAGGGAATAACTTCCTCCCAGCCATCTTCCTTGAGGAGTAGTTTTAAAAATGCCGATGAGTCAACGACTATCACGGTCCTCCCTCACAAGCTTATCCGCGGTTCCTCCAGGGGCAGATGGGAGGGTTTGGATGTATGCGATAAGTTCCTGAAGAGCCTTCCTCCTCTTATGCTCGCTGATCCTCTTCTTTATGAAACTCCTAATCTCCTCGCTCCAGTTAACTTCTCCTCTAAGCCTGTCCATCTCCCGCTTAACTTCAGGCGGGATACGAATGCTTATAACATCCCCCATGTAGACCACAATAGACGCTGTTGTAATACAAAATATAAAGATTTTGTAATTCAAAATCGTAGACACCAGGGTAAATCACAGCGAGCTTCTCCGATATGCGTCGGGGTAGGTCTGAAGCTTTTTACCTATTTTCCCCGACTTTTATTTGGCTTAGAGGATACCATCCGTCTTTGGCGCGTCCGGCTATGGCTAGGCGGATGGCGGGGGTCTCGGTGGCCGGGTCTACTATCGCGACTGCTAGCTCGTAGAGCCCGGGTTTGAGGCTTTCAGGCAGCTTAAGCCACGTCGTCACTTCGGTTTTACCGGGTAGCCAGCCTTTAACCGAGGCTTGGCTTGTGAGGGTGAATTTTTCCCCGCTCTCTGTGTTTTTAAGACGGAAGGCTATTAGGTAATCCCTGTAGGGTGGTGCGACGCCTACGTTTTCCCAGACCGTATGGATCAGAAGCGGAGAGCCGGGAAGGACGGCTTTATCGTGTTCAAGTTCTCTGAGGACGAGGCGGTAGCCTATCCTACGGAGGAAGTATTCGATTTCGTGTCTCGTCCCCTCCGGGATGGGTGCGGATTTATTGTTGAAGTAGCTTACATGGTATTTGAGGGCGTACTCGAATATGTAGTGGATATCCCATCCTTCCTGCTTCCACTTCCTCATATCCCAGCAGCTTTCGAAGGCGACCGGAGCCTTCTTCCACGCCTCCTCGGCACCGGTTTTTCTGACCTGTTGAGGGTAGAAGTGTTCCATGTGGTTCCAGCTCTTCGAGAACCCGCCTAGGTCGCCTAGGCAGTCGGCACGCCAGCCGCAGCCTTTACGTATAGCGTACCTCATACCCTCCTCGTCGTCGATGTTCATGACCTTAGGAGTGTTCGGGAAGGCCTCGCAATACACGTCGATTATAGCGAGACGTGTTTCAAGACTGGGAAGGCTTAGACCTGTGCCGCTCATATGCCACTCGCCCCAGAGCCCTACGGAACCTATATCCACGAGACCCAGGTCGGGATGCCCATCATACCGTTTTCCAAGCTCTTCGATTAGTCTGAAATGAGCTTCTTGAAAAATCGGGTCGTCCATATCCGGTATCCAGTGTTTTGGACCGCCTCTTCTCCGGTACTCGAAGCCTCTGCAACCCTTATCCTTCAGCCACCGGGGAACATACATGTACTCGCTCCCCGTACCGGCACACATGATGCGGAAGGCTAGTTTCTGACCTGCTTTCCGTGCACGAGCTAACAGGTAATCGAACTTCGCGAAGTCTATCTCCCCTTCGACAGGTTCGATTTCGCTCCAGTAAAAGCGGAAATATGCCGATGTGCTCGGTAACCCCTCCAAGTTTTCATCCTCATCTGCAAAACGGTGGAAGGTTTGCCAACCCATATCTGGGTTGGCGAGTAATTCATCGATTTCTTCTGGGAAAACCTTCACCTTATCTCTATCCGTAAGAAACCACCATCCGCTAATCAGACCGCTAGGCATATAATTTTAACGTCACCTACCGCCCATAAACCATGGATTTTCCGAGTTTGAGACCTAAACGACAAATATCGCTACCCGGTAAATAAGGGCTGGTATGTTCTCGGACGACGATAGGATACGACCCTGGCGAGACAATAGATATTATTGGGAGTATAATGGGAAGCCCACGCTTCTGCTGGGAGGCTCGGATGAAGATAACTTGTTCAACCACCCGGAGTTGATGATGCGTAACCTGGAGGCTTTAGCGGAGTGCGGCGGCAACTATATACGCTGCACGCTCTCGTGTAGAGACCCCGGTAACCTGTGGCCCTTCGCCATGGTTGATGGGAGATACGACTTGGATAGGTTCGACGCCAGGTTCTGGGGTAGGCTTAGGAGCTGCCTCAGAGAGGCTCGAAAGCGCGATATAATAGTCCAGGTGGAGCTATGGGATCCCCACGACTTCTGGGACAGAGGCGACGCCAAGATATGGTCGAGGAACCCATGGAACCCCGCCATGAACGTCAACTACACCGCTGAGAATACTAGGTTGAAGGAGAGGTGGGACATCCACCCGTCCACGCAGCCAACCCCCTTCTTCCTATCCCCTGTTCTCAAGGACGACGTTCTCCTCAGCTATCAGGAAAAGTTTGTCGTGAAGGTTCTTGAAGAGACCCTGGATTTCCCCAACGTGCTCTACTGCATAGATAACGAGGTAAGGGCTCCTCCTGAGTGGACGCTGTACTGGGCTAGGCTCGTGCATAGGGTTGCTAGGGAGCATGGAGTCGAGGTTCAGCTGACGGAGATGTGGGATCCCTGGGACCTGAGACATGAGCTGCACAGCGTAACCTACGCTCATCCTGAACTCTTCACGTTCACAGAGGTCTCTCAGAACAACTGGAACAGCGGAAGAACACACTATGAGCGGCTGATATGGTTCAGAAACACGCTCATGAAATACGGAGGCCCTAGACCTATGAATAACGTAAAAATCTATGGTGCCCCAGAACCACGTAAACAAGCCATCCCTGAGCTTAACGTGGATAGGTTCTGGAAGTGCATATTCGCCGGGTGTGCGAGCGCTAGGTTTCATAGACCCCCAACCGGTATCGGTTTGACCGAGACCTCTCGAAGAACGATAAAGGCGGCGAGAACCTTCACCTCAAGCTTTAACCTGTTTAACTGCGAGCCTAGACCCGATTTGATAGAAGACGCTGAACGCGAAGCGTACTGCTTAGCAGAACCCGGTGAAACGTATGCGCTATACCTACCTAGAGGTTCAAGGGTCAAGCTTAGAGCCGGCATCTCTAAGGTTAAGACCATGTGGTTCAACGTCGAGAAGTGCAGATTTACGGGAACAGAAACCCTCGTGTCAGAGGATTATGTCTTCCGTATAAAGCCTCCCTCACGAGGTTTATGGCTAGCTCTCTTAAGCACGTCTTAAAACGTTAGAGCCTTCTCAGACATAACAGCATTCAGCCATCTGGACGAACTGGCCGAAACTGTCAGGCATGAATCATTAAATTTCAGACGTTAATGTATATTTTAGTTCATTCATTTATAAAGAAAAAAAATTCCCGGGAATAGTTTAACTTATAAGCCAAGTCTGGTTGATCGCCCACGGTGACAGGGTTTGCCTAGGGAGCTAATCCTGACAGCCCCCAGAACTCTTGAGCTTAGGGAGTATGAAGAATCTCCTCTTAAGCCTAGTCAGGTCAGGGTTAGGAGTATCCTAACGGCTGAGAAGCATGGCACAACGCTGGCGGAGTACAGGGGTGTAACAGCTTTCCACAATAAGCGGTACGACCCGAAGCTCGGGCTATTCCTAAAGCTGAAACCTGGTGAAAAGCCGTCTGCCAGATATCCGGCTAGGGTTGGGAACATGACGGTAGGCGTGGTCGTCGAGGTCGGGGAGGGAGTTTCAAGGTTTAAGGTCGGGGATAGGGTTTACGGGTACTTACCCGTCAGGGAGACCCACACGGTTGAGGAGAGCTATGAGTATATTTGGCATGCACCACCTGAGCTTAGCGATGAGGAGCTTGTCTGCATAGACCCGGCGGTGGTTGCTCTTATGGGAGTCAGGGAGGGGCATGTGAGGCTTGGAGACACCGTCGCTGTTTTCGGGCTTGGAGCCATAGGGTTGATGACCGTTCAAATGGCTAGGCTCTCGGGAAGCCTTAAGGTGATAGCGGTTGAGCCCATAGATCTTAGGAGGAAGCTTGCCGAGCGGTATGGTGCAGACCATGTGATAAACCCGAGAACTTGCGACCCTGGGCTTGAGGTTAAAAAGCTTACAAACGGACGCGGTGTAGATGTCTCCATAGACACGAGCGGCTCCTACAGGGCTCTACATCAAGCTATAAGATGCACAGCCTACGGTGGAAAGGTGGTGCCGGTTTCGTGGTATCATGGAGACGCCCTGGGGCTGGACCTCGGTGAAGAGTGGCATTTCAACAGATATGTCATGGTATCGGGTGCGAGGGTTGAGAGCGAGCCCTACAGAGACCACCCCAGGTGGTATAGGGCTAGGGTCTACGAGACGGTGGTCGAACTCTTTAGGCGTAGGATGCTCAGGGTCGACGGGATGCTCAACCCGATAGTTCCGCTGGAGGAGGCTGTAGAGGCTTATAGGCTAATAGACGAGCACCCCGAGCAAACAGTTAAGCTAGCCATAAAATACGGCTAACCGTTGAACTACCGTCTGAAGCTCGTCGATTTCAGAGCTAGGACGTGTAAGGTAAGGTTATGGTTAAGCGTATAAGTCTGGGCTTGTATGCTATGCTCAGGTGGTAGGTGTGTCTAAATATTCGGTCGGGGTCGTGGGTTGCGGTGGTATAGCCCCTAGCCATATCCGGGGTTGGCTGGATACAGGGTCCGCCGAGGTGGTCGCGGTCGCCGATATAGACCTCGCCAGGGCTAAGGCTTTGGCCGATAAGTTTGGTGTCGAGAGGTTCTACGGCGATTATACGGAGATGCTTAGGGAGGAGAGCTTAGACCTTGTGA
This sequence comes from Candidatus Bathyarchaeota archaeon B24, assembly GCA_001593865.1. Classification (GTDB taxonomy): domain Archaea; phylum Thermoproteota; class CALKCG01; order B24; family B24; genus B24. The sequence goes on from LUCB01000001.1 coordinate 128,682, forward strand.
GCATCTGCACGTGGGCTCAGACCCATGCCGAGATAACGGTTAGAGCCGCCGAAAACGGTGTTAAGGGTATCTTATGCGAGAAACCTATGGCCGTGAGTTTAGGCGAGGCCGATGAGATGGTCGAAACATGCGACAGGTATGGTGTTAAGTTGGCTGTGAGATACCAGCGTAGGTTTCACCCGGTCCACCTATCCGTTAGAAAGCTCATCTCAGAAGGCTCCATCGGAAGGCCTATGTTGGCGCATGGGAGGAGGGAGGACGGTCTTCTCAACAACGGCTCGCACATGATAAATACCGTCAGGTTCTGGCTGGGAGACCCCGAGCCCGATTGGGTCATCGGTCAGGTCGAGCGTAAGACGGATAGGTATGAGAGGGGTATACCCATAGAGGACCTATGTATGGGTCTCGTCGCTTTCAAAGACGGTGCTAAGCTGCTTATAGAGTCAGATACACCCGTCTCATCCCGTCTGGAGTGGTTTCAGGTGGTATTGGAGTGTTCAGACGGCTTAGTGTTCGTTACCGATAGGGAGGCTAGGGTTTTATCGAGCGACGGGTGGTTTAAGCTTGAGCCTGTTAAAGACGAAGCCACAGAGTTTTCGCAGCTGATAGATTGGGTCGAGGGGAAGGTCGATAGTCACAGAAGTAGCGGCTATCAGGCTCGGATAGATATCGAGATTATGATGGCTATATACGAGTCAAGCCGCACTAGGAGCTTGGTACGCATGCCTCTAGAGACCTCGGAGAATCCTCTGTTCATGATGATTAGGGAGGGTAAACTACCGGTTCTTAAACCCGGGAGATACGACATAAGGCTTCCAAAAGAGCTGTGGGGCTTGCTTAAACCACCTTAATCCAACCATTTTCCCCACACTATGGTGATATACCCGGGGGTTCGATAACGCTAAAATCTATCATAACCCGTTAATTCTTACGAACAGCTATGAACGTCGAGGTATCTGCGGATAAAAGCGGCTATATATCCATAAGCTTCGATGGAAAACCATGCTTCACTAGGGGATGTATTAGACTCAACCACTCCGGCGAGGTATTTAGCCTCGAAGATGGGTCGCTGAGCTTTCAAAGGTCGGAGCGTTTTGAGAGGGGTGTTAAGTTTTACTATCGGTGCGAGCGCGGAGCCTTATCCGGTGAGGAGCTGTGCTTGGTTTTCGAAAGCTCCGGGAACGCTTTATGCGTCTTAGCCGAGCCTAGGTTTGAGAAAACAGGTTTTGGAGAACCCGCCTTAACGCTGAGTTTCAAAGAGGTTAAAGGTTTCAGCTCTGCTTTAGCGTCTACGAACCTTAGGCTTAACAAGGATGTCGGGGAGGCTTTCGGATACTACTCGAACGGGCTTGCCTTGGGTAAGGAGCCTAAAACCCCAAAGCCCTCAGATAAGCCCGTGTATCCGAACCCTGTTAAACCCTCGGGGCCTATGGATTTCTCATGCTGGGCGTTCCCATACTTCCTAAGCTCACCAGAGGATGTTCTACCGTTTACGGTTCATACGCTTATATCTTTCGAAGACGGTTTCTACGCTTCCTTAGCCGTCGCAAGCTACGGATACGGTAAAAGCTACATCGCAGGCGGGGAAGGGTTATCCATCGAGGTCTACCTCGGATGCGGAAGCTACGCCCCAAGCGAGCTTCTACTGGCCTCTATAGGGTTTAGCCTCGACCCGTATGAAGCCGTCGAGACGGCGTACGACGTTTTGGCAGGTAAGCTCGGTGTTAAACGTAGGAGCGAGAAGCGGTTTCCCGAGGTTTTCAAGCATCTGGGCTGGTGTTCCTGGAACGCTTTAGTCAGGGATGTCGATGAGAGGTCTGTGCTCGAAAACGTCAAGGGAATAGTCGGTAAAGGCGTCCCCGTTAAGTTCGTCATCATAGACGATGGATGGCTTAACGTCGAGGACCGTAGGCTCCTGGGGTTTAAGCCAGACCCTAAGAAGTTTCCGAATGGGTTTAAGAGGCTCGTCGAAGAGCTTAGGAAAGTAGGTGTTCTAAAGGTCGGTGTTTGGAAGACTCTGCAGGGCTACTGGAGGGGGCTTTCCCCTGAAGGCTTTAAAAAATATGGGGAAGCTGTTGTAAAGTGTAGCGATGGGAGGGTTCTTCCGAACCCTGACGGGTTTAAATGCTTCAAGCTATACTTCGACTTCTACTCGTACCTCAGAGGCGAAGGTATCAGCTTCCTTAAGGTCGATAACCAGTATGACATTATACGCTGCTTCAGGTGTCTTAAGCCCGTGGGCTACGCAGCGGCTGGGCTGGAGTACTCTATGCAGTCGGCCGCCCTCGGAAACGGCTTGGACGTTTTAAACTGTATGTGCATGGTCCCGGAGAACTTCAGCTTCTGGCCCTCCACAAACGTCGCGAGGGTCTCAGAGGACTACATACCCTTCTGGAGGGGAGGGGCTAAGCTTCATACGCTTTACTGCGTCTACAACAGCCTGTGGTACGGCCAGCTGACGACACCAGACTTCGACATGTTCATGACCGGAGACCCGTATGGGATTCTCCACGCGGTCCTAAGGGCTATAAGCGGAGGACCGGTTTACATAACCGATAGGGCTGAGACCCTGAACGTCGAAGTCGCCGGGATGCTCGCGTTCAGCGATGGTAGGGTGCCTATGCCGGACGGCGTTGCCCTGCCTTGTAGAGACTGTCTATTTAAGGACCCGTACAACGGGTCGACGGCTCTGAAGGTCTTCAACAGGGTGGGGGATAAGGGGTTGGTAGCGGTCTTCAACATAACCAGGGATGAGGTCGATGTGGTGGCGAAGGTCTCAGCCGAGGATGCCCTGCTACCGGCTGGTAGATACGTAGCCTACGGTGTCCTAAGCAAGACGTTCACCGTTCTCGAGGAGGGAGGGGTTGTCGAGAGAACCCTGAAGCCTCTAGAGTGCGAGCTTTACGTGCTCTCACCGTTGAAGGAGGAGGTTGCGGTCGTAGGGCTGGTAAACCTCTTGATAGCTCCGAAAGGTGTCTCGTATGAGGGAAGGGGTGACGGGGGTCTTGAGCTTATATCCGAGGATAGGGGTGTTTTAGCGGTATACGTCGAGGACGCTGTGTCGTCTGTGTCTGTTAACGGGAAACCCTGTAAGAAGGTCGAGAGGCTTACAGGAGAACCCTATACATACACCGTCAGAGATAGACTCGTCGAGGTCTACGTAGACCGACCAGGCTCTCTAGTGATCATAAGGACCAGGTAGACATCTCCACTATTTTTACTTTTTGCGTAAACACCTTAGCTATGGATGGGAAAGATATAGTTATGGAAGCTTAAGGATGCTATACATAGTCCGATAGTTTCCTGCCGGTTTTCCTCGTCCACTCCTCTATCGGTATTTTGAACTTCTCCTCTACCTGGCTTCTGTATATCGTGTTGTATGTGCAGAAGGATCTCAGCTTGCCGTCGGGTGTGGCGTAGTGTATGGCGCATCTGTTCACCCTATCCAGGTCTATGTTCCATACGTCTTGGAAGTGCATGATCCCTATCATCACCACGTTGTACATCAGCCTAGCTAGGGCTTCGTAGCTTCCCCTGGTGACCAAGTCTTTGAGCAGGTTTCTTACAAGCTCGGATTTCACGAAGGTTAGAAGCTTCACCGTCTCGACCTTAGCCATCCTCCTATGCCCCGTGATCCCCAGCTGGTATATGTCTTTGAAAACCTCGGCGAACTTGTCGACGTCGACGAGCTCTGTGATCGGCGTGTAGGAGCCGTCCTCCTTAACCACTATGAAGGTCGCCGCTCCGCAGTGGGGGTGCATCGTAAACTCGGGGTACATCCTGTCCTTGAGGATCTCCATACCCCTGGCTATCGGGGTGGGCCAGTTCACAGGACGCCAGCTCCACCTCGATATCGCGCCGTCCGTCTGCTCCTCGATGAGCTTCACCGCATCTGGTATAGTTATCCTAAGCCTCCTCATCTCCTCCTTCCTAGCCCTCCCGGCCATCGATATCGGCTGGATGTTCACGCACCTGACCACGTCCCTGTTCTCGACCGCGTATCGTATTATATCGCCTAGGTCTTGGTCGTTAACCCCCTTGGCTAGGGTGACCACGAGGACTATGGACTTGTGCCCTAGCTTCCGGGCGTTTTCTATGACCTTCTCCTTCACCTTTACGAAGTCTCTCCTCGCCCTGAGCTTCACGTAGATCTCGTCTCTCAGGCCGTCGAACTGCAGATATATCGTATCCATACCGGCGTCTAGAAGCCTCTTATAATAGTCTATATCCTCGGCCAGCCTTATCCCATTGGTGTTAACCTCGACGTGCTCGATACCGGCCTTCTTAGCCTCCCTGACAAGGTCTGGTAGGTCGTTCCTAAGCGTCGGCTCCCCACCGCTGAACTGGAGGGCGTTGGCGGGCCAAGGGCTGTTGGCCCTGAAAAGCCGAATCATATCGACTATCTGCGCATACGAAGGTTCGTAGACGTAATCCACAGCCCCGGCGTAGGCGAAGCATATGGGGCATGCCATGTTGCACCTGTTGGTGACGTCGATTATACCGAGTATCGTATGGGTTTTATGCTGGGGGCATAGGCCGCAGTCGAAGGGGCATCCCCGGGCTATCTGGGTGTGGGGGTTCTTCAGACCCCTGCCCATGTACTCGGCCGTGTTCCAGTTTCTCTCGAACCACTTGAAGTATTCGGCGTCGCCCCAGTATACGTCTTCGAACTTCCCATGCTCCGGACACGTCTTCTCGAGGTATATAACCCCGTCCTCCTCGTAGATCCGCATGGGGATCCTCCTGAAGCATACTGGGCATATGCTCGCAGACCATCTCTCGAAAGGCTGATCCTCAGACATAACAGAGTAAAGTTAATGACCGCTACCAGATATAACGGTTTCCCATGACCCATATACTAAACCGTTCGAGAGAATCCTTAGATGGGGAAGTTATGGTTATAACGCTATCCTCTTTACCCACTCGACCACGTCGAAATCTTCATCATCAGTTATCATCTCCTTTACCCCGAGCCTCTTCATCAATTGTGGCAGAGGGTTAGAGACTCGTGTGAGGACATGGATATGTTCATTCAACGCTTACAGGATTCATGACAGCTGGCTTCGAATACTTTAATGAGATTGATAACTTTGTAAGAAAAGGGGAAATGTGGAAAGGTTTTCCTCTGAGGCTTATGGGTTGTATCTCAGCTCCTCTTCGACCGTGAACCTGCCTGTGAGCCTGATGTCTCTCGATGATGCCCCTACCC
>LUCB01000026.1 GCA_001593865.1 Candidatus Bathyarchaeota archaeon B24
ACCTCAACCGGATATATTCGAGCATATCCTTTCTCTCCGAAAACCTGGGTTGCAGCTTCTGGGCCATCAGAATAAGTGTTCCACCAACCAGCTTCAACTATAGACGTGCAACCATTTTCAAATTCTATCATCACAACAGCGAAGTCGTCAACATCATAGTTTCCAAACCTCGTTTCAACCTTAGCGTAGACCTTCTCAGCCTTGGGTTCACCTAGAAGGAACCGCGTCATATCGATAGCATGAACCCCCATATCTATTAAAGCCCCGCCTCCAGCTAGACGCTTCTTCGTGAACCAACCGCCTGGTCCAGAGTTAACATGAATACCGTAGCTTTTGGTCTTATATATTCTGCCAAGTAGACCTGATGCGATGAGGCTTCTAACAAATTGGGCGTCTTCACTAAACCTATTTTGAAAGCCTATTTGAAGGATTTTACCAGAATTTTTAGCAGCTTTAACCATCTTCTCACATTCAGCGACGCATGTAGCCATCGGCTTTTCACATAGCACGTGTTTACCAGCGTTCAGCATCGCGATAGATACAGGTGCATGATATATGTTCGGAGTTGCTACGTAGACGCCTTCAACATCAGGATCGTCAGCTAACTCATGATAGTCGGAGTATATCTTTGAAGGATCCAGCTGTTTTCCTAAAATCTCTAAAGCTTTAGCTATTCTAGGTTCTGCAACCCATCTACGTAGATGCGGCCTATAGTTTAAAAAATCATCCAGCTTACCTTCAGCTAAAGCCTTATACGCCTTACAAACCTCAGGGACATCCGCGATAGCGATAACTCTTGCCTCATTAAACTTTGTACACCTGAGGGCGAAGTTTAAACCCATACCACCTGCACCTACAACACCCAATTTAACGACCCTCATAATGAAAGCACCTCATTCAGAGGTACATCATTTAATATTATAATTAACCTTTCCCCCTCTCCACAAGCTTTCGATAGACCTCTGGACTTAAGCGCATAATATGTCTGAAGTAAACAACTTCACAAGTATCGATGAAATCCTTAACTTCTTTGCTTCCACCAGATCACTAACGATCATCATGCTAATTAGCTAAATCGAAAAAGAATTTAGGTTGACGCATGGGTATAGGATTTTCATTCTTTACAGGTGGAGCCTAGCCGACCTCTCCCTCCTATATTTTTCCATGATAAATACCTGAGGTAATATTAAGCTCACTAGAGCCTGTCTGATGAGAGGATGAAAGCCGCTAGAGAACTTCTGTATGAAGTGAAGCCCATGCCTAAATTCGTAGATTTTGAAAAATGCAGAGGCTGTGGGATGCGCGTCAGCGGTTGCCCTTACGATGCTAAATGGCCAGCTCGAGCTTTCCCAGAGGAGGCATGTGAGACCGGTGCAAAGCTTTTAACAGAGACGATCGTCGAGAGGGTTCTTCGCTCGGACGGCGAGGTCGAAGGGGGTGCGTGTTAGTACTCCATCAGGTTTCTCGGAGATGTATGCTGATAACGTCGTGTTAGCCGCGGGGGTATCGGTACTCCTGCGATCCTCCAGAGGTCTGGGTTTAATAACGCAGGAAGTAACTTGCTCATGAACCTCTTCGCTAACACCTACGGCATGTTAGACGACGATATGGAAAATGAGCTCGGGATGGCTATGGTAATAGACGGGTGAAAGAAGCTGGATGCGGGGATGATGTTTCGAGGGACATATTGGTGCAGGCTGATGCTGACCCGGAATCTCTCCACACGACGAACGTTAGAGGGAGTCAACCCGGAGGAACCGCTGGAATAGGAAGAGTTGTGAATATAGGCATGATACAGAAGTTAGCCGTCTATTCGTAAGCGACGTCGGTATCCTTCCGATAAGCTTAGGTATGCTTCCTATTTTAACTATAATCGCCTTGTCGAAGCGCTTTTAGAAGAAGCTGGCATCCAAATATCTCAGACGGTAGAGCATAGTTATCGATGCTTCATCGACGATTGCATCGTAAAACACTTATCCTCATATCAATCACATCTCTACAGTAGAGTGTTTCGCTGATGACTAAGGCTATCGATTTTCCATAATTTCTTAAACAGATAGATGGGGGTATGTCAACGCTATTCTTCAGCTTGAGTTTAACCAGAAGTATCACAAACCGCCACTGCAAGTTCGATTATATAATCCTCCTCATAGTTTGAGAGCTCAAACGAGTATGTGAACCCATACTCCGGCGTCTCTCTCGAAACCTAGGAAATCGGTTATTTGCATAGAAATCGTGGATTTTTATCGACTAGTATATTTATTTGAGTAGTTGTGCTTTAGTTCTATAGCCTCTCTTTACAGCCTGAATTAGAAATCCTAAATCAATCATCTCTTTAGATCAGCGATGTTTATCATCTCGCTCTTCCTCTTGAGGATCGATGTCCCCTCACACTTGTATGGAACCTCTATAACGTCGGATATTGTGGCTGCTACATCTATTATCTCAGCGCGCCTTAGGATCTTACCTCTAAACTCATCATCCAACGCTCCCCCTGAGATCATGAATAGTGTCCTACGAGGCCCACCTGAATATCGGCCTGTGCCTCTGTCGTTCTCGAAGTCCCACACTTCGCAGTCGTAGGGCGCCGGGTGGTCGCAACACCAATTCGCAGTCTTAACTCCCATACTATGGGCTACGGTGCAGGCTGCGTGATACCCATGATCTGACGCTATTACCAGGAATGTATCATCCCAGAACCCTCTTATCCTTAGGAAATCTACTATGTCCGCCAATAGCGAGTCTAAATGGAGCATATAGCTATGCTTTGAGGATCTAACATGCGGATTCACCCTCTGATATGATGGGCAATAGGAGACTGTGTCCATAACTGGAAAATATACATAGACAAGGTTCCATTCCTTGTGAGCACTCAAATACGGCTTAGCAAATCTATGCCATACATCGTCATCAGGGTGACCTGCGGACAGGGCTATCGGATACCCGGCCGTATAGAAGTACCCCGGAGCTATCCAATGATCCGTTGTGAAGCATGCGGGATGCACCCTATCCGGATCATAATGCTGAGCATACTCGAAGAGGCCTATGGGGCCGGGGTTATCTTCAGTCCTCGGATAGTATGGCCAGCCTCCTCTGCTCGTCCAATATGGTTCAGCATCGTATCTTCCCGTCGCCAGATACTTCATGCCGTGAGGTGTATCGCAGACTCCCATATTCCACGTGAAGCAGAATATCCCCTCTTCAATAAGCCTCCTGAAATTAGGGATATAGCCGAGCATAGCATAATCCCAAACGTTAACCGGTGGGATATCGTCTACAACCTTAACTCCTCCAGCCCAGTGTCCAGCCAGCTGATCTATTACGAGAAGAAAAACTCTAACCATCAATTTTCACCTCCGGACGAGAGCCAATGTCTCACCATACGTTTTAAGTTTTAACTCCCGTGCGAACTGCCCTCCATTTAAGAAGAAGCTTCCAGCATTCAGAGCGTCTTCTCACTCATCCCCCATAGTGCTTATTCACCGGGGTTCACAACCCCATGTTCATGAAGCGGTGAGAGATGTGAGAAGCCAGGATAACGCCTCCCCCTCGATATATGATATACCATCAATTGCCTGATCGAATGCTTTTACTTATCTATCCAGAGAATCGGGATAACTGAGTTTCTCACAAATTAAATTTACTATTTTCATAATAGCCTCGGGGCATGTGTTTCTAGATAGAGCTGGCTGATCTAAACATTAAAATACGGTCGATCGAATGGTTGACATATGTGATCCTATGATAAGAATAGGGTTTATCGGCTGTGGAAGCATAAGCCATACTCACGTACTCAGGCTCTCCCGTCTTGAGGAAGGTGAAGCTGAAATTAGGGGATTATGCGACATTAACATAGAGAACGCCAAGAGGTTGATGAAGACTGTTAATAGGTTTCGGAATATATCTCCAGAACCATTAACAGAGAAGAACCTATACTCAGATTATTTAAGGATGCTTGATAGCCTCGAACTTGACGCATTAATTGTCTGTACCCCTCATGCATTGCACTACGAACATGTCATGGCTGGGCTTAGAAGGGGGCTGCATGTGCTCGTTGAGAAGCCTATGGCTCTAAGCGTAAAACATGCAGAGGAGATGAGAGATGTCGCTGAGAAGAACGGTCTCATATTAGCCGTAGGATATCAGAGGCACTTTCAGCCAGAATACTTCTATGCAAGGGAGGTCGTAAGATCTGGAAGGATCGGTGAGCCGCACTTTATACTTGCATGGCTAACTCAGGATTTGAGGAGAGCTGTAGGTATGAGAAGCTGGTATTTAAACCCAAAACTTTCGGGAGGGGGACAGGTCATATGCTCTGGAACCCACTTGAATGATATAGTTCTGTGGATAACCGGAGCCGAGCCGAGGAGGGTGAAGGCATTCATGGACCTTGAGGGAGCTAACGTTGAAATGTACGCTACACTATCTGTTGAGCTTTCTAACGGAGCCTTAGCTAGCATCTCTCTGCTTGGAGACTCCCCTGAAATCGCCGTGAGGGAAGAAATAAGGATCTGGTGCAGTAGAGGAGCGATATTCGTAAAGGAGGGGAGGGTATATATTCAAGAGAAGGGAGGGGATTTGATCATGGTTCCACGGGAGAATTTACCAACCCCTCCAAGCCCAAGTCCAGATGTAAACTTCGTCAGAGCTATTCTTGGAAGGGAGGAGTGCCTCGTCCCGGCTCAATGCGGGGTGAACGCTACGAGACTTGAACAAATGGCGTATCAAGATGCGAGACCCATACCAAGCAATCTTAAACCATACATTTTAAGTTCAGAATAAATTAACTTTGGCAAATTTTAACCGTTATTTTTTCAAATATATTCGTCAGATGTGTATCTACATGTTGGGTGTTTATTCCTTTCCACATTACCGATGAGCGCTTCACCAAGCATCTGGATTGGCTTGTCTACTAGAACAAGCCGGTCACAGGGATTAACCACGGCTTCATGGAGGAAGTAACCATTCAAATGGGCTTAAGAAGCGTCTTTTAGACTGTGAGGGTGACGTGTGGGTATAGGATTTCCATATTTCCTAAACAGATAGACGAGGTTAAATATTAAAAAATAGAACATTATTCAACTAGAAGGTGTGCACATTTGAGGTTTATCCTTATAGTGGATCATGAGAAGTGTAATGGTTGTACATATTGTATGCTTGTCTGCTCTATGAAACATAAGGGTATAATTCAGAGAGGAAGCTCACGCATAAAGGTATACAAAGACGAGGCCAGGGCCCTAGCGATACCCATGCTCTGTGAACACTGCGACAACCCACCATGTGCAGAGGTCTGTCCAACTAAAGCGATCAGTAAAGATCCTAAACTTGGAGCCGTCTTAGTAAACCAGGACCTATGTACTGGTTGCGGGGCCTGCGTCGAAGTTTGCCCCTACTCCGGGGTTAGGCTTGATCCAGAGACTGGTAAGGCTCTAATATGTGACCTATGCGGCGGGGAGCCATTATGCGCCAAGGTCTGCACCGTCAGGGAGGCTATAACCTGGGTTGAGGCCACGCCCTCAGCTCTTGAGAGGAAGCGGAGGCTAGCTGAGGCTAGGGTTGAGGAGTTTAAGCGGATGATGAGGGAGGGACCCTAGATGTATGGTTGGTGCGGTAAGATACTTTATGTAGATTTGAGTAGGAGTAAGGTCTCTGAGAAACCATTATCAGATGAGCTTAGGGCTAGGTTCATAGGCGGCAGAGGGATAAACGCCAAGCTTTTGTGGGACATAGCTAAGCCCGGGGTTGAACCCTTCTCACCTGAGAACCCATTAATATTTGGCACAGGACCATTGACTGGCACGATCGTCCCGATGACTGGGAGAGCAACGGTTACGACTAAATCTCCAGCCACAGGCTTGTACGTCAAGTCTAGTATGGGAGGACACTTCGCCGGCGAGCTGAAGTTCGCCGGATATGACCATATAGTGATCCTTGGGAGAGCTAAGAACCCTACTATGCTCTGGATAGACGACGGTGACGTTGAGCTGGTCGATGCCAGTCACCTATGGGGTAAAGATGTCAGAGAAACCGATATGATTGTGAAGAAGGACCTTGGGGATAGAGATGTTAAGGTTGCATCGATAGGACCCGCTGGCGAGAGGATGGTTAAGTTTGCTTCGATCATGAACTCGGTCTACAATGCGTGTGCTAGAGCTGGAGTTGGAGCGGTCATGGGCTTCAAAAGGCTCAAAGCTATAGCCGTCAGGGGGACTGGCTCGATCAAGGTTAAGGATCCCGAGAGACTATGGGGTTTAGTCTTCGAGATCGTTGAGAGGCTTAAAAATAGACCTTTCACCTATGGAACCTCAGAGCTTATAGATGACCTGAATGAGAAGTATATGCTTCCATCATACAACTTTAGAAAGGGGCATATAGAGGGTGGGCATAACCTATCAGGTAGATACTTTGCTGAAGCAGGCTACTTAAGGAGGAAGCATGGATGCTTCTCGTGTATAATCGGGTGCCACCTATACAACGTCGTGGAGAAGGGACCATACGCTGGATACGCGGTAGGTCCAGAATATGAGGCAGCGTTTTCCTTAGGCTCGAATACCGGTGTAACAGATACGGAGGCTTTACTTAAGGCTAACGAGCTATGTAATATATATGGACTTGACGTGATTTCGACTGGAGTTGTCATTGCGTGGGCCATGGAAAGCTATGAAAGAGGGATCTTAACAAAGGAAGAAACCGATGGACTAGACTTGAGGTTTGGAAATGGAGAGGCACTAGTTAAACTGGTACATATGATAGCATTCAGGGAGGGGAATATCGGCAACCTCCTAGCTGAGGGTGTTAAGAGGGCTGCTGAAAAGGTCGGGAAGGAGAGCTATAAGTGGGCTATGTGTAACTCAAAAGGTCTCGAGCATTCCGGTATAGACACTAGGACATGGAGCACCAGAGCCCTAACGTACTCGGTTAACCCTAGGGGGCCAGACCACCTTTTCCACCAGATCTGGCCTAGCCCTGAGCTCGCGAGAGAGATAACCGGTTTAGACGATGTAAGTCCACCTCTACCACTATGGGCTGAGGCTCGGATAGTTAAGTGGTATGGAGACCACTTCGCAGTAACCGATGCCCTAGGTATATGTAAGTTCTCGGACGACGTCATGTATACAAATGCTAAGGTTATGAGCGACCTCTATTCGGCTGTGACAGGGGTCGACTTAACACCATCAGAGCTCTTACTAATAGGAACCAGGATCTATAATCTTGAAAGGTGCTACAATGTCCGCGAGGGGTTCGACCGCAGGCTCGACGACCTTCCATGGAGACTCATGCATGAGCCGGTCGATTGGAAGGGAATACCGTCAAACAAGCTTCCATATCCGCTCCTAGCTGAGGGTGGGGTGAACTCTCCAGAGAGGCTTCGTGAGGCTCAAGACGAGTATTATAGACTTCAAGGATGGGATCTCAAGACCGGATGGCCATTAAAGGATACTCTGGTCAAGCTGGACTTAGAGGATGTGGCGGAGGAGTTGGCCAAGCTGGGTAAACTCCCGACGGGTTAAACTCAACATTCAACCATAAAGACCTTCAGCCAACCCTCTCGATTAGGTCTTCGACAGGTTCATATGTGATCCCAGGGAGACCGAATCGTTTAGGGTCGAAGGCTTCCTTGCCGAGATCGGTTCTTAAGCACTCCCTTAAGCGTTTGTGGGCTGGTACACCTAACACTGCGACCTTCATTCCACATCTTATATCGGTGGTCATTATGCCTCTCCCATTCTCAGGGTTCAGTAGACAGATCAAGTCTGGGAATATAACCACAGCCTCTCCATCGATAAAGGCTGCCATGGCCTCGTTCTTGAATATAATCTCCAGGTTCCTCCCTGAGTATTGGCCTTCACCTCTAATTACCGATCTAGCATGATAGTGGGCTTTAACATCTTCGACCCTGATCTCTTTAACTACTCCTCGAAATATTTCGAAACCTCCCAAGACTTCCAAGACAGCTTCGATAGGGTCTCTCTTAGATTCAACAGCCTCTCTAACCGAGTCTCCAACTCTGATTGAGAGGCTTATCGTGTTTGGGATCACGCTCTCCTTGAGTTCTCTGCCGCTCATGGGATAGTGATTATTTGCTCCAACCCCGCCGCCAAGTTGTAGAGCAAGCCTCATGATCTCATCTGGATAGGTGGGATCAGATGCCTCCTTAACTATTAATACGTTCCCATACCTGTCGACGAAGGGCATCGGGGTTATGGATATCCCATGTCCTAGGAAACTCGACATATGGGTTTCTGGAGCAGCCCTACCTAGACCATCTCCGTCTATGGCTGTTATCCCAACCCTAGATGCTAGTGAGAGTATGACCGGAGTATTAGCTCCACCGAGTTCGAACGGAACCACATGATCAACCTCTCTACCAAGAAGGCTCTCCATAACCTTGAAGGCCTCTAGAAGCTCGAACTTTGTCTCCCATCTCTTGAGGGCGTCCCCTATAGACCTGTAGGCCTTAACCGAGCCCGCATATCCACCTGAGACTACTAGGGAGTTATCCCTAACATTCACCGGGTCTACTATGCGGTATTCTCGACCCCTCTCGAGATCCCATTCGATCAGGGGTTTACCGAAAAACTCTGGGTCTCCACCTCCACCAGTCCCCAGTATCCCAACCCCTATCAGCATGCTCTCAAGCTCATCTCGTTCGAGAATCCTCTCCCCAACCATCCCTTAACCTCCAAGATGAACAGTTTGAGCCGTTTCATTCTTGAGGTGAACCCTCACCCCTTATAAGTATTTTAGTGAAACCCTCATCCCCTAACCGTCACAACCATGGCTTTAGCCGCATTTTCACACTCAAGGGTCCTATCTAGAGCCCACCCACGCATTAGGCTTAGATGAAACTTTCTGAACTCGTCGTCTCTAACGCGGGTTATGAATCCAGCCTTAAAACTCATATAAGCCATACCTATGGTGAGCCTGCTCAGCCCCACTCATCACATGATTAAACCGAAACATTAGCTATCGTAGTAATACCGGGCGACGTAGCATCAAGAGCCGTTCTTCTCACTCACAAATCTTTTATAGCGAACTTAAGCTGGGTTAGATGTGTGAGGGTCGGTATAGCGTTCACAGGGGCTCCATACACGGTTCGGCAGATAGCGGATTATGCGGTGGAAGCCGAGAGGTTGGGTTTAGATTCCATATGGATAGCTGAAGACTACTTCTTGAGGGACTCCGTCTCAGTCATGGCTTACATATCTGCGGTGACTAAAAAAGTTAGGTTGGCGTTCGGGGTGATCAACCCACTCACTAGGAACCCCGTCCTTATAGCTCAGACCGTGGCGACGATCGATGAAATCTCTGGAGGCAGGGTTATACTAGCGCTGGGAACAGGTGTACTATCTTTAATCGAGATGATGGGAATAACCGTTAAGAAGCCGCTGAAGGTTATGAGGGAGAGCATAGAAATAATACGAGAGCTGTTGAAGGGGTGTAAGTTAAATTTCAAAGGCGAGGTCTTTGAGGTTAGGGGTGTAAAGCTGGGCTTAAACCCATACCTCTCCCTTCTAAAACCATTTAAGCCGTTAAGGACCGATATCCCCATATATCTGGGTGCTGTTGGCCCTAAGATGTTAAGCCTGGCTGGTGAGGTAGCTGACGGGGTTCTACTCACGGCTGGATGCTCAACCAACTATGTTAGGTGGGCTATAGAGAGGCTGAGGTCTGGAGCTGAGAAGGCTGGAAGAAAGCTTGAAGCTATAGACGTTGCATGCTATATCCTATACTCACCAAACGAGACGGGAATCGCCCATAAGGTCATAAAGGGATTTGTAGCCTTCTCTGTAGCGCACTCTGACCCAGAGATATTAAAGAGAGACGGCTTCACTCATGAGGAAATCTTCAAGGTTAGAGATGCCTTGGATAAGTATGGTCTTGAAGAAGCCTCTAGAAGGGTCTCGAGTGATATGGTTGAAACGTACAGTATTGTAGGAGGACCTAGAAAGCTGAGGGAGAGGATCATTGAATACGTCGACGCCGGCGTCAAGTTGCCTATAATAATGACGTTCGAGCCAGATCTTGGAAGAGTCTTCAAGATGGTTAAGAAATATCTGATCGAAAGCTAACACACCTACGGCATAAGCAAGTCACAGTAATCATATGGAAGATTGTTCCCACCTAACCGTTATGCATAGTGTGGCTAGTGAACTAGGCGAGACGCAAATAATTTAAGCTAAGCTTTAGTTTAAACTATATCGACGTTCTTCCAGTACCTCGGCGTTACCCTTATTTCTAGGATAATTGCCTTGTTAAAACGTTTTGAAGAAGCAGACATCAAGGATCTTAGACGATGCCTCCATCCATCGTAAGAATCGTATAGAAACACTTACCTAGTATCTTTCACCTCATCTATAGTAGAGTGTTTCGCCGATGGCTAAGGCCATCGAGGTGGAGCGGCTGGTTAAACGCTATATATCCTTCTTGCGGAGGGGTTTATTTAGACGTGAGAAGGTCCTCGTGGAGGCGCTTAAGGGGGTATCTTTCGACGTAAACTATGGCGAGGTTTTCGGGCTTCTAGGCCCCAACGGGGCGGGTAAGACAACCACTGTGAAAATACTCTCCACTCTGCTGATACCTGATGAAGGTAGGGCTAGGGTAGCGGGCTTCGACGTAGTCGAGTCGCCCAGTATGGTCAGGAAACATATAGGCGTGACTTTGACGGTCGAGAAGGGGTTCTTCTGGAAGCTTACGGGACGTGAAAACCTCAGCTATTTCGGCATGCTTAGGGGTCTTAAAGGTCTACAGCTTAGGAGACGTGTCGACGAGCTTATGAAAATGCTCGGCCTCGACAGTTTGGGGGCTTCAGACAAGTTCTATGAGGAATATTCGCTCGGTATGAGGGCTAGGTTATCCCTCGCCAGAGCCTTGCTCACAGACCCTCCGGTCCTCATACTCGACGAGCCGACCCTGGGGTTAGACCCTTCATCGGCTAGATACATACGGAAGCTCCTCCTTAAGTTCGCAAGGGAGGATGGAAAGGCCATACTTTTAACTACGCATAACATGTTCGAGGCCGAGGTTATATGCGATAGGGTTGCGATAATAGATAAGGGGCGGATAATAGCCATAGGTACGGTGCAGGAGCTTAAAAAGGCTGTCGCAAGAAGGGTCGTCATAAACATAACTGCGTCGAGCTCCCCGATTGAGTTGAAGCTTTTGGAGGCTAAGTTCATGGAAAACGTTACAGGAGAGGTTAGTCTCAGGTTGGATGAGCAGGGTAAGCTCAGGATCCGGGTGGTTTCGAAGATCGGTGAGGAGGAGCTTCACCTATCTGAGGTCGTTAAGCTGTTATCGAGCTTAGGGGTTCGGGTCAACCGGGTTGAGCTCGAGGAACCTTCCCTCGAAGACGTTTTCGTAGCGCTCACACATAGGAGGGGGTCTGGGGTTGACCAGTTGGATAGACGTATTTAGGGCTCAGCTGTTCGCGTCTGTATGCTGGTATAGGAATAACAAGTGGATGATATTTTCAAGCTTTGTATGGCCATATCTGATGGTCGGGTTTCTAGTAGGATTAGGCTCACTATCAGGTTCTATAGAGAACTACGCCGAGAGGATCGGGGTTTCGAACCCCCTGTTCTTCCTCTTATCCTCGACCGTAATAGCCATGTCCAGCCTACTCATAGTGTTCTCTGTAACCCGGTTCGCCCTGGAAAACAGGTGGCTGGGAACCCTACCCTACATACTCCTTTCCCCCGTCAGAACCACCGTGATATTCATAGCCTCAGGGCTACCGGACGCCATCATAACACCCACGATAACCGTCGCGTCTATAGTTCCCGCCGCGCTATACCTCGAAGGCTTAGCCGGTGGGTTGAAGATTCTAGCGGTTTTAGCGATCGTGCTTTTCGGCATGATGCCACTTGTCGGCTTCTCGGTCCTGGTAGGGTCTGCGCTCCTATTCCTCAGGGAAGAAAGCAACATAGCAGACGTCATAGCCCCGTTAGTCCTGCTGGTCTCGGGGATCTATTATCCGTTAGAGATCTTACCTGAGGTTTTGCAGCTGGTCGGGCTGGCTCTACCGACGACCTATGTGGTCGAAGCCGCCAAACTCATATCGGCGTACCTAACGCCTGAGACACGCCTACTGCTCACACCGGTCTACGTACTCACGGCTTTAACATTCGGCTACAACCTAATAGCCTCTCTGGTAATCGATAAGGCCGAGAGAGCCGTTAAGAGAAAGGGGGTCCTATAGTTGAGCTTCTACAGGAGGCTAAAAGCCATTTTATGGCTTCACCTGCTCAGGCTTTGGAGGTATAGGGTGTCTCTCTTAAACAGTGCCCTATCCACAACCCTCTGGATCCTTCTGTTCCTGCTAGGCGCCTTGATGTTTACACCCAGCCATACGATGGCGGAAACGGTTTCCGTGGCTTTCTGGGGTATAGTGATGTGGAACATAATCTCGAACGTTGTGAACTTGATAAGCGGATGGACTCGGTTCTACCTCAGCCAGGGTTTCGTCGAAGAACATATGCTGGCAGACACCTCTCCCTTCTTAGTGCTCCTCTGCAGACCGATCACGGGCTTATCTATGTCGCTGCTTGCGGTGGCGTTCACATACTTCATCATAGAGGCTTTGAGCACCATACCCATCGCCGTGGCTGTGGAGCCCACCGTATTGACGTTGGGCATCCTCTTTCTGATAGCTATGTCCACATCCATCGGCTTGATCTTAGCAGCTCTCTCGTTCAGGATAGGGGTTCCAGGGATGTTCGTGGAGATTCTGAACTTCACCCTCTTGATCGTAGGGGGGCTTACGGCACCGATCGCCAACCTACCCGACTATCTGAGAGCCATAGCCGTTTTCATACCGTTTAGCTATCCTGCCGAGCTTATAAGGCTAGGTGCAACAGGTTTGAAGCCTTGGCTACCTCTAGACGTGTTGATATCCATATCTACAGCCCTTTGTCTAGCCGTATCGCTCTTAGCTTTCATAGTGATAGCGTGGATGGAGGACCACGTGAGGAAGCATGGGCTACGGGCTATAGGGAGAATGTAGCCCATAGCCAGAGATCAGGCGACCAACGTTAGAACCACCTTTTCGGCTATGAGATTTTTAACAGCATCCCATAGACCTTCCACATATGCCTCTTCGGCCTTAACCATCTCCTCTGAGAGCCCATAGACCTCCATTATACAGCTTGACCTGTCGGCTTCGAGAAGTCTATCGTCTAAGCGCCCAGCAAACATCTTGTTAAGCCTTGCGACAGCCTCTTCAACCCGGCTACGGTCTTTATCCATCAAGACTAAAACCAGGTCTTGACAGCCTTTCCTAACCCCGAGCATTCTTAACGCTCTACTTATCTGACGCTGGGTAGATGCACGAACTAAAACCTCCATAGACATCGTGTTAGCGATGTTTAAACCGTGTCTAAACGCCTCTAAAGCGACCAACGTCGAAGTGAGTATATGCCTTAAACCGGCTACAAGCCGGAGGTTTAAAACCTGAAACTCCACGTCGCCGAGGTTCTCCGAGAGAGACCGCAGGAAGACTCCAACATCGTCTATCCGGACCTCTTTAAGAGCCAGAACCCCGAGGTATAAACCGTGTTCCTTAAGGTGGATTATCATGGCCGATGAACTCCTTGACGATCTTCCTAGCTATGGCCGGTTTGACCCCGGCCTCCACTAGGATCTTCTCGACATCGTCTAACACCCCTCCCTCGCTCTTAACCTTGGCCCATATCTTCGTAGCAGCCTCCTTGATCTCGTGGGGGAATATTATCCAAGCCTCTGTCTCTCTGACGTAGAAGTCGGGCTTCAGGATGGACCATGGTTTGTAGTAGAGGCAGGCTATCTTAATGTCTGACGCACCGAGCTCCATGAGGTGTTTTTTGACAAGCGTCAGGCTTTTACCGGTGTCTGCGACGTCGTCGACTACCAGTACGCGTTTACCCTCTACGGAAACCTGCACGTCTTGGGTTATCACGGGTTCGTCTCTGGTCTTCTGTATGTCGATGTAGAATTCGACCTTTATGTTAGCTACGTTAGGGTTGTCGAGCAGGTCGGAGAGAAGCCTTGCCGGTATCCACCCTCCTCTAGCGATCCCGACTATTATATCTGGCTTAAATCCCGAAGCCCTTATCATGGACGCTAAGTCAAGGCACATCTCGTAGATCTGGTCCCAGCTCGGCGCCTCGTATACGACCAATCTAAACCACCGGCCTAAACCGGGTGAAAGCGGCAATAGATGATATCGCCTAGATTGGTTTAACGGTTTCGGGCCGACCTAGAGGCCAGGTATCCTGAACGGCTTCCAAGAAGCCCTAAAGCCTCCGCGACCATCTTGGTGACCTCGAAGACCTTCCTACGGTATCTCTCGCGAACCTCCTTCTTCGACGCAAGCCTGTAGAGCCTCTCCTTGAAGATCCTCTCGCCGCTAGGCTTCTTAGCGTTAACCACTATAAACGAGTAGTAGCGGAAGAAGTCGTCGTCAGGCTTTTTGACAAAACCAGGTTTGCCCATGCGTTTTAAGACCTCTTCAAGCTGCCTCTTAGCCACCTCGTCGCCTTCCGACGCTCTCCTTTTCACATAGTCTAACGTGTAATCCCATATCTCCTCGAAAAGCCGTCTCTCCTCGCTTCCCTCGGGAAACTCGGCCAGGGTTTCGAAATACTTAAGCTGATATATCGTAGACATCTTCAGCTTAAGCCTACCCCCACAGGCCCTAGAGACCGCCCGGTATACCTCAGCCCGCTTATCGCTACCGGAGTGGAAGTCTAGGACCGCGTCGAAACGCTCAGCTATCGCGGATAAGACCCTAACCCTCTCCTCAAGCTCGTCGAGCCGGCCTGGGTAGTCCTCCCTCTTGAAGAAGCCTACGTTCGGAGCCACTAGGTCGACCGGCATACCCATCCTAGAGCATTCTGAGAGGCAGTAGAAGAGCTCCTTAGGCTCCGTGAGCTCAGGGGTCTCGTCGAGAGACAGCTCGTAGGTGAAGTCTTCACCCACCTTCGACCTGAAGTACTCGTACAGCTCCTTGACCTTCAAGAGGCATAGCCTGTACTTCAACGCTATTCTCATGACCTCTTCTTCTGTGAAGACGAGCTCGTAGCTCCC
This sequence comes from Candidatus Bathyarchaeota archaeon B24, assembly GCA_001593865.1. GTDB lineage: Archaea > Thermoproteota > CALKCG01 > B24 > B24 > B24. The sequence continues at coordinate 15,067 of LUCB01000026.1, forward strand.
TATCTTATACGTATGACCTGGTTTAACCGTGTCGAGAACCTGCTCAGCCTCCCCGTCGAACTCCTCCATAAATCTCCGTCTAACAGCCTCCCTAGGCCACCTATCGGGATCCATAAATTCATACCTGATAAGGTCCGACGCGTCGACCGTTATCCCCTTCACAAACCCGGTCGCAGAGGCTTCGTCTATTATCCTACGGTTATAGTTCATCGAGCTTTCCAAGTCTTCTAGCCCCTCCTCAGCCGACCCTTCGCCGTGGGTCAGGATCCTCGTTAACGCCCTAGCGGTCTGCCGCGTGATTATAAGATGGTCTATCTCGGTACCGTATGCCTCAAGCCCTCCCTTAAAACACTCCATCGCTATGGTGTTGTAGAGGCGTTCGGCGTCTAGACCCGTGTGACCTAGCCACTCCGGATACAGCCCCGGCTTCGCATCCACGACCTCTCTAAGAGAGAACTCCCTACCCGCCGAAAGCTGGAAGTCTGACAGGACATCAAGCTCCTTAAGCGCATCTATCAGGGGCGGTAGGGTGAACAGCATCCGGACGCCCAATCCTAGCCTAGGATATCCTCTGAGGCTTCTCGGACCGAGCTCAGGCTTCTCGGCTACGAGCTTTCTCAGGTTCTCTACGTTGAAGTCGACCATGTAGACGATGTACTCGCCGAACCGGATAGGGGATTCTTCCCGGAATACCTTCGGGGCCTTGTCGGGAGTTTTAACCACGCAGACGGCTTTCTCGCATCCATCGACGTCTGCTACGCAGTATAACGCGTCGTCGTGAAGCCTTATAGAGCGGCTAAGGGGTTTAAACCTCCTAAACCCAGCCTTTTCAGCTCTCAAATACTCCTTAAATACGTCTCTAACCCCGGATTCTAAAACACCGTATCGCTCTATGAGCACACAAAACGTCCTCAAATCCTCTTTAACCGTCTTGTCTACCAAAGCCGTAACCGGTAGAGAAGATAGGTCTGGAACGATTTAAAACTTAACTCCCAACCGTCAACGGTAACTCTTTTTAAATCCTTAGTTCTTAGAATACGTCTAGAGAGGGGGCCGTCGGCTAGTCTGGTCTAGGCTACGTGGCTTGGGCCCACGTGATCGCCGGTTCAAATCCGGCCGGCCCCATCGAGACCTCTCCCTACCCGGTCCTGAGCTTTCTGACGAGGGATAGGGTTTTTAAGAGGATGTTCATGACCTCGCCGGCCTTTTTTATGTCGTCTAGATCGTCCATAGAGGCTAGTCTAACGTTTACGTCGAGTATCTTAGCTATGAGGTTCTCCTCTACGTCGGCCAACGCTATAGGGGTTCTGGCGGCCGCCGCCTCGCTTTCACCCCTCACGAGAATTATCTTTCTACCGCATTTCGGGCAGAAGACGTCGCCTCTAAACCTGATAAGCGGCACGTTACACATCGGGCAGGTATCTGAGAGTAGGGTGGCACCCATCTTCAGAAGCTCGGCCGCCTTCTTTACATACTCCTCGCTCAACTCGACCCCCTGATAAAGTTAAAATCGAACATCTTCATCTTAAAGATTAATTAGAGCACCTAGCTTCAGGTTTAGGTTTTGCTAGTTTAGAGACGGAGGTGTATGCCTTGGCTGTTAAAACCAGGAGGAGGTCTTCTAAAAGGGTTGAGGAGTATATGGAGAGGATAAACAAGGTTATCCAGATTCTTCAGCAGATAGCTTCAGACCCTACGACGCCGAGGAACATAAGGAGAGCCGCTAAGGAGAGCATCGACCAGCTTCAATCGGATAAGCTTACGCTAGCCGCTAGGGCGTCCAACGCGATAGATATACTGGATGAGATAAGCCAAGACCCGAACATACCGGTTTACACCAGGACCAGGATCTGGCAGGCCATATCGTTTCTAGAAGGGATCAGAGACTAGAGAAACGGGGTTAGGTATTGAAGGCCTATCTCAGGGGGATATACTCCACAGCGCTGACTAAGCTGCTGCTGGACGCAGGGTTTGAGATAGCGTACCCGAGCAGGAAGATCAGGCTTCGGCTTAGCCTGCAGGATTTAAAATCTAAGCCCGATGTGGTCGTGCTGGGGACAGGGGATAGGCAGGGCGTCACCGTCAGGGGCCCTAGGGAATACGTCGAAGAGACCGTTAGAACGATCGTGGAGCGTCTGGATATAGCGGTTATAAGAAGGTCGGTTGTCGATGTCGGAGCCGTCTACAGAGGCCGCGTGGTGGATGTCTCATGCGGAGACGTACTTGTCGACCTAGGGTCTTTTAAGGGGTTGCTTAGAGATTCGGGACGGTTTAGGGTAGACGATGAGGTACTCGTCCAGACGTTTAAGCCCCTTTGGAGTAGAAGCCTCGCTTTTTTGAAGAGCCGCATATCCATAGATGGCTTCTACATGAGCTTGACGCTAGACGGTGTAGTCAGGTTCGACGAACGATTGAAGAAGACACCCCGTTTCAAGGAGCTTCTGAGCCTGTCGTCTCTACTATGCAGGGGTAGCTGGGGGATACGTTGGAGGAACATAGCGGCTAAGGCGCCTATAGACGAGCTTATCAAGGAGTTCGAGGAGCTTAAGTCTAAGGCCGAGGCCGTCGAGAAAAACGGCGCACCCGCCCCATGCATGGTCCTAGCCGGCGAAGCCGTTTACAGGCTCGAGTTTCCATGCAAGAACCTGTTGGACGATATAAGGGCTTCTGTGGCTTCGACCGTCAGGGGGCATCACATCTACAGGACCGTTAACGGTATAGGTGCGGCGGTCGACTTAGCGGAGATCCTCCTATCTAAAGGAGCCGATAGAGGGCTTGTCGAGAGCAGTCTAGAGGAGCTTGTAGGCGTCAGGGGGATGAGAAACGGTGACCTCGTCGAGTTTGAGCATAGAAAGCTCGACGGGAGGGTTATAAGGCTTACACCGGGCGTGGTGGAGGATATAAACAGAGGTGTTTTAACGGTTAGACGCAGGATACACAGTTCAGGCGTCTACGACGGCTTATCGGTGGTCAAGGAGCCGGGAGACTACGTTATGACCCGGTTTAGACCCGGCGGATGGGTTATCGAAAACAGGTATTTCTCGGAAGACGGAGTGTTTAAAGGAGTCTACGTGAACGTGAACACCCCCATAGAAGTGGTCGACGGGCTGGTTAGATACTTGGACCTAGGGGTCGACGTAGCGGCTAAACCGGGCGAGGAGCCTCAGGTCCTCGACCTGGAGGAGCTTGAGGATGCTTACCGGACCGGGCTGGTGACGGAGGCTCTTTATAGACGGGCGTTGGAGGCGTTGGAGGAGGCTAAACGTCTAGCCCAGGAGGCTGTTAAAACTCCGTAAAGAACCCTATCTGGAATATGGTTCTGTACTTGACTATGAGCTCTGTGACGTGGGGCGTATACACGTACAACGGGTCTTCGACCTCTAGGTCTTCCCTAAACGGGTCGAGGTTTTCGACGAGGTTCTTCACGAGCAATTTCTCGTAGAAGCCTCCCATAACCATGTATACACCTCTGCCGGCGTCCATCCTTCTCATCAGAATCACAGGTATACGTATTTTACCATGCAACCTCCTGGGGACGTAGGAGGCAAGCTTCAGAAGCCTCTCCTTGTCGACCATGTGGATGTAGCCTCTTCTGGTCGTTATCTGGGGGACCTCAGCCCTCAGGAGTTCGGATAAAGGCTTGGTTTCCCTGGCTAAGTGGTCGTTGAGCTTTTTGATCTCAGCCTCCCATATACGTCTGAGGACACGCTCTACGTCTCTACTCAAAGGAACCCTCCCCACCGGAAGATAAGAAGAGAACCGATATATTAGTTACAGCCACAGCCGACGCCAGACCAGCCTCCTCCGGAAACCCTAAAATAGACCTGCCCTAGAGTTTAGATCGGGTCCGTGGCCTAGCCTGGATAGGGCACCTGCCTCCGGAGCAGGAAGTCCCGGGTTCGAATCCCGGCGGACCCGTTGACCTGGAGGTTCGATTCCCTCCGGTCAGTAGATCCTTTCTAAGCATTTCTATGAAGGCTTCTCGGATCAGGTGTTTACGCTCTTCCTCGAGCTGCTCTCTAGTTAACTTCGTCCTGTGTGGTTTAAGTATCGCTCTTCTGAGGAGCTCTCTGTCAACCCTGTATCCTTTAGCTTTGAGAAGCTCCTCTATAAAGTCGTAAATATCTTGTTTGGGTTTAGGTCTTATGGTTAGGTTTGCGGCGGCGTAGACGGCTCTCAGAAACTCTACACCCTTCGACTTGATATCGTGGTATACGTCTAGGGTATGCCCCAGCATGTATTCGACATAGGGCTCAGGCACTCCTTTAGCTATTAGCTGTGTTTTGAAGAACTTCCTCAAGCTGTGGGTTCTAAGCTCATAGTGTCTACCCATTTTAGAGTTTAGAAGCCCAGCCCTCCGGTAGAGGTTACGGACTATAAGACGCACCTGCTTCTCTGTTATAGGCCTAGGCTCCCTCGATACGGCGCTCCTTATCAAGGGACTCGAGTCCGTGAGCTTCTCAGGCGGGA
>LUCB01000008.1 GCA_001593865.1 Candidatus Bathyarchaeota archaeon B24
AGACGCATATATTCACGAAGAGAATTTATGGGGAACATAAGTGGTCATCCATATGGTTTCATGGCATAAGGACCTCGTCGCTCCTAGAATATTTTAAAACGGCCAAAAAGCTTATAGAAGACCTTCCGATTCAAGGATTTTTCAGGGCTCCAAATCACATACTCTCAGATATCCTTTACGCACATTTTGCTTATCCTGAGGGGTTCGCGGCGGCTACGGTATCTGTTATAGCGAACATACCCTTGGTTATAGCTGTCCATGGATATGACGTTTACACAGAACCCGATTTAGGATACGGTATAAGAAGGTATAAAGGATATGACGTAGCTGTCAGATGGGCCTTAGATAAGGCGAACGCGGTGGTCGCTCCTAGCCTACATCTATATAGGGTGGTGTCTGAGGATATTTTAAAGTCAAGCCTGAAGCTATATCTGGTTTCTAACGGGGTAGATGTGAAGAGGTTTCATCCTGAGGTCTCAGGCTCACGTGTCAAGAGAAGGTGGAGGTTAGAAGGTAAGAAAGTAGTATTTGCCTTAAAAGGGCATACTAGATGGTGTGGGTTTGGATATCTCATAGCCGCGGCGGCACATGTCTACGGAGTTAGAAAGGACGTAGTTTTCATCATCGGCGGTGATGGTGAATTAAGACCATTTTATGAGACCCTTGCCGCTAAGCTGGGAATCAGGCGTAGAATTATCTTTCCAGGATGGATATCCAGGGTCGAGGTGCCAAGCTACTACGCTGCATGCGATGTATTCGTAGCTCCGTCTCTAGTCGAGGGGTTTGGACTCACGGTCACAGAGGCCATGGCGATGGGTAAGCCGGTCGTAGCTTCAGATGTGGGTGGGCTTAGGGAGCAGATTACAGACAGGGTAAACGGGTTTCTCGTCCCGCCTAAAAGTGTCAGGGTTTTAGCAGACAGAATACTCTATCTTCTAGATAACCCGGATGAAGCTAGAAGAATGGGCTTGAGAGGTAGAAAAATCGTAGAGAAGATGTTCAACTTAGACGATAGGGTCGAGCGGCTTCTTCAGATATTCCGGAGATTAGCTAAGTCTAGCTAGATACCGACGTTTACGGCTTTAAAATCTCATTTCTTCAAAGTTTATAAGAGAATACCGCGGTATCGATCTACGGTGCGGCTTACTGGTTAAAAGCCGTAAGGCTAAGACTTCGAGAAGGAAGAAAAGGAGAATTCGGCTAGGAAAGTTTTTAGCTTATGCATATCTAGCGTTCGTCCTAGTTCTGGTAGGATCATTGGCCTATGGAATAGTCGCCCCGCATATCAGGAGGTTGTTTAAAACCCACCAGGGTGCAACGGCGAACCCTGTGACCGTCAGAGACGATGGGATCGTGATAGTGGACCAGTTTTACAGTAAAGACCCGTCGTTTACAGATGAGCTAAAGAGATTTCTAGAATCGTTAAATTATAAAGTTCAGGTGTTTAAGGACGATGAGGTAACCGTGGATTTTTACAAGACCCTTCCAAGCCTCGGCGCTGGTCTCTATATTCTGCGGGTTCACGCCGGAGTTTTAAACACGAGTAAGGAAACCTATCTCTTCACGTCTGAAGAGTACAATCAGATGGACCATTGGGTTGAACAGCTTACCGGCCAGGTTGCTAAGGGGATGGTTAATCCCTTAGGCGGGGAGAAACCGGTGTTCGCGGTCGGACCGGCTTTTGTGGAGATGAGTATGGAGGATGATTTCAGAGGAGCCACTATAATTTTGAGTAGTTGTTTAGGGTTGTACGATACAAGGCTTGCAGAGGCGTTTATTAAAAAAGGTGCCAAAGTTTTCATAAGCTGGGATGAGAAGGTTAGCTTAAGTCACACAGATAAGGCTGTATATGAACTCGTGAAGATTCTCCTGGTGGATGAGGCTACGGTAAACGAGGCTGTCTCGAAGGTTATGGAGGATGTAGGGGTAGACCCAGAGTATGGTGCTGTACTTAAGATCTACCCGGATGATATGGGGGATGTTAAGCTAATTGGTGGCTAAGAGTTTATGGAACACCGTGAGATAACGTTCAGCAACCTGATCCCAGTTTAAAAGCGAAACTTTACACCGTTTTCGCTTATCCATACCCTTTACGACCGTAAACGCCTTGAAAAGAGCGGCTGTTATATGCTCAGATGCGAATCCTCTGATGTAGGTTTTACAAGGGTAATTTTCTAGAAACTCAGGTATCCCTCCTACAGGTGTTGCCACGATGTGGATGCCTGACGCCATCGCCTCAAGGAGAGACAACGGAAGGGCTTCCCATCTAGACGGGAGTAGCAAAATGTCGGAGGCTACATAATAGAACGGGAGTAAGCGGTGCGGCTTCCAACCCTCAACCCTAACACATCCAGAAGAGCTAAGTCGGCTTAAGAGCTTTTCCAGAGAGCCACGTCCGACGAATAGAAAGAAAACATCTCCCCTGCATTCTGCGATCTCCTTCACAGAGCGCGCTACCTCGGTTAAACCTTTAACAGGCTCAAACCTCCCGACGAATAACACTATTATTTTGTCCATGGGTAGACCTAATTTAGCTCTGAACTCATACTCATTCCCGACAAGCCGTCTATATACCTGCAAATCAACCCCGCTGGGGATAACCACGCAAGAGTCAGGGTTAGCCCCATACCTTTGAGCGTATTTAACCATCGAATTTGTCAAGCCTACGACTAGGTCCGCGTTTTTAAAGACCCTTGAGGCCAGAACTTTATTGAAAACCTCTTCTAAAGCCGTGATTCCGTAAGGCTTCGACGGGTCTAAAGCATATAGTCCATGCATAGTTAACACAGTCGGTAACATCCTACGCTTAGCCTCCAGTAGAGAAACCCAAGTAGAGGGGTAATGATGCCCATGAAGATGGACGATATGCGGGTTAAAATCATCCATTACCGCACCGAATGCTGAGAAGTTGAACGGTATTCTAAAACTTTTAAGTGAGCCGTAAGGAAAGCTTGGTGGATGAAAGCATAAGACACCTGAGGTGTTACGCATACGAGGCAACCGCTTAACCCTACAGGTAACGGTCAGGACTTCTACTTTTTTAGATAAAGCCTGGTTAAGCTTCCACACGTATATCGAGATTCCACCAGGATCAGGTGGGTAAAATGGAGTTACAGAGAGGACCCTCATACCATAGACCACTTAACCTTCACAGCCTTTAAAAATTCTTAGACCTTCTAGTCTAGGCAACCGCATATGGATAAATTGATACAATGAAGAATATTTCATATTTTAAACAAAACCTTAGTAAATATAGATTATATCTACTTAAGGTTAATAATGCTAAAATAGAACCTCTAAAGCTATTTACTGCTGAAGTTTTTTGATAGGCATAAACCATGTTTTCGGCTTTGTAGACACCCTGAGCATCCTACTAGAGCGGAGAGAAAGGAGGAGGGCGAACTAATTATAATGGGTTGTGGTCATATCGCTGGTTTTCCCGTTCAGTACCCTGAGCCCACAAGCTCTCTTACTTATAGCTGCACCTTCCCGCTAATCGTAGCCGAGGGGTTATGGAGGTGCTTGCATCTATGTCGGAAAATTCGATACCAAACTATCCACATGGCTTCTGTTGCTCTTCCTATAGTCAAGCCTATCGTGTGCGTTTAGAATTCTCTTCAACTTGATATAAGTTGTAGATACTTAAAAGCTTATATACGAAGCTCGCTTAAACTTTCTAAAGGCTAGATATCATGTCTTTAACAAGAAGAAAAAAGTTTACGATCGCTTTGGCTTTCCTAATGATCATCACAGCCATAACATTAAACATCTCCAAACCGGGTACGGCAAACAGTACGGTGAAGATACAGCTATGCATGGTCCTAGACGGCTCAGGAAGCATATCATCCGATGACTGGCAAACGATAGTTGAGGGGGTAGCCGACGCGATAAGAAACAACCTCCCACACGACGGCTCGGTCGAGCTAACCATAGTTCAATTCGGCTACGCTGATCCGACCTATGCTAAAGTTGAGGTCGGGCCCATAGTTATAACAGATGCAAACTATGAAGATGTAGCCCTCCAAGTCGAAAGCATTTCGCAGTCAGGAGATATGACGCCCATGGCACATGGTCTATACTTAGGCTGGAAGACCATTAAGGAGTCTAATAATTTCACGGTCGCAGAGAGGCAGGTCATAAACTTGGCAACCGACGGTGTGCCTAACGTGCGGAACTTTAATGCGACCGACGACCTAGACGGCGATGGTGATGTAAATGAATACGATGATGTGATAGCTGTCGTACAGAACGCGGTGGCTGAGGGGCTTGACGAGCTTGATATGGAGGGTATCAACATAGGCTCTGATGCTGTCAACTGGTTTAGGGACTATGTCTTGTATCCTCAGCCTGGTCATGTGGCTCCGCCTTTCATACCTGGCTGGATCATGGTGGTTGCAGACGCTCAGGAGTTCGCAGATACTGTGGGTGAGAAGTTTGAGGTTGTCATCGAAGGACCACCTGAGAAGCCCGTGGGTGGGGCGGTGTTTCCGATAAACGTTTTCGCGGTCGCCGCTCCTTGGATGTTAGCGGCTTTGGCGGCCATCGTCATGGCTGTATGGATTTTAATGAAACGAGGATACATCTGGTCTTAGCCCTCCTCTGTTCTCTCCATTTTTTCAACCTTCTTGTTGGCCAGATTTAAAGCCATTATCACGTCGTTGTTCATCGTATACATCTAAGCTTGTCTGAAGCCTGCGTAAGGCTTTCAAGACATCTTCATCAGCCGAGCATCGAAAACGTGAAGATCAGAGATGGGGAGAATACAGGCTATCAAAGGCCTAAGGAGTAGGTTGCTTAAGAAGTAGAAATAGGGTGAGAGACCTATGCCATAAGGTTTCAAAGGCGATAGTTGATACGGTCGAGGAACTGTAGCCTAGTGTGAATTGCATGTTTCATGACTAACCCTAGTAGGTTCACATAGTTAAGAACGTATGCGAGAGAGCAGAATTTATGTAAAAATTTTAAAAGGTGTTAAGCTAGTTTTAACTGGATGCGTGTAAATTCTTGAACCAGGAAGCGTGTGAGGAGAAGGTTAAGAGGCTTATTTCGGCTCTTAGAAGTCTTTACGACCGTATCGGCGAGAAGAGCAAGCGTATCGAGCTTCCCATACCTCAGCTTAGGGGATCCGTAGACATATCGATAGAGAGACTAAAGGCTGCTGTCGTTGGGCTTGAAGAGGAGATTAGAAAACTAGACCCAAAGGGGAGGACACTTCTATGTAACTGGATAGATATGACGTCGATCTTAGAGCTTTCCGAGGGATTACTCGCAGCCGAATGGAGTGAAAAAACCCATTCCCTAAGCGGCCTCACCCAGGCATTTAAGAGCATTACCAAGCTAGCAGATCAGATGACCTCATACGGCTCAGCCCTCTGCTGCATCCCCGGGTTGTCGATTATCGGTGCTTTTTTCCAGGTAATTGGCGACGGCACAAGTACCGTATGCGGTTTATTGGGAGATACGCTGGCTGAGAGAGAGCTGGATGAGCAGCTGGATGATAAGCTGAAGAAGCTGAAGAATCAGCTGGAAGTTAAGATAGACAAGGGTAACAGGGAGGTTAAGGACGACCTGTTTAAGGGTTGGAAGTACCTTGAGGCTAACATGGCTAACCTAGACGCGAGGATCGTTAAGGTCAAGAAGCAGCTCGAGGAGGCTATCGTGGAGCTTGAGGACGAACTTTATAAGATTAAACACCAGTTCGAGGCGAAGATCGACGGACTCGATAAGAGGAACGAGGAGAGAATTAGGGCTCTTAAGGATCAGCTTGAGACGAAGATCGACGGACTAAAGAAACAACTTGAAGAAGAACTGAGCGAACTCGAGGATAAATTAAGTGCCGAGTTTAATAGTTTGAAGAGGCTGTTGGACGATTTGACGAGAAAGTTCACGGGTTTGGAGAAAGAGGTCGACGGACTAAAGAAGCAGTTAGATGATGTCAAAAACGAGTTGGGTAGAACCGAGACTAGGCTTATGACAGCCATGGATGCTTTAGAGCGGCGTCTCAGAACGGACATAAGCGCTGTTTCATCGAGTTTAAAGGGGCTTTCAGATAGATTGGACGCCGACCTTATGGATATACGGAAGAGAATGGAGTCTCTGAAAGAGAGGATTGAAACCCTTGAGAAGCTCTGCGAGGAGCTGAAGAAGATTCTCGAGGAGACGTCTTCAGAAGTCTCAGGCTCGGGAGGGTAAAGCATGGTTATGAGACACGCGGGAAAGGTCGTTAAGGGGGACAAGTCTTCCTACGATAAGAAGATTAAGGAGCTCAACTGGAGGATAGAACAGACGAGGAGGGATGCTGTCACCGGTATAATAGGGGCTAAAACCTACGAGGAAGCGATAACAGCTAAAGAAAAATTCAGACGAACACTGGATGGGATCTGCGATGATATCAAAAACGCCAGGAAGGGTTATAAGGGGATACGTCCGGGATTCGTAACAGAGGTCGTAGAGAAAGCAGAGGAAAAACCCATAGCGGAGCGTAAACCTCCTAGAGGGGCTAAAGCACCAACCCCTGGTAGGCAACTTCTCTACACAGTCGGGCTTCTAGGCATACTACTGGCGAGCGTAGGAGTTAACGTTTATCAAGCCTTCACCATAGCAGGTCTCCAGGGGGAACTGAAGGATAAGACGGCGATCATAAGCGAGTTAACCTCTCTGGCTGAGAAACAAAACCATACGATAAATCTGTTATCTAAAAACCTCACAGAGGCAAATGGTAGGATCATGAGACTCGAGAAGGAGCTTGCAGAAGCCTATTCTACGATATCGTCTCTAGGGAAGGAGCTCTCAGAGACCCAAGCCTTAACATCGGTTCTAATCGATAAGCTGGAGGCGGCGAACGAGACGATATCGATGCTTCAGGCGGAGCTTGACGAGGCACATTCTAGAAACCTCATGCTCGAGAAAGAGTTGAACGAAACGTACGAGGAGATGAAACTTCTTAGAGGGAGGATAGGCGAGCTGAACGAGACCATAGAATCGCTATACGCAACCTTCAACTACAACCTTACGGCTAAGCCCAGCAGGCTTACGGCGTACCCCGACAGCTACACGTCGACGACGATAACGGTCGAATGGCTCGGGGGACCCAGCCAACAGGTGAACTTGACACTCGAGTGGGAGGATGGGAACATCACGGTGGAGGTCACACCTATATCAGGAACCCCGGCGCCGGAGCAGCCGTTAACCGCCATCCTGACGGCCTACGTCGAACCCCAGGCGGCTTTGAAGACGTACTACATAACCGTCGTAGCGACCTCCCAGTACGGTTTAGAGAAGACCATAACCATAAGTATCGTAGTTCAAGAACGCGAACTACCGCCGATAGGGTAAAAACGCGTAGAGCGCTGTCAGTTGAGGAAGATCAACACCCCAGTCAAACCTATTAATCATGGGAGAGGCATTAACCCTATGGTATAATAGGCTAGCCGGTGTCCGGTATGCAGTATAGTGCCGGTTCAGGCATGAGCCGTCGGCTTAGAAGAATCCGTAAGGAAGTCGTACCTATGTTGTCAGCCCTAGACCTGGTTCTGACGTATCTCTATGTGCTCGACTTTTTCAAGCCGACCTATTGGAGCTTCGTCCATAGGGTTACGTTAGATAGAGCTTTTAACCTAGGGATTCTGAATCAAGGTTTCTACGGGGTTCTACCTATATTCACGGTCGCGGCAGCTCTGAACATTCTTCCATACTTAACGAGAGACCTAAAGAACCATGGAGGCGATGGGTTGACGATAGCGCATACGCTGCTACTGATGACGATACCGCTTTACCTGATTCGAGTTGATGAGCTAGCATGGCTTCTCCCAGCGTTAAGTGGGTCGATAATGGTGTCTAAGAGCTTGAAGAAGGGGGGCATACCGGGTTTCGTCAGAGACATATTTCTCATATTGACCATCTTAGAGGGGTTGACCCTCTCATGCTGGGTTGCGTATTTGTGGGACCCGCAGGCTTCGACTGAGACTTTCAGATGGATTTTCAAGGTCGAAGCTGGAATCTTCCAAGTTCACACACTCATCTATCCGATACTTCTCCTAGCGACGCTCTACTCGTGGCTCCTCCTACCGAGCGGAGTCTTCTCAGGTCTCAAAAGCAAGCTTCAGAATAGGTTTGAACATGAAGATATAGAGCTGGCGGGAAAAACCTGGATGAGGTTAAGTCTTGGGTTTACGCTGACGCTTAGCATACTGTTGCCTCTGATACCTTACTGCCCGTCCTTAAACCCTAACTTTAAACCCGTCTCTACAGACATACGCTACTACAGGAAGTGGCTTGAGAATATGATCGATCTAAACCTTCTAGATGCCTTGGAGTATGCCTTCTACGGTCAGGATAACGGTAATAGACCTCTATACTTGCTTCTCCTATATGGTTTAACAAGTCTCGGGATCCCTGAAGACCTTGTGTTAAACCTCGAAGCCCTACTCATATCGCCTATATTCACCTTATCCGTCTACTTCTCTGCTAAGAGACTCTCCAGAAACCACCTATACGCCGTGTTGGCATCTTTAGCCGGGGTTTTAGGCTTTAACATGACAGTGGGTATGGTAGCGGGTTTCTTCGCCGCGTGGACCGCCATGGCACTTTTCTACCCATGCATAGCGTTAGCCGCCGACCTAGACCATTGGAAGCCCACAGTCTTAACGACCTTGATGGTATTATCGCTTGCGACCCTCCTCATACACCCATGGACCTGGAGTCTACTTATGGTTGTTCTAACACTTCATCTGATAATCTCGGGATTGAGAAATATTTTAAACGGGAAGTTTGGTGTAAATAAGTGGCTTCTGATAGTTTTAGCCGTAAACATAGCCGCGGACTTTCTTAAGACCATGGCAACTCCTCAGCGTGGTGGACTGGAGACGGCCATGGCAACCCTTGAAGCTGGCAGGTTCATAACGTTTGAGCATCTTTTCGACCAGGGTTTGAACCTAAGGCTGTTATCGACGAGCTACATGGGCGGTTCGTTCTATAACCCACTACATATGATTTTTGGTTTTATAGGTGCTCTAAGCATCCTACTAAAACATAAGGAAAGAGAGCTTGAACTGATATCTATATGGATCGCTGTTATATCGATGGTTTTCCCTTTCAGCACCCTGGGCCTACAGGCTCACCTGCTTCTAGCCACACCCTTCCCATTACTTATAGCCGAAGGGCTACGGAAGTGCTCAGGTCTACTAAGAAAAATCGACGCTGAACTACCTACACGGCTTCTATTACTCTTCTTATCATCAAGTTTATCGTATACGTTTAGAATTCTCTGCAATCTCATATAAGCGTGGAAACAACACACCTTAATGTGGGTACTTAAGCATGTATATGAAGATCGCTTAAACTTTTCTAAATGATGAGACCTCTTTTCTTTAGTAAGAAAGAAAATCATTATCGCCTCATTCTATACACGCTAAAGTAAGACGTTATGCAATTATTTAAGGACGTGATAGGTGTGGTCGATATGATGAGAGGCTTGACAAGACATCGGGTCTTAAACTTACTAATGTTCTCCCTATTTTTAACATTCTTTGATACTAGATTTAGAGTCATTATTATGTCGCTTTCATCGTATAGATTCAAGCTCGTCCGAGGATTCGCGTAGGCTTTCAAGACATTCCTGACGATCAACACGAGCAGATTCTATGATGGTTTTTGAAATAAGTGTTTGATCGCCTATTCTTTAAGAGGTAGGTTTACCGGTTCTCCCGTCGATGAGGATTTGTAGATCGCCCTTATGACCTCGAGGCTTCTGCGGCCTTCATACCCGTCTACGTATGGCTTCCGGTCTTCTACCACGGCTTCGACAAAGTCTCTAAGCAGCCTCGTATGGTTCTCAAGCGGCACGGCCTCAGGTCTCTCCCAGGATTTAAGCCCCTCAGCCTTCCTGGCCGGAGGCTTTAAGCCCTCGACCTCCTCGGCCAGCTGTACGGATTTAAGCTCGTCCCCCTCGACTATCACAGTTCCCTTCAACCCGTGGATCTCAAGCCTAGTCGGTAAGCCGGGGTAGGTGGCTGTGCTCGCCTGTATTACGCCTAAAGCCCCGTTTTTGAACTCCACAATCGCCGCGGCTAGGTCTTCGACCTCTATGTCATGCCCCACCGTGTCGACCTTAGCCCACAGCCTAGCAGGTTCGCCTAGCACCCACACGAGCAGGTCTATCGTATGGATCGCCTGGTTTATCAATGCCCCTCCCCCCTCCGTGGCCCACCTACCCCTCCACCCGCTCTTCGCGTAGTACTCCTGGGTCCTGTACCACTCGACCACCGCCTCGCCGAGGATAAGCTTACCAAGCCCACCCTTATCCGTAAGCTCTTTGACGAACCTGTAGGTGTCGCTGAACCTCGACTGTAGGATCACGCCTAGCTTGACGCCTCTACGTTCAGCCCGTCTTATAAGCTCGTCCGCCTCTCGGAGGTTTATACACATCGGCTTGTCGACCAGCACGTTCACACCATTCTCTATGGCCTCGAGAGCTACGGGGAAGTGCATGTAGTGCGGCACAGAGACCGCCAGTATATCAGGCTTCTCAACCCTAAGCATCTCGTTCAAGTCCGTGTACGCAGACCGAAAACCGTACTTCCTCGCAAACGCCTCGGTCTTAGCAGGATTTCTAGCAACCACACCCGCAAGCTCCAGCAAACCCTCCTTCGCAAGGGTCGAGGCCGCTCCGGATATGAAGCCTCCTCCGACGCCGGTACCTACGACGCTAAACTTGAGACGGCTAGACATAGAGACACCTGAAAAACAATAATCCGGAGAAAACAGATAAATGTTAAACCGGTATTCACGTTTTTAACCGCGGCGTCTCCTTGGCCAGACTTAGAGCGGTAGAGGGGCTTGAAGTTCGCTGAACATCTTGCTCACCAGCTGTTCTGTACTCATCCAGACAGCTCCACTTGTGATGAACAGGATGCCCGCGTAGAGCAGGCTTGAACCCCAGAACCCTCCCCTAGCCCCCTTTATGGCCAGCGAGTTCAGAAGGGTTATGAGTACGACCAACGCGGTGTTCCCCATCTCTATCAAGTCGAGCGGGACGACACCCAACTGTAGGTACGGGATAGAGACTAATGTAGAGGTGAAGAAGCGGCATAGGCTGCTTAGAATCACGAGGAGGGCTACCGTTATCGGCTGGAGGATCATGATCACGGCCTCGAAGCTTTTTGCGACCGACATACGCCTCTTCCTGAACTCCTGAAGCTTTACCAGAGTGTTCCCTAGGATTTTACCGACCTCTAGCGGATTGCTTCCGCTTCTGAACGCATCTAGGAATATCTTGTTGAACATGTATATTCTATGCGAGGAGGCTTCGGAGGCAAGGAGGCTGAAGGCTGTCTCACCGCTTATGCCTAGCTTAAGCCTAGCCGAGGCTTTCGAGACTAAGTCTCTGAGTGGGCCGAGCTCCATGTAGAGGACGTATTCGAGCGCGGCCTTCAAATCTGAGGTTGAGGCTATATTCTCGCCAAGGGCCTTTATGAACGTCGGATAGTTCTCGTCGACGGCTGTCACGTAGGACTCCAACCTATACGCTAGTATCCCCGGAACTATCAGGAAGAAGCCTAGAGATACCATCGCGAGAGGGGTGCCCACTAGGATGCCGGTCGCCAGCGAGAGGGGCGTGAACGATAGGGCCATAAGGAGGGTTAGCCTGAATAGCCTATAGACAGCGGAGGGATTTCTGCCCACGTAGACGAGAGGCTCCTCCATCGAAGCCATCCTGAAGCCTAAGAACATGGCCGTCATCGCGACGGCGGCTACGATGTAGGACACGGCTACAACGGTCTCGTCGGTGACGAAAATGGTCAGTATGGCTACCGTCAGAACTATGAAGACGGATACGCTCTGAAAGGTCGCGAACATCCCGCCGATGAGCTTGAGAGATTCTATCATTCTTGTGTATAGACCCGAATACTCCTCCATGACCGTGGAGACTTCGAGCTCGAGGAACTCCCTAGGTCTCGGACTGGAAAAGGCCTCGGAGCAACGTATAAGTATGTCTTTGAGAGGAGGTCTAACTGTTCTAGCCACATAGGAGATGGCTTTGGTGAAACCGTAGCCGAAATCCCTGGCCAGTCTCCTTATCGACCTGAAAACCCTGCTGTAGAGTCCATACTCCGGTGACTCCGCCACCATCTTGACGAGGTCGTCCGGTCCGGCCTCTCCCAGGCTCACGGCGTACATATGAACAATCGAGACGACTAACAGCATATCCAGCTTGGTTCTGGGACTCTTCTTGTAGATGTAGAGCAGGAAGGTTGCTGGCGCAGAAGCACCTAGGAGGAAGATACATGCTTTCACTTGGTCACCTTGTAGGAAGTGGAAAACGGATAGGAGAGCTAGGGGTATGAGGGTAGATGCCGCTAGGAACCTTACCCTCCTGCCCATGGTTCAAGACCCTTCCTAACCCTATCGTACACCCGTTCTACCCCATGGTTGTCGACTTCTATGACAGTTCTCCAGACGCTGCTGTACTTGGGGTCGTTGTCGGCCAGCCACCTCAGTATCTCAGTCCTCATCCGCATCTCATCGTACAATCTATCCAGGTCTTCAAGGCCCCATCCCCTGAACGGCAGGACCTTAGCCTCCAAAAGGAAGCTTGAGCCTGTGTATCTGTGGGCGTCCTCGTCGAAGTCGTAGGTGAAAGATGGCATGTAGTTCAGCTGCCCCGTCTCACCGTCGAAACCTATTATCTCGTTGACCGACGTTACACGGCGTATAAACCTGCGCCCCCTCTCCATCCTAGCCTGGAAGACGGTGAGATTGAGGCTGTCGACGTGGCTCTTGGGAACCCTGATCGGGTCCGATGTGAGCCTCTGGAATAGTTGACCTAAGTTCCCGGCGTGCATGGTCGAGAGCACCGGATGGCCTGTCTCGATAGCCTGGAAGGCTATACGCCCCTCCTCGCCGCGTATCTCACCTATGATTATATAGTCTGGTCTCTGTCTCAACGCCGCCTTAACTAAGTCAAACATCGTCACAGGGCTGCCCGTGTGTAGACGAGTAACCTCCCTGACCCAGTTCTTATGCGGTATGTTCACTTCGGGGGTTTCCTCTATGCTCACTATCTTAGCGTTGGGCTTTATGAACGCCGTTAAGGCGTTCAAGGTGGTCGTCTTGCCGGATGCCGTCTCACCGCATATGAAGCATGAGACACCTGTGTCGAGAAGCATCCACATATACGCGGCCATCTCGGCCGATAGGGTCCCCCACCTTATCAGGTGGGCTACCGATATCGGCTCTTTGCTGAACTTTCTGATCGTGAAGTTGCTCCCCCTCAAGCTTATGTCCTCTCCGAAGACTATGTTGAACCTGGAGCCGTCTGGGAGGTGAATGTCGACTATCGGGTTCGAGAAGCTTAGAACCTTGCCGTACCTCTCGGCTATGCTCCTAAGGAGTCTATCAACCTCTGATTGGTCGACCTGGATGTTTGTTTCGAGGTAGCCGAATAGTTTGTGGTAGACGAATATCCTACCCCCTCCGGGTATGCTTATATCCTCGAGCCAGTCGTCTAACAGGAACGGATCTAGAAAGCCATGACCGACTTTCTCCCTCAAAAAGTGATATAGGATCCAGCCTAGGTCTCCCTCGGCTTTAAGCTTGCCTTTGCGGACGGCCTCCTTAAAGAGATTGGTCAGTATCTCGGCCTTATCCCCCTCGACTTTCTCCATCTTCGTGATCATGGTGGCTATCGCGACTTCAGTCTCCTCCACAACCCTTGGGTCTGGCCTAGGGGGCTCTATGACGTTGTATCGTCCGACCTCTCCACCCGTCTCTACATGGATGTATATGCCCTTGCCGAGCGGGTAGAGGAGGCTGATCTCCTCCCCGACATTTACCTCGTATCCCAGGTCGACCGTGTACTTAGGTCTCCTTTCTAGGCCATCAAGATATTTCGCCAGGTATGGACTCTGGGCGATGGCCTCCTCCAGTGTCTGGGGCTTCCCCACCTTAAGTAGCTTTACTTCAGGCACTTCCGCATGTTTTCTCCCAAGCTTAGGTAGGCTTAGTTTTGGAAGCCTCATAGTTTGACACCTCCCAGGGGCATGACTCTCAGACCCATGGTCGGGTGAACCTCGAGTATCACCGAGCCCTTACGCCCGCCGGTGCCCCAGAGCTTAACTATCTCGAGCGCTTTCACGGGCATGCCTGCGAAACTGCTGTTCTTCAGTATGAAGTAGACGTCGCTTGCTGCCTTTAGTCTCATGACGTTTTCCTCAGGTAGGCTACCTGGGTGGAACGTGATGACTACGGTCTTTCCGTCAGAGACTATGTTCTTTATCCTCGTTATGAAGGTTAGGAACTCGTGGCGTGGAGTATCCATCGATATCACGCTGAGGCTGTCTATCGCCACACAGTCAAACCTCCGTCTCTGGAGTTCGAGGAAACCCCACACCACCCTCAGGAAGAGGCTGGATAGGAAGCCGCTCCACCGGCCGCCTTTGACGTGAAGCGGGTATATGGTGAGCCTACCCGATAGGAAGTGGCTTGTGGCGTCCAGCTTGATAGACCTCATCATCCCCAAGTACTCCTTAACCGTCGTCTCTCCGGTGACTACGCATACCCTCATCCCATCCCTAAGCATGGAGTAGACTATCTGCTGAGTGAAAACCGTCTTCCCGGAGCCGTGCTCACCCTCGACAGATATCAGGCTTGGATGAGGGATCCCTCCGCCGAGGGTCTCGTCGAGCTCCTTGATGCCTAAGCTGACCAGCTTCATGGTTTAACGGCCTCCCCCACGGCTGAGACACCGTAATGCGTCACGAAGACCACCATGACGACCGAGCCATGCGGGATGTCGGGGGCTTCAGCCGGTATCTGAATGGTGATGACAGCCTCCTCTCCGGGGTTTATATAGGGATGGGAGAGAGGCGAGAAAGCTGTTTCGGAACCCGCTACCCGAACTTGCTCGATGTCGAAGTTTGATAGAAACGGTCTCCAGTATCCACTAGCATTATACGCTACTATCACGTCGTTCCAGCTGTTTACTAGGAAGATCGTTCTCGACCCGGTGTTTCTAACCGTTATGTTGATCGCTCGGTCCCCGACTGATGCTATGTTTAACTGAAGCCTAATGTCCAGCTTAAGCCTCTCGGCCCTTGAGATGGCGACCCATGATGAAATACCCTCCTCTAGGACTAGGAAAAATGTGGTCGCCGCAGACCCTATCATGACTAGTAGGCCGATGAGGATTATAGCTGCGCATATGGTGTTACTGAAACCCAATCCCACCACCGCCTAGGGGGGTGGAGGGAATAGGTAGTCGCTTCCTATGCCCTTGAAAGGCTTGACTAAGACCTCGTACATGGATGCGTCAGGTATGCCTTCCTCAGGATAAGCCCTTATCTCAGCCGTCTCGGCGGGCTCCCAGACCCCGTCTCTGTCCACATCCGTGAGGTTGAAGTAACCTGGGTTGCTCGAAGAGGCAGAGGCGCTGTAGGTGTATAGCCTTGCCGACCCGTAGGGTCCGACGTAGACGTCGACTAGGTTGAAGTCCGTTATGGGGAGGTTACCGGTGTTTTTAACGTACACGACGAAACAGTTGTCTGCTTTGTCTATCGAAGCGTACACGACCTCGACCCTTAGGTTCACGGTTCTCCTCGTCTCGCTAAGAGTCTGAGACATGTCGCTTCTCACTATCCCAGCCATATAGGTTGCATAGGCCGAAAACCCGCTGGCTAGGAGGATGGATGTCAAGACTATTATAGTCTCACTTATCGTCGTAGAGGAGCCCACCCTATTTCACCCCCTCGTATGCGCTTACTTTCTTGAGTATCCTCCTCAGGAGGTTGTACGATATCTCCTCAAGTTCCTTCATCTCCAGCCTGAGACCCGAAGTCTTAATGGCCCCATATATTATGAGCATGAACTCCTCGAGGTTCAGACCACCAAGTCTAGCCTTGCTCATAGCGTCTACGACATAGCCGACATACTCGCTCGACCTAGGTGGAAGATAGCCTACACATTCGCAGTACTTAGATATGTTAAGCACATCCTCTTTATCTAGACCGGCGTCTAGGAGAGCCCAGACCCATTTTATTATCGAGAAGCCCGTCGGCTTCGAGACGGGCTTAGCCTCAACCACCCGTCTAACGACCTCCTCCTGAGAACCCTCGACCGGTTTAGGCTTAACCGCGTCTACAAGTTTTTCAGGTCGACCCTCCTTAGGAGTGCCAGCCAGTTTAGCCGGAACCTGTTTGGCTAACCTACGGGTGTGATGAAGCTCCTCTTCGCTCGATATAACTCTTAAAAGGTTGAAGGGATTCTCGATCTCAGTTATAGCGGATCTTATATCTATGACAGCCCTCTTAAGTTCTTCAACGGTCTGGCTAAGCTGGTTAACCGTTTCTTGGAAACTTCCTCTAAGCTTCTTAACCTCCCCCTCGAGCCTATCCAGCCTCTCCGTAATCTCACCCATCGCCACCACCACCCACGGTTTAAAATAAAAAAATGGGAGGGTTTGGACACCTAGCCTAGGTCCACGTAGTCGTTCGCTACAAGTCCCGTGGGTATCTGACGTACGACGGCTAACGCGGCGCAAGTCCCGGTTTTGATCTCAACCTTAACTGTGTCGTACGACTCAAGCGTATGAATAGAGGTGTCTAGTCTAATAACTATGAACGCTTTCTCGTTAAGTTCTAAAATCGTATCGTTATCGTCGTTGAATATAACAGCCATAGCTCCTTCCGCACCAGTAATGACGCTTGTGAGGTCTGTTTCAGTCGACTCGTCGAAAGTTAGGTCTACTCCTTGGTAAATGTCTGGTAAAGTAAAGCCGTCACTGTACACGGATACCATCGTGGCGTTTCCGTCCAGATCAACCTGAGACTTACCTACGGATAATCTCACGGGGATTATCAAATATTCGATGTATGACCCTGTGGAATCGACTTTGCCTACTACTGAGCCGTCGAGCTCTAACGAGCTTGAAGCTGAGTCCACACCTCGTCCGATCGTCTCCTTGGATTTCTGAGCGGCGTAGAAACCCATGTTTATGATTACGTACGCGACCGCCGACGCGACGACTACGAACGCTATCATCACAATAGCCGTCTCGACGCCTATGGTCCCCCTACGACTTCTGAAGCCTCTGCACCTCTTCATGTATCGTCCTCCTTAAATGCTACTCGACCGTGACAAAGGCATCGGCTGGTATAGCCTCAGGAACGGTAAACTCTATAGTCAGAGGAGCGCTTTTCTCGGGCCTAATCTCGATGAGAATATTATCCCTAGGCTCAGCCCTATGTCCTGTACCGAGCACGATAATCAAGTAGCCCTTCTCAAAGAAGTCCAGCGAATCATCTCCGTTGTCGTTTTCTACTATGAGCACGGCTCCCGTCTTGTTTTCGCTACCAGTAACCCCTAGGCTATTCCACCAACTCTCCAAGTGTCCAGGCGGAGAGCTGGAAGTCACGTTAGCGATTATTTCTTCGAACGTCTTGACCGTTGGGTCGACTGTGTGATTTATGCCAGCGTAAATGTTCGCTAGAGCGACCTTCGTACCTATCTTTATGCTCACGACAGTCTCGTTGGTCCACATCGGGACGTATTTGACACCTAGCGTCTTCAGCGGTATTATTATCGCCGAAACGTTATTCGGATATGTTTCGTCTGACTTGAGCAGTAGGCTTCCGTCTAGGGTTAGTGGGCAACTCGCCTCCTTCAAGCCCTGCTGTATAGCTTCCTTACTCCGTTGAGTCGATGTCAACCCCATGTTCACAATCATGAAGGCGAAAGCTGACGCCACTATGACGAACGCTATCATCACGATAGCCGCTTCGATACCTACGATACCTTTTCTACCTGATCTACGCATTTTTCCCACTATTTCTATCTTTAACCCTTATTTTTAAAGAAGTTTATGAAACACAGGTATAGGCGATTGTTCAGAACAAACGTATATACCTATCGTCTACCTTATCATCACAGCAGATAGCCGTATTCCTCGAGGATTTTACGTAACGTCTTGAAGAAGGAATAACCTTTCTCTGTGAGCCTCAACCCATGCTCGTTCCAGACTATCATCTCTAGGTAAGAAAGCTCCTTCAGTCTCTCCCTTAGCCTCGCAGGGTTAAGGTTGGCCATATACATCACGCGGGTGAACTTAGCCCAGCCAGTCCACTTGGAGAGCTCGTGAATAGAAGAAAGTATGTCTAGGTATATACTAAGCCTATCTCTTCTCCGGAGAAAACTGAGGTCTCTTCGGACACGCACCATCGCTCACTAATCAAGATACGAATAAGCCTTAATTTTATAGTCTTTGTTACGAATAAACCTTCACAAGCTTCACTAACCTTTATAAATTCTACGTAAGATACGAATGCGTTCACCAAGAATAAGAATTAAAAGCTCAAGAGAAGTATCGGGATTTTTCCATGAAATTTATCCATAAATCTCGGTGTTTTATGGAAGTGAATACTTTTACTTATCTCTCCCTTTTAGTGGTGTGCGTTAATGTAAAATATGGGTTTGTTCCCAGCTTATCCTTGGGGTCGCGTGGGGTTGGCTCTCAGGAGCTATGAGAGGGGGTTTGAGGATGCTTTGGAGCTATGCCTCGTGAAGCTTAGGGAGTCTAATAGCCTAGAGGAGGCTGAGGATAAGATCCGGAGGCTTCTGGGGCTTGTTAAGGAGCGTAAGGTAGATGTCTTAGAGAGGATGATCAGAGAGTATATCTAGCCCTAGATGCCTACTGTCAACTGCGTCATTAAACGGCAGCGTTCTAGGGGGTTTGTACGCATTCTTCTAGCCCGAGCTGTTCGAGCTTCTCTTTTGTAGGGACACCTGTTCGGAGGTCCCATCCCCTCGACCTATAGTATTCGTCGAGAAGCCTTCGAAACGTCTCCAACCCTATGCGTGTTCCGTCTGTTTTACATGGAAGCTGGAAGTGCCGGGCCACGGCTTCGTCTATATCCCGCCGTCTCCCGAACTTCTCGACCAGTATCATACGTTCGAGGTTGAAGATCCTCTCAGCCGTCTCCTCGAGATGTTCTGTGGTGGACTCCAGACCCGTACACGTCGAAAGGAGCTTGGCCTCTATGTCTAAGTCGCCGTATACGTCCTCCGCCTCCAGCCACTCAGTCTTAGACTTGAAAGGCTTGAGCAGGCGGGGGAAAGTGAAGTCGCAGAGCGGCAGACAGTCGAGCATCACATGACGGTGCTGACACCATATCGTCAACCCTATCTTATCCTCAAGGGACGGCTCGAACACTTTTTCTGAGCCCCACAGCCTAGCCGCGACCGGGCGGAGCTTACGTAGGAAAAGGTCCCTGTCGTCGAGATACAGCTCTGCGAGCTGGAGGAAGGAGGCGTGGGTGCATATGGTCGGGTCACGGCTCTCGGTCGCGTACATGAGAGCCGACACGAGCCAGAAGGGTAGCGGCTCCGGGTCCCATATGCGACCCTCCCTGTGAGCCGGGAAGCCGTAGGCGAATTCTAAGACCTCGGCGAGCTCGATAAGCTCCTTAGGAAGCTCACCTCTCATCGAGTCTACGGCTCTGCGCAGGTCTTCCGCCAGTACATCGCCGACCCCCTTACGGTATGCTATAAGCCTAAGAAACTCCTGGAACCATTTAGCGTCCCTGGGTTTCAGCTTTAACCCCCTAAGCTCGTTCACACCGAGTTCTATACACCTGACAAGCCAAGGCTGGAAGACCAGTAAAACCCAGAGGTCGATCCCAAGGTCGTCGCACAGCATATGCAGCTCGACACCTCCTTCACCAGGCTCCCAGCCGGTTATCGGTGGAACCCTAAACCCGCCGCCTTCGTAGCCGCCCTGCTTCTGACTAGAGGTCCATACGCCTCCGATGCAGAAGACCTGATGCGCCTTTATGACGCCCTCCCCGTCGAGTCTACGTGGAACGTCGAAGAACGTACGTCCGATCCTACAGTTCACGCTGCAGCTTTGGCTACAGACAGGGCGTGACGACGGGATCGGGTGTCGATACTCGATCTTTAACATGGCGTCGACCGTTCCTGTACGCGCCATACGCATGGCGTACTTGCAGGCCTCCACAAACCTCTCCGGGTCTGCTATCTTAACACCTCCACAGCCTTTAACGGCGACCGCCTTAAGCCTTTTAGCCCCCATAACCGCTCCGAAGCCGCTGTGGCCTGAGGCGTTCTCAGGCGGATGCGATACAGCGGCGAAGCGGACCAGGTTCTCCCCTGCCGGTCCGATGCATGCCACCTGTACGCCGGGTCCATGAATCTTACGGAGCCTCTCCACAGTCTGTCTAACGGTTAAACCCCAAAGCTCTTTAGCAGACAGTAGCTCAGCGTCACGGTCGTGTATCCATAGGTAGACAGGTTCTTCGCTACAGCCTACCACGACGAACCCGTCGAAGCCTGCATACTTCAGCTCGGAGCCTAGGAACCCGCCCATAGTAGAGTGGGTGTACCACGGTTTCGGGTAGACCCTCGGCGAGACGCTACAGAACACTATCCTACCGGAGGTCGGGGCTAGGGTTCCTGTCAACGGCCCGGTCATAGCGATCAAAGGGTTCCTCGGGTCGTAAGCGTCTACATCCGGCGGCAGGATCTCCCACGCTATCCTAGCGGCGATCCCCCTCCCGCCTAGATACTTAAGGGCGTACCTCATGGTGTCTAGCTCGTCGATCCTGCCGGTCGAGAGGTCTACGTAGAGGATGGATCCTACCCAGCCGTAGGGCATGGTTATCGGCCTCCTTTCTCATGGAGAACTATGGCGTGGGTCGGGCATACCTCGACGCATGCCGGGCCGCCGCTACGTCGACGGCAGAGGTCGCATTTAACGTAGACGCCCTTGGAGGGGTGCATGAATATTACCGTTCCTTCCGAGGCGAGGGGGCAGGCTTCGGCGCAGAGGCCGCATCCTGTACAGAGATCCTCGTCTATATACTTGGCTCCGGTTCTCTCGTCTACCTTCACGGCCCCGGTGGGGCAGGCGAATAGACACTTGGGAACCGTACACTGCACGCATACCGATGGGGTAAAACGGTAGTTCTCCCTGTCCTTCTCCACTTTGATCCGGGAAACCGACGGTCTAGACTCGCCTTCGTGCAAAGTCGAGCATACGAGCTCGCATAACCCACAGCCTCTACAACGGTCAGGATAAACCGCTAACCTGACCATAGGCTCAGGTACAGCCGCGGAAAGGTTCGAATTCATGCAGAGAAAAGCTTAACGGCAAAACTATATAACAATCAGCATCATCGTCTGCTGAGGACTCTGAACACCTTCAGGAGTTGTCTACCCTCCTCCGTCAGCTCATACATCCGTCTACCGTCTAGCCTACGGCTCTCCACGTAGCCTCTCTTTTCCAGGTCTCTGAGGTGCTGGTAGACGGCTTGAAGACTTATGGCGCCTCTGAGAGTCTTCCAAATGCCATACCCATGCCTACCACCCTTAGCGAGGATCCTAAGAATCCTAACCTTCATACCGGTCTCCGGGGATAGCTCGACCGCACGCCGCCGGTAGCTTAGGAAATCCGATATGCTAGGGGCTTTCAAACCGCTTCCGGTTAAAATACATACCACAGTCTCACCGGGTTCCAGGAAACCTGTCTCCAGAAGCCTGGGGAGAGCCGCCACGGTGGAGGAGCTCGACGGCTCGACGAACAGTCCCTCGAGCCTAGCAAGCTCCCTCTCAGCCCTGAACATCTCCTCATCCCTTATAGCGACAGCCGCGCCTTCGCTGTCCCTTAGGGCTTCGAGAACCTCGACGCCATAGACCGGTTTTCTGACCAAGATAGCGGTGGCTTTGGTCTTCGGGCTAATAAGCTTCATGGGCTCAACACCCTTTTTGAAAGCCTCGACTATAGGCGCGCAGCCCTCCGCCTGGACAGCCACCATCCTAGGAACATCGGAGGCTAAACCGGCTCCCTGAAGCTCCTTGAACCCCTTCCAGACCGAGTATAAGCAGCTTCCGCTTCCTACGGGGACCACGACCACGTCGGGTATACGACCGAGCTGCTCCCAAACTTCATAGGCTATGGTCTTCTGCGCCTCCAGGCTCAGGGGGTTGAGCTCGGGAGTAGCCTGGTAAACGCCTGTTTCACCGTCTATCTCCGACGCCTTCTCTATCGCGTCGTCGAGGTAGAGCCCATGCTCATCGACCTCCGAGCCGTATATCAGAAGCTGAATTATCTTACCCTCATCCACGTTCTTAGGCACGACGATTTTACAGGCTAAACCCACCTTAGCCGTATATGCGGCTAGGCTTGCTCCCATATTCCCGTTCGAAGCGGCTATGACCTTTTTAAACCCAAGCCTATGAGCCCACGTAACCATCAGGGAAGCAGCCCTATCCCTGAAGGAGCCGGTCGGGTTCCGGGAGTCGTCTTTAAGGTATAGGTTTCCAAGTCCAAGCTTTTCACCTAAGTTTACGGCTCTCACAAACGGGCTGAGACCTTCGACCAAGGATACAGGAGCCCATTCTTCAGGAATCGGAAGGACGCTTCTGTAACGCCACATCGAGTTTAAACCATCCACAGGCTTAAAACAGGGTGTTTCGTCCTTAAAGACAAACTTTAGCCTTCCACCGCATTCGGAGCATCGGATCCACGGTCTTTCAGGCGGATAAGAGAGGCCGCACCGTTCGCATACGAGCCTCATAGGCATCTCAGATATGGCCAGTCTAACCCCTCCCAGCCCGCTCTTCAAGCTTCCTCCGTAGCATGTTCATCAGAAGCCTAGGGTCGACTTTTCCCCTAAGTCTACTCATGAGGTAGCCCATCAGAGGCTTCAAGGCTTTAACACCCATCTTATCGACCAGTTCAGCCCTCTCGGCTAGGGCCTCCTCCACGACCTTCTCAAGCTCAGCCTGTGAGAGAAGCCGTATATCTAGGGCCTTCAGGCAATCCTCGACCGTCTTATCGGTGTTTAGGCTTAGCCACTTCACCACGTCAGGTATGTTCTCCCTGGTTATCAGCCCCCTGTCTAGGAGCTTAAACAGTTCGAGAAGCGTGGGGTCCGGTATCCTGTGAACCTCGACCCCCTCCCTTTCGAGGCTCTTAAACGTCTCGGTCAACGTAGCGGCTACGAACCTAGTCGGTACTTTAGTCTCAGCCGTGACCTTCTCGAAGACAGGCATATAATCCGAGTCCATAAGCTGCTCGGCGAGTTTCCTATTCAAGCCATAAACCTCTATAAGCCTGCGAACTGTCTCTTCAGGATGCTCAGGTAGACAAGCCTTAAGCCTAAGAAGCCTATCCTCCGTGATCCTTATCGGAGGTATATCCGTCTCAGGATACATCCTCGCAGCCCCAGGTCTTGGACGCATATACCTGGTCGTACCGTCGGGGTTCGGACCCCTAGTCTCGTCTGGAACACCCTCTAAGGCCTCGACAGCCCTCTCCAAGACGGCGTTCAACGCGTCCACGGCCTTATCCCTAACATCCGCGACAAACACCACGGCATCAAGCTCATCCGCCCCCGTTAGACTTCTAACCTTAGCCACCTCCTCGGCCGTTATACCGTAGGCGGGAAGCTCGTCCGTGTGAAATATCCCGCCTACCCCACCCCAGAACCTCGCCCTAGCAGCGAACTCCCCTCCCAGCCTTAAACCGGGTTCAAGCTCACGGCATAGAAGACCGCCGAATCCCTTAAGCCTAACACCTAAGACCACGCCGCCCTTTTTGACCGCCCTCTTCAAAACCCTGCAACCCGTATTCTTAAACACATCCGTCAGGTCTATGAACCTCTCACCCTTCAGGTCTTCAGCCCTACACCCCCTACTCCTAAGTTCGTCCCTTATGGCAAGTAGCCGCTTTTGACGCATGACCTCGTACTCGACCACCTTGGATACGAGTTCGAGCTTCTGGACTCCTTTAACCTCCACCAGCCCACCGCCTTCCACAGATATATTGACATCCTGCCTTATCGTCCCTAGGCCCCTCCTAACCCTCCTCGTGGCTCTCAATATACGCCCTATCGCATAGGCGACCTTCAAGGCTTCTTCAGGGCTTTCTATGACAGGGGCGGTGGCGATCTCTATCAGCGGTATACCGAGCCTGTCGAGCCTGTAGTAGACGGCTTTCCCCTGTTGCTTAACGAGCCTAGCCGCGTCCTCCTCTAGGCATATGGTTTGGATAGGGATCCTCTTACCCTCGACGTCGACGTAGCCGCCCGTAGCTATCAGGGCGGTCCTCTGGAAGCCCGCGGTGTTGGAGCCGTCTATCACGATCTTACGCATGACGTGTATCTCGTCCACAGGGTCGGAGTTCAGCATCAAAGCCACGGTTAACGCTATGTCCACGGCCTCCTCGTTCATCGGATGCGGGGGCTCTTCATCCATCTCCACGAGGCATGTAGACCTGTCGTCCAGCTCGTACACGATGTATCGGCCCTTCTTAAACTCGAAGAGCGCCGCGGGGTCTACCTCGCCGAGCTCGCTCTGGGTCGGCCTAAGCCTACGGATGAAGCTGTGCTCAGGCTCCTCGGCGCCGAGCTCAGAGGGGCATTTGCAGAAGAGCTTAAACCTAGTAGCGAGCTGCTGATGAAGCTCTAGACCGACTCGAACCTTCAAGCCGACCACCTGTAAGACGTTCTAGGGGAAAACTCCCCGGCTATATCGGTCAGCATAAGCCTTCTGACCTCTTCAAGGCTGTCTGTCTGGGCTAAGACCCACATGAGCTTGACCACCGCGGTCTCAGGAAGCATATCCTCCAGGGGGACCACGCCGACCCTCTGGAGGTCTCTACCTGTGTAGTATACGTTCATGTTGACGCGGCCCCATATACACTGCGAAGTCATACCTACGAAAACACCCATATCGCGGGCTCTCTCCAAAGCCTTAAGGCAGACCGAGCCTACGTGTCCCAAACCCGTACCCTCGAGGATTATACCCCTATAGCCCATATCCAGAAGCTTTTCGAGAACCTCGGGGTTGAAGCCCGGGTAATATTTCACAAGCACCGCTTTCTCGTCGAACGTAGGCCGAACCTTAAGCTTACCCGGGGGAGACCTAGGCCTGTAGTCTTGCGAAACCTGCCGGTAGGTCCCGTTCTCCACCACGCCTAGAAGCTCCGCGTTTACCGACTTGAACGCGTCTCTACGGCTCGTATGGCACTTTCGAACCTTGGTTCCCCTATGCACGGCGACCACGTCGTCCGAAAGCCCTCTATGCATCGCCACAGCCACCTCTCCGAAGGGGGCTTGAACCGCCGTGACCACGGCGCCTATGAGGTTTAAAGCAGCGTCGCTACTAGGACGGTCTGACGAGCGTTGAGCACCTACGAGCACGACCGGTGCAGGCAGGTTCTGGAGGGCGAAGCTTAAGGCTGCGGCTGTGTAACCCATCGTATCCGTCCCGTGGGCGACAACAACCCCTCGTACCCCTTCCTCCAGTTCCGACGCTATCTCCTCGGCTATCTTGCTCCAATGCTTAGGGGTCATGTCTTCGCTGAATATGCTGAATAAGACCTTAGTCTCGACCTGGGCGACCTCAGCCAGCTCCGGGACCATGCTATACAGGTCCTCAGCCCTCAGAGCCGGTGTAACGGCTCCTGTCCGGTAGTCGACCCTGCTGGCGATCGTTCCACCCGTGCTCACTATCGAAACCCTAGGTAAACCCGAGACCGCCTCTGGTATAGGGCGGGGCTTATAGGCGGGTTTAACTCCCTCACCTATCTTCTCGACCCTATCGCCCTCCTGGATTTTCAGACCTACGTTGTAGCCGTTTCTAAGCTTTAACACTATACACTCCGGGTCTCCATACTCGAACCTGGGGACCAAGACGCCTTCGTAAACCGCCCCGTCTTTTTTATGAATCCTTAAGACGTCGCCGACCTCGGCGCCTATCTTCCGTAGCACGTCTAAGGCCACGCCCTTGTAGCCTTCTAGGCTACTAGACACTAAATCACCCTGAGTAATCAGGGATAAACCTAGACTTTAAAACTTTGGCTTCGAGACCTTTAGGCAACGTTTATAGAGCCGGTTTATCTATGATTAGGATGTGATCCCGACGGAAATTCTCGAGCTGCTTATATCGATAGGTTATATAGTCTTAGGCTACTTGATAGGCATGGCCTTCGCAGGGAGTTTTCTAGGCCGGAAATACATGGGGTTGATGGATATACTCCTCCACAGGGTTTTCAGACGTAGGGTGACGGTCACCCAGTACCTCTACTGGAAATACTTCTGCGGCATCGGAAACCCTCCCAAGCCTGAAAACCTGAAGAAGCTTGAGGGTCGTCTGAAACAGGTCGAAAGCCTATTGACTGGACTGTTGGCGTTAGCCTCCTCTCTAGGCGAACGATAAAAACTGACGGTTAAGGGATGTTTGAAGACTTAAGTTTATAGCCGGCCGGCGTCTAGACGAGTTTATTTCTAAACTAGAACACCACACTTATCTTTTAGAGGAAGCCTGCGTTTACATAGTGTAAGAATGAATTTGAGAGAGAGTCTAGAGAGCATAGAGCTTGAATTTTTAAACAAGCATGTTAAAGCCAGGGTTTTGAAGAGCCTAAAGGATGTCAGGGGGCTAGACGAACCCATAGAGGCTTCTGAACCTGGGTCTGAGGTCACCGTGAGGCGTTGGGTCGCTCTGAAGCTCGCCGAGGAGGGGTTTATCGCCTTCAAGGAGGGTGAGGAGATGACCTTAGACGAATTGGTGGACGTGCACTGGAAGGAGAGCCTCCAGCCGAGCAGCCGTTTAAGCAGTCTTCCAGAGGACTTCTACCAGAAGCTTAGGCTTTACCTTAAGAAGGTGGCCGGGGAGGGGGATCGTCAGCTTCTCGAGAAATCCGTTAGGCTCGCTAAGGATATCGTAAACGCTAGGACGAGGAAGATCGTGTCCATGGCCGTGAGCCTGGCGGTTCCACAGGAGCTTCTCCAGTCTTTAGCGCCCGAGGAGAGGCTTCTATACGACGAGGTTAGGGGTCTTGTGGAGTATTGGAGAAGCTACGTGTTCCAACCGTTAGAGGAGGCGGATTGAGGTGGAAGTGAGCGTCGAGGAGAGGCTTCACGAGATATTTTCTATCGAGAAGTATAGGCTTAGGCTCAGCCAGCTGGCGGTGACCGGTGGAAGGTCTATTCAGGTGGACTTTGAGGACATAATCAGGTTCGACCCTGAGCTCGCTAAGATGCTTGTGGAGAAGCCTGACGTATATCTTAGGGCTTTGGAGAGGGCCGCCTTAGACCAGCTTAGGATAGAGGCTCCTGAGTACGCCGAGGAGATAGGCGGGGTTAGGGTTAGGCTTCAGAGGCTTCCCGAGAACCTTAAGGTCTCCCTCAGGAGGCTTGGGGCTAAACATATAAACAGGCTTGTGAGGGTCGAGGGGATCATCGTAAGGTCCAGCCCCGTTAAACCCCTCGTGGTCAAGGCAGCTTTCAGGTGTAAAAGCTGCGAACACGTTCAATACGTTATGCAGACCGGTATGCTGATGAGAGCACCCAGCCTCTGTGAGGCCTGTAAGAAGAGGGGGCCTTTCGAGTTTGTCGAGTCGGAGTCGGAGTTCATAGATTATCAGGAGCTTAGGGTTC
This sequence comes from Candidatus Bathyarchaeota archaeon B24, assembly GCA_001593865.1. Taxonomy (GTDB): domain Archaea; phylum Thermoproteota; class CALKCG01; order B24; family B24; genus B24. The sequence continues at coordinate 27,453 of LUCB01000008.1, forward strand.
AGGAGAAGCCTGAGGACCTTCCGCCTGGTCAGCTCCCGAGGTGGCTGAACATACGCGTCTACGACGAGCTGGTGGACGTGGCCAGGCCAGGCGATACGGTCGCGATAACCGGTATAGTCAGAGCCGTCCAGGAGAGCATACCTAGAACCGGTAAGCTCAGGACGTTCACGATAACGCTTGAGGTAAACAACCTAGAGGTCTACGGGAAGGGCCCTGAGACCGTCGAGATAACCCCTGAGGAGGAGCGGCTCATCATAGAGCTCTCGAAGGAGAAGGATATACACGAGAAGATCAAACGCTCCATAGCACCCTCGATCTACGGATACGACGACATCAAAGAAGCCATCATGTACCTGCTCTTCGGGGGAACCCCAAAGGTCCTACCAGACGGAACAAGGATCAGAGGAGACATAAACATACTCCTCGTAGGAGACCCTGGAACCGGGAAGAGTCAGCTCCTGCAATATGTCCAGAGGATATCTCCGAGGGGTCTCTACACGCATGGACGGGGCACGACGGCGGCCGGGTTGACCGCAGCGGTCGTGAGGGAGAAGGGAGGAGGGATGGTCTTAGAGGCCGGCGCCTTAGTCCTAGCAGACCAAGGCGTCTGCGCGATAGACGAGATAGACAAGATGAGACCTGAAGACCGGGTAGCCATGCATCAGGCGATGGAGCAGCAGAGTATATCGGTCGCCAAAGGCGGTATAGTGGCTACTTTAAACGCTAGGGCGGCTATTTTGGCGGCGGCTAACCCGGCTTTGGGGCGTTATGACCCGAATAGGACTGTGGCTGAGAACATAAACCTCCCGGTTACCTTGTTGTCTAGGTTCGACCTCGTCTTTGTGTTGAAGGACCGGCCTGACAAGGAGCGTGACGCTAAGTTGACCGAACATATACTTAGGCTTCACGGCGGGTTTGAGGAGGAGGTTAAACCTGTGATAGAGCCTGAGCTTCTTAGGAAGTATATAAGCTATAGTAAGCGTATCAAGCCTCGGATGACCGAGGAGGCCATGGAGATTATAAAGGATTTCTACCTCAAGATGCGTAGTGCAGGTGAGCTTGCGGACTCGCCTATCGCTATAACGGCTAGGCAGCTTGAGTCTGTGATTAGGTTGGCGGAGGCTAGGGCTAGGGTTGCGTTGAGAGAAGAGGTTACAGCCGAGGATGCTAAGGCGGCTGTGAGGTTGATGAGGGCGAGCCTAGAGCAGGTTGGCATAGATATGGCGACCGGGAAGATAGATATAGATATCATAATGACCGGGAAGCCTAAGAGCCTCAGGGATAAGCTTCAAGCAGTCATAGGGGTTGTCGTAGACCTGTCTAGACAGATGGGTATGGCGGAGGAGGAGGCGGTGTACGAGGTTCTGGAGAGAGACTACGGTATAAGCCGCAGTGAAGCCGTCAGTCTGATCGAGCAGCTTAGAAGAGACGGGACGATATACTCGCCTAGACACGGTTTCCTAAAGAAGACCTAACCTCCCGAGGAGGGTGCATGAGGATAGACGAGCTACCGATACCTGAAGACGCTAAGAAGCTTTTCCTAGAGGAGGGTATACGCGACCTCTATCCGCCTCAGGAGGAGGCCTTCAGGAAGACGAGGGTCTTAGAGGGTGGAAATCTTCTGATGGCTAGCCCTACGGCCAGCGGTAAAACCCTCGTGGCAGAGGTTTGCGCCCTCAAACATATAATCGAAGGAGGCGGCAAGGTAGTCTACACGACCCCTCTCAGGGCTTTAGCCTCCGAGAAGTTTACCAGGTTTAAACGCTACGAGAAGCTGAAGAAGCCGGATGGGGGAAACGTGAGGGTAACCATATCGACCGGCGACTACGATAGCAGCGACCCGTGGCTGAGCCGGTACGATTGGATAGTCACGACCTATGAGAAGCTGGACAGCCTCCTCAGGCATGGAGCCCCGTGGGTGAAAGACGTAACGCTTCTCGTGGTAGACGAGGTTCACTATCTGGGTCAGGGAGACCGAGGGCCGACGCTCGAGGTGCTTCTGACGAGGTTCAGGATGTTGAATCCAAAGAGCCAGATAATAGCGTTAAGCGCGACCATCAGGAACGTTGAAGAGCTTGCTAGATGGTTTAACGCCGACTACACGGCTACCGAGTGGAGACCCGTTACTCTCAAGGAGGGTATCTACCTCGACGGTGTAGTGAGGTTTAACGACGGCACCGTTTTAGAGGTCGAAGACCTCGGAGACCCCATCGTAAGCCTAACTTACGACGTCATCAAAAGGGGAGGGCAGATCCTCATCTTCACGGAGACTAGGAAGAAGGCCGTGAGCGTTGCTAGGAAGCTCTCTAAAACCGTTGAAAAGCTTCTAGATAAGAGGGTTAAAAGCCGTCTCAAGAGGATAGCGGGGCGTATAGTAAGCAGCGCAGATAAGACCAGGCTCGATGAGGCTCTCGCGAAGCTCATAGAGCATGGAACGGCGTTTCATCATGCGGGTCTGAGACACGAACGTAGAACCCTAGTCGAAGAGGCTTTTAGAAAAGGCTATGTAAAGGCCCTAGCTGCGACACCGACGTTAGCCGCCGGCGTGAACCTACCGGCCAGAAGGGTCGTACTAGCCAGCTATGAACGCTACGAACCCGGATACGGTCGCACACCGATATCAGTCATGGAATATAAGCAGATGTGTCTACCCTATGAGGCTGAGATACTTCTAGCAGATGGAACCTATGCTAAAATCGGAGAGCTTATCGAGAAGGGAATTAAGCCTGAACTAACAGCATTAAGCGAGAAGAACTTTAAACTACGGTCTAATCGTGTGATAAAAACCTATACCAGACATGCAAGACAGCTTATCGAGTTGAAGGTTCAACACGGTGAGGTTATAAGGGTCACACCAGAACATCCTATACTCACGAGAAGAGGATGGATGAAGGCTGAGGACGTTGAGATAGGCGATATGATAGCTCACATAACGAGAATACCCTACTCCCCGAAAATGCCAAAAGCAGAAGATATCCTACCTAAAAATACCTATGTGTTGGATACGGATTTAATGTTTAATAAGTGGGTCGTAAAAGTTATGGCTAAGAAGAATCTTAAAAAGAAAGACATAGCGGAGATGCTGAATGTTAACTATAAAACGTTTCTAAGCTGGGAAAATCCCTTAAAAAGAAATGTTATTCCGTTTAATATATTTATCAAAATGGCAAAGTTTGCAGATTGTGACAATCCAATAAAATATGTAAAAGTTTTGAAAACCCCATATGGAAAGCCAATAAAGTTTAACAATATTTTTTCCGAAGACTTCTTATGGTTTGCTGGGATTGTTGCGAGCGATGGGAATTTAAATCAGAGAGATGGAACAATAAAGATACGGGTATTTAACACGGATAGAAAAATAATTGATAGGGTTTGTTACGTACTCAAAAAACTTGGTTTGAATTATCGGCTTAATCGGGTGGGAAATACTTGGACCGTAGAGTGTTCAAATATGCTTCTGGGGCACATTCTTACTAAATTTGGGATTCCCCCTGGTAAAAAGAGTAATAGGTTGTACATCTCGGATATTGTTAAAAACATGCCTAAAACCCTTCTGGCTAGTTACGTAGCCGGGGTGTTCGATGGAGATGGTAACTATACTGAATGCGAGGCGAAATCAACAGTTAGGTCGATTAGGATACATAGTAAGAGTGTAAAGTTCATACGAGACCTGAAAGAGGTTCTCTTAAAGCTTGGTGTAGTTTCACATTTGGACAGTAGGTTTATAGACTGCGTGAAAACCCTTAGAGGTAAGGAAGCACGCTTTAAGGGGATGGTTTATGGCTTAATTATTAGGTCGAACATGGATATAAAAAGATTCTTTGAACAGATTAGTCCGGTTAGACGAATCTCATACGACCCAAATGTGATTCGTTATAAAATAGGCTCCGGCGAGGTTAACAGAAGACGAGGTGATATTACATGGTCTAAGATCATAGACAAGCGGGTGATATTATATAACAAGCCCATTAAAGTCTATAACATCGAAGTGACCGATGATGGAAACTATGTTTACAATAATCTAGTAGTGCATAATTGTGGACGAGCCGGCAGGCCTGGGCTCGACCCAGTGGGTGAGGCTGTTCTTATAGCTAGGAGTGAGGATGAGTTGGAGTTTCTCATGGAGCGTTATGTGTATGCTAGGCCGGAGCGTATATGGTCGAACTTGGGCGCTGAGCCGTTTCTTAGACCTCATGTCTTGTCGTCTATAGCCACCGGTGTGGCGTATAGCGTGGAGGGGGTCTTGGACTTTTTCTCGAAGACCCTCTACGCGTATCAGATGGGGGTCGAGTCTATAGCCGGTCCTATAAGGAGGATCCTCGATTTTCTAGAGGAGAACGGTTTCATAAGGGTCGTCCGGGGAATGGTCGAGCCTACGGCTCTCGGTAAACGTGTCTCAGAGCTTTACATAGACCCGTTATCGGCTGCGATCATCATAGACGGCTTTGAAAGGAGGAGGGTCTCAGAGGTATCGGAGTTCGGTCTTCTCCACCTGGTTAACCATACCCCGGACGCGTCTCCTAAGCTCTACCCGAGGAGGAGAGAGGTCGACGAGCTGATAAGGGTTCTTGAGCTTAGGGAGAATGAGCTGCTGGTTGAGGTGCCGGATAGGTTTTCCGAACCCATCGAGTTCGAAGCTCTCCTAGGCGAGATTAAGATGACGCTTGTGATGATGGATTGGATAAACGAAGTATCCGAGAACACGATCCTAGACAAGTATGGGGTAGAGCCTGGAGACCTCTACAGGCTCGTATCCAGCGTGGATTGGCTCCTCTACGCGGCTCAGGAACTTTCGAAGCTGATGGGGTTCAAGAGGCTTACCTCTAAGATCAATATCCTGAGAAACAGGGTCGAGAAAGGCGTCAGAGAGGAGCTTCTCACGTTGACGTCTCTCGAGGGGATTGGACGGGTCAGGGCTAGAGCCCTATACCAGGCGGGGTATAGAACCCTAGAGGACCTTAGGAGGGCGTCGTTAGAGGAGTTGATGAGGATACCTACGATAGGTGGTAGGATCGCTAAGCGTATTAAGGAGCAGGTCGGAGGTACGGTGTCGCAGGAGGCTTTGAAGGCTGCTGAAGACGCCGGTGTTCAGAAGACCCTCACGGACTACTCTCGGCACCGCTCTCCTTGACCTGCATCTTGACGAGGCTTGTTACGTACCCCGCGAGCAGGTTTCTGATTTTCTTAGACGGAACCTCGACCAGCTCCTCGACCAGCTTCTTGTTAGACTCGTAGTCTGCAGTAAACTTGTCTCCATACCTCTCCAGGAGAAGCCTCGCGACCCTCTTTATGCTCGCTGGCCTAACCTTACCCATAGACACGGGAAATATGGGCTGGAGGTTTTAAAACTTTCCCCAACCCTCTCTCTGACACGTGCCTCAACCTCATCACTACGCTTTTAACGGTTTAAACTCAACTTAAGACTGCTCTCAGGAACTTCACACCGTTCGCTATCTCGTCCTCTATCGTCGAGAAGTCTACGAGCCTGTGGCCTACGTACCTCGGGGAGCATATTTCGTAGGAGATATACCGGTCGTAACCTATGCTCTTCAAGCTCTCGATAAACGGTTTAGCCATCCGTTTAAACATTCCAGTCCCCATAGGTACCCTCTCGAGCCTCGTAGCCCTCAGCATAGAACCCCCTCCGCCAGGGATGAACATGAACTTTCCAGGTCTCTCGACGGAGTCTCCGACGTGAACGTGAACCAGGAGGTTCCCGACCTCTCGGTATATCGCCTTAAGCCTACTCGAGAGGTCTTCACCGTATGGGTCGACGTCACCGGTCCATACTAGAAGCTCGGGGTCTACACATGCCTTCAAAGCCTCGGAGCCCACCTCCTCGACCATGTCTAGGACATCCCTATAGCTCTCTATTATGGGTGGGTGATTCTGCAACGCCAGGATAACCCCATGTTCTTCGGCGAACTTAGCGACCTCTTTCAACGCCTCCACGCACAGAGACCAGTGCCTATAGTAGTCTATAGAGGGGTCTACGTCCTTCATACCGGCCGCGAATACCCTGACGACCTCTACGTCTAGGTCGCTGGCGAGCTTCACCAGTTCTTTGACGTACATTATGTTTAGCTCCCTCTTGAAGGGGTCAGGACCTGAGAAATCGTTGTAGCCGGCTATGGCGGCTATTTCGACGCCGAGAGAAGACGACTGCTCCCTGAGGCTACGTCTAGCCTCAGACGACAGGTCCATCGGGTTTGCGTGAGGACGCTTACCCATAAGCTCGACACCGTCAAAACCATATCCTTTAACTCTGGAGAGAAGCTCCTCGACTGGTATGGGTTCACCCCTATAGAAGAAGCCCGACAGGCTTACGCTATGGAGAGCAAGCTTCACCTAAACCACCCTAACATAATTTTCTTTTAAGCAACTTTAAAGCTGACTGCTTCTCAGCCTAGACAGTCGAGGAAGCTGTGCTAATGCTTTACAAACCTTCCGCATTTAACCTTCCCTAGAACCTCCAATACCCCAGCGTCGCTATAGGACATCTCCTTCGAAGCCTCAAATTCACCCTCGTCGAAGTGAGGCATTTGGTATGGCTTACCTCTAACCGGTTTTCCCGCTTTTACCTAGCCATACTGCATCCTCGATTTTAAACGGTTATACGGCTTCACCGGGCTACTGTCTTAAATGTTTCTTAGCCAGGTTTATGGCGATCTCGGCTATATCTGTACTATACTCGGAAGTTCTCTTAATGCTTTCAAGGATAAGCCTTAAGCTCACGGCGTTTTTTGTACTCAACCCGGCTTGGAGAATAGCTTCTGTGACTTCCTTTTCAAGCCTCACCACCTCACCCGCCTTGTTTATAGCCTCGTTAGCCTGTCCGACATCTAGCCTATGAAGCGCTCTCATAGCGTTCTTAAGGATATCTCTTGATATTTCACTCATTAGCGAGATTTCGCTTAACATCCCGGCTAAGCTTTTAGGAAGCTCGTCTATTCTAAGCATGGCTTCAGCCATCTTAGTAGCGTGATCTCCTATTCTCTCTATACTCTTAACCACTATTCTATAGCCGAGACAGTCTATGGGTCTGGAGAGACCTATCTCCTCTATCATAAACCTGTTCTCTACAGCCCTCTTAAGCTGCCTAACGACGAAGAAGTATAACCTATCTACCTCGTCATCTCTCTCGATGACCTCTCTAGCTAGGCTCGTGTTTCCACTTAAAAGGGCTGTGATAACATCTTTATGCATGGACAGAGCCATGACGTACATCCTGTTTACAGCATCCTTCACCGGAAGCTCGGTATACCCTATCAAGCATCGAGCCAACATACGTTCAGCAGCCTCCTCTAGGACCTCCATACCGATGAGCTTCCGCCTCATGATATTCTTAAGATGCGTCTTATACCCGGCTGTCCTAGGGTCAAACCTCACTTCTATAGACTCATACCCGGTAAGGTAGCAGGCTATGAACTCTCTGGCTATATCATGAGGTGTCGAAGCCTTAGAAGCGTCTATAGATATGGTGGATAGCTCCCCCTCTATTTTTACACCCTCCCTGCCAGGGGTGATCAAAAGCGAGCCGTCCGGCTGAATCTTTACCCGTATGTAGTCTCCTGGCTTCAACTGAACGTCTTTAGCCCAATCTTTAGGTAGTGAAACTATGTAGGTTGAACCCCCGGTTAACTGCACTTTTCTGAGATAACTTGAACCCTTCAAGCCCGATCAAAACTTCTACATAGAAGTATATAAATATATACTATCAATATAGAATATACCGGAAAACTCTATATATTTTTCATCGTTATACATAGGTGGTGAAAAGGCTTGTCCCGAGCAGCCTGGGGTTTAACAACCACTGCGGTATTCCTCGTAGGTTTGCTATTAGGCATCTACGGTTTAGCTCCGATGCTTCAGCCTAGCCCTGAGGAGCTTATGAGAAAGCTCAGGGTTTTCCCCGAGGACTCAGCTTGGAGGAGTGACAGCCTTAGAATTATAGGCTCCACAACAGTTCTACCGATAGGTGAGAGTTGTGCTAAGGAGTTTATGAAGCTCTACAATGTGAGCATAGTGGTCGAGGGTGGTGGAAGCGGCAGAGGTATAAGCGGTGTCATAGATGGAATATGTGACATAGGTATGGCTTCTAGGCCGCCTAAGCCTGAGGAGCTTGAGCTTGCCGAGGAGAAGGGCGCGGCTCTTGTGCTTCATAAAATAGCAGCCGACGGAATAGCGGTCATAGTGCATCCAAGCGTCGTCGAGGGGCTTGGAGGAGAGCCGCTTAAGCTCACCGTCGAGGATGTTTCAAAGATATATTCAGGTGAATATGTAAAGTGGAGCGACTTAGACCCGCGTCTGCCGGATAAGGAGATAATAGTTTTCACCAGGGAGCCTGGCTCAGGGACCAGGGACACCTTCGAGAAGTTTGTGCTTGAACCGTTTAAACGCGAGCTTAGGTCGGATGTCTCGGTGCAACCAAGCAACCCGGCGATGAGGGCTAGCGTCGAGAAAACACCGTACTCCATAGGATATGTTGGGCTTGGTTTCGTGACAGGAGATGTTAAAGCGGTTCTCTTAGCTAAGACTGAGGATGGACCCTACTATGAGCCTACCGCTGAGAACGTTAAGGCTGGCGTATACCCGATATCCAGGTTCCTCTACATGGTTACGAGGGGATACCCTGAGAGCGGCTCCCTGGTCGACAGGTTTCTAGACTTCGTAAAAAGCCCTAGGGGTCAGTCGATAGTCGAGGAGTGTGGGTTCGTATCCATATACCCGACGGAGGAGGAGTAGAATGGAGGAAACCCTGAAATCTTTTGACTTTTTAAAAAGCCTCAGGCGGATGGATTGGGTTAAGCTCATCCTTATGACGATAGCCTCCCTTTCGATAGTTATAGTCTTACTGATAGCCTTGTTCACAATTAGCGAGAGCATCCCAGCGTTTTCATCTTTAGGGCTGGATCTACTGCTTGGAGACAGGTGGGCTCCATATTATGGGAGGTATGGAGCTGCCCCGCTGGTCTACGGTTCTCTGATAGTGGTCTTCGGAGCGGTTCTGATAGCTGTCCCCCTAGGAGTCTTATCGGCTATATCCCTAGCGGAATACATGCCACGTAAGCTTGGGGAAGTTGTGAAACCTATGATCGAGCTTCTGGCAGCCATCCCGTCGATAATCTACGGCTTCCTAGGAATGGTCTTCATAGCGCCTGCCATTACTAAGCTCTTCGGCATATCCCTTGGTAGAACAGCCTTAACAGGCTCTATAGTTCTCTCCATGATGATCACCCCAACGATCGTAAGCATCTCAAGCGAAGTAATATCCTCTGTACCTAGAGAGTATAGGATGGCTGCCATAGCCCTCGGAGCGACCAAGTGGCAAGTCATCAGAGGGGTTGTAATCCCCACAGCCTTGCCCGGCATAGCGGCTTCCATACTCCTAGCCTTCGGGAGAGCTGTGGGTGAAACCGTGGCCGTGCTGATGTCCTGCGGATGCGTAGCTAAGATACCGTCTCCACCCTGGAACCTCCTAGACCCCGTTCATACTTTGACCGCTGCCATAGCTTTAGACATGGGGGAGGTAGCTATGGGGAGCATGCACTACCATGTATTGTTCGGGTTAGGGGTTATCCTGTTCGTCATAACGTTCTCGGTTAACACGGCGGCGTGGCTTCTGATGAGGAGGGCTCCGAGGAGGCTGATCAAGGTTTGAGACGCCTCGACGAGAAGCTCATACCGGTTCTACTGTCTACACCTGTAGCCGTGTTGATCTTATGCCTCTTATGGATCGTGGTGTCGATAGGGGGTGAGGGGATCCAAGCGTTGAACTGGAGCCTCCTAACCTCGAGCGTCCTAGAGGGTGGGATATTCGAGTCTATGGTGGGGACGCTTTATATGCTCGGAGGGGCTGTGGCTTTGGCTACGCCTCTGGGTGTGGCTACCGCTGTTTACCTCGTGGAGTATGCGGCTGAGAGCAGGTTAAACCATCTGATAATTCAGGCTGTTAACAACCTTGCAGGAGTACCGTCGATAATATTCGGGCTCTTCGGGTATGCGTTCTTCTGCAGATTTCTGGGGCTCGGGGTATCTCTTCTATCAGGCTGGCTAACCCTGGTGTGTATGATACTTCCAATAATCGTAAGCGGCTCCGTCGAGGCTATAAGCATGGTTCCCACAAGCTTCAGGGAGGCAGCCCTAGCCCTCGGGGCTCCGAAGTGGAGGGTCGTTAAGGACGTGGTTCTACCAGCCGCCGCCCCAGGATTGGCTACAAGCGTGATCCTAGGTGTCGGAAGGGTTGCAGGTGAAACCGCTGCCATACTTTTCACGTCCAGTGTATACCTTATGAGGGGGCTCCCATCTACGGTTCTCGAACCCGTTATGACGCTTACGTATCACCTTTTCGTCCTCCTCGTAGCAACCCCTGGGGGTATGACGGGTAAACCCTTCGCGATGGCTTTACTCCTCCTCGGGCTCGTTGTGTCGCTTAACGTGCTCGCATACATCATAAGGGTCTACTATCGTAGGAGGTGGTAGGGTGGATCCTAAGATAGAGGTTAGGGAGTTGAACGTATGGTATGGGAACCACCATGTCCTGAAAGACCTGTCCATTAAAATCCCCGAGAGGAGGGTTTTAGCCATAATAGGCCCTTCGGGATGCGGGAAGTCCACCCTCCTGATGACCCTGAACAGGATGATCGAGCTTGTAGAAGGTGCTAGGGTTGAAGGTAGGTGCCTGCTGGATGGCGTAGACATTTACAATCCTGGAATACCTCTAACCGAGCTGCGGAGGAGAGTCGGGATGGTTTTCCAGAAGCCTAACCCTCTACCCAAGTCGATCTACGAGAACGTCGCCTACGGACCTAAGGTTCACGGGGTTAAAGACAGGAGGAAGCTTGACGAGATAGTTGAGAACTGCTTAAAAGTCGTAGGCCTCTGGGATGAAGTTAAAGACAGGCTTAACAAGTCGGCTTTCGAGCTTTCAGTCGGTCAGCAGCAGAGACTCTGCATAGCTAGGGCTTTAGCCGTTAAACCTGAGGTCCTGCTTATGGATGAACCCTGCTCGGCTTTAGACCCCATGAACACTAGGATAATCGAGAAGCTTATATGCTCTCTGGGTAGGGAGCTCACCGTAGTCGTGGTCACCCACAACATCCAGCAGGCGGCACGTGTGTCGGATTTCACAGCTTTCATCTACCTCGGGAGGCTTGTAGAATACGGGCCTACCGACAGGCTTTTTGAAAGCCCGGTTAACAGGCTTACGAGAGACTACATAAGCGGAGAGTTCGGTTGAAGAAGTGCATAAAGGCTTAACCCCCGCTTTGGAAATAATTATTTCGTTTCTACATAATCGGTAGGAGGAGGCTTGTTCGAGAACCATGGCGGCGATCTCTACCGTAAACACCTGAAATTATTGGAGATGCGGCTATGTTCATCAAAGCAGGTTTCGAGTATTCGACAGGCCTCGACGGGGGATGCTTTTTAGGAATCGGAAGTAACTAGTTGAGTTTAACCTTTTTGGGAAATTTTAGAGCTTTAAAGCCAAAAAGGTTAAATATATCGGTTTCTTTTTGAGAAAGAGGGGTGATTTGAGACGGCTAACTCTGAGCTTCAGCTGGCTCCTATGCATCGTTTGTTGAAGAAGGCCGGTGCCGAGAGGGTTAGCGAGACAGCGGCTGAGGAGCTTAGGAGGACCTTGGAGGAGGTCGCCCTTAAGGTCGGTAGGGAGGCCTGCATACTTGCGGCTCATGCAGGCCGTAAAACCGTCAGGGCTGAGGATGTTAGGTTGGCGGCTAGGAGGATGATTAGAGAGTAGGTCGAGGGTTTTCAGCCGAGATCCTCCGCTCTCCTAAATTTTTACAGCTTTTCCCGGCTTAAGCGAGAGTAAAGTTTTTGAGACACCTCATCTATCTGAGATCTTCGCTAGGCTGACAAGCTGTTTTCCAGAGGTGATGAATCTATGAGTAAGGTTGCAGGTACACCTGTGCTTATCCTCAAGGAGGGTACTACTAGGCAGAGGGGTAGGGAGGCTCAGAGGCAGAACATAGCGGTGGCTAGGATAATCGCCGAGGTCGTTAAGACTACGCTGGGGCCTAGGGGTATGGATAAGATGCTTGTGGATACTATAGGGGACATCACCATAACGAACGACGGGGCGAAGATCCTCGACGAGATCGATATTCAGCATCCGGCGGGTAAGGTCTTGGTGAACGTCGCCAAGACCCAGGATAAGGAGGTCGGCGACGGCACGACGTCTGTGGTCGTCTTAGCCGGGGCGCTGCTCAAGAAGGCTGAGGAGCTGATGAGCAAGAATATCCATCCGACGACGATAGCGACAGGTTATAGGAAGGCTTTGGATAAGGCCATAGAGGTGTTGGATAAGATAGCGGTGCCGGTCGACTTGGAGGATGAGGCTACTCTCCGGGACGTAGCGTCGACGTCTATGCGTAGCAAAGCCGTGAAGTTCTTCAGAGACTACCTATCCGACCTGGCCGTCAGGGCGGTTAAGAGCATAGTCGAGGAGCGGGATGGGAAGCTCGTGGCCGATGTCGACAACATCCAGGTCATCAAGAAGGAGGGTAAGAGCATAGGGGAGACCCAGCTTATAAACGGGGTTATCATCGACAAGGAGGTCGTACACCCAGGCATGCCTAGGAGGATCAAAGACGCTAAGATAGCCCTATTGGACTGCCCGTTGGAGATAGAGAAGACCGAGATAAGCGCTGAGATCAACATACGCGACCCTGAGCAGATGAAGGCTTTCATGGAAGAAGAGACCCGTATGCTACGTGATATGGTCGACAAGGTTAAGAAAGCCGGGGCTAACGTCGTCTTCTGCCAGAAGGGTATAGACGACACCGCCCAGTTCTTCCTAGCCAAGGCAGGTATACTGGCTGTCAGGAGGGTTAAGAAGTCCGATATGGAGAAGCTGAGCAGGGCTACCGGGGCTAGGATAGTCACGAACCTCGAAGACCTGAGGGCTGAGGACCTAGGCCATGCCGAGCTAGTCGAGGAGAGGAAGATAGGTGAGGATAGGATGGTGTTCGTCGAGGGCTGTAAGAACCCGAGGAGCGTCGCCGTACTCATAAGGGGAGGTTTGGAGAGGGTCGTCGACGAAGCCGAGAGGAGCCTCCACGACGCGTTATGCGTCGTAGCGGATATAGTTAAGGAGCCCAAGATCGTGTATGGCGGCGGGGCTACGGAGATAGAGGTCGCCAGGGAGCTGCGTAGGTATGCGTCTCAGGTCGGCGGTAGGGAGCAGATGGCTATAGAGGCTTTCGCTGAGGCTTTGGAGGTTATACCTCAGACGCTGGCTGAGAACGGTGGACACGACCCGATAGACGTGCTCGTCGCCTTGAGGGCGGCCCACGAGAAGCCTGACGGCGTATCATACGGTGTGAACGTCTTCACGGGTAAGGTCGAGGACATGGCTAAGCTGAGGGTCGTAGAGCCCTACCTGGTTAAGAAGCACTGCATATCCTCGGCCGTCGAGGCTGCTATAACGATACTGAGGATCGACGACGTCGTCGTGGCGGCTAAGCCTCCGCCTTCGAAGAAGGAAGAAGAGAAGGGCTATGGTGAGGAGTACTAAATCCTAAAATTTTTTAAACATCTTTACCCAGCTATCTCCTAAGGTGCTCCGGTGGTGTAGCCCGGTCAAGCATAGGAGGCTCTCACCCTCCCGACGCGGGTTCGAATCCCGCCCGGAGCATTTCAGACCCCGCCCGCATCACCTGACCTGTTTGAATTACCTTAACCAGTATTTCTATGCGTGTGTAAGGATGTTTAGCTTCTCCCCCCTCTAGGAGAAATGCATGATAGATTACCTGAGGTAATATCTAGTAGGCGTACAGGGTCGGCTACATATACTAGGAACCCTCACCTATGTAGCCTGGCAGGAAGCCACGGGGTCTAGGCTAGGGCTATCTGCAGGTAGGCGATCAGGCCTAGGGAGGCTGTTAGAACTAGGCTGTAGGGGAGTAGTCTACGCATGATCTCGCCTTCCCTACCCACCAGCTTGACGGCGGATACACCTATAGATATGCTCTGTAGACAAACGATTTTACCGAACACCCCTCCCGTACAGTTTAGGCTCACTATCACGTAGGGCGGTAGACCTAGGAGTTCTGCAGATACTCTCTGGAGGTTTCCGAAGAGGGCGTTAGACCCTGTTTCAGACCCGCTTACGAAGGTGCCGAGCCAGCCGATGAAGCCTGAGAGCATCGGGAAAAACCTTCCGGTCGTCGAAAGAACGTAGCCTAGCGTGAACGATAGCCCTGCATAGTTCATGAGGAAAGCCAAACCCACTACTTGGAGGATCGTGAGCACCGCGTACCTCATCTGAGACCACGTGGCTAGGTAGATCCTGGCAACCCTCCCAGGTTTTAAACGATAGATGGATGCCACCGTCAGGGCCGATAGTAGAGCCAGGGTGCCGTGGGCCAGCAGCTGCCACTCGTAGACGGCTTGGTAGGGTCTACCGTAGAGTGATATGTAAACCTCCCCGTCTAACCCGTTTATAGGCATTCTAACCGATATGAGCTTGTAGCCTCCTGTCAGGCCGAAAACAGCCATAAAGGCTACGGCTAGGAGCCAGGGTAGCCACCCCCTTAAAGCCGCCCCCAGGTCCACGGCCGTTTTCGGCTTCATCCCCCTCGCTCTCATATATGCTATGGTAAGCGGTATCGAAGCCATCGGGGACACCACACCGGCTAGGTGAGGGTCTACGTGGACCGACGTGACGTATATGAACAGGCCCATGGATAACCCGGCTACAGTGGCTACGTCGAAGAACCTTCTAAGACCTTTAAACCCAGATATCATGTGGATTATCGATAAGCTTATCACGACGGAGAACACGGCCAGCTGAAGGGAGAGGGGAATACATATACCCTTCAAACCGAGCCCGGACACGACCCTCAAGGTCTCCACAGGTACGCCTAGGCTTGCGAACGGAACGGGGATGGTGTTAGCGATCAGCGATACGGCCACGGCCTGGAGCGGGGTTAAACCCAGATGGGTGAGGAGGGCTGAGGAGATGGCTATCGGGAAGCCGTATCCGTCTATGCCTTCGATAAGTCCTCCGAATAGGAAAGCGGTGAACAGGGCTACCAATGCCTTGTCGCCTGGTAGGTTATCCTCCACCCAGCTTCTGAAGGCCTCTATACTACCGGTCTCCTTCGAGACGTTGTAGAGGAACATGGCGTTCACGACTATCCAGGCTATGGGCCAGAGACCGAAGACCGCTCCGTAGAGGTAGCTTAGCACGACCACCTCCGGCGGCGCCTGATATATGAGCAGGGCCACGGCGAAGGCTACGATAGAGGCCAACGCCGCCGACCGATGGCTCGTAAGTCTGAGGACGCACAGGGAAACTATGAGAGCCGATATAGGTGCGGCCGCGGCTAACACTGAAAACGTTAGAAAGCCGAAGGGGTCTATGGGTTGAAGCCACATCACCATAGCTAGCATAGGCCAACCTATATATGGCTATCCTCCACGACTCTTCGTCGCCGCATCGACCTATGACACCGGGGTCGGTGTAACTACTTACACTTGTAAAGTTGTGGGTGTTTACAACTAAGTTTATCTTAGCAGGTCTAAGTAGCCTTAGAACCTCAGATTCTCTATTCGAAGAAATTTTTTGTTTATAAATGGACGAACAGAATTGTACGTTAACGTACATAAGGAGCTTAGCTGAAGCCGACTTTAGAGGATGATGCTCTCGACGAAAGCCATGTATGTGGATTTTTATCCAAGTGGTTATTTCATCAACTGCGGAGTTATGCCAAGCAAAGCAACTCATGCATCGGTTTTAGCGAAGTCTTTTCATGAGATACGGCTCGGCTTTAGATCTTACTGAGAAACCTAGTTTCTCTAATACGGCGACGTATCTTTCTATCGTCTTTGTCGTCAACGTTTTTATTCCCAACCACGACGCTACGGTCTTGGCTGCTTGAAAGACGTCCTGAAGAAACTTTTGGTTTAGAGGCGTCGGCGACCAAAGATGTAGTGAACCCTTTGTTCTTTGGAAGAGTTTCTGGTATACATGAAAGAAGTATTTAGTTTCGTTTTTTAAAGCACAGATAGCCAACATATGTTGGGAGAAGGCTGAGAGCATCTCAACATTTGGGTTTACACCGAAGTCCCATGTTTTCTTACTAATATTGCCCCATCCACACATCATGACGTGAGTCCTTAGAGGCGGCTCCTGGACCTGGGGAATCGAGGCCAGTTGAACCCCTGAAGGGATCCTTGGATGACCGATATGGATCTCTAACTGGTAGACGTCGAAAGCCTTCTTGAAACCGCAGCTTCTGTAGGTTAGCCCCGAGGGGCCTTCATATTTTTCAGGCTGAACCAGTAGGAAATCAACGTTTCTTTCTCTAGCCAACCCCTCAGCCTCTTTGATCAGAGCGGTTGCAACCCCTCTTCTACGGTAAGCCTTATGAACCGTTAAAACATCGAGGTAAAGGAAACGTCCTAACGGAAGCTCATCGCTGAAGACCACATCTAGATGCCCGACGACCTTACCGTCGATCTCGGCGACGAGAGGTATGATCCCTAATCGTTCGATAACCTTCCAGTATTCGGCTAATGCCTCAGGGTCCATCCAAGGACCTCCATGCATAACCCTTTCTAAGGAGCTTAATTCGTCATAGGAGGCTTTTTCTCCACGACCCTCGGGAGAAAAGTGATACCACTCCTCCACATCGGAACATTCGACCTCTACTAAAGCAGGAATATCATCCTTAGTTCCAAGCCTAACCCGGATACTCATTGAGCATCACTCAGAAGTTTCTCGGGTCCGCCTATACATGATTTTCCATGGAAAGACCTTTACTCTCGCTTTAACTTCAATATGGGAAATTTTATTTGGTGGGAGGTGGGATTTCTATTCAGGTGGTACCGTTAACCGAGGTAACGGTGAAGGTCGACCGGAAGGGGAGAATCGTTATACCCTCGAACATCAGGAGACGGTTCAACATAAAGAACCTGGTGAAGATCATCGTTAAGGAGGGGGAGATCACTCTAAAGCCTGTGGAGGATCCTTTAAAGACCCTAGAGAAACTGGTTGTTAAAGGTACGACAGACGTGGAGAAGGATATCCAGAGGCTACGTAGAGTAGCGGAGCGTGAGCTTCAGAAGGAGGGTTAAAACTGCCGGTATTGATAGAGACGGATATTCTACTAGCGTTGATATCGCCTAAAGACAGGCATCACATCGACGCCGTGACGCTCCTCGACAGCCTTCTCGGAGAGGTGAAGATCTCCCCCTACTCGTTTATAGAGCTCAATCTGCTCCTAAAGTCTGGGGAAATCCTCGTCAGGGATGTCCCAGCCTTCTACGACACCCTCAGCGAACTCCTCAAGTATAGAGAGGTAAGTACATTCCCGGTAAAACCTGAATACCACCGCGAAGCCTACAGGCTCAGAGAGAAGTATAAACACCTAACGTACTTCGACAGCCTCCACGCGGCCGTAGGGATAGTCGAGAACCTAGAGATTGTAAGCTACGACAGAGAATACGCAAAGCTTACAGAGCTAAAGTACAGCCACCCAGACAAGTATACTAGCCGATAAAAACCCACGATTTCTACGTAAACAACCGAATTCCTAGGTTTCAAGAGAGACATCGGAGGATAGGTTCACATTCTCGTTTGAAAACTCAAATTATGAGGGAAGACTTATATCGTTGAACTTATAGTGATACTTTGTGATACTTATGGTTAAACTCAAGCTGAAAGTTGGGCCGAAGGGGCAGATAGTGCTTCCAAAGATCGTTAGGGATAAGCTTGGAATAAAACCTCGTAGCTATGTAATAGCGGATCTCAGGGAAGACGAGCTCGCCTTACAGAGGGGACTAGACATCGAAGAGTTTCTAGATTGGTTGAAGAAGTCTAGGAAGCCTATAGCAAGATGCGTTTCCAAGCTCAGCCTAGAGGATGAGGCTCTTGAGGCTCTTCCTTGACTCTTCCTATTTAATATATCTTAGATATTCTGAGAGCGATCAGGTCTTCGATTACGTGACAAACTTTTTAAGGGAGTCTGTTGAACGTGGAGACCGTCTATTCGTCAATATGGTCGTTGTAGATGAGGTCCTATGGATTTTAACGAAGAAATATAAGATTCCGTTAGGCGAGACACTCGAACTGATGGATCGGTTGATGCCCCTTCTAGAGGTGATTCCGATAGACTACACCGATTATGACATAATGAAAAAGACGATGGTGAGTTATGGATTAAAACCCTCAGACGCACTTCACATAGCCTCGATGAATAAGGCCGGAATTAAGCATATAGTCTCAGAGGATGAAGAGTTCGACAAGATACCATGGATAAAGAGAATCTGGTTAAACACCGCAGATTGCTAAGGATCACAGCTATCAGAAGGTTACAAAATCCTGTAACCAGCCAGCTCCATCCATAAGCTGAAAATAATACTTCTTTTCAGGCATTGGACACATTCTTATTCATTATGAAGGCGATAACTTTCTCAGAGTTGTAGATATCTGGACCAAGGGCTTTTTGCAACTGATGAATAATCTTAGCTGAAGCCTGTGCAGTGGCATCGGCATAACCCTTGGTTTTAAGAAGCCGATAAATAGAGCGGGGGTTCATATGAAAAGCGCCGGGGGTGGGATTTGAACCCACGAGCCCCATACGGAGCACAGGCTTAGCAGGCCTGCACCCTACCAGACTAGGTGACCCCGGCTCCCGTCTTTCCTGAGGGTTTCCACCTAGCCGAGAGAGTAATGTCTAGTTCTTCGATTAAAAACTTTCCGTCAGCTGTTCAGACCCTGGTGGTATGGACGTTTATGTAAAGGTTTGACTTAAATCCTGACTGAGGGTAATACTTTTATGTCGTATCACTCGGTATACCATTAGGGGGTACTTATGGGTAGGCTTGTGACCGTTTCCGCTAAGGTCAGCGAGGAGTTGAAGAGGAGGGCTGACGAGCTGGGGATAAACATCAGTGCTCTGGTGAGGAGGGCGTTGGAGGAAGAGATTAAGAGGGTGGAGCTTCAGAGAGTGTTGGAAACCCTTAGGGAAGAGATTAGGAACTCCCCTGAACTTCCTGAGGGGACTATAGTCAGGATGATCCGTGAAGCGAGAGAGGGGCTTAGGCTTGCCTGATAAGCGTTCTGAGGCGGTATTAGACGCGTCCGTATTGGTTCAAGCGGTCGTTAGAGAAGAGTATACGGAGGTCGCTCTAAGGCTTATAGGCGTGCTTAAGACAATATACGCCCCCTCGCTCATTCTGTACGAGATAGCCAACACGTTAGTTATGCTGGTGCGTAGAAGGCTCCTTGCCGAGGAGGATGCCATGAGAAAGTTTAACCATATCATACGCATACCGACGTTTAACATCAAAGACCCTGAACTAAGCAGAGTCATGGACATAGCCATGGAGCTCGAGCTCACCGTCTACGACGCCTCGTATTTAGCTTTAGCCCTAGAGACAGAAACCCCGCTCATCACAGCCGACAATACGCTGTGCGATAAGGGAAGACGTATAGCTAAGGTGGTCCACGTATCAGAGGCTGATGGGTATCTATGAGCATACGCTCGCCGGTTATACACCGGTGGTTCTTTGTTTATCAGGTATAAAGCCGTGTCTGGGTTTAAGGTTGAAAGCTTTTAAGCATGGTTAATCCAACTCTATAGTTAGCCATGGTTAAAGCTTTTTTCGGTATTCGAGAAGGGAGGTTTATAGACCCTTCAGATTCTAGGGGGGTTCTCGTCGATTGTACCGGTGAGCTTCGGCTGAATCTTCTGGTGGATAAGATAGGACGTGAGCGTTTTAAGGATATCGACGGTGTAATCGTCTATGAGGATTCTGTAACCGATTTTTTAGACCTATTCCTCGGTAAGAGGGCTCCTGGGTGTGTTCTGAGGGTTGGGTCTCGTGGATCGGAGGAGGGTGCCGGGAGGGAGTGGGCCGAGAAGCTTGTGGTTAACGCTTTGAGAAGAGACTTCTCAGCCCTGATATATAGGCTTACGATCGGGCATGAGGATGAGAGGCTGGATTCGAGCAGCATGAGCGCTATGACCATGCTATCCACGGTTTGCAACGAGTATGAGCTGCCTCTGATGGCTGAGGTCGCCCCCCGAGGTGAGAGGGTTACGAGGGAGAACTACGTAGATTGTGTAGGCTTAGCCGCTAGGATGGCCGTGGAGGCCGGGGCTTCTGTGGTAGCGGTCCCCTTCCTAGGAGACCCAGAGGTGTTTCGGAAGGTCGTGGACGCCGTTAAAACACCTACGTTTCTCATAGACCCCCTATGCGGGTATACGCTTCTGAAGCCCCGGAGCAGCCTCCAAGAGACTGTTAGAAGCCTGCTTGAGGCTGGTTTAAACGGAGTTATCCTGGGGCCGTCGCTTGCAAGAAGCAGAAACCCCGATAAGCTTCTAGCGGATATGTTATCTATAGTTCACGGAGGTTCCGGGGTTGGGTGTCGGTAAGAGGGTTAGGCTGAGTAGGATATTAGACCCCTCTGACGGTAGAGGATTGGTGGTGGCCGCGGACCACGGTCTGATGCTCGGCCCCATTAAAGGGGTTATAGACCTAGAATCCACCCTCAGGAAGGTTATCGAAGGGGGGCCTGACGCCATCCTGGTAAGCCCAGGCCAGGCTAGGAGGTTGAGGCACCTGTTCGCCGGTAAGGGGGCGCCTGCGATGCTCGTGAGGGTCGACTGGACGAACGCGTTCAGAGACAAGACCTATACGTTACCGGCTAGGGGGATAGAGTTCTGCCGCGTGGCAAACGTTAAAGACGCCGTCAAGCTCGGTGCTTCAGGTGTCGTAACCTACCTTTTCGTAGGCTTCGACGGAGAGGATGAGCATGCTTCGATGGTAGAGGAGTTCGCCGAGGAGTGTAGGCTATGGGATATGCCGCTCATAGTGGAGCCTCTACCCATGGGTCCGAAGGTGACCAAGGCGAACTACGTGGATATGGTTAAGAAAGCCGTTAGAAAAGCCGTCGAGCTCGGAGCCGACCTCCTCAAAGCCCCCTACACGGGAGACCCGTACTCGTTCAGCGAGGTTGTGAAGGATGCCTCCGGGGTTCCGGTTCTAGTGCTCGGAGGCTATAGGGCGAAGAGCCTCAGAGACTCGTTGGAGGTGATCTCCGAGATCCTGGAGGCAGGGGCTTCTGGAATAGTTTTCGGTAGGAACGTGGTTCAGCATCCTAACCCGAGCGAGGCTGTGAGGCTTATGAGGGCTATAATCCACGAGGGGAAAACGGTCGCCGATATAGTTAAGTCCAGGCTGAAGCCCCCCTTAAGGCTCAGGGTTAACCCGGGTAGCTGCACAGGCTGCCTCATATGCCTGTCTGCGTGCAGTTTCGCACACGAAGGTGTTTTTCAACCAGCTAAGGCGAGGCTTAGGATAGACTACGACGAGGAAAAACATTCCTACCGCCCCTACGTATGCACCCTCTGCGGCTCCTGCGTTAAAGCATGCCCCACAGGTGCCCTGACGATAGACCCAGAGACAGGTGGCCTGAGGCTTACGGCTGAGCTATGCGACGGCTGCGGAGCATGCGTCGAGGCCTGCCCGGTTAAAGTGGTTAAGCTCTCAGACGGTAAGCCTCTGATATGTGACCTGTGCGGAGGCCTACCTGAGTGTGTGGACTGGTGCCCCACAGGGGCTATATACCTTGAGGGGGTTGGTCAAGGTTGAGTTTGGCAGGTCGAGGATACGTCGGGCAGGTAGCTTGGGTGGACCTATCTGAAGGTAGCGTTAGAGCGGAGCCTCTAAACCCCCTTCACGCTTCGATGGTTCTAGGCGGTAAGGGGTTAGGTGCTTTAATCCTCTACAACTCGACAAGGCCTGGTCTAGACCCGTTAAGCCCCGAGAACCCTCTGATAATCTCGACCGGGCCTTTGACCGGTACCCTAGCTCCTTCAAGCTGTAGGTTCACGATAGTCACGAAGAGCCCGCATACGGGGTTGTTCCTAGACTCCAACTGCGGAGGCTTCTTCGGGGTCGAGCTTAAGAAAGCCGGGTTCGACGTGCTGGTTGTCACCGGTAGGGCTGAGGCGTTATCGACTTTGATAGTAGAGGACGGTAAGGTCTGGGTCGAGGAGACCCCGGACCTCAAGGGTATGACGACTATGGACGCGGAGAAAGCGCTTAAGAAGAGGCTTGGGGAGGAGTTCAGGGTGTTGACCATAGGCCCCGCCGGTGAGGAGCTTACACCGATCGCCGGGGTTTTCACAGACCAGAGGTGTGCCGGTAGAGGAGGGGCTGGAGCCGTCATGGGCTCTAAAAACCTCAAAGCCATAGCCGTGAGAGGTAGTAAACCCATATCCGTGTACGACCCTGAGGGGTTTAAGAAGGCTTGTTGGAGGGCCCGTAGACGGATCCGGATGCACGAGGTGACCGCGAGAAGCCTCCCGACCTATGGGACGGTTAACATCCTCGAAACCGTCAACGAAACCGGGGCCCTACCCACTAGAAACTTTAAGACGGGTGTATTCGAGGAGGCTTGGAAGCTATCCGGGTATGAGTGGCGTAGAAGCGAGTGGGTAAAGGATAAAGCGTGCTTCGGCTGCCCGATAGCGTGCAGTAAACTCGCGCCGGTGGACGGGAAGATCTTGGACGGCCCAGACTACGAGACGGTCTGGGCCTTCGGCCCCCAGTGCGGTGTGTCGGATAGAAAAGCCATACTCTATGCGAACTGGCTCTGCGACGCCTATGGGGTGGATACGATAAGCACGGGTGTGATAGTGGGTTATGTGATGGAGCTTTACGAGCGGGGTGTTCTGAAGGCCGACGACCTAGACGGGGTTGAGGCTAAGTGGGGTAGCGGAGAGGCCTTGACCAGGCTTGTGGAGAAGATCTGTAAGGGTGAGGGTGTGGGTAGGGAGCTTAGACTGGGCGTCAGGAGGCTTAGCGTGAAGTATGGACTAGCGGAGGCTGCTTTGCACGTTAAGGGGCTTGAGATGCCGGGTTATGAGCCTAGAGCCGCTAAGGGTATGGGCTTGGGATACGCGACCTCAGACAGGGGAGCCTGTCATCTGAGAGCCTACACAGCCGATAAGGAGCTGCTGGGCTATGGGGGAGCCGTAGACCCCATAAGTACAAGGGGGAAGGCTAGGCTTGTGGTAGACTACCAGAACGAGAAAGCCCTGATAGACTCGACGGGGATATGCTTCTTCGCGACCTTTGCCTTCTCTTTCCGGGAGCTAGGAGACATGCTTTCAAGAGCCACAGGGCTACCCATAGAGGAGACCGAGGCTTTGAGACTCATAGGGGAGCGGGTCTACAACCTGACACGTCTATTCGACGTCAGGGAAGGTGTGACCAGGAAGGACGACGACCTCCCGGGTAGGCTCCTAAACGAGCCTATGCCCGAGGGACCTGCTAAGGGTTCGAAGGTCGAGCTCGAGGAGATGCTGGACGAATACTACTCCATAAGGGGATGGAGCAGCGACGGGGTTCCCGAAAGAGAAACCATCGAGAGGTTGAACCTAGATAAACTTGTTGAAGACCTACCTACTCGATGACCCTTTTCGATTTCTCCACCCCACCTATGCCTTAACCCGGGCTGAGGCTTATGGGCGGGCAAGTACTGTAACATTTTTAAGTAAAGGTGTGCATGGAACGGTTTTTAACGATATAGGATAAAGCATAAATAATTTAGAGCCAAAAACTATCCTCTGGCGAGAAAATGGCAGAGGAGCGTGTAGAGGAGAAGATTAACTGGCCGTTCTGGATTCTGCTGGCGGTGATCGCGAACGTGCTGGCGAACCTGGCTCAAGGAGTTCTCGGGACCCAAGGTGGGTACTTCGGCTGCATCTACAGCATGGGTATAGTGTCCATACCCTTCACCATGCCCACGCTAGCCCTGATGCTACCGCTGCTAGCGTTTCCATTTAGATTCTTGAAGGGGAGGCTGTCCACGACGAGCTTGGCGGCGCTCTACATCCTCGGCCTCGTCTCATCCCTGTCGATAGGGAACTTCAACGACGCATACTACAGCTGGCCTGTAGGCTCCTCAAGCAGGGTTTGGAAGGCTATACCAGAGGTTAGGGATGCGATGAGCAAGCTCTGGTGGGTTCCGCCTGAGAGCGCTGTCCTACCCACTTGGGGCGCCGGAGGACCTGTGGACTGGGGTGCATGGTTCCCAGCGATGCTCTACGTGTTCCTGTTCCACTTCATAATACTCATCATGACATCGGCTCAGATGGTGATCCTCAGACGCCGGTGGATCGAGATAGAGCGGGTTCCATACCCGTTTGCCATAGCCATATGGGAGGGCGTAAGAAACATCCACGGCTTTGAGGAAGTTAAGCGTAGGAAGACACCGTTCATCATAGGCTTTGCCATAGGCTTCATAATCAACCTGCAGATAATGTTCACGGTGCTACTTCCATGGTGGCCTGACATAATAGGGTGGCGTGCACTTGGTCCAAGCCCCAACGGCTGCCTCCTTGTCGCATCGTGGGGTCCTCCTGCACTCTGGACCCTAGGAAACACTCTAGTGGCCTTCATGAGGGCGAACGTGCAGCCTATAAACTTTGCCATCGCCTACCTAGTTCCGTTAGACGTATTGTTCACCGCGTGGTTCCTATGGATAATTTTCATGATAGCTGCTCAAGTGGCCTACTACATGGGCTACTACACCGGCGCCTTAGACCTCAGCGGATGCTGCAGGGTCCTCATAGGGCCTTACGATATATCACCCAACTGGGGTCCACCGATCTACTGGTCATGGATGTGCGTCACAGGCGGTATGGTTGCTCTTATCGTGATGATGCTCTGGCATAGCAGAGACTATCTTAGAGAGGTTATAAGAGCCGCCTTCGGGACACCCTCTCCCAAGATCCGGGAACTCGAGGCTAAGGAGCCCATTTCCTACAGAATGGCTTTCATACAGCTTCTGATAGGATGCGTGCTGCTCATAGCCTTCTTCGCATCTCTCCAGATAGACTTCATCCTAGGCTCCATACTGTTCATCTTCGGCGGCTTCATCTACCCGCTGGCTGAAGCGTATGCTAGAGGACTTACAGGAGCCGCATACGCTCAGGAAAGAAGCAAGTGGCCTAGCTGGCCGGTCCACCTCATCTACTCCAGGCACCCAGGCACTTATACACCCGGATGGTGCAGCGCGCTTATAATGATGCACCGTGGAATAAACACCGCATCAGGGGGCTTCAATACCTGGTCGGTCGTTACCATGCACAGCTTCAGGGTGGCAGACCTATCAGGCATCCATCCTAAGACCGTCTACAAAATGGTCTTCATCTTCTTCATAATAGCCTACGCCATAACTTTGCCTTTCAGGGTCTGGTGGCCTCATCTGCTTGGAGCCAGGTTCCCGAACTGCTTAAGCGGATGGGAATGTGCTATGATGGGTGAGGGTGCTTACAACTACGTCCCACCTGCCGAGGAGCTTGTAGGACCGGTTATAGCAGGCTTCATAATAACAGTGCTGCTCTCGTCGCTCAGAGCCAGGTTCGTCTGGTGGCCTCTACACCCGATGGGCTTCCTGATAAGCGGAGCGGCGCGAGAGGTCTGGACAGGAGCATGGACGAACTTCCTGGCAGCTTGGATACTGAAGTTTGTGACATTGAGAGTCGGCGGTAGCAGGGCATATGAGGAGTACGGTGTCCCAGTCGTTGCCGGTGTGCTAGCGGGCTTCGTAGTCGTGGTCATTATAGGATCGATCACAGGGCTTGTCAGATGGTTTATACCGTTCTAAACAAACATCCCTTCATTTTCTTTCTCTCGACCGGAGAGTGTTCATAAGCTCTATATGCCCATGATCTCTCTATTATACTCTCAGAAATGGAGAGACCTAGTTGAAGCTATTTCTAGCTCCTCATAGCGCGCCATCATCGTCTAACCGACCTACGTAGTTGCATCGCTCCTGAAAACATGTTCATACTTTTTACCGAGAACTCTTAAGTTTTGACGATGTCCTGAGCCTATCTATAGCCATTAAAACCCCGCCGACACATGCTACACCTAAGCCTATTAGAGGGTCGGACCTCTTTTCGAGAACCATGATGTTCAAGTCGGGGTTGAACCCTGCGACAGCCCATCCCCAACAATATCAACTCATGCTTACCTGCTTTAACCTCTATAGTGGCGGACCCGGAGCCGACGCTTTGCCCCCACCTAGTCTCCCAGATGTCTATTATGAGCTCGCCGTCTATGTAGAGCCTAGCTCCGTCCGCACTCGCGACTTCAAACTTAACATAACCATCTATAGGCATAGTCATCTCCGCCCTAGCTATGAACCCTATCTGACCCCCAAACCCCCCGAAGACAGGCTCATCACCCCAATTGTACCAGAATACCGGTGGGAATGTCGAATTCCCCAAGTATATAGCCGAAGTCCTTAGGTAGGAGCTCGTGAACCCCTCCTCCATGGGGTCTGACTGCAGATAATACCATGAAACCTCCCAGTCAGATATCGTGATTTTATTCTCGGTTCTCACTATTTCGTCCTTAAACGGGACGACCGCTAATGCTAAGCCAACAGCCAATATAACTATACCTATCTTGAATAAAAGGTTCAAAGGAACCTCCATCAGGAAAATTTAAAAATATCGTTTTTAAGTCTTACCACTTCTTAAGGCTTGAAATCCATATCTTTTTATCCAATTCTGCCGCATATAGACCCGTATGTGAAAGCCAGGAGGTTTATGTCGACCTTCCACCTACGGTATGGAAGGTTAAATTTAGATAGTCTAGGCAACTTTTATCTTTATGGCTACCTATCCGGTAGATAGGTGACCGTTATGGTTTTGACTAGGAGGCAGTATGAAGAGGCTGTTGAGAAGGCTCTAGAGTACTTTGACAAGGCATGTATAGTTCTCACCGAGGAGGAGAAGAGACGGATAGAGGTCGCGGATTTTGGTCTCGGCAGGCTTATGGAGATCGGTTTACAGATACTCGTCTACGTCAATACCGATAGGTACTGTGCCAAGGAGCTTGTCCTATTTCCATGGCAGATATGCCCAGAGCATAGGCACCCGCCTATAGACGGGAGCCCCGGTAAACAGGAGACCTTCAGATGCAGGTGGGGAACGGTATACCTCTACGTCCCGGGTGAACCTACGCCTAACCCGCACTGCCGGCTACCGGAGGATAGGAAACAGTACTTCACGGTCAGGCATGAGGTCGTTCTGAAGCCGGGAGACCAGTATACGATACCTCCGAACACGCTCCACTGGTTTCAAGCCGGGGAGGAGGGGGCTGTGGTCTCAGAGTTCTCCAGCACGAGCAGAGACGAGTATGACGTGTTCACAGACCCGGAGATAAAAAGGTTCACGGAGATAATCGACCCCTAGGTTTTGAGAGCCTCTCGGTTTAACATAAATAGCAAGGATACATTTAACTCGCTAAGGTCGATAAAGATTGAAGATATTTAAGCAGGATACTAAAGAGGTTTTCTAGGAGTAAACCTATACTTCTTTTGACTCCTTTGCAAACCCATATAAACTAACTATGAGACCTAAAGCTGAACTTGCTAAACTCAAGGAGAGAAATAGGGTTCTATGTTTTATAGTTCTACTTGTAATAGGTTTAACGCTTTCTTCAGCGTATCCAATCTTTAGCTCAACAGATTTGACATAACAACCAGGATCATTATAGCATATTATGTGATAGACTTCTTTTTCTTTAACAGGTATCACAACCTCGTGATAGTGAGTATAGGAACGTGAAACATAACTATAGATCTCGCCTAAAACTTTTCTACGGTAATTCTCTTCATCAACTATTTCAAGCCCTATACAGCTTCCCCCAGAGGTTGAATGGAAAAATATGACGAAGGTTTTGTTTGATGGAAATGTAAAATTGTAAATCCTATACTCTTGAGGAGAGAGTTCAAACATCTCCTCGTAGATCCATTCTTTAACCTTGATCGATGAAGAAGGAGATAGGGTAGCTTGAGATATCACAAAAAACAGCCCCCCAAGTCCTATAAGCAATAGTCCAATACAGACTATCCATTTAACCATTAAAATTAATCCCCTATTTTATTTTTGAGGATAGGATTTTATTAACATTTCTCTTCTTTATATTCCATAATCTGATATTAATTTTAATTTTACAGAATCTTAAGCCACTTTCTAGTAAGTATATTATAAACTCAATACGCCTGTTTTTTATCGTTAAACCCCTGTTTAACGTAGTGGATACTTACCGTACTTGTATGCGGTTTTAAACATCGCTACTATATTTTCAGGTGGAACCTTAGCCTGTATGTTATGAACCTGGTTAAATACGTATCCGCCTCCTGGAGCGAATACGGATATGTTCCTTCTAACGTTTAAGGTGACATCGCTTGGGCTTGAAAATGGAAGAACATGCTGTGTGTCTACTCCTCCACCCCAGAATGATAGTTGCTCTCCAAATTCTCTCTTTAATCTCTCAGGTTTCATATCTTTAGCAGATATCTGAACAGGGTTAAGAACATCCACACCCGCATCTATAAGGTCGGGTATCAGCTTGTAGATGGAGCCGCATGAGTGGAGAAAGACGAAAAGCTTCGAATGTTGTTTAACATAATGAAAAAGTTGTTCATGATAGGGCTTTAGCATTTCACGGTAGACTCTAGGTGAAATTTGGGGACCTGTCTGAACTCCAAGATCGTCTCCAAACCCTATAATCTGAACGTAGTCCTTCACAGCATCCAGGTATTTACTCAAGTTATGTAGAAGAATATCTACCATGTGATCTAACATAGCTGAAGCTATGCTTTTCCTAAGAGTTAGATCTACAAGCCAATTAGACCATCCCCTTAAACTTTGCCCCCACTCATGTACGCTACCTGCACCATAAGCCATAATAGCATAGTCTGTATTTTTATAGAGAAATTCCGCTTTTCTCCTGATAATTTCAATCAGGCTGTCTGGGATCTTATAAGAATCCCAGTCATAATCATGAATATCGACCTGGCTTTTGGCTTTTTCAAGAGGGTGGTAAATAGAGTCGAAGTAAAAACTATTTTTAGGCATCTTCATTATAATCCTTCCTTCCGAATTTTTTACGACCCATCCTCCATAACCATTAGGCTCAGGGTTAAACCAACTAGGTATCTCACAGGTTGTTCCATCTGGAAGTACCCATTTCTTCCATCTACTCAAATCTGGACCGCAAGGTTTCAGGCTTCTTCTTAAGTCTATCACATCAACGTGAAATAGATTTAAAATCTCTTCCTCAGGTTCAGCTAATTGCTGACCTACATCATAAACCCTCACTTTTCCTCCCTTTAAACCCAGATACCTCTTAAGTCTAACATAGGCTAAAGCCGTTATACCGGTAGAGGGCATAGATCCTAAATCTATTGGTATTCTATCCGGTTCCTCATGTTTTAAGGTAATAGTAACTCGATCCCTTGAATTCACATAGAATTTAATGATGTGTACACGTATATAAACATGTTACTTTACTTTTTCAATATTTAGACCATAGAAAATAATGTCTCCTATGGACATATACCGTTATCAATACTCTTGGGAAACATTCTTAGTTGGCCTCAAGCTAGAGGGGTAAGTTCTGAACTCAGGATTCTCAAGCGTAAGCAGAGACAAGCATGAATGTTCTCAAACCCATAGATAAAAAGGGTTCATGGAGATCACAGATCCTTAAGTTTAAAAATGCCTAACCTTGATGCCGTCTTTAAACTTTTTACCTTGGCTTCTCAGAAGAGCTTCCACCTTATCCCTCCAGACATTCGTAGTAGTGCCTGGGGCCGTACAACACACGGCGCCGCATGCCGAGCCGAAGACCAGCACTTCGACCATTTCATCGAGCGTGTAGGAGCCTATCGGCTTAGGCTTCTCGGATAGCTTGAAGATCAGACCTGCGCAGAAGGCGTCTCCGGCGCCCGTGGGGTCTACGACCTCGACCTCGAAGACAGGCATCTCAACCACCGTATCCTCGAACAACGCCGTTAGACCCCTCTCGCCCATGGTTATAACGGGTAGTCTACACCCATACTCCTTCAAGGCTTTCAAGGCATCTACAGCCTCATCTCTATGGGTTATATGCGAGGCTTCTAGGAGGTTGCAGTGGAACAGGTCGCAGTGTGGTAGGGCCTTCGTGACGAAATCCCAGCCTTTACCATAGGGGGCGACTATGTCCAGCATCGTCAGCGAGCCTACATCCTGAGCCTTCTTAAGGACCTCTGGGAGCCTGTCGTCGAATTCGCCGAGCATCCCGGCTCCCCCTACGTAGAAGATCCTAGGCTTCAGGTTCTCAACCGCTTCCTTGACCAGTGTAGGGTCTAGAAACAGGTTGGAGCCTGCGTCCACGTGAAACCTCCTATCCTCGCCCTTTACGACGAGTATAAGGTTTTTAGACGTAGGCGCCTTAACCCTCTTAAGCCTAGCCCTGACGCCCCTAGACTTAAGGAAGCTCTCGACGTAGTCGCCGAAGACATCGTCCCCTACGACCGAGACGAGGTATAAGTCCTCGCTCCCTAGACCGAGCTGTAGAAGGTCTATCGAGACATTTCCGGAGTGTCCTCCGAGGCTTACGGCGATTCCTTTAGGGACGAACAGCAACTCACCGGGCTCGGCCACGCGGGGAAGCCCGGTAGCGATTATATCGACGACGAGTATGCCTGTAGTCAACACAAGCAATAAGACCACCTAGTGATAATCTCCTTACCTAAGTTATATTTTTTAGACGGCTCTGATACGCTATGCCGCATTTAACCCGGGTTTACAAGGTTATGGAGAAAATTAGAATGATTCAAGGTTGGAGATTTAGAGAGCGGCGAACGCTACGTGTCCGGTCAAACATTTAAATGCTAACCACTTAGTAGAATTTACTTTCAGTGGTAGGAATATGGTTGCCAAGTGTAAATCGAGCCTAGTCGAGAAACTCCTAAAAATGCTTAAGGAAGAATATGATAGGATCGCGGGCTATAGAACCTCTCTTTCATGGAGGTTCTTCCAGGGAAGGGTTGCCGGGGCTTATAGCATCGATTTCGACGACTCATCGTGGTCTGAGGTCAAGCTCCCCATGACGGTCGACCTTAGGAAGGGTGAGGCTTGGCTTAGATGCCGTATAACCGTCCCCGAGGATGTCATGGGGATAGCCGTCGAAGGCTCGACCGCTAAGCTATTCTCCTTCGTCATGACGACGGGTGCAGAGGTCTACGTAGACGGTAGGCTCGTCTTGTCGGCGGACTACTGGACGGAGCTGAGGGGGCCTAGGATCGTCCTCGGCGAGAACGTTAAACCAGGCGAGACCCATGTGGTCGCTTTGAAGCTATACCCGGGCATAGAGCCCATAGGTATACCGGCGTTCAACGTGGTCTACAGTAACGTAGAGGACGTGCTACTCGAGATAGATGCTTTCATCGAGGAGCTTAAGATGGCTATGCTCCTTCCGGGAGGAGCTGAAGCCGTGGAGAAGGTCGCTGAGGAGTTTAACCTAGAGGTTTTCCATGGGAAACCTAGCGAGCTTCTGGCGGAGATCGAGAAGGCTAGGGCTAAGCTTTCGCACCTATCGGGTGAGGCTAAGAAGTTCCGGGTACACCTGGTCGGCCACGCTCACATAGACATGAACTGGCTTTGGCCTTGGAGAGACACGGTCGAGACCATAAGGAGCACGTTTAAAACCATGCTCGACCTCATGGACAGATACCCTATGTTCCACTTCTCCCAGAGCCAGGCTGCCGCCTACAGGGTAGCAGAGGAGGAGTTTCCTGAGGTCTTTAGGCGTATAAGGAGTAGGGTTGAGAGCGGAAACTGGGAGGTCACGGCTGGGACCTGGGTCGAGGCGGACCTCAACATGGGCGGTGACGAGGCTCTCGTGAGACAGTTTCTACATGGTAAACGGTATTCTAGGGAGAAGCTCGGCGTCGACGTACAGGTTTGCTGGGAGCCCGACACCTTCGGACACCCGCTGACCATGCCTCAGATAGTTCGAAAAGCCGGGATGAAGTACTACTACTTCATGAGGTGCGGGAGAGGGTATCCGATATTCTGGTGGGAAAGCCCTGAGGGTTCTAGGATACTGGCGTTCAACAGCGTCTACAACAACTTCATATACCCCAGAACCGTCTGCGAGATAGCTAGAAGGGTGTACGAGAGGCACGGCCTTAAGACGAGCATGTTCGTCTACGGGGTCGGGGACCACGGGGGAGGACCGACCATAGACGATATCGAGGTCGCTCTGAAGATCATGGACAAGCCCCTTCTACCGACCATAGTTTTCAGCTCGGCTCACCGGTTCTTCCAAGAAGTCGAGGAGGAGATCTCGAGCGGTAGGGGACGGGTGCCCGTGGTTAAGGGTGAGCTGAACTTCACGTTCGACGGATGCTACACCACCCATGCGGATGTGAAACGGTATAATAGGCTCTGCGAGAGGATGCTCGTAGACGCCGAGAGGCTCTCCACCCTCGTGGGCGTATATCCCAGGGACACCCTCAGGGAGGCTTGGCGTAAAGCCCTGTTCAACCAGTTCCACGACATACTATGCGGAAGCGGGATACATGAGATATACGGCTACTCGAAAACACTGGCGGAGGATGCTTTAAGATGCGCTAAAGAAGTCATCGGGGAATCCATGGAGACGCTTGCCTCACAGATAGGGTTCAAAGAGGGTGAGGGGGTTCCTGTGCTCGTGTTCAACACGCTACCGTGGCCTAGGAGAGACGTGGTCAGGGTTAGGCTTCCGAGCCACCTGATACCGGCTAAACCGGTCGCCGTCTCGCCCGGCGGAGAAGCCGTACCGGTGCAGGTATGCGGGGATGAACTCGTCTTCATAGCCGATACCCCGTCTCTAGGCTATACGACCTACTACATCAGGGAGGGAGAATGCGAGAGCGGAAACGTCGCCAGAGACGAGTACACCTTGGAAAACGAGTACTTCACCCTCTCGGTCGATAGAAAGACCGGGACCATCAGGATGCTTTACGATAAGAGAGCCGGTAGGCAGGTCTTTAACAGGCTCAGGTATGAGGCGACGAGGCCTCAGGAGAGCCACCTGTTCCAAGTATTACACGAGGCACCTCACCCCATGTCCGCGTGGATCATAGGCGAGATAACAGGCGTCGAGAACCTCGTTAAACCCGAGGAGGTATCTCTCGTAGAGAACGGGCCTGTTAGGGCTAGGATAAGGGTGGTCTACAAGTACCGTAGGTCTAGGATATGCTCCGACATAACCATGTACCGAGGTGTCCCTAGGATCGAGTTCCACACGTCGATAGAGTGGATGGAGTTTTCCAACGAGGCGGTCGATGCCCCTATGCTTAAAGTCTCGTTCACACCGATCCTGAATACCACGGGTAAAGCGGTTTTCGAGGTTCCGTTCGGATACGCCGAGAGACCTGGAGACGGCTCAGAGGTCCCGGCTTTGAGGTGGGTGGACCTGTCGGACGGAGAGTACGGGCTGACGGTGCTTAACGACTCTAAATACGGCTTCGACGTGTCGGGGAACACCGTCAGGATCACGCTTCTCAGGACGAGCTATAGCCCAGACCCCAACCCAGACCAGGGGTCGCATAAGGTCCTATACGCCATATACCCGCACACGGGGGACTGGAGGAGCGCGTTAAGCTTCAGAAGGGGATACGAGCTTAACCACCCGCTCGAGGCTATGCCTATACTTAAGCCATCCCAGGTCAGAGGCGGCAGACCAGACAGTATGAGCTTCCTAGAAGCCGAGCCTGAGAACGTAGTGGTGACATGTCTTAAGAAGGCTGAGGATTCTGAAGACACGATCCTCAGGCTATACGAGGCCACGGGTAGGGAGGCGGAGGCGACGTTGAGGTTTGGGTTCGACGTTAAGGAGGCTCAGGAAGTAGACCTAACCGAGAAGCCTATAGGGGAGAAGCTCACGGTCGAAGACGGCAGGCTAACCATAAAGCTTAAACCACTCGAGATAAAAACCTTGAAGCTCAAAACCTCATAAAATACCCACTGTTTAACGTGATAACGCCTATGGAGTGGTCGTATGGGTCTAACGTTTAGAGAGAGGATACTTAGGACGTTTGAGAGGAGGAGGGTCGATAGGGTCGTATGGCAGCCTAGAATCTACTACTGGTTCTATGGAAACAGGCTTAGGAATAAGCTCCCTAACGGCTACACGGATGAAAGCCTTCTACGCGGTTTATACGAGGTCATTCGTCCTTACAAGGGCCACGTCCCTGAGGAGTATAGAAACATGAGTATGCTCCAGGTATACGACCACTTAGGAGCAAGCCCGAGGTATCCTCAGGAGACACTTGGGGTAAGCCTGTTTAGGATGAGGGTCGACGAGCGTAAGGTTAGGGTTAGGAGCTTTAGAGGCTCGAAGCCCGGTGAGAGGATTACGATATGGGAAACCCCGGTCGGTAAGTTGCGGGAGGTTACTGTCCACGGGTACCATACCGAATACCCCGTTAAAACCCCTGAAGACTATAGGGTGATGGAGTTTATACTGGATAACACGGAGTTCGTGTTCGACTATAGGGCGTTTGAGGTAGCGGACAGAGCCTTCGGACCTAGGGGTGTCGTACAAACCTTCTATCCACGGTCGCCTCTTCAGAGGCTTATAGTCGATTACATGGGGTTTGAGAGGACGATAGTAGCGCTGCATCGATACCGCAGGGAGACGGAGAGGTTCATGGAAGTGATCGAAAGGTGGGACGATAAAATGTACGAAGCCCTCCTAGAGTCGCCGGTTCAGATCCTGAACTTTGGGGAGAACGTCGACGCTAGGCTTACGTCCCCCAGGCTGTTCAAAGAATACCTAGTCCCATATTATAACAAGAGGATCCGGCAGATACATAGCAGGGGGAAGTTCTGCCACATCCACATGGATGGGCATCTAAAACCTCTCCTACCCCTGCTCGAGGAAGTCGAATTCGACGGGATAGAGGCGGCTACGCCTAAGCCTCAGGGAGACATCACACTGGAGGAGCTTAAAGAGGCCCTAGGAGACAAGATCCTCTTGGATGGGATACCAGCGATCATGTTTCTACCGGATTATCCCCTCAGGAAGCTCGAGGAGTTCGCTCGTAAAGTGCTGGAGATGTTCTCGCCGAACCTGATATTAGGCGTCTCAGACGAGGTTCCGCCGACGGCAGATATAACACGGGTTAAACGCGTATCTCAAATCGTAGAAGAATATGAGCCTTAAGACCTCTGACATCATGAAAAACCTCCGATACCTTTCCCCTATCGTCTGAAGCTACGTAGAATAGCGTAAGTCCTCAACGTCTTTCAAGGACAGGACCGGGTAATCTCCATGGACGACGTGGCCTCCTCCTCCCTCTAGGTTTTCCATGACAAATTACCCGAGGTAATACTTAATCCAACCACACTCGAAAAATTCATAGATAATTTCATGAGAAATCTCCGACCTTCTCCATGAAACCCCATCAACATAAGACACTTACGTATACGCACCAACCTCTTCCTCGATTCTCTCTGTGAAATCCCAACCACGAAGATTTGAGAAGCATAGAGAAATCTATGAACCTTTCAATTCTCTTTATGAGATTCAATTCGATCTAGGTTAACGTAGTCGTCTTGGTTTCAAGCGTCTGGCGTTTTGTTAATTATTTTTTTACTTAATGTTTAAATTTTCTTTTCGTATATGTTTCGTGCGGGTTTGGTGGGTGGGTCTCGCAGAAGCCGGATAACCCCTTGGTCAACTGTGTTAAAAGATAGTTAACACAATGTTTAAAT
>LUCB01000027.1 GCA_001593865.1 Candidatus Bathyarchaeota archaeon B24
ATGCTCGGCTATGGCGTCAGGGGAAATTTACGACAGCCGATACTACAGGCGGTCGAGGTTTTCAACCGGTCGAGTGGGTTTAAGATAGCGGTCGATGTCCCGACAGGGTTGAACGCAGATACCGGAGAAGTCTTGGGTAAGGCGGTCAAGGCCGACCTAACCATAACGTTCCATAAGCCTAAGAAGGGGGTCTTAGCAAACCCCGAGATAGCCGGTGAGGTCAAAGTAGTCAACGTAGGCATACCCCCTGAAGCCTCGATGTATACCGGTCCTGGAGACGTTTTCCTCGTGGTTAAACCTAGGCCTCCTAAGGCGCATAAGGGAGACTTCGGTAGGCTTCTCGTCGTAGGTGGTAGCGAGACCTACACGGGTGCACCTGCGTTAACAGCTATGGCTGCTCTTAGAACCGGCGTAGACCTGGTGCTCGTAGCGGCTCCTGAGAAAACCGCCTACACGATAGCGGGCTTCTCGCCTGATATGATCACGGTTAAACTCGACGGTGACCACCTGACACCCGATCACTTGGAGACCTTAAGGAAGTTCATAGACAGGTCTACCGGGGTTGCCATAGGCCCAGGTTTAGGCGTTAGAGAGGAGACCTTCCAGGCGGTTAGGCTTATACTAGACTATGCGTGGCGTAGAGGGGTTCCCATGGTCGTCGACGCCGACGGCTTGAAGGCGTACGCCGCCTATAAGGCGAAGGCGGGCTCCCCGACGGTCATAACCCCGCATATGGGAGAGTACAGGATGATATTCGGCTCCCCACCTAAGGGTCTTAGAGAGCTTGCGTTACACGTCAAGAGACAAGCCTCTGAGATGAATTTAACCATACTTCTGAAGGGGATGGTCGACGTGATAAGCGACGGTGTAAACATGAAGCTGAACTTCACAGGCAACCCCGGTATGACGGTGGGCGGTACAGGAGACATCTTGACCGGAATAGTTGCGGCTTTTCTCGCCCAGGAGGCTGAGCCTTTCAAAGCAGCCTCCGCAGCTGCTTTCATAAACGGCGCCGCCGGAGACCTCGTGGCGTCTAGGATCGGTTATCACATGACCGCTACAGACCTTCTAGACGCCATCCCGGAGATAATCGAGATGTGCAGGCAGGGTGAGGCGGATAAGCTCAGACGCATATCTTTAAAGCCTGGGAGACCGAGGGTTGCAGCTGGGTTAAAGTAGCCACATCAGAACGGTGCAGACTATGACGATCAGGATGCTCATCGCCATCCCAGGCGCTAGCAGCGTTTCGAGAATCCTATCGACCAATCTTCTGAACCGCTCCTTATCGTGCATCGCATAGGTGTCTAAAAGCCATAAAGCTCTAGCAGTCTCGCCCTTATAGAGGTCTATGAACCGCCTATGACGCTCGTCGACTTTAGAGCCGTCTGAGGTCGGTAGAAGCCCTTTCTTATGAAGCCTAACCCGGCTCCTCTTAAGCATACGCTTATGCGATATAAAAACAAGCCCAAGCCCTCTGAGGAATGGGATCCCACCCACTATATCGACTACGAGCTCCGAAAGCCTAACGGGCTTTCCGGCTTTAAGCTTCTCAAGAACCATGTACTCGATACTGTCTTGCTCGAAGACCTGCTTCCCTACAGGTCTGATATAGACATCTACTGTGTTAAACAATCCAAACCGCTTAACCGGTTTAAACTCTATCGTAATCAGCTTCATGGCCTCTAGTTCTATCAGCGTAGCCACGATGATAGCTACTATCAGGGTTATACATGCGACCCTCAACCCGCTATAGGGTAGAACCGTCTTAGCGGGGAACATCATGTAGTGGAACACCGTGGGGCTTACCCATCTAAACCTGGAGACGAAGTGTTCACCGAACAGGTAGGCTAGGTCGCTTACGTAGAGTATAGGCTTGGCTACGTAGGTTAAACCGGCTAGCTCATCGGCGAGAAGCGACCGGTCCACCAAGACCGGATACCCGCAGTTCGGGCAGAAGTATACCCCCTCTCGAAGAGGTCTGCCGCAGTTTGGACAATACAAGATGGGCTCTATATGAGCAACCAGTAAACGTGGATATTAAGGTTGTTATCTATTAAACCATACGGGGGATACTTAGCTAGATACTTGCCGTCTTACCTCATACACTATTACCAACAGAAAAGCTAGGCTTATGGCAAAGGCTAAGGTGTTAGCTATGAAAGAGGGCGAATTCCAGTCTAGGAAGAAAAATAGGATACCTGACATAAACGTCAGAAAAAACGCTATTTGAAAAGCTATCCTTCCAAATTTAGGATCCATATAAGTGGCACGCAACCCTTCTACCGCTCTCAACCTCGATGAGCGTTGGTCTTTTCACATCGCAGAGCCCCTTCTTGAAGAAGGGGCATCTAGGATGAAACTTACATCCCGTTGGCATCCTCAAGAGGCTAGGTACATCCAGGCTTCTTAAAGCTATGAGTTTCTTACTCCTAGTAATTCTTGGGTCTGGTTCGGGGAGGGCTGAGAGCAGTACTTGTGTATATGGGTGGAGGGGCTCCTTTATGATGCGGTCTGTCTGCCCTGTTTCGACTATGCTCCCTAGATACATTATCATAAGTAGGTGCTTCCTCGAGAAATACCTAGCTGTTATCAGGTCGTGTGTGATGTAAACATAGCTGACTTTGAACTTCTCCCTCATATCAAGCATGAGGTTTAGTATGCTCGCACGGAGAGACACGTCTATCATGGACACGGGTTCATCGGCGACTATCAGCTTTGGATTTAGTGAAAGCGTTCTGGCGAAAGCAACCCTCTGCCTCTCTCCACCGCTAAGTTGATGGGGATACTTCTCCATATACTCTTCCGGTGGCGTAAGACCGACGAGCCTAAGAAGCCTCGCGATCCTCTCTACGGCCTCTTCTCTATCAGAGGCTAAACCATGTCTAAATAATGGCGCCGAAAGTGTCTTGTAGACTGTAAGCATAGGGTTTAATGAGGAATATGGGTCTTGATGCATCATCTGCACGTTTCTTCTGAATTCTTTAAACTCCTCCTTCGTCATCTCCCAGATGTTCTTTCCTTTATACAAGACCTCTCCCTTATCGGGTTTCAAAAGCCCGACCGCGACTTTTCCGGTGGTCGTCTTGCCGCATCCGCTTTCACCGACTAAACTTATGATATCGGCTTCGCCTAGACTAAGCCATATATCCTCTATAGCGTTAACCTTGACTTTCCTCAGAAACCCTCCCACCTTATAAGCCTTATAAACCCCCCTCAGCTCAAGAAGAGGCGTATTCTCACTCTTCCCCAAAAATATCCCTCCATCTCCAACACGCCGTGTAATGGTTCTCCTCTACCTTTTGAAGAAACGGCTCCTTTTCCATACATATGTCCCTTCTAAACACGCATCTTGGGTGGAACTTACATCCAGGAGGGAGATTTATCATATCGGGTGGGAATCCTGGGATGGATTCCAGCTTTCCGATCTCTGAGGTTAGTTTCGGTACGGATTTCAGAAGACCGTGCGTGTAAGGGTGCTTTGGTCTATAGAATATCTGCTCTACGCTTCCTACCTCCACTATACTTCCGGCGTACATTATAGCGATTCTGTCGGCAAGCTCTGCCGCTAGGGAGAGGTCATGGGTTATGAATATCATCGTTAGATGGAGCTTATCACGTATATCTTTCAGCACATTCATTATATTTTTCTGAGTCAGCACATCTAACGCTGTAGTAGGCTCATCAAGGATCAACAGCTTCGGGTCGAGTAACAGGCTCATAGCTATCATAACCCTCTGCTTCATACCCCCGCTGAGCTGATGCGGGTAAGATTTAAGCACCCTCTTGGCATCAAGCCTCACCATAGCTAGTAGCTCTTCTATCTTCTTATAGGCTTCCCTCTTAGAGAGTCGTACACCGTGATCCTTTATCACATCATACATCTGATCCTTTATCTTCATTATCGGGTTGAGAGAGTTCATAGCTCCTTGAAACACCATAGCAACCTCTTTCCAGCGAAACCTCCTTAATCTACCTTTTCTCAGCTTTAAAATATTCAGGTTTCCTCCGTCATCTCTATGATATATAACCTCGCCTCCTACGACTTTCGCGATCCCCTCGGGGAGAAGCTTGAGTAACGTCAATCCCAAGGTGGATTTCCCTGCACCGCTTTCACCCACAAGAAATAGTATCTCACCTTTGTATACTTCTAAGTTCACGTTTCTTACCGCTTTAACTCTACCCCTTGGGCTTAGATACTCTACACTTAGACCTTTTATAGAGAGGATGGGTCTCAAGCTTTCACTTCCTTAATCTCGGATTGAACGCTAGCTCTAATCCTCTGGAGAACATTATGACCCCCACCTCCAGACCCACTATGGCGATGATCGGTGAGAGTATCCATAAAATGCTATCTCTATTGTAAATCGCCCCTAAAACCCATGCGTGATTTATCATCACACCCCAGTTATACGCTCTGAACGGGACGAAGCCTAAAAACACAAGTCCCACGTAATTGTATATGGAGTATGTCATGGCTAGGGCGAAGCTGACAGCTATGTATGGCATAAGGTTTGGCATAAGCTCTGTAAAGACTATATGTCTCGTACCGAGATCCAGTAGCCTAGCCGCCTCTATGAAATCACGCTCCTTTAAGGAAAGAACCTGAGACCTTATCGCTTTAGCCAGCGACGGCCATGAAAGCACACCCATCAACATAGCCAAAGATACATCGGTTAGCCTCATCAGGCCTGATAAGACAGCCATCAGAGGGAACTGGGGGATGTTGAGTATAATATCCGAGATATACATTAAGATGGAGTCAACCGTCCCTCCTTTAAACCCAGAGACGCTTCCGACTAGGACGGCTAAGATCACACTTACCATCGACGCCACCAGTGATATATACAACACATCGAACGTACCGTTTACTATGAAGGAAAGTGTGTCCCTACCTTGGTTATCTGTTCCAAGTGGATATTTTATGGAGGGAGGTAGGTACATCTGACCAGGTTTCGGTGTTGTGTCTAAAGGTCTTATCGATGATCCAAAGAACGCCATAAACAGATATATTAGAAGAATTAAGAAGCCTACAGTCCCGTGTTTGCTGGCGTATATCGTCTTAAGAAGCCCTATGGTCTTCGAGGCTGTACCCCTCCATTTTACCAAGTATTTTTCCTTTGTCATATCTACTCACCCCTTCTTACCCTAGGGTCTATTAATCCGTATAGTACGTCTGCTATGGTGACGGAAAGTACTACAGCCGTGGTCATTATGAGAAACACTCCCTGCATGGTCGGATAGTCCCTCTCGTTTATAGCTGACCATAAGAGCCATCCGATTCCCTTATAGACGAAAATGTTCTCTATCAGAAGAGAGCCGCCGAAGATAAAACCAAACGATATGGTTAAGCTCGTGAACAGCGGTAGAATCGCGTTTCTACCTACGTAGCTAAACGTGATCCTGGATTCCTTCAACCCCTTAGCCTTTGCTACCGTTATGTAGTCCTCCCCTAAAGTCGATATAGTGTTCGCCCTCATCGATAATGCCCATCCGCCGAACGTGCAGACCACATAGGTGATGAAAGGCCAGAGCACGTGTTTGAAAACGTCTACTATAAACTCGATCGTGAAGCCCGGTGTGATCGTGGAGGTGTAGGTTCCCCTCATGGTTTCTAAAGGATAGAGGTTCCATTGAATTCCTATGAATACTATAACTAAGATTCCGACTATGTAGTTTGGGATGGCGCTCATTATCGTACATATTCCTGTAAGAATTGTGTCGAAAATTCCTCCCCTACGGTATGCCATCACCATCCCTAACGCTACACCTATCCCGAAGCTTGCGAAAAGCGATAAGGAAACGCTGAAAAGAGTCCATGGAAGGAATTCGGCTATCATCTTCGCTACAGGGGTACCGGTAGAGGTGATCGATACACCTAGGTCGCCTCGAATAAGGTTCGATAGGTACTGGATATACTGCAAGTGGAGCGGGGCATCTAGGTCTATAGAAAACATAGCTAAGGCCATCTGTCTCGCTTCTTGGTAGCTCATCCCCTGAGTCGACATCAGGGATGAAATGTATATGTCTATAGGGTTTCCAGGCATCAGTCTAACTATGAAGAAAGTTAAAGTCGAGACTATGAAGACTGTAACGGCAACTCTGAGGATTTTTCTGAAGAAAAAATTTCTGTAAAGACGTATGAGCGTTTCAGACATTTCATAATTCACTCAGAGAGGGGGAAATATTTAAATTTTCTCGAAAAATAAATTTCATTCGCTATGAAAACTGTCAAAGTAAATACAATAGCGTTAATTTTACTGGGTGTTCTGCTGACCGGCTTAATATCCGTAACCACACCTGCCTACGCCCAGGAGAGACGCTACGTCTTTGTGGGTGCGTGGCCCTACAGCGTTCCCCCAAAGGGGCATTTCAATACCTTTGTCACATACGCTATAACATTGGGTGTTTATCTTCAGCTTATTCAGGAGCCGCTGGCCTTCTATATATGGTACAATGATACTTATATACCATGGCTGGCTACGAGCTGGGAGATTAAGGGAGATGAGTTTATAGTTCATCTAAGGAAAGGAGTGGTCTGGCATAACGGTGACCCCTTCACCTCTAAAGATGTCGTATCTACGTTCTATTGTCTCTTCCTACTTAAATCTCCAGTATGGGAGTACATAGACAAGGTGACGGCCGTCGACCCTAACACTGTATCGTTCCATATATCTAAACCATCCATAGTCTTGATAAGATACATTCTTAGGGAGCCTATAAGACCATATAGCACATACGGCAACTTCTCGGATAAGGCGATAGAGCTGTTAGACCAGGGTTTAACATGGGAGAGTGAGGAGATCCAAAGTCTCTTAACGGATTTCAGAAACTACAGGCCTAAGGAGTATATCGGAACTGGCCCATACATGTGGACTGGTGAGATAACCGAGTCGGAGGTCTGGCTGAAGAAGAACCCGAATCACTGGAACGCGAAGAACATAAAGTTCGAGTGGATAAAGCTTTACAACGGTGAGACTCCCGTAGTTACACCGCTGGTCCTAGGGTTTAAAGTCGATTACGCTACACATGGATTTCCACCCGCCACCGAAATGGAGTTCTACAAGCTAGGTATAAGTGTTTATAGACCTCCGACGGGATTCGGCCCAGCTATCCTCTTTAACCATAAAATATATCCGTTTAACTTGACAGACTTCAGACGCGCCATAGACTACGCTATCAACAAGACCGAGAACGCATATGTCTCCTTGATGTACTCGGCTAAGAGGATAGCTGTACCGAGTGGTCTTCCTCTAGAGCTAGAGGAGCGTTGGATACTCCCTGAATATAGGGCTGAGATGACTGATTATAGTTATGACCCAGAAAAGGCTGCTGCATTGCTTGAAGGGCTGGGCTTCGAGAAAGGTGAAGACGGTATATGGCGTACTCCAGAGGGTGAGCCGTTAGAGTTCGAACTTATGTTCCCGGCTGAATTCGCTGACTGGAGGGCTGCGGCTGAAAACGTAGCGGCTCAGCTTACCGCATTCGGGATACCTATTACGTTAAGAGCGATAACTTTCACCGAGATTCAGCCTAAGTTTGTTAGAGAAGGCGATTTCGAAATGGCTATTCAGGGTTGGGGCACAGGCAACCCCCATCCCCACTTCTCGTTCTACCAAGCGTTCATATACTATAACTTCCCAGGATACGCGGCGCCTGGTTACTCCTACGAGTTGACGAGGGAGATCGAGGGGCTTGGTACAGTAAACCTGGAGGAGCTAGTATACGACTGCGCAGAGGGCTTCGACGTCGAGGCTCAGAAAGAGCTAGTCAGTAAGCTTGCCTTAGCTTTTAACAAAGACCTACCGATGGTACCCCTCTGGGAGAGGTATGGTAATAACCCCGTGCTCTCAGGTGTTAGGGTCGAAGGTTGGCCTCCGGCTGACCATTGGATATGGACTCAGCTACTCTATTCAGATAACCCCGTCGTCCTTATGCTGGCCACAGGACTATACTTGAAGCCTGTAGGCTGGACTCCTCCCCCGGTGGAGAAGCCTGTGGTTCCTAAGGAGCTTGAGGAAGCTGTGGCCTCGCTTGAAAGCGCCGTGGAATCGATGAGGTCTAATATCGATACTTTAAGCAGCTCTATAGAGGAGCTTAACTCTAAAATTGCTACGTTATCGGATTCCATCTCAGGGGCGTCTTCTACGGCGTCCATGGCCATGGGTATTTCGGTGATTTCACTGATAGCCGCTATAGCGGCTATAGTATTGGCTAGAAGAAGACCTGAAGAATAGCTTTTTACCCCCCTCTTTTTATTTAGATTTACGTTTTTATACGGGGTGTAAAAGTTTAAATCAGAACCATTCTGTAGACATAGCCGTGTTTACGTGGATCAGCTTCATAGCCTCTATAGCGGTTATACTTGTGTTTTCAAAGTTTAACATAGGTTTGGCTCTA
Source organism: Candidatus Bathyarchaeota archaeon B24 (assembly GCA_001593865.1). Lineage (GTDB taxonomy): Archaea > Thermoproteota > CALKCG01 > B24 > B24 > B24. Next base: position 8,398 of record LUCB01000027.1, read on the forward strand.
TTTCTAGGAGGGGTCGTCCTCGGCCTACTTCTCCTACCGATTTCAACGCTTTTTGAGCAGCTCTTAGACACCATTCTAGACCCGTCGGTGATTCTATTGGCTTTAGCCGTGGGGGTTATACCTGTGATCGGTGGTCTCATGGAGGAGACGGGTCTAGTGGATAGGCTCGTACAGAACCTACGTGTGGATAGGAGGCTTTTCCTAGGGGTTTCACCGGCGCTTATAGGTATGCTCCCTATGCCTGGTGGGGCGTTGATGTCGGCTCCCTTGGTCGAAAAAGCAGGTGAGGACGTTTTAGGGAACGTGAAGTCTGCCATAAACGTGTGGTTCAGACATATCCCTCAGCTTGTCTACCCTTTCGCAGCGAGCCTCATAGTCTCGGCTAAGATAGCGAACATAGGTCTCTACTCGGCTATACCTTTCATGGCTCCACCTGTGCTTGTATGCTCGGCGCTGGGTTACTGGCTCCTACTTAGGAAAGTCGGCCGTGGAGTGGCGTACACCGAGAAAGCCTCGTTCAGGAAGGCTGTCCTCCCGCTCATGGTCATACTCGCGGCTCCGCTGGCGGACTTCACGATCCTCAAGGCTTTAAAGCCGGAGGTTCGTGAAGCCGCGACGCTGGTTGCGGCTCTTATAAGCCTCTCGCTCGCCTGGGTAGTCGGTAGACCCGGTTTGAGAAGGACCGGTATGGTGGTTCTGAGGATGAGGCCTTGGAGCTTCTCAGCCATAATATTCGGGATGTTCTTCTTCATAAGGGTCTTTCAATCCTCCCCCATACCGGCTATGATCACGTCCATAGAGATGGACGCCTCTATCCTCTGCCTCACCCTAGGGTTCCTACTGGGTTTCGCGACCGGTAGAATCCAGATACCGACTTCCATAGTGATCCCGGTTTTCCTAGCTAGATACGGTTTAGCCTCCATGCCTCCGCTCGTCTTCTCATCCATATACTTCTCATCGTATCTAGGCTACATAATATCCCCGGTCCACCCATGCGTAACGGTCTCCCTAGAATACTTCAAGTCAAACCTCTCAGACTACATAAAAATTCTGATTCTTCCGACCGCCTTAAGCATGCTCGCAGCGGCGATACCGATGATCTACTGGCTTATCTAAAACAAGTATACACGGTTTTTTCGATTCAACATAGACAACAACCGATCACTATGACGTAATTTTTGTATATTTAATGCTGATCATCCATCCTGAAAATATAGATCAATTGGAGAATGTAAATGGTAGCGGGGGGTCGATTTGAACGACCGATCTCCGGGTTATGAGCCCGGCGGGTTAACCTGGCTACCCCACCCCGCTATCCTCGATCAACTTTGGTAAGGCTCTCTAATAAGTTTTAAACCGTCTCAGACCATGGCTTTTACGGTAGCTGAATCGTCACACAGTCTCCGTCCTTTAGGTTGAGTTTTTCCCGGAGGTTTTCGGCGGCTATTATCTCGACAAGGTCTTCCGGGTATCCGGGTTTCAACGGTATCACCACGGCTCCCCTTATAGAACCCTCTACGAAGACCTCGGCTAAAAGTCCCTTATAGAACCCTTCAGCTGGAACTATCTCTGAGCAAGCTTTCTCTTCGAGGGTTCTCCTAGCCGCTCTATCGACTTTGAGGTTTAAGGTACCGGGATATGGGTCGAAACCGAGTTTTTCTCGAAGCTGCCTTCTAACCCAGGGACGGTTTAGGTAAATTTTTGCGACACCTAAGCCGCTCGCGACTACCCCCCTGATCCTCGTCATAGGCCTGGCATATATGGTGTGGGTCAAACCCTAATAATAGGTTTAGCCGTTTGATCCCCTTAGACGTTTTGGAGAGGGTTAAACGGGAATGCCTAGGGGAGTTTTCCGCATAACCTCCGACAGCGGTATACCGCTTGTAGGCTCCGTAGGGTTCGGGCTTATAGATAGGGGGACAAACGTGATACAGGTCAGGCCGACGAGCATATGCCCGCTCTCCTGCATATTCTGCTCGACAGACGCGGGTCCACGGTCGAAGAGGAGGCTTACCGAGTATATGGTCGAGCTAGACTACTTGGTCGACGAGTTTAGAAGGCTCGTAAGGGTTAAGGACTGCCGCTTCATCGAGGCGCATATAGATACTGTGGGAGACCCCTTGACATATCCTAAGCTTCCCGAGCTGTGTCAGGCTTTAAGAGAGACCCCTGGGGTCGAGGTCGTCTCGCTGCAGACCCATGGGCATCTTCTAACCGAGAAGCTTGTAGACCGGCTTGAGGCAGCTGGCTTGTCGAGAATAAACTTGTCGATAGACAGCTTAGACCCGGAGCTTGCGAGGAAGCTTTCAGGAACCGAGAGCTACGACGTCGAAAGGATCGTAGGGCTCGCCGAGTATATCGCAGCATCTAAGATAGACCTGTTGATCGCTCCGGTGTGGGTTCCGGGAGTCAACGACGGAGACATAGAGCGGCTCATAGAGCTGGCTTTGAAGATAGGTGCCGGTAGGCGATGGCCGCCGCTCGGTATACAGAAGATGCTCATCCATAAACACGGTAGAAAGCCTAAGGGTGTAAGGCCCATGAGCTGGGGGGAGTTCTACAGAAGACTGAGGAGGCTGGAGAGGTCATACGGGGTTAAACTGGTTTTGAAACCGGAGGATTTCGGAACGCATAGATGCAGAGGCTTACCGTTGGTGTTCAGGAGGTTTGAGAAAACATGGGTTAAGCTCGTGGGGCCGGGGTTGTTCAAGGGCGAGAAGCTTGGGGTAGCTAGGGGGCGTGTATTGACGGTCGTAGACGCGGGGGAGGCGCCCATCGGCTCAAGGATAAGGGTTAAGGTGATAAGGGTTAAGGATAACATCTACATGGCTAGGTTTGAGCCTTAAAGATGGAAAAAGGACGGGTTATTTGCTAGACAGCTGAACCTTCTCGAATTTAACGTGTGGGCTGTAGGAGTTCATCGACTCGTGCAGCTCCTTGGAGAGCCCTACGACCTTAACGTTCATCAGCTGGTAGAAATCTCCGCTTATGACCGCTCCTTTAACCCTACCTACTATCGAGCCGTTCGATATAAGATATCCATGGGTTACCGTAGCGTTTAGGAACCCGCTTACAGGGTTCGAAAGCCACCCCCCTATCGTCTTAAGGGCGTAGACTCCTTTCGATGTATCTCTAATCATCTCCTCAAGCGTATAGTCTCCGGGGTTTAATATCAGGTTATTCGGTAGCGGAGCTGTGGAGCCCCCAGTGGACCTATACGCGTTACCTGTGCTTCTACGGTTTTCCTTATTCGCCGTATACGTATCGTAGAGGTAGGTCTTCAACACACCCCTATCGAACAGCACGTTCCTCCTCACCGGTATACCCTCGTCGTCGCACGGTCTACTTCCGACATAGCCAGGTACGGTGCCGTCGTCTACGAACGTGACATCCTCAAATAACAGTTTACACCCGATTTTTCCGGCTAGCGGAGACCTACCTTTCTGAACTGCGTCGGCCGACACTGCCTGGGAGAGCATAACGCTAAAGATGGAGGCTGCTACACGTCCGTCTAGGATCAGATCGTAAGACCCGGTCGATATGGTTTTTGCATCTAGAAACTCACACGCCTTCAACCCGACTTCACGGCCCAGCTCATATGGTTTAACACGGTCTAAGCTACGTGAGTTCTGAAAATCCGTATATACGGCGGATCTACCAGGCTCCTCAGCCCTACCGCTTATGTAGATGAATATCGAGGTCCCTCTCCTCGAGACCTCTTCACCGTTCAGGTTACCTATCGTGTACTCGCGGACACCGACTCTCAGGCTTCCACGCACAGGTCTGACACCGGGTCTAGACGATACACCTTCTATGGCTGACATAACCATATCGATGGCTTCGTCTGGTGTAAGCTCTGCTAAACGGCTATCGTAGATCCCCTCGACATCTGTTAAGCCCAACCCTCTAGGGGCGCCTACCCAATACGGGTCCTCGGGGCTTACCTTCGCTATTTCAACCGCGGTCTTCGCGGCCTCTTCCACCCCTTCACGGCTTAGGTCGCTCGACGTGTAGAATCCGACGCGTTTACCAACTGATGCCCTGATGTAAATCCTGTATCCGCTCGTGAACCTTATGGCCTTAACCTTATCTGCGAAGTCTACGATTAGGTCGTCGCCCCTCGTCACCATGTAATCTCCGTCCTCAGCTCCGAAGCGTATGAGGCTGTCGGCTATACGGGTGAACTCCATAGGTTAGCCACCTCCACCTACGGTCATCCTCCTAACCCTTATGTGGGGGCCGCCGAACCCGACCCGAACCATCTGCCCATCTTTACCGCATCCACCGAACACAGAGGTTCTTATACGTAAATCCTCGGCCACAGCGTCTACTTCCTTTAAAACATCGAGTATAAAGCCTGATATCACAACCCCCCTAACCATCTCGGCGAGTTCACCGTTTCTAACCATGTAAGATGGGCCTACGGAGAAAGTGAACATCCCCATACCTGTGTCTACCTGGCCTCCGGTCGCACCTACACCTCTTATGTAGATTCCAAAATCTACATCCTCTAGGAGTTCTTCAAAACCCATATCCCCGGGAAGCATGTAGTAGTTAGTCTGCCGGACTATCGGTAGGTTCTGAAAGTCTTGGCATCTACCGTTACCAGTGTCTTCGCCACCTAGCTCAGCCGCCGCCCTACGGGATGTCAGGAAGCCTCTGAGCACACCTTTATCCACCACCACGGTTCTACGCTTAGGTACCCCCTCGTCGTCGTAGGGGACGAAGTAACCCCCCTCGACAACCCCCTCATCTACCACGGTCACAAGCTCCGACGCCACCTTCTCACCCAGCCTACCCTTGAGTATGGATGCGCCTGAAGCCACAAGGTCTCCCTCAGAGGCGTGTCCAAACGCCTCGTGAAGGAGGATCCCTATGATCTCTGGGTCCACAACGACTGTGTAGCTTCCTGGAGGTGGGGTCTTACAGCCCACAGCCTTACACGCAAGCCTAGATAGGTCGGCTGTAAACTCTCCCCAGTCGAACTCCTCGATGAACTCCCAACCCGCTACCTTGGCTCTTTGATGCGGCACCCTCTCCATGACACCCGCCTCGTAGGCTACCGCTAGATGGGAGAGCCCCGTAGTGAAGCACCTGACCTCGACATCCGTGCCCTCCGTGGACTTGACTATTCTCCTGTCGTAGTGGACGGCTAACCTGGTGGTTGCGGATTTAACCCTGGGGTCGATGAAAGCCGCTTTGTTAGCCTCAAGTACCAAGTCGATCTTATCTTGGAAATCTATCTCCAGCGGGTCTATCTTAAACCTTGAAACGACCCTGTCCTCGACGGGCTCAGCCTCCGCCAGTTTAGTTTCTGAAACCTTTCCGACGGCCGAGGCTGTCGCCAAGGCTTTTCTAAGACACCGCTGGATATTATCCCTGTCCAGCATGCTCGTCGAGGCGAAGCCTAGCCCACCGCCGCGTAGAACTTGAATACCAAGCCCCCTTGCCCTCCTCCTCGATACCTCTCTGACGTTGCGGTTGTCAGCTGTGAAGGATTCGTAAACGGTTTCTTGGTACAAGAGACTTACGTAGTCCGCGCCTAGCCTAGCCCCCTCCTCGAGAACCCAGTCAAACTCCATGTAAGACTCCAAACTAGCCTTAGCGGGTTTGTTGTTTAAACGTTTTTCGCGGCGCCGCGTGTTCTCTTGGATGCTCTCTGAGCCTGCGTTTGAGGAGTCTGCCTATGTATATGGCCGCACCTATAGCTAGGGATACTGTGCATAGCGTGTAGACTTGGGCTGAGGATAACATGCCTAGGAAGGGGTTTACGGTCAGCGGGTAGAGAGGCTTCATCTCGCTATACAGGAACGAGTCGAGTAGGATGTGAATGTATATCCCTGAGAAGGACGACAGACCTATGGTTTTGACCGAGTATTCCTGCTCGACCTGGAGGGCCTTTGTCAAACCGGTTAGATGAGCCCTCGCTCTAGCCATTATCAGGGTTAACGAGGTTGCTAGGATGCTTCCCCCCAAGTATGTGTGTAGGAACCCGTGTAGGGGTAGCGGTAGACCTAGGACTAGCACTAGGAGCGGCTCTATGTCAACTATGACGTTGGCTATCAGGAAGGTGGGTAGGTCTAGTAGATTAAACATGAGTAAGCCTATCAGCAGGGCGGGGCCTAGGTGGAAGGGTGTGAAAGGCATATCCCGGTAGGGAATGCTGCGGCTTAATATTTATACCTAGCGACCGCTTAGATCATGGGGAGCCGGTGGCGGCTATGGGTAAGTATAGGATCGCCGTAATACCTGGGGACGGTATAGGCCCAGAGGTAGTAGACGCCGCTATGAAGGTTCTAGAAGCCGTCCAAGATGTGGTTAAAGGTCTAACCCTCGAAACCGTGATGGTCGAGGCGGGTCTGAGATGTATACCTAAATACGGCACAAACCTGCCGGAGCATAGCATACAGATCCTCAAGGAGAGCCACGCCTGCCTCAAAGGCCCGGTCACAACCCCGGAGGAGCCTGGCTCGCCTAGAAGCGCGGCTGTTACGATAAGGCGTATGTTCGACCTCTACGCGAACGTCAGGCCTTGCCGCTCCCTACCCAACGTTCCATGTCTGAAACCGAACATAGACCTAGTCATAGTCAGGGAGAACACCGAAGACCTGTATTCAGGTATAGAGTTCGAGCTAGCCCCGGGTGTAGCCGTGGCTTTGAGGGTGATCACCTGGAGGGCTTGCGAGCGTATAGTGAGGTTCGCGTTTAAGCTGGCTATGAAGCGTAGGAAGCAGCTGGCCTATGTCCATAAGGGGAACATAATGAAGGTCACGGATGGGATCTTCAAGAAGGCCGTCAGAGAGGTGGCTAAGGAGTTTCCGGACGTGGAGCTTTGGGAGCTTAGGGTTGACGCCGCGGCTATGCAGCTCATCAAGAGGCCTGAGGCCTTCGACGTCTTGGTTACGACGAACATGTTCGGGGACATACTCAGCGACGAGGCTGCGCAGCTCGTAGGGGGGCTGGGTTTCGCAGCCGGGGCTAACATAGGCGACGACTACGGCATGTTCGAGCCTGTCCACGGCTCGGCCCCGAAGTACACGGGGATGAACAAGGTGAACCCCATAGCCACGATAACGGCGTCTAAGATGATGCTCGAGTGGCTGGGCTCTAGGTACAGGGACGAGGCCTGCCTGAGGGCTTCCGAGAGGATCGAGAACGCGATCCTAGAGGTCTTGAAGGAGGGTAGGGTTAGAACCTACGACTTCGGTGGTAGCTCTACGACTAGCGAGATGGGTGAAGCCATAGCGAGGAAAGTGGTCGAGCTGGGTTAAGCGTCAGCGGAGAGGCTGCGCGGGTATACCCAGCACCTTCCTGATCCTATCCGCTAGTACGCGGCCTGAGTATCCACCCGGGTAGGTGTAGACGATCTTAGGCCTCACCCTGGCTACGTAGTTTATCAGGCTTGGGTAGTCTGCGTGGTCGCTGAGGGGGAACCCGTTTCTAAAGGTTAAAGCCCAGCCTGAGACCAGGGCTTTACGGGTAGGCTTTTCGAGCAGGACCTTAGCCCCCTTAGGCGCTATGTAGACGCAGAAGCCCGACTTGACGAGCTCCCGCCCCTCCTCTGTGTTATGGCTTATATACTCCATCCGCACCCCGTGCCGCCGGTACACCTCGTTCACCAGGGCAACTCTATGATGGGCGACGACCGGTATGTTCGTAAACCTGTTGAACAGGACTATAAGCTCTTGGGAGTTTCCCAGGGAGTCTGCGTGCAGGACCGGTATCCTACCGTCCTTAACCGTGTCTACAGCCCATTCGACTATCCTGCCGTAGAGCCTGCTCCTATCCGGGAACTTGAAGTATGGGTATCCGAAGGTAGAGTCTAGGATCAGGATGTCGCAGGGTACCTCCTCGGCGGGTTTGGAGACCAGGGTCTCGACGCAGTTTATATCACCCGTGTAGAGCAGGGTGTGCTCAGCCGTGGACACCCGGTACATGACCGAGCCTAGCACGTGGCCTGCGTCGTGGACAGAGACCTCGAGCTCGTCGAGGCGGAACCTGTCGCCTATCTGGATCCTTCTGCTTCCACGTAGCCTACCCCTCCCGACGTAGAGGGCTAGAAGGTCTAACGTCTCAGCGGTCGCAAACCCCCGGCGATATCTCACGTAGCCCCTAGAGTGGTCTCTATGGGCATGGGTTAGTAGGGCAGACCCACAGCCCGGGTTAAACCCGTAGGGGTCTAGGATGACTCTACCACCGTCGTAGAGAAGCTCCACACCCCTCCCAAGCCTAACCCTCAGCGAGCTCTCCGGCATTCTCCC
>LUCB01000028.1:0-8495 GCA_001593865.1 Candidatus Bathyarchaeota archaeon B24
CGCCTTAACAAGAAACTCTTTTTCCTCAGATGTTAGAAGTCTACTATCCAAAGCATACACTTGAAGATAAGGGGCAGTAAACATCGAATCTACCCAAGGCCGTGAGCTATCGTAGATATAACCCCCTCCGTCGAAGGTTATAATAGGGCTTGAGGTTAATTTTTAGACGTTTAGGTGGTTTAGCCTTGTGGTATGGTGCGTGTCCACCCCAGCTTATATTCGCCAGGAGAAGGTTCAGGAAGGTTTTGCTAGACCCGCCGAGTTTCGAACCCGGCTCGTGGCATGGGGCGGGTAAGCTGCTGTTAGACCCCGAGACCGGCGAATACTGGTTGACCGGTAGGCCTAGGATGGGTCCTGTCAAGCGCGGCTACGGGTTCGAGATATACAGGTCCACCGACGGGGAGAACTACAGCCTAGTCTTCTCGATGGGTAAGGAGGAGCTAAGCGACTACGTCGGTATGACCGTTCAGAGCATCGAGGGGACGCAGATCCTCAGAGACCCCTCGACCGGACGATACATGCTATACCTATCGGTAGACGTGGCAGGCGAGAACATAGCAGGTAGGTCGAATAAGGTCTACGAGTCTAGGTGGCAGACCTACCTCATGACCGCGGACGACCCTGCCGGACCATGGAGAGCCGAGGGATTCGCCCTGGAATGCGGCATGGACTACGACAGCGGAGAAGCCAGAGACGCCACGATAGACATAGTAGACGGAAGATACTTCGCCCTATACAAGGCCCGGAGAGCCGGCGAAGGGAAGGTAAACATGGCCCTCGCGATGAGCGGCGACGGCCGGAACTGGGTTAAGCTAGGCGTCCTAAAGGTCGATGGAAACAAGCAGCCCGAGTATTTCCTCCTAAGCGGCTCCATAGTAGCCGGCTGCACAGGCCCGGTGTTCATAGGAACCGAGACGCTCCACGTGGTGAAAGGAGCCGCCTTGACTAAACACGTCTCCTCCTACGTCATAGACTACCGGCGGCTCAACCTCGAAACGGTCTTCAGAGCCGAGTGGAAACCCGGCTCGATGTATGAGCACCCAGAGTTCCCGATACACACCTACATGAGCCTAACCTACAGCCCAGACGACGGTAGATGGCTCATGACGGTCGAAGCCGTAGACCCCCAGCATAGCAAAGAGCCGGGGCTGAACACAGAGGTCGACAGGCTTCTACTATACGTCTCAGAGGTAAGCTGACCATGGGGGCGAAGCTGAGGTTCGCCGTACTCGGGGTCGGCCGAAGGGGGCTAGCGCATCTTAAGGTTTTGAAACAGCTCGAAAACGTCTCGGTCGAAGCCGTATACGACCCAGACGAGGAGAGGGTTAGAGAATGCAGCCTCACCTACGCCGTAAAAGGATACACCGAGCTGGGGGAGATGCTCGATAAGACGCGGCTAGACGCCGTGGTCATAGCAAGCCCGACGCCCTTCCACGTACCCCAGGCCGAAGAATGTCTAAAACGTGGGCTAGATGTCCTCATGGAAAAACCGATATCGCTGAGCCTAGAGGAGTCTAAGCGGCTTCTAAAGCTCGTCGAAACAAGCGACCGTATGGTGGCGGTGGGCTTCCAGACTAGATACTCGAACCTAGCCGAAAGGCTTGTGGAGAACGTAGACGCGGAAACCCTCTCGATGATAACCGGCTTCCTCTACTGGACGACCCCGCTGGTAGGCTGGATAAGACGTAGAAGCCTAGCAGGAGGGCAGATAGTAGACCAGGCCATACATCTCCTAGACCTGTTCAGGCTAGTGGCAGGCGAGGTCGAGACGGTTCACGCGTTCTACACGGAACGTGGACGCGAGACGGAGGAGGACAGGGAAGCCGGCTTCGAAAACTGGAGCAGCTACGCGGTGGCGTTGAGGTTTAGAAACGGCGTGGTCGGGTGTCTATCCACCACATACGCCCTATACCCCGGGATATTCAAACCCGGGGAAGGATATCAGGCGGGGTTCGACGTGGTCTGTAGGGAGAAGCTGATAAGATACGTCCACGGCTCCGAGGTTCGAGTGTACGCTAAAGGAAAACCGGTCGAAGTCTACAGGCTTGAAGGAGACCCGACTAGGAGGATGCTAGAAGCCTTCGTCGAAGCCGTCTCGACAAGGGATAAGAAGGTCCTCAAGACGCCGTACGAGGACTCCTACAGGTCAAACCTCCTAGCCCTAGCGGCCAATAAATCCGCCGAGGAGGGGAGACCCGTAAACGTCTCGACACTCATGGATTAAGATAAGAGATTAAACTTTTGAACGTTTAAGGTTTAAAAAGTTGCAGGAAAACTCTGTTATAACTCCTGCTTCTTCTTTTCAAGCCATTCCTTGATAAATTTCAGGTTCTCCACGGTTTTAGGGATAAATCCGGAATAGGATAAGCTCCTTCGATAATACTCTTCCACCCCTCTTATAACATCGTCGATATTTTCCCTAGTCAGATTTCTCACCTGGTTTTTAAGCTCTTCAAATGTCTCTATAGCCGTTTGAGCCTCTGAGGAAAAATACTTATACCGGCTTAACTCCTCTATACACTCCTCTATCTTCTTCTCGATCTCCAACGTAACCTCCCTAGACCCTCGTTTACACTCCATGGTATTTAAATTTATTTAATGCTTGAATCCTATGGAGGGTTGAAGGCTGCGGCTATGGCTCCGTATAAGACTATGTCCCCACCCAGCTTCGTGATCGCTATCTTAGGGACCTTGTTTATCGTATACTCGCCTATATGCTGTCTTATGAAAGGTAGGATCAGCTCCTCGTTGTAAAGCGCAACCGACCCCCCGACCGTTATAAGCTCCGGGTCATACACGTTAACGACCGTGGCGAAGCCTATGGCGTTCAAGACACCTATCCTCCTAACCGCCTCTAGGCTAAACCTATCTCCTCTCCTAGCCGCTCCATAGATAGTCTTAGCCGAAATTCTACTCCAATCTCCTCGGGTAAACTTATAGAGCAGGCTCCTCTCAAAGCCATCCAATAGTCCCTCTTCAGCCATGTACCTGACGTACTTCGGTATGTTCTTCCCAGAGCAGTATGCCTCCCAATGCCCTCGTTTACCGCATCCACAGACCATACGCCCCTCATAGTCTATGACTATGTGCCCGACCTCGTGGGCATTACCGTCTTTACCTCGGAGCAGATGACCGTCCACGTACACACCAGCACCTATACCCGTGCTTATCGTTATGTAGACCAGGTTGTCCACGTCTCTACCTACTCCGTAGAACTTCTCACCCACAACCGCCGCCACGCAGTCGTTCAGCAGGACCACCGGAAGCTTAAGCTCCTCCTCCAGAGGCTCGACCAGCGGTACGAAGCCGACACCGGGTATGTTGGCGGGTTTCTCGATCCCACCCTTCCTAAGGTTTAACGGTCCTATAGACCCGATACCCAGCCCCACGAGCTTGTCGGCTTCCAGGTTTAGGCTTTCCTGTAGCCGCTTAACCATACGTATTATCTGGCGGCTTATGGCAGCCGGGTCCCCACTCCGGTCTGTCTCCTCCATGAGCTTAGTCAGGATCTCTCCGCTCCGTCTCCCGACCGCTACCCTCACGTTCGTAGCGCCTAAGTCCACGCCTATGGCATATCCATCAGACATGAAGACCCTCCCTAACGGAAATTATCCACCGACAGGCATGTTAAGCTTTATCTTAGTGTTAAAGTTATGATCTGACCGTCGTACAACGGTGGCTAGAGATGTCTAAAGCCGGAAAGAGCCGCCTGATAAGGACGGCCGTGTTAGCGGTCTTAGGCATAGCCGTACTAGCGATATTTCTAGCGTTCTTCGCAGACATCGAAGGGATGCAGAAGGCAATCTTATCCGTGAACCCCCTCTGGTATACGGCGGCTTTCATATCTGTTACGGTAGGCGTCGTATTCTACACGCTCTCCTGGACCGTTATACTCAGAGCAGCCGGTATTCAGCTAGGGTTTAAAGACGCCTTAAGCTTCATCTGGGTCAGCGTGTTCTTCAACCTCCTCATACCGACGGGCTCGGTGAGCGGTGAGGCCGCTAGAGCCTATCTAACCGTAAGGAGGTCCGAGTCTGACACGGCTTTGGTCCTAGCGACCATAATGAGCCATAGGGTTATAACGCTCATACCGTTCATAGTAGGCTCCTCCGTAGGACTTTTCCACTTGGCATATGAGTACAACGTCTCCGGGGCTGTCTTAGACGCTTTGATACTCGTGGTCGCCGTTTTCAACCTAGCCTTCCTCGTAACCCTGTACCTAGTGGTTAAGCCGGAGAAAACCATGAGTTTAGCCGGTTTAACTGTCAGGCTCGCCCGTCTCATATCTAGAAGGAGATTCGGGGGTGAAGGCTTCAGAAACCGTGTCTACGGATGGTTCGACGAGTTTAAGAACGGTCTCAAGTTCATAAGAGACAGACCCAAGGCCTTGATAGCCTCGACTTTCGCCGCCTTCCTCTTCTGGATATGCGATGTGATGGTTGCTTTCCTCACCTTCAGAGCCTTAGGGGTCACGGTTCCCCTACCGATAGTCATAACGGTCTACACGATAGGCATAACCCTACAGATGATCCCGATAGGGATCCCGGGGATGGTCGGCCCGGTCGAGGTAGTCATGATAACGCTGTACTCCAACGCCGGGGTGAACGAGACCATAAGCACAGCCGCCACGATACTGATAAGGCTGGTCATGCTGTGGTATATGATGGCCGTCGGGGCGGTGGTCACCTACGGCTCCAAAGCCTCCAGGGAGGAGATCCAAAAGGCCCTAGCCGCCTCGTAGCTTAAGGAAACCTTATATACGAATCGAAGACCCAGAAAAGGATCGAAGAGCCTTGGGCCCGTGGCGCAGGCTGGACAGCGCATCGGCCTTCTAAGATGGAGGCTAGGGTTGCTCCCAAGGCTTCCACCGGGGGAAGCCGGGGGTCGCGGGTTCAAATCCCGCCGGGCCCGTATCTTCTTTTCGGCCTTCTGATAGGAAACGGTTAATTTCGAGAAAGTGTTACTCAAGGTTTCAGAGGTGTGAACCTTGACAGGTGTTACCGGAGTTAGGGTATGCTTCTTAGCCGACGATTATGCCGGGTACGACGTGAGGGGTTTACTCGGTCAGCATGGCTTATCCGTGTACATAGAAACGGTCGATGCTAAGGGGCGTGGTCACAGTCTGCTCTTCGACGCTGGACAGTATGGCGAGGCTATATTACATAACGCCAAGCTTTTAGACGTGGATTTAAGAAAGCTGGAAGCCGTGGTTTTATCGCATAACCACTACGACCATACTGGCGGGCTTATAGAGATTCTCAAAGCCGTGGGCCATAGGGTTCCGGTCGTCTTTCACCCCTATGCCCTCAAACCATGCATCCACATAGGTAAAGATAGGGTTAGGTTGAAGGTTGGGATGCCGTATACGGTCGAGGAGCTCAAGAGCTTGGCAGACCCGTTGTGTATACGGGGCTTCTTCCAGGCTTCTCCTGGGGTTTATTACCTCGGCGAGGTAGAGCGTGACCCATCGATGGTTCCGAGGATAAGAGGCATGTATACGATAGAGGATGGTGTGTTGGTCGAGCATAGGCTATTGGATGACACGGGGTTAGCGGTCGACGTCGAGGGGCTAGGTCTCATATTAATAACTGGTTGTAGCCACTCTGGGGTGGTCAACATGGCTAGACAAGCCTCTAGAAGGTTGGGGAAACGGGTATACGCGGTCTTAGGCGGCTTTCACCTCGTTTCTTCGGACAGGGATTTCATAGGTCGGACGATAGCTGAGCTTAAGAAGCTCGGTGTCGAAGAGGTGCATACAGGACACTGCACAGGTCTAGTGGCGGAGTACATGTTCCTAGAGGCCTACGGTAAGAGGTTCTTCAAGATACACGCAGGCTATAAGACGTCGTTTCCCCACGGTTCATGAGCGATAAACCTTAAGCGGGAATCGGCCGCCTTACCAGTCGGTAACTCTGCATGGTTAGGCATTACGATATAGTGGCCTTTGGGGCAGGCTCTTCTTTAAACATAATTTCCCCGGTTCCTCGGTATGAAAGTAGGTGTTCAGGATGATTGTGATTGAAAAGGCATTATACGACCTTCCCTACGGGCTAAACGATGTTGCCGAAGATTTTAATTCCGATTCGACCTCTTTAAAGCGTCAGACCGTAAAGATGTCGTTTAGAAAAGTCTTAGACGCGTTGGGGCTTGAACGAGATATACCTAGAGTTTCTCGGGGCTTCCGCTCGGTTGTATCGGCGCTTTACTAATATCCTGAAGGAGTTTTAGTCGATAAGATGAGTTCGAACTGAGCAGACTTCTTCGAGAGGGATATACTTCTGCCCGAACTGCGGTATCTGGTTCTGGTAGACCAGTCACTTGAGAGACTTCGGCTGGATAGCTGTTCGACAGAATTAACATCAAGAAACTATTAAACACCTGACTCCATACTTCACCTGCTTAATTTTTAACACTGCTTTGAAGCCTCCCTTGCCGAAGTCGGCTACGTTAAACGTTCCCGCTACAACCAGGGAGGAGTAACCGAGTACTCAGTCTCGTCGGAAACCCTATGCTCACCAACAGTTACAACCTTAATTTCATGAACTATTGCAGCCTCCCACCCGGGGCTTCCGTAGACTATCTGCCTGTTTCTAACTTCAAGCTTCTCCCCCGGTTTTAGGGAGTATGTGTCTGTGTCGGTCCGTGTCCCCCCGCTCACATGCTCCATCTCCGTTAATATACCATCTATGTAAAACGACTTTTTAAGGGAGATCTCCAACGTAACACCTCCCGTATTCTCCACAATTATGTGTAGTATATCTGCGTACCCATCAACCTCTTCAGACATCGAGAAGTAAACTTCTTTTATCTCTATTTCAGGCTCCTTTGCACCAAGGTTCCATGGACCGAGGGTCCATAATAAAACAGCAGCTATAACAGCTATTACAACATACGCGATCATTCTAAACCTTCTCAACACCACCACCTAACATCTTCCCAGGTTAATAATGTTAGAGAGGCGCTTTTAAGCTTTAAAACAAAAAAACATGAGAAGTTGGGGATTTTTAGAACGGGAAGAACCATCTATAGATTCCTATTATCCCGCCTATGAAGCTCACCGATACGAAGCCTATGGAGAAACCGGCTGCGACAGGTATGCCGTGCTCTTCGTACAGCCTAGAGCCGCCTACCCTAAGCGTTAGGTATTTGAGTATCCAAGCGATCAACGCTGGGAGCCACACTCCGAAGAATAGACAGGCCTCGCTGAAGGCCATCAGGAACCCTATAGGCTCGAATGGGAACCACACGAACTTCGAGTGTAGATATGAGATGGCTCCCATAGCTAGGAAACCTATGAAGAATATATGAACCCAAGGCTCTCTGCCAGGAAGCCTATTCCAGTTAGCTGGGTTGGCGTTCCTATCTAGAGGCGGTGAGCCTACATATGCACCCCACCCTAATTTAGTCGAGCCGAACAAGTGCATTCCCCAGCACCATGTAGTAACACTCACTAACGGCGCTAAAGCCTGAACCACTAGCAGAACCTTAAACACATTCCTCGTATCAACCTTAAGTAAGTCTGCAAGTCTGTAGGCTGCGAAGGCTGAGAAATATGATCCGGCGTTCTGGTTCTCAGGGCAGTCTACGTTGAACTCGCTATTGTAGGCTGCTAAGACGAAGCTTGGATGGTTTACAATAGGCTCTGGAGCTTTAGGCCATAGCAGAAGCCTGTATAGAGTGTGTCCGTGCTCGGCGGCGCGTATGTAGGTGCCTGTCATCCCCCATATACGAGTCTTGGTGGTCCAGAAGAAGAAGAACGTCACCGGTAGTAGAAGGGCTGCTACTAGATCCATACCTGCTGCCATCCACACGGCCATTATGACTATGAAGCCGACTAGGAATAGGAGCCATGAGACCTTGTAGGACACAGGCTCACCCTTCTCAAACTCCCTGTATCCCCCGAACGCTGCTCTAAGAGTATCCCTGATATACCTCCACCTTATGAGGAGGTAGAAGAAGGTCATAGCTATCATACCGCCACTCGCGAATGCGTTCCACTTATATGGTGGGTCCATCCTGATGTTTACAGGACCCCATGCTCTACAGCATCCAGTTGGGCATATGCCTGGGTCGTTCAAACCCGTGTAGTAGCCCATATAGAAGGCTACCTGCATAAGCACAAGGTATACGAAATACCAGAACCATATGTTGAATATGATGTTAAGCGGTGCTAGATACATGACGCTAACAGCTAGAGGGTGCTTGTTGACCATGCTTATGCCGATAATACTCCAAAGCGGTGTATCCGCTAAGCTCATTATGGCTCCGTGGCCGCACGTGTTCGTCCTCCAACCGTAGATATCTGGGAACCAGGGGAACAAATATGTCATCAATATGGGCAAGTTGAATACTACTCCTAATATGAAGCCTATGGTAAACGGCGAACTCGGAGATATCTTAATTTTAGGCTTCTCGGGCTTAGGCATTCTTCTGATGAACTCGTAGAGTATCATAGCCTGCTGGAAAGGCACCCTCTCGACATCTATCCAATCCTT
>LUCB01000028.1:8529-24082 GCA_001593865.1 Candidatus Bathyarchaeota archaeon B24
CCGTAAAGGTATATCCACCAGAATACTATGAAAGGAGCCCACACATCCCAGGGAACAGCCGCACCGCCGGTTATCAGGGGCTTGCAGAACTCGGTAGCAGGGGCCACGAACGTCGGGAATAGCATCACGCTCTCCTCAGGATATGCGAGTCTCGTCCCTATGAAGCCGCCCCAAGCTTGATGTGCCGATCCGGTAGGAGACATGAACCACGCTGCACTCGAGCCTATTATGAGTAGGTAGACCATGTTCTCTCTCGTAAGCTTAGAGGCTAACCACTTAGACCCGGTTAGCTGAGTTAAGCCTCCTAGAATTATATGGAATATGTAGAAGGAGGTCGCGAATGCTATGCTGCACAGAATTACGCCTAGGTTATAGAACATTCGCATAGGCCCTGTCAACATGACCCATAATCCACCTACGAAGTTTACGACGATCGTCGCCAAAATTATTGGAATCCATGGAATCTTAGCAACCCTAATTTCCTCTTCCATTTTTCCACCCAGAGGTAAATGAATTTATTTGAACATTTAAGCCTTATCATATGCAAGTAAATAGGGTAAGCCTAGAGACATCATGCGTTTAGCGATTTTGAAAATGCATAGACATGGGGAGGCTTTGGACGGAGATGAGGTCTCCGCTTAAGAGGCTTCTCGTAGCTGATACAGCGGCTAGGCTTGCGGATATCTACGGTAGAAAACCGTTCGTAGTCTTAACGTTCACGTTTTTTCGCCCTGTTCCCTGCGGTGCTCATAACCATACCTGGCCCTAGCCTCCTCCCATTGGCCTTCATAATAAACGGCTTAAGAGAGATAGGGGAACCCGCTAGAAAGGCTCTCATAGTCGACCTAGCCGAGGGATCCTACCAGGGTAGAACCATAGGGCTCTATTATCTCATAAGGGAGTCGATCATGATACCCGCGTCTCTGATAGGGGGTCTACTCTGGTCGGTCTCGCCGCAGACACCCTTCATAGCAGCTTCGATGGCCGGCTCGCTAGGCGTACTCATATTCCTGACATCCAAGAAGCATCCGACATAGGTCAGCGTACCGTTCCGACCGATGGAGTAATCGGGCTTAAAGACGCTTAACTAGCCATGTATACTCGAAAACCTTTCGCTTCTAGGCATTATGATGAGCCCCTCAGATTCGTCGCCTAAAGCGGCGTACTCTCCCTTAAGATATAGATAGCCCACGTAAGCCGCGGTAGCCGCGTCGAGCTCATGAACAGTTGCCCCCTCCCTCAAACCCCTCAGCCCCAGTCTTTCAAGCCCCCTTCTTAACCCTTCGAGGCTACGTTTCCCCCTCGGGATCCCCAACACATCTTGAGCACCGCCAGGATAGACCTCTATAACCTCGAACCCTAGTTTCTCAAGCCTTTCCTTAAGCCTCATACCCCTGACCGTGAGCTTCCTCATAGCCCCGAGCGTTATCGGGAGAAACCTTATACCCGCCCTACGGAGAGCCTTATCACACTCTCTCAGGTGGGGACCTGACCTATCCTCTATCGAGCTTCTACCACGGGGTAGATACAGCGGGGCGTCTACAGCCACCACGGAAGGCCTATGCCGTAGGGTTAGCGTTAGAATTTCCTCGTCTCCATATAGGATGCCTGTCTCAGCCGATAACTCGGCGTCCAGTATGCAGAATCCTGTAGGACGAGTCTCCACACCTGCTAAGTCGAGCCCCAGTACGACCATGGGCTATCGCACTGGTATATACTCTTCCCAAGACTTCTCGGTGGTTATGGTCAATATGTCTATGCCGTCTCCGCTCGCGGCGTCCCTAGCCATAGCGGCTCTCATACTCTTGACGACGAGGTTTCTAGAGTCTTCGACGCTCATACCTGGTTTATACTCAGCCTCCAACACACCGATCGAGATCTCGGATCCGGAGCCGACGACCGCGTAATCGTCCTTTATGACAGAACCTAAGGGGTCTAACACGTATAGGCTGGGGCCCTCATCATCTACACCGGCCACCAAGGTCTGGGTTAGAAGCGGGAAAAGCCTCCGGTAGAATAGGAGCTGAGACGTGAGCTTGGCCACGGCCCTTACAGAGCATGGTCTACCTGTTTCAAACTCGTGAAGCTTCATGTTCGCCCTGACCTCTTGGATTATAGACTGCATATCTGAGACCAAACCGGCGCAGGCGGCGCCTATGGTGTCTGTTATCTTGAAAACCTTCTTGACAGAGCGGCTCAGGACGAAGTATCCATATGCGTAGCGTTTCTCAGAAGCTAGGATAACGCCGTCTTTGAACACCACGCCGATAGTCGTGGCACCGGGTATAAAGTACCTTGAAGCCATAGAGACCCGCTTATATAGCTAGAGAAACCGCTAATAAACGTTTCACCTGAAACCGGTTACACGTTCCTGGTTAAAACTTTCGAAACGGCCTATACACTTCTTTAAAAGAAAAAGTTTAAAAGGGGGTTTTAGATCTCTTAGCTAGCTCTGGTCAGGCTACTTTATCGGGTAGTCGCCAAAGGGGCGATTAAATCATTTGTAGATGATTTAAACAACTTACCCCATATCTGGGGGTGTATTCCATGAAGAAGGTTGGGATGGTTTTATGCGGGGGTTTGGGTAAGAGGCTTAGGCCCATAACCGATAGGATGCCTAAGTCGTTAGTCGAGATTAGGAAGGGCTTTACCATATTGGATAAGCAACTTTTAGACCTGAAGTATTCGGGTGTGGATGAGGTTATCCTGCTCACGGGCTACATGCATGAGAAGATCGAAGAGAGATACGGTAGCTCTTGGAACGGTCTAGAGATACTATACTCGGTCGAGGAGGAGCCGTTGGGTACCTGGGGCGCCATAGCTAAGGCTTTGAGAGAGTACAGGCCTAAGGCTAGGCTTGTCATAATGAACGGCGACGTGATAACGGATATAAACCTGAGAAACATGGTGGATAACGCGTCCTACCCCGTTACGATGCTCGTCGTGAGTATGCGAAGCCCCTACGGGATCGTAGACATCAACGGCGGCGTTATAGTTAAGTTCGTAGAGAAGCCTGTGCTACCATACTACATAAACGCCGGTATATACGTCGTTAGGGAAGACTTCGACATCCTAGACTTCGTAGGAACGGTCTCGAAGCTACCTTCGGACATAGAGGTCGACGTCTTCCCGAAGCTCGCTAAGGCGGGTCTGCTCGGAAGCTACATGGAGCCGGACTCCGATGTCTTCTGGAAATCGATAGACACGGTTAAAGACCTAGAGGAGGTTCGAAGGGAGTTCGCCAACAGGGTCGAGAAGCCTTGGGGATACGAAAAGATAATCGCGTCGGCGGACAGCTACGTCTACAAGAAGATCCTAGTCAAAGAGGGATATAGGATTCCGCTACACTACCATAGGGTTAGGGAGGAGACCATACATGTGATCAAGGGTAGGGTTGGGGTCTACTCTACGGACGGCGTGCTAGCGGTGCTTAGGAGAGATTCCGCGTACACGGTTAAACCCGGTACTCCGCATAGGATTGTGGCCCAAGAGAACACGGTTCTGCATGAGATATCGACTCCGAACGTGGATGATACGGTCGTTTTAGAAGCCTATGAGACGGGAGGTGTTATAGATGTCTAGGAGGCTTAACATATGGTTTGTATCAAGCTATCCACCGCGGAAATGCGGGATAGCGACCTTCACAAACAGTTTGATGAAGGCTTTATCCAACTTCATCGACGGAGAAGGGTTGAACGTCCTAGCCGTCGAGAGTTATAGGGTCGACGGATACGGGCCTGAGGTTAAATTTAGACTCGAGAAAAACAAGTTGGAAAGCTATAGGTCTGCCGCCGACCGCGTGAACCGGTCGAAGGCGGAGGTCGTTCACCTGCAGCATGAATTCGGCCTATTCGGGGGAGAGTGGGGAAGCGATATCCTGGAGTTTCTCGAAAGGGTTGAGAAACCCATAGTGACCACGTTTCACACGGTTCTACCTAGGCCTGAACCGGTCGTCTGGAGAGTGGTCAGGGATATAAGCAGGCTGAGTAGCCAGGTCATAGTCATGGCTAGGACGGCGGTGGATATCCTCGTCAGAGACTATGGTGTTCCAAGCGATAAGATAAGTTTCATACCGCATGGATGTCCAGATGTACCGTTTTCTCCCCCAGAGCCGTTTAAGAGGCTTCTTGGTTTAGAGGGCAGGTTCATCCTATCGACCTTCGGTCTGCTTAGCCCGGGTAAGGGTATAGAGTATGCCATAGAAGCCCTCCCCAGACTCGTCGAGAAGGAGCCTAAAATCCTATACATAGTAGCCGGTGAAACCCATCCTGAGGTTAAGAGGCATCAGGGGGAGAGCTATAGGAAACGGCTTATCTCGCTCGTTAAGAAGTTACGCTTGGAGAAGCATATCATGTTTTACGATAAGTATCTGAGCGACGAGGAGCTTACGCTTCTACTACGTGCTACAGACGTATACTTGACACCCTACTTGGGTAGAAACCAGATAACCAGCGGGACCTTGACCTATGCGATGGGTGTCGGTAAAGCCATCGTCTCCACACCTTACCTCTACGCGGTGGAGCTTCTAAGGAACGAGAGAGGTCTCCTATGCGACTTCGAAAACTCTGAATCCATAGCAGCGTCGGCTGAGAAGCTGATGACCGATGAGTGGCTTAGGAGAAGGCTAGAAGTCGAGGCCTATAGGTTCTCTAGAGACATGATATGGCCGGTGGTTGCTAAGAAGCACGTAGACCTGTATGCGAAGGTCTTGAAGCTTGAGATGGAAAAGACCATCTTGACCTAAGGCTCACCTGTTGAAAGTTTATTAACGGGTTTATCGAGAGGAGAGGGTGCATTCTGAAGACCGCTGAGGCGTAGATTCTGCTCCTCGACTATGTTCTACAGGGGGTTTGGAGGATGTTCGGGTGGAAAAAGGCAGGTAAAATCTTGGGATGGCTAGGGAGGATGCCGCCTATCAAGCTGACGCATCTTAAAAACCTCACAGACGACACTGGTATCATACAACATGCTAAATACGCGGTTCCAGATAGACGAAGCGGCTACACGGTAGACGACAACTCCAGGGCCTTAATAGTCATAGTTAAATACTGCAGGCTGTTCGGGGTGGACGAGGAGAGTCTGAGACTTGCAAACATCTACCTGAGCTTCATATATCATATGCAGCAGGAAGACGGTAGGGTCTACAACCTTATGAGCTACGATAGGAGGGTCATAAACGGGTACTCAGAGGACTGCGTAGGTAGAGTTCTATGGGCGTGTGGATACACCCTCGACTCCCCTCTCTCAGAGGATGTAAAACTCTTGGCTAAGGAGGTCTTCGACAAAGCGTTGCCCCATGCGTTTAAGATGCGTTCTCCAAGGGGGATAGCGTACTCGATTCTAGGATTATACCACTATGCTAGGGCCTTCCCAGAGGACCCCAACGTAATCAGATGCCTGAAGACGTTGGCCGACAGGCTTCTAGAGCATTACTCGAGAAACAGCTCGCCGGGCTGGGTATGGTTTGAGCCATACCTGACCTACGATAACCCCCGTATACCCTATGCACTTTCGAAAGCTTATGAGGCTATAGGTGACGCTAGGTATCTTGAAGCCGCTGTTAAAACCTTCAAGTTTCTGACATATGTGGAGACGATCGATGAGGTTTATGCTCCTATCGGGAACAACGGCTGGTACTTCAAGGGGAGATTCAGGGCTCTCTACGACCAGCAGCCGATCGAAGCAGGCTCCATGGTGGAGGCTGCAGCGTCGCTCTACAAGATTTCCGGCGGCAGAGAATACCTCGAAACCATGTGGAAGGCCTTCAACTGGTTCCTGGGAGAAAACATCAACAGGACCCCGGTGTATGACCAGGACACCGGTGGATGCCACGACGGTTTAACACCGGAAGGTGTGAACCTCAACCAAGGTGCAGAAGCCGTTGTCTGCTACCTTATGTCACGTTTGGAGCTTGAGAGCTTAAAAAAGAAATAGGATGGATGTCTATCTGATAGGCTTTCTAAGCCTGCTCAGCGGTATGTGAACCGGCTTCTCAAACTCGGATATATGCGTCAGGTCGCTACCCTTCAAAACCATGTGTTTAGATGTTTTAGGTGGGAAAAGATGTCCCTTTAAACCTGCCTCAACAATCATGTCCTTCGTCAATTCTATAGACTCTCTATAGGTTTTGACTATGATCCTCGAATCCCTATAGTCTACGTAGATGACCGGTATGAGTCGGCAGCCTAAAAGCTTAAGGGCTTGAAGCCTATGGTGCCCATCGAGCACGACGTTCGTACGGTGGTCAGCTACTATAGGTCTCTTCAAAACTCCGTCTGAGCCTATTTCCCTCGTCAGAGAAGAAAGCCTATGAGGGTCTACGTCTTCATGGGGTTTAAGAACCTCTATGGGGGTTATCGCAAACTTCCTCACGAACCTTAAGCAGCGTTTGGGTCTAGAGGATTCTCTATGTTCGTAGGCAAAGACCACCACCGGTCATATTATACCCCCAAGCCGTAGTATCCGGCGGTCGGTATAGATAAGCGTTTCCTCCGCTTTAGGCTATGCTAACTTATTTATGAATGAATATATTTATCATGTATTGTAGGGGGGCTTGTTTGGAGGAAGGGTTCTACGTAGGAGAGGCTCTGGTCGGCTCGGGTTACGAGGTTGCACACGTAGACCTCGTCATAGGAAGTAAACGCGGAGCGGCTGGGATAGCGTTCGTGAACGCTTTGTCCCAGCTTTCGGCGGGACATACGCCTATGCTCGCCGTTATACGGCCCAACCTACCTGCGAAGCCGAACACGGTGATCGTACCGAAGGTCACGGTTAAAACCATGGAGGACGCCGATAAGATATTCGGCCCGGCTCAGGCGGCGGTCGCGAAGGCGGTTGCAGACGCGGTCGAGGAGGGGCTGATACCGAGGGATAAATGCGAAGACTGGGTTATAATAGCTTCGGTCTTCATACACCCTAAGGCCAAAGACTACAGGAAGATTTACCAGTACAACTATGGAGCTACTAAGCTGGCTATAAGGAGAGCCCTGAAGGGCTACCCATCGGCTGAGAAGGTCCTTAAGGAGAAGGATAGGGCTGTCCACCCGATCATGGGGTTCAAGGTCAGGAGGCTTTGGAACCCGCCGTATCTGCAAGTCGCCTTAGACTTGAGAAGCGTGGATAGGGCTTTAGAAGTCGTCAAGCTTCTCCCCAAGAGGGAGAGGCTCATACTCGAGGCGGGTACTCCGCTGATAAAGGCTCAAGGAGTAGGAGTCGTCGAGAAGATCCGAAGCGTGTGGAGGGATGCCTTCATAGTCGCAGACCTCAAAACGATGGATGTCGGTAGGGTCGAGGTTAAGGAAGCCGCCGATGCTACCGCAGATGCTGTGTGTATACTGGCGGTGGCCTCCGACACCACGGTCGATAAAGCGATCCTTGAAGCTCAGAAACAGGGTATATATTCTGTGCTGGATATGATGGAGGTCTCGGATCCGATAGCCCGTCTTGAACGACTGACCTACAAACCTGACATAGTTCTCCTTCATGTGAGCGCCGACGTCGAGAGAGCAGCTGCCGAGGCGGGCAAGCCTTTGGAAACAAGATGGGGTAACATATCTGAGATCAAGAGGCGGTTTAAGGTTCTCGTAGCCGTAGCCGGAGGAGTTACACCCACTACCGCGGGCGAGGCCCTTCGAAGCGGGGCTGATATAATAGTCGTGGGACGGTACATAGTCCGAAGCGGAGACCCTAGGAGAGCGGCTGAGCAGTTTCTAGACCTTATGCCTCCAGACCCAGACACTATGCGGCTGATACTCGACGAAGACGAGAGGGTCGGAGAGATCTAGCCCCCTCAGCCTAGGGTCTTCAGGATATCTTTCACGTATTTTAAATCCCTTCTAGTCTGCTCTATGAGCTCTGTAAGAGTGAGGTCTTCATATTCGCTATGTAGAGATACGGGCCCCTCGAAACCTATACGGTTCAGGATCTCGAAGACCCTTCTCCATGGTACTAACCCCTCGCCTAACGGAACGACCTTTGCCCTCCACAACCCTCCCTCTTTGAACCATGCGAAATCCTTGACGGCGACCATACGTATCTTATCGCTGAGTACGTCAAGGCCCATAAGCCATCCCGCCAATCCCCCCTCGACGACCATATGCCCTGGGTCTATGTAGGCCCCGACCAAGTCTGGGTCGAAGCCTTCGAGGATCTCTGCGACTATCGCTGGCTCGGCCGTCAGATACATTCCTGAGTGGATGTGTATCGCCGCCGTAACCCCGTATCTCCGGCTGAGTACCTGTATCTCCTTCAGCCTCTTACGGGCTTTCTCTATCTGCGTCCTGAGCCTTCCGAATCCTTCATAACGCCAGTATCCAAGCTTCAGATACCTCACGCCGCACTCTGAGGCTGTTCTAAACGTCGCCTCTGCGTAAGGGTCTTCGACGCTCGTTATCGATGTCGTTATCATGGGCACCGAAAGCCCCCTATCCTTCAAAGCCTCTATAGCCCTTGGAAGCTCCTCCTCTACTCTCTGTGGAGGAATGTATCCACCGGGTCTCACGGTCAGGTCTACGCCTTCAAACCCCATCTCAGCGACGAGCTTTCCAAACTCGTCTAAGGGAAGCCTCTGAAACATCTTAGAAAAAACCAATAACTGCATCCTCATCGCCTCCTCGCTAGAGGTTCGATGCTTTTATAAGCTCTACAAGCTCCATCGTTTTAACAGCGTCTTCAAAATTCGTCTCAGGTATCTTATCCTCCTTTATGCAGTCTATGAAATGTCTGTTCTCTTGAAGGAAGCCGTAGAGTACGTACTGCTCCCTACGTCCTCCTACGAGGTCTAGGTTCCTAACCGTCTCGATCTCACCGTATGGTTTACCATCTCTGAGTATGAGGGCCTCCTGTCTCTCAGGCTCGAACGGTAGGTTCACGAAAGCATATATGGCTTTCGAATGCATCTCAAAGTAATGTACGCGTCCCCCAGAGGAGTAGTTCGAACATAGATGTCCTACACAGCCGTTTCTAAACTTCACAAGCGCGTGGAAACTGTTGGGGTATTCTGCGTAAAAGCTCGATACGTGGCTGACGACCTTATCGACCTCTCCGCCTAACCACCTGAGGGTGTCGACGGCATGTATCACATCCGCCACCAGGAAGCTCACGCAGCCCCAGGGCTCAGGGTTGCCGATCATGTTCTTGTGGAAAACCGCCGAACAACACGTTATAGGCCCGTTCTCCTCGACGATCCTTTTGACCTCTCTTAAAACCGGTATAAACCTCCTGTTGAAGCCTACCATGGTTTTACATTCGTTTTCCTCGGCGGCCTTAGCCATCGCCCTCGTCTCCTCGACCGTGACGCCCGGGGGCTTCTCGATGAACACGTGTTTACCTCGTTTGAGACATTCGACCACTATCTTCGCCATAGGCTCTGCGTGGGAGTAGTGGCCCGTGGGTATGGGGGCCATCACGACGTACACCGCGTCCAGACAGACCCTGTCGAGCATGAGTCTATAATCCTTAAAACGGTTCTCTACGCCGTATCTGTCAGCCGTCTTGTTCAGCCGGTTCTCGTCGAGGTCGCATACTGCGGATATCTCGACATCCTTGAAGCTTGCGAGAGATGGGTAGTGGACGCTGTTGGCGAGTTCTCCGGCTCCTATGAAGCCTATACGTATACGGTCAGGCATCAAAAGCTATCTAGCGTAAGGGAGCGGATATAAGACTTGTGAGGGAGGCTAGTAAAGTTTTTAGAGAAACAGTCCCCTATTAGATGGGGTGAATTCGTTGGACGCGTATAAGGTTCTATCCTCCGCCAAGCCTAAGGAGCTTCCTCACCCACCTAGGAGCCTCGACTACGCCGACCACGCGGTCAAGACCGCTATGTTGGGGTATCCGCAGCTGGCCGCAGACAGCCTCCTGAACCCTGGTTTAAAAGGCAAGCTCGTCGAAGTATTAGGCGCTATAATAAGGAAGCTGAACCTCATGTTCGTCAGAGCTAAGTGGGTTAAAGGCGAGGAGGATGAGGCTTCTGTAATCCTCAAGAGAGGATACGCTTATGACCTTCTCTTGGAGATAGCCATCAACCTGTTCGGTATGGAGAGGTATTGGGTAGGTTTCACGGAGAGAGATGTCGAAGACGGTCTCAGGATCATACGCGAAGCCCTTTCCGCTTGGGAGAATCTTGAACGTGAACAGAGTGGAGACGCGCCGATAGCCAAGGCCGTGGTCAAGCTGAAGATCGAGGATATGAAGAAGGTCATGGCTGGCGACCCTAGGGGTAGGAAGGGTATGGTGGCGATCATGGGTGAGAACGTCGAGAAGAAACTGGATGAAAACGCCGTCACGCTGAGCTTTCTAGACGCTGTGAGAGAGGAGCTTCAGACGAACGTCTACTACATCATGTCTAAAGAAGGTATGTGCAGGTTCGGAAACGACTACGCCGTGGGGCTTAGGTGGCTTAGAAGACTGGGGTATGTGCAGGTTTCCACGAACCCTGTGTTGGCGGCGATAGCCTACAGAGACGACCCGAGCCTATGGGATAAGCTAAGGGAACACCTCAGGAAACACCCTGAGTATCTGAAGGATATAGACGGTCGTCGGGACGAGCTTGCGATGATAGCGACCATGTTGGCGCTCTGGCCTAACATGGAGGTCTTCAGACCCGTTGCGTATCTGAAGAACTTCTCAGACGGCATGGTCAGCTACCAGTTAAACCCGAACGTGGCCGACAGCCTGGAGGGCAGCCTAGAGGACGCGCTTAAGATATACAAGGCTACCCAGGACTACTTCATGGACTACGACGAGTACCTGCTCTGGGGTTGGCCCGGCGAGGTCGAGAGGGGTAGGCCTAACATAGTCTTTAAAGTTGCCGGTAGTAGCCCCGCCGCCATAGATATAACAAGCGAGCTTGAGAGCTTGGGAATAGGAACGAACAACACGATAACCTACACGGTCTCCCAGGAGGCGGCTTTGATACTCGCCAAGATGCGTGGCATGGCTAAGGCGGCTAAGATGGGTATCAGGACGACTAAGGTGTACGAGACGAACATGGGTGGTAGGCTTGAAGGCCATCTGAGAGAGGTTAAAGCCGCCCAGCTGATAGCGGAGGCTTTGAAGAAGTTTGACGACCCTGAGGCTAAGCTCATCGAGCTTGCCGAGAAGCTTGGTGTACCTGTGGCCGGTAAGGGTAAGCCTTGGACAGGGGCGACGGGCTGGGGCTACGACTACACAGCTAAGACCTTGGACGAGAAGATAAAGCTCGTGGCCTTCCGACAATATCTGAGACCGTTGACCAAGGAGCCGTTCGCAGAGTTCTTAGCCGAGGCGGGTTTGTTCGCCTCTAAGGAAGAGGCTATGGATTACTTGAAGAAGTGGGAGGAGGCTATAGGGCTAGCCGGGACGCTTGTCGCCCAGAGGGTTTGGTGGATATTCTTCAGCCCGGAGAATAGGGCTAAGTGGCTGGGCTACCTCATCTCGGAGTATGGTCTCACGACCGAGAAGGCTGAGGAGATCCTAGGGAACATAGACATGTTGCCCGCATCTAAGAGAAAGCCTATGGACACATATCTCACGTTGGCTAGGTTGAACATGACGAACACAGAGTTTCCAGACCATCAGCAGAATGTCTTGAAGGAGTCTAGGAAGCCGGGCTTCAACCTGCGAGACTACGACAACGCTATAACGAGGAAGCATAGCCCCGAGGTGGTTAAGACGCTCATGCAGCTTGAAGACTTCGTCAAGGCCTACGAGCTCACGCCAGACTTGGCTGAGCTTATGGAGAAGGTCGGCGTTGACGTGAAGGGCTTCGGGACAAGAGGTCTGCCCTACGAAGATTGGGGCAAGTTCGGCTCCACCGTCAAGACGATGACTGGCTTCACAGAGGCCTACAACAAGTTCAGAGAGAAGGTCGTTCAGGTGGCTAAAGAGGTCGCTAGGGAGCTCGGGATGCTTTAACCCTCTTTCTCCTTTTTAACCTCCCTAGAATTTAGCGTCGTTAATGTTTGAACGTTTTTAAGCCGTTTAGGGGGATGAGTTTTCTCGTGAAGTGTAGGCACTACGGCGTATGCGGAGGCTGTCAGCTTCAGCATCTACCCTATCGGGAGCAGGTCGAGCTTAAGGTTTCTAGGCTTGAGAAGCTCTTCGGGTTTGAGCCTCATGAGGTGTACGAGTCGCCTAGACGATTCTACTACAGGAACCGTATGGATTACGTCGTAGGACCAGGTCACGTGGTCGGCTTGAAGGAGAGGGGGAAGTGGTGGAGATACGTCGACCTCGAGGAGTGTCTCCTCATGTCTAGGGAGGCAGACCTCGCTAAAAACGTGTTCAGAGAATTCATAAAGGCTGAGGGTTTGGAGCCTTGGGACGCTAAAGCCCAGAGAGGCTTCGTGAGGTATCTGGTTATCCGGGAGGGGAAGTTCACGGGCGAACGTATGTGCACGGTGGTCACGTTTAAGCCTATGGAGGAGGGAGACTACCGAGCTCTTTTCTCGAAGTTTTTAGAGCTTCTCGAAGAGAAGGGGATAGAGGTTACGAGCCTATACTGGGGCTTGAACCCATACGTCACCGACGTCTCCTACTCCTTCGAGACGAGGCTTATACATGGAGCCCCTCTCATAAGGGAGAGGCTTCTAGGCAATACATACCTCATCGGTGTAAACAGCTTCTTCCAGTCTAACCCCTATACGGCCGAGCTTCTGGTGAAGAAGGCCGTGGAGCTTCTAGAACCTGATGGCGGGAAGGTTTACGACCTATACTGCGGCGTGGGGACCTTCTCGGTCGAGATAGGTAAACACTCCAAAGTCGTATGCGTGGACTCTGAAAGCGAGGCGATAGAGCTTCTAAGGGAGAACATGAGGCTTAACGATGTCGAGGGCTACGAGGCTTTGAACGTTAAAGTCGAGCGGCTCAGGAAGCTTGACACAGACAAGGTTCTACTAGACCCTCCTAGAAGCGGGCTACATCCTAAGGCCGTTAGGCTGCTCGCTAGGTCTAAGCCTAAAACCGTCGTCTACGTATCCTGCAACCCCAAGACCCAGAAGAGGGACATAACCATGCTTTCTAGAGCCGGGTACAAGCTCGAACACCTCATCTTCATAGACCAGTTTCCGCAGACAGAGCACATGGAGACGATCGCGTTGCTTAGGCAGTGACACAACACAGCGATGCATAAAAGCCCTCTTGTAGGATCGAGCTTTAGACCAATGCCACGGAGGTAATCTTTATAAAAGGATCTAAACACCACTTTAACCTGTCCCGGGGTAGCTCAGCCTGGTAGAGCTTCCGGCTGTAGACCACGCCTGACACGGCGCCGGTCATCCAGCCTGCCAGGCGTACAGAAACCGGAGTGCCGTCGGTTCAAATCCGGCCCCCGGGACTACACTCTGCTATTTTTCCGCCTCATCGCCTAACTAGTGGTTGACTGTTACCGCTTTGGAACTGTTCGATGATCGGTTTGGCTTTTCCACTTATCGTATCTTTAGGCATGTTTAGGTCTTGAATTTGGAGCCTATTGCACTAAGGAATATGTTGCGAATGTTACGATGAACTATGATGAAGGCAAAGATTCGGCGAAAGAAGTTTCACATAGGATAGAAAAGTTCGTCGACCTAGGGGTCTCCAAGATCATTTTATTCATCTATCCTTTGTCGAAGAACTTCGAACTCCTAGATGAATATTCAAAAATAATCGAGCATTTCAAGTGAAATGAAAGAGCCTACGGAAGCTGATGAAGATTTGTACATGTTTATTAGACTTTATAGGGTGAAAATCCTTGAGATAGAAGGCGTTAAGAGGATATCGATTTACTGGCATAGTTCTCCTTCATAGGGATACGGGTAGAGGTCAGAGATTCTAAACTTCTCTATCTTAGTCAAAGATAGGTTTGCACATAGAACGACTACGTCTGGGACGCCATAACGTTTAATCGCTTCTCTACAAATTCCACAAGGCATGATTATATCCTGTGACGACCCGACGATCAAGATGATTTTAAACCTCGAATTCTCACCCTCGTTCGTCACCATGTTCCCTATCGCGTTTTCCTCCCCATGAATCCACCTTGCCGCGCAAAAAGGAACCCCGTGGTATATATGGTCTCTTTCAGACAGTACGAAAGACCCAGCCCCAGGCTCGATCCCTTCTCTTTCGCATAATTCCAGGAACTTCTCGAGTAGAGGCTTCACCCGTTCTATGAACTCTCTTTCTTCCCTAGTCAGGTTAACCATAACTACCTGTGATGTCTAATTCGCTTATAAAAGTTCGTTTAGTCTTATCTTTACGACATCGATAATTGTCGAGATGGCTATTTGACAATTTCCGCGACTTCTCAGAAGACAAGTGTCTCTTAAAATTCGTGGTTCACGCGGATTCCCTTAGGTCTCAGGGAGCCGGCCGATATATAACATAATTATTTTTTTTATTAGTCTCTCTTTATGTAATTACTGTCGTGTATTTCAAAAAGAACCTGTTTGTAATGCTCATTGTCATGATGGTTTTTCAGCGCTAGTCTACTATGCAGAGGGATGTAGCGTTTGCACGGTTCGAAACGGAACCGATATATGGCCCAGACGGTCGTTAAGCGACTTTGAAGACCTAGAGGATTATGACGTAACACCGACGCTGATAGTTATCGGAGGGATAGCCGCGACCGTAATAGTCGTAGCTACGCTAAAACGGCGTCTGAGTTGAAGACATTAGCGATCAAACTGTGCCTCCGGAATCCTAGAGAAAACAAAACATTACCCTGAAGGGCTCTGAAAGACCGATCGAAGCGTAAGAAAAAAGCCATTATTAGAAAACGTCAGCACGAACATTTTCAGTTTAAACGCATCCGTTTCCAAAAGTATCGTTTTTCCAAGGATTTATCTTATAGATTCATTAGCTTAGATCTTAGGTAGACCGTTTTGGCTGTTACAGAGCCTTTGAGGAGGAGGTTTAGGCTTTCGGTGGCTTTACCCGCGTCCCTGCTCAGCGAAGTCAGGAGCCTAAGGGATAAGACCGTTAAAGCGGGCTTCGTAGGTAGGGCTTTAGCCGTTTTCAGGGTGGACGATGTTTTCATCTACAGAGACCTATACGGTCTCAGAGACCAGGATAGGGAGGCTTCCCTACTGGCTACGCTGCTCTCCTACATGGAGACCCCCCAGTATCTACGTAAGAGATTATTCCCGCTCAGCAAACCCCTCTCGTACGCCGGTCTACTTCCACCCCTGAGGACTCCTCATCATCCCACGGCTTCGAGGTCCGATATGGTTGAAGATGGGGAGTTCAGAGAAGGTGTAGTCGTATCGTGTAGAGGCTCCTTAAGCCTAGTCGACGTAGGCTTGGAGAAGCCTATAAAAGTCCATAAGCGTCTAAGACCTGGCTTAAGGGTCACGGTCAGGCTTTCTAAGAAAAGCGGATCCGTTTACGGCGAACATGTGTCTCGAACCGTTCCCCGGCTCTATTGGGGCTACCGCGTCATAGACTTCGATAAGCCGCTGGGGGTTCTCGTTAAAACCTGTGGAGACGCCTTGGTTATAGCTACCTCCAAGTACGGAGACTCGATAGTCGACGTATCCGAGAGGCTCGCCCAGAACCTCAGGAAGTCGAGTAGAGTCCTAGTCCTATTCGGCTCTCC
>LUCB01000029.1 GCA_001593865.1 Candidatus Bathyarchaeota archaeon B24
GAGCCTAGGAAGGCTGTTTAGCATGAGGTTAAATCTAAAAACTGGCGTGGTTAAACATTTATTGGAAGGCCGTGGTAAAGTATGCTAAAAGAGGGAAATAACATGTTATTAAGAAAGAATATCCTTATTTTACTGGCTATTGCTTTGATGCTTAGCCCATTCGCTGCAACCGCAACCGCAAAGAAAACTCGGATTAGGTTTGGGTCCCGTGGAATTAGAGGGGAATTAGAGTTCCCTGAGGAAGCTCACCCCGGCGAAACGATAATTTGTATAGTGCGTATAATAGCTGCCGATATTATTCATGATTGCTCTGCCGCGTTAATGATTTGGTTTGAGGATATCAGGCTATACGAAGACATGATAATCCACCACAGGGACATGGGTCCGGGTGAAGAAGTTGTGAGAATCATAGAGTTAACACTGCCTACTGAGCCGACTTCAGGAAGGCTTTCCGTAGGCATTGAAGTGTATTACGAGCAGCCTTATAGACGCCCCCGCGATTATATTTCTGACACATTCTTCACAACGTATGTAAGGGAGAGGACTTACGATGAGCTTTTACGTGATTATGATGCGTTAAGAGCAGATTATGACAGACTGAAATCGGACTACGATTCTCTAAGAACCGATTACATCGAGCTAAACTCGAAGTATGAATCCTTGAAGGCTGATTACCGTGAGCTAATACTAAAAGGGCTAGTAAGAGGGAATTAGCCACCGCTAAAAGCATGATGTACATATTCATGGTAACAACAGTGGTCTTCATAGCTACAACTGTTTACTTTGCGAGAAGAAAGCCGAAAACAACTTAACACTTCTTTTTATTCCAGGTTAATAAAAGCTGAAATGTCGTACGCATGCTATTACCTGCTTTAATCATTATGTGGAAGATATGTTAATGATCATAAGTGTAACTCTCCTATAATCTCATCGAAACTTTTAAACTTTGAATTATACTCTTCGACGAGTCTATTTGTCTACGCACCTTATGAATATTCAGTATACAACGTATGCTACCATGTACAACGTTTGAAGCTCTTGGCTAAGTCTTGGATAGATGAGTCTTTTCGGCGTTGAAGTTTATCTGCTTGAACGTTTCGACCAGTAGACGGTATGGTTCGTCGTCTATTTTCACCAAGCCGAAGTTGCTGTTTTCACCGTCGAACCTACCCTCTTTCGGCTGGTCCATGTATTGGAACCAGTGATAGCCGAGGATGAAGGGTAGTGCGAGTAGGGTATCGACGTATCGTTTGCAGTATTCGGCTCTTTCCCTCTGGGTCTTAAGAGGAATTCCAGCGCCTTTAGTGTTCGGAAGACCAGAGTCCATAGCTTTGAAGGAGAACTCGGTAACTATCATAGGCTTCCCCGTGACCTCGTATACGTGTCGGAGCATACCGGTGGGTGCCGTGAGGCTGTAGTTGTTTATGGAGACCACGTCTACATAGCCTTTAACCGTTTCAAGAACCTCTCTAGGCGGGGCTACAGCGAACCTGCATCCAAGTATCATGTGGTTTGGGTCAGCCCTCTTCACAGCGTCGTGGCATACGCTGAAGTAGCGTTCTGCATACCTCCTTAGGAACCTGCTCCTCGCCTCTGCGATCAACGGGTGATCTGGTAGCTTACCGGTGTAATCGAGTAAACGGTCGAAGCTGTCGAAGCCTGTCCCTAACACCTCGTCCAGTAAGGCTACGTCGTCGCCGAAGACCTCCCTAACGGTGTCGACGGCTACTCTCTTCCCCGGAGAGCCCGCGGGAAGCTTCATGAAGTCGTCAAGTAGATGATTAGGAGACCTCCAGTCAGGCCCCCACCTCAGCTCGTTATCTGTAAAGTAACCTATGAGATGTGGGTCTTTCTTCCGCTGGCTACAGAATTCTATGGCTCGTTTCCTAGCGTGCCGTTCGAACTCTTCTGAGAATATGTCTGGGACCTTTCCCGTAAGCCAGCTGAAGCCGAAGCTTGCTAAGATGTCGAGTATAAGCGTGTAAGGCATCCTCCCGAACAACTCAGGTGACGACCAGGAGCCTACCGTGTTGAAGCCCCACTCTTTAAGCCTCTTTACGGTGACCTCAACCCAAGCTTCGACATCACCATATTTCGCGGTTACATTTCTCTCATACGGTGAATACCCCAGCGCCGGGCAGAAGTCGCCCCGGTGGTCTACGTGGTTTACCCCCTTAGATATGAACACATACCCATCAGGGTCCACCAGCCACCATACACCATCCATCTCTTCGACGTGGAAGAACCCAGTCTCAGAACCCTTCAACCCCCTCCAACCGCCGTAACAGTCGTAATAGTTTAAACGTTTAACCGCGGCCATACCTATCGGCAACCTCCTCTAGGATAATCTGCTTCACGTCCATAGGCTTCCTCAGCTTAGGAGCGTTCGTAGAAACATAGTACTCAGTGTAGCTTCCCTTCAACTGAGGCTTCATCATAATGACCTCCTCATCCTTGACCTCCGGACCAACTCTCCTCGTATGCATAGAACACCAATAGTTAGACAGTTTCAACTTTAATTTATGCTTCCTCCCAAAAGTATCTCTAAGAGCCTTAGCTTTCTAGCAGGAGTTAGAAAGCTCTAAACCGAAGGGGGATCTTTCAGCTATTCTAGAGCCTCATGCACCCCGAGGGGCTAAGCTCTAACACCCTTCTTCGAGCAAGTCTTCTGGAGTTCGTCTCCTGACCCAGTCTACTGAGTCGAAGTCGTTGTCGTAGGAAACTATCGTGTTGGAAGATATCTCCTTTAGAGCTTGAACCGCTAATGCATCGTCGAAGCTTAGGCCGTAATCTCTCATGAAGGATGTTGCCTTTATCCGACTGACCAAACTCAGGGGGTATACCCTTAGCCCTCTGTAGCGGAGAAGGGATGCGAGGAATAAACCTATTTTATCCCATTCAACACCGTATCTTTCCATAACGATTACCACCGTATCCACATGGAAATCTGTTACCGCAGCTTTGATCCTGCCATCCCTCACCTTCTCTAGGAGTTGTTTACATGCCTGTCCATGCATCTCGGCCAGCTCAGCCTCGAGAAAGACGTTAGCGTCAAGTAGTACCTCGGTACTCCAGGGCTTTCCTAACCCTGGTCTCTCCGGTTTCATGTTGAAGCTCAACCCCAGTTCTTTTAACATGGGATAGCATACCATAAATCGCTTCGACCGGGTCTCTGATCGACTCAGCGACCTCCAGAACCTCTGAGACCTGCGCGAGCCAGGCGGAGATAGCCTTCTCCGACGCGATGCTTAGAGAGCCTTTCCTATAGCCATAAAGCTTCATGGCGACCTCTCTAAACTTTCGCTCGACATCGTCTGAGATGTAAATTTTAATACTGCCCATCGATTATCCCTTAAGCTCTAAAGGGACAAAGGACTTTATATCTTTTCCGACCGAGGTTTAACATGGTAGCGACTAGTATACACGCCTAGCCAAATTGCAGACATCGATAGATGTCTCTTGGAGGATGAAGGTGTGGAAGACTACATCAAACTATCCCAAGCTTCAAGCCTATGTTTCATGAGCGTGGTAGCTCGATGGTCTTTCCGTCTTTCGGGTGGGATGGATGTATCATGCATAAATTCAAAATATTAGGTGGGTTTTACTTTTGCGTGGTGTTTGAGCGGCTATGCCTGTGGGTTTGATTGTTTTCATGGAGCTTGTGGGGGCGCTTATAAGCTTTCTGATCGGTTATTATGCGATGAGGGCTTACAGGACTTCGTCTTCTAGGGAGCTTCTCCTCCTCTACTACGGGTTTATCCTGCTCGGCCTTGGTATGTGTCTTAGGGCCGCTACTGTAGGGTATCTTATACTTATGAGGGTTTTCGAGGTTTATCCGCCGCTTGTCAAGTCTATCGTGGAGTTCGCAGGCGTCATCTACTCGGCGATGCAGGTCGTGGCGTACGTTCTCTTCGTAGCCATGTACGTCCTCCAGTCTAAGAGAACCGGTGAAGGCGAAGTGGCTTTCGCGGCTTTCCCCGTGCTCTACTTCTCGTTCTTCAACCCCTTCCTCGAATTGGTGGCGGTCGTGCTTCTAGGTTTGGTGACCGTTCAGTCGTTCATAAACTGGAGCCTCAGGAGGAGCGGGGAGAGCTTTCTCGTGTTTCTAGGCTTCGGGTTTATGCTTCTAAGCCACATGCTTCTACTGTTCATAGCGGTGGAGAATAGCCTCCTGTTCTTCGGCCAGCTAGCCCAGCTGGCCGGGTTCCTATGCCTACTAGCGATGCTCGTGAAGGTGAGCAGGGGTGGCGAGGAGTAGGGAGTACCGGTCTAAGGCCCGGATATACGCCGACATCCTAAGGTGCATAGTGAAGCATGGCGGAAGGGTCGGCCCCACCCGGATACTCTACTGTGCGAACCTATCCTACGACAGGCTTATGAGGCATCTTACCCGGCTCATGGAACTCGGACTAGTCGAGGAGGCTAAAGACGGCGATAGAACACTATACGGGATAACAAATCGGGGGGTGGAGTTTCTGAAGGAGTTCGCTAAGGTAGAGAGGTTTGCTAAAGCCTTCGGAATAACCATCTAAGTTATTAGGAGGCTTGAGTTTTCCAAGTTTAACGAGTGCATAATTGTCGATCATAACCACCGAGTTTGGAAACGCTGTTGTGGGTTGGTAGGGGTGAGCGGTGAAAGGGTGAATTTGCTTAAGGATAGGGCTAGGGTTTTCCTAGAGCTGGCTGAGGAGCTTCGAGGGAGGGGTAGGTTGGATTTGGCTATGTTCAACGTCGACCAGGCTTTTCAGCTGAGGGTTAAGGCTACTATGCTCAGGCTGCTAGGTGTTATCCCGCGTATCCATGGTGTTAGAGGGCTTCTAGGTATGCTGGTTAGGAGGTTGGCTCCGCGGGGAGGCGATGGAAGTTATGAGCTTCATAAGGAGGTTTAGGGAGATTTTGATAGATGTTGAGAGCGCCTATGTGGAGTCGAGGTACGGCTTGTTTTCGGCTACCTCAGAAAGCGTCGATGAGGCTTTTCAAGCTTCTAGACCTTAACGTGTTCCTTTCGGATGCTACATTACCTGATCCACCTGGTCTCTAACCCCTTGATCTTTTTGAAGTGGGGGTCATCCGATACCACGGGACACTTGTAGACTTGGGCGGTAGCCGCTATCATGCTGTCCGCCATAGGTATCCTGTACCTACTCCTCAGCTCAGCGCTTCTAACAGCCAGCTCGTAGTCGACACCAACAACCTTAAAGTCCCTCCGTAGAACTTCACTCCTCAATCTAGCTACATCCCTTCCCTCCTTCTCCAAGTCGATGCGATAAAGCTCATGAAGGGTGACGGCTGAAACGAACCTGACCTTAACAGACCTTAAGTACCCCTTAAGCTTGCCAAGACGCCGCGGGTCCTTGGAGTAGAAGTATTCGATGAAGAACCTAGTGTCGAAGACACTTCTCTCAGGCATCCTCCTCCCTCATCCTGTCGAGAAGTCTCTTCAACTCCTCAACATCCCCCTTTCCGGCACTACTACCGGCCAAGTCAAAGATACTAGTGAGCCTCTTGATCACGATCCTCCCGTCCTCCTCGACAACCTCAACCTTAGAGCCCTCGATAATACCATACTTCTTCCTAAGCCTAGCGGGAATCGTTATCTGCCCTTTCCTCGTCACCGTTACCTCGACCATACAAACCAAAAGTCTTACAAATAAAAAGTACTACATAAACGTTCTCCCACAATTTTCCAGTAAGCTTTATCGACTGCATATTCCGATAAGCCTCCTTACCGTAAGGCGTATTATACCTTTTAGGAGGGGTTTAAACGCTACTGATACTTGGCTCTGTTTTGATCAAAACCTCGTGAAAAGACCTAGCTATTAGAGACAAAACACCGGCTATCAACGCGAGCAAATATGCGGTTGTGAAGTAGGTGCGTATAGGCATCTCTACGGTCATCGCGTAGCCTTGTCCGGGTAGGTTAAAGGTTGACAAGGTTTCCCCGTAGACCGGTATAGATAATCCGATGGTCTCCTCGGCAACCGCTAGACCTATGGCTATGAGTATGGGGAATAGGATCGACACGGATAGGGCTCTGAGGCTAAGGAAGGTTTTGAACGTTTTCTCGTAGACGACTATCGAGGCGAATATCGTTTCCACAGCCGCCAGTATAAACGCCAACCGAGAGGCTAAGGTTAGCCAATAGACTATAGGGATGTCTACAGGGTTCCCGAGCAGGACGACCTCGAAAGCGAACGGAGAAACATACACGTGAAAAGCCTCCCCATCCGAGCCCCCTAGAGCCACCCACCAAGGCTCCGGCAGTAGGACCAGGTAGAGCATAAGAAAGCCGCTGATCAAACCGAAAACGTTTACGCGAACCATTGGTCATCGACCCCGCATGTCCTCGGGAATGTTCCAAATAGAAACCGTTATGTTCAACGGCGCCTCGACCAAAAGCCCCATCAGCTTAACCCTCACCCTTCCCGGTAGCTCAACAACATCGCTTAGTGTAGCGTTTGATAGCTCGACGACTATGATGAGATAAGCCGTTTCTCCTGAAGGTATGCTCACAGGGTATCGTAGATAAGCCTCACCGATCTTGTTCCCCCTATATAGAACCGGTGCCTGGAAGTCGGTGACCGTTATAGGACATTCACCCGTATTCGTTACGGAGACGTTTATGACCGTTAAGTCCTCGAATAAGACCGGTTCGGCATCACCTACAGAGAACCCCATCCCCGGAGACTTGTATGAAGGAACCATCATAGACTGGACATCCCAACCATAGAGACATAAGCCGTAAACTATAGGCGCTAATATCAACGCCGTCTCAAGGGCTTTCACCACTATTACGTACCATCTCATCCGGACAAAACGTACTTTGAAGTAAGTGCGATTTAAACGTATGTAAAGAACTGGTCTAGAGAGCCTAATAATGGACCTAAAACTCGGTCAAACACATATAAATGTCAGTAGTATTTTAAGGCGGTCTACATGGGTAGATACGTCACGGTGTCTGTTTATATGCGTCGGATTACAAGATAGAATGCTACGAAACAGAGATGCCTAACGTAGTTAGAAGGCCGACAATGGGCTTCTACGCCACTTCCTTATCAGTGAACCTGCCAATGCTCATGAATAACCTTCAATACATCTTTTACTTCGACAAATGCCCTGTCAAAACTCGGTAATTCTTTCAATTGATTCCTGAGAGAAGATATCCATGCTCCACGGAATATATTCCTCCTTTCTATGAATCGGTCAAACTGGAACTCTACACACCTATGCTCGAATTTTCTTACAATAATGGGTATGACATCTTCTACGTCTATGACTTTAGAGAGAAACCATACGTCGTAGAGGTCTCTAGGTCTAGTTCTCTCGAAGAGTGAACGAACTTTCTCCGCGAAGATTTCTTTAAGCGAATAGACGAGTAGCATAACCTCACATCCGTCAGAATAGGGATGTATGAGCGTTCTCCTCTCCAGGGGTAAAACCATCGTCTCTTTCTCAGGGTCGGTGATATCGACCTTTATAACCATTGGGAAGCGATAGTATAGCCTGAACGTTATCTTGGCTTCCTGTCCAGTTCTGACAGATCTGACATCTACATCCGCACTGAATTCTATACCACTCTC
Organism: Candidatus Bathyarchaeota archaeon B24; assembly: GCA_001593865.1. Taxonomy (GTDB): domain Archaea; phylum Thermoproteota; class CALKCG01; order B24; family B24; genus B24. The sequence continues at coordinate 7,581 of LUCB01000029.1, forward strand.
CTTTCTAGCTAACTTCGTAGCGTTCGATAGAACATCTCTAACGTCTACGGGACTTGTTAATGTAAAGTCTAAGTCCACGCTGAACCTATAGCCGCCTATATATGCTTTCCGTATCCCGGTACCGCCTTTAAGGGCGAACGAATCGCTAATTTCGTTTACGGACTTAAGCATCCAGCTCAACGCGTAATCCTTGATAACCGTGGTCTCTGGAACTCCCTCAGCTACAGCTTTCTCCTTTATTTCTATCAGAGGTATCATTCTTTCAGCTCCAAGTTTATCAGAAGCTTAAGTCTATAATCTACCCAACCTCTCCTCGGCATGGTCGGGTCAAGGAGCACGATTCCTTTCTTGATCAAGCGACCAGGTATGTTTAAGTCAAGCCCCACCAGTTCTGCAAGGTAAACTAACCTCTTAGCGACCGCCCCACTGTCAAACAACGTCAAGTACTTAGAAAGCTTTTCCACATCTAGATTACCGTCTTTAAGAGCCTTATACACCTCGATTATCCCTCCGCAGTACTGGGGCTTGTCAAGGCAGTCTATAATGGTCTTCTCCTTATTTGTCACGTAGACCTTCGAGCCCTCCACCCATACAGGTTCAAGTCCGAAGAATTTTCTCTTAACGACTCTGACAATCCTATACACGGTGTTGAATACAACGAGTTCTCTTCTTTTCTTCCTAGAAATCGTCTGAACGAACACGACACCAGGCATCTGCTCTGTGAGACCGTGAAAGTGGAGGGCGGACCAATATGCTATAGCAGAGGACTTAACAAGTATAGACCCTACCACGAACTCATGTAGAGTATACCTGTCCTTCTCAGCCTCTAGAGGCAAGATGACATACTTACCCCTCTCAACCCTCTCTATCCAGCCACCTCTCTCAAGCAGGTATAATATAAGTTTCAGATACTGTCTATCGTAGCCACTAACCTCTAACGCCTCCCTGAACGTGAACACCAAGCCTCTTCTACGAAGCTTATGCAATAGTTCAGCAGTTGACCCCCCCAACCCCCTTCTCATTTTAATACACCATAGTTATAACTAACTATAACTTTAGTGCTTAAAAATGTTTCATACTCACCGAACTACTTCCATACACGTCCTTGAATCTTGAGAGCGACTATAGAAGGTTTAAGGCCTTTAACTTCTCGACTATTCTCTTGACGCACTCATCTTCTTTGAGTCCACTACCACCTCAGGCGCTTGTCGCTTAGCCATGAAGTATACCTAGCGAAGATGCTGGATGGAATAGGGTTTATGACTTGTATCCCCTTAACCTTTCTAGCGAGCTCCCGGTCAACGCTATATATTATAGGCGCTCTAAAATTCCTCGCTAGCTGGATTCTGTATCCATCCCATGACTCGACTTTGTAGGAGAGAGCATACGTTAAGCTATCTTTAGCCGAATCTACGCTGATGTCTTCGTGAAAAGCCGGAGACCTAGTCTCCAGAGTCCTGGTTAACACTTTGAAAGCCGCGGTCTCCTCTACACCGAGGTAGTCTACTCTCCCAGGCTAGAACCTTCTTTAAGAACCGGAAAGCCGCCTTTCTAGCCGGATTGTCGAAGTGAGCGATCACCACGACCCCGGTGTCGATCACTCCCTCGATAGACCCAGCTTCCTTAGGCAATAATCCCGTGAGAACCATTTGGAATCATCCCTGTAAGTCGGGTTCACGAAAGCTTTGGGAGCTTCCCGCTCCAGAAACTCCTCCAACCCCTCGACCCTCTTCTCCAAATCTACGTCACGAGGCTTCAAGACGATCTCGTCCCCCCTTACAGCTATGTCCAACGTGGTACCGGGTTTCAAACCCATCCTATTCCTAACTTCCTTAGGGATAAGCACCCTTCCATATTTATCGATAGTTACCGCCAATTATATCACCAATTGGAAATAAACATGGTAAATACTTAAGTCCTTTCTCAAGGACTCTGTCTAGACTTTGAGCTTAAACCACGTAGCTTATGTAATCGTACATTACGAATACAAATTACAATCCTATGAGAGCTTTGAGCCCTTGGTTAATCGGTAGATCGCTTGGTAAACATGCTTGGGCGCGGATCGTCTTCTAGCTTCGCTCAGCAACTCCAATAACCCATATTGGCTCCTGAACTCCTCGGACTGTTTTAACAGGTCTATGGCTTCGTGGACGTAGCTGTGGGCCAAATCGAGGAGCAGAAGGGGCTTATCAGACGGATAGTACGGAAGCTTTCCTCGAACCTCTTTCGATAAGCTTCTACCCTCGGCTAAGGCGTCGAGGATAGATAGAGAAAGCCTAAGCTTCTCACAAGCCCTCTCCACGGCCGTATCGGCCTTAAAGCCCTGAAGCCCATCTAACGACTCCTTTACCAGGTTCCTACAGGCCTTAGCCACAGCCCTAACCGCTTTCGGATGAGCCTCAGCGAGCTCGACAGACGTCGAAAATAGAACCGTCTCTCTTATAAGGGTCGTTAGAACCTTCCTGCAGATGTCTAAGAAGCCGGACAACCTAGCCAGGTATATCCTTAACACGCGTTATTAACTTGATCGTCGACCTACTCGATATGCATGGTAACTTTTAATACTCCAACCGGCTATATGTTAGTGACGGCTCTCTTGAGCAGCGAATACGCCGAGCTATTACTCGTCATTACTCGCCAGAACCCGGAGATACCTAGAATCTGCTAGACCAACCTAGCCAGTTGTCGGTTCGACGCGGTGGAGGCTGAAACGACCGAAATCGCTGTAGAGACGGCGGATGAGATGATGAAGCTTGTCGAACGATATTGGAGGCTGGTTGGCTAGGAGATTGAGAGCCCTCAAGGATTGGTGTAAACTAGCCGAGGCTGCGGCCGAAAAGCTTAGGGGACTTCGGCCTGGAGTTGAAGTTTACGTGTTCGGTAGCGTCGTCAGGGGTCGTATCACCGGGGCCAGCGATATAGACCTGGTGGTGCTTCCCGATTGTGTGGATGAGCTTAGGTCCCATGTCGAGATGGTCAAAGTACTCGAGGATGAACTCGGAGACTTGGCGTATCTTATAGACGTACACGTAGTGGGGAGGAGTAGACTCGAAAAAGAACCTTACAAATGGTGGCTCAGGAACTCCATAAAAGCATGGCGCTATCAGTAATATTAGACGCTGTAGCATTTCCGACCAGCCATCTCCTCTGACGTTCCATAAAGACCTTTGTTTCTGTTGCTTATTTTACAATAATACGCCAGAAAGCCCATCTTTCTCCATCGTTTTCCACTCTATATCGTTAGAGATGCCATAAGAATAATATAGTCTTCCCCTCTTTACACGTTCTAGGTTCATTTCAAACATGTAAGGTATCCATGAACTTGACACAATTTTATATAGAAATTTTGCAGGTATTATATAAGGAACGGTCGATCAGAAGGTGGAGGTATGCTTTTCGGTCCTAAAGTTAAGCTTGAACTGGATACCGATAGAGACTCCTATTTCCCTGGCGAAGACATAGAGGCTGATTTAAGCATTAAAACGAACAAGAAGTTCGATTTCCAGGAACTCAGACTCGAGCTATTATGCCAATCTGCTCTGAGGTGGAACGTCGTGAGAAGGTATTCACTATACTCCTCCGGCGGCGAGGATGAGGACCCGGATGAGATGGTTCATGAGACCTTCACCTTCAAACTTATGGAGTTAAAGGAAACGCTCTCCGGTAAGGGACAGATACCCAAGTCCGGTGCTAACGTCTCAGGCAGGATAAGAATTCCCGAGGACGCCCCACCAACCTACCAGGGGGGTTGGATTAAAACAGGATGGACCCTTAAAGCCGTAATAGGTAGAAGAATGAGAAGGGATATCGTGGCTAAAAAGCAGATAACGGTTCTATCTCGGATGGAGGTCGAGAAGCCTGTAGGGGAGGTCGAAACCTTCGTGGAGATGGGGGAGTTTTCCGCATATGTGAGGTTGCCGAAAGCTACATTCACACCTGGAGAAACCTTGGAAGGGGAGGCGGTGATAAACTCCAAGAAGATGTTCAAGGTAGACGAATTGAGGATAGACCTCGTAAATCGAGGCGAGATAACCCCTGAGAAAGTCCTAGGCCAATTCATATCCAGCTCTACCGATTTCAGCGGCACCGATGTCTATCGCTCACCCGCAAAAGTTTTGGAAAAAGACTTAGAACTCGTCCCAGGGACCGAATATAAAGTCCCGTTCAGCTATAAAGTCCCAAACGTCCATAGACCCAGCTGTAAGACCGAATACTACGAGTCCAAGTGGCTCCTACGTATAATCCTCGGCAGAAAACACGCACTCGATAGGATCATAGCGACTCCGATCGTAATAGTAGACGATGTTAGATAAACGAAAGCTATATGAGGCATCTAAAAACCGTAGTCTTGAAAATCCTACATTTTCTTTCATGTTTAAGATTAGTAAACTCGAAGGAGCCGAGGTTGCGATTTCTCTTATATTTCAACTAAACCGGTCTTAATAATTCCACTACCGTGAAATTATTACTCCTGAGCTTTGGAGACCGACCCTCTTTCATATGAGGCATGTTTCCAACTCTCGTTCAGGTCTATAATCTCTGCGAGCGTTCTCAGCTTCAGCTCTAGGATTTCAGCTTGGTCTTCGGCGATTATGGGTATCCTCTCCAGGGCTTCGACCACCAGTATAGGCGGGGCTTCGTTCAAGTACATTATGTCGACGAGGCTCTCATCTACGCCTAGAGCCTTTGCCACATCTACTTGGATAAGCCCTAGGTCTAGGAGACTATAATTTTTAGGAATCAAAACCGCTAGGTCATAGTCTCCTTTCAGCCGATAGCCCTTCACCCTTATCTGCTGGTTGCTCCGGGCTTCAGAACTAGGCCTACTACGGTTATCACAGCTCCTATGAACGTTATTCCTCCTCCCGCTGTTTGGATTCCTGTAGCTAGCTCCCACTCTTCGACGTGCATCTCGAAGGATGCTGCCTGGTCTCCCTCCCACTCATACCACCACAGCTCCAGCTCATGCGTCCCGGCTTTGAGGGGCATCCTGTACTCGTCGACCGCGTATCCTCTCGTAACCCAGCTGCTTATCACTACGCTTCCATCCACCGATAGGATTATCCCGTCGTCGCTCCCGGCCTTGAATATTACCGTGGAGTCCTCCAGGAGGTTTATGGTTAGTTTAGCCCTGAAGCCGAAGTGGTCGAACCAGTCTTCGTAGCTGATGGGTCTGTAGTAGAAGTTGGCTGGAAACCTCGACGACCCTATCACCTCACCCCAGGTGCCGTACTCGTCTTGGATGCTATACCACGTGACGTCCCACTCACCCGCCTGGATAAGGGCATCCAGGGAGCCCGCGTATTGGATTCCGTATAGAACTAGGGCAACCCCGACCACGATGACAGCCAAACCGGCTACGAAAACAGGTTTACGCATACAAATCTCATTAAAAATAATGGTTATTATCGTTATTAATATATGTCTTACCATGTTTTAAAGCCTCGTCGTTTTTATCTTGAACTCTCCGTCCCACGCTTTGGGGTAGCCGTTATGGCTAGGCCGTCTAAACCCTTAAGTTCGGCTACGTTCAGTGTCTCCTAAATCGTTTCTCGACTATCCGAGTAAACGGTGTGAACGTGTAGGTCGAGTTTTAAAAGCATCCATTAGCTTATACGCCGATAAATTCCGGTGAAGCGCTCAAGCTCGATCACTCTTAGAATAACTCTCGATTCCCTGTAAACCTTTCGAGACCGGATAAGACTTTAAATTTTTCCAAAGGTAAACGGCTGATGATGCTTGAGCGGCGACGACAGAAAACGCAAGACCAAGCTCTTTAAACGTATAACCTAGTATGATGAAGCCTGTCATCAAACATACCAGATATATCAATCCGCCGGCAAGGACAGGCTTACTCCGACCTTTACCAAGAAGCTTTGCGTTACACGTAGACCTAACGGTAGCAGGTATTATTCCTAGACACATCACTCTGACGAGCGGGATAGCGTCTATGAATCCTGGAAGGAAAGCCGTTATAATCCACGGTACAAGTATGAACATGACCACGGCCGTCGTCACGGAGAAGCCTATTCCAACCAGCTCGACTACCCTCTTCGACTTGCCGCTAGACTCCTCGGGTAGCATGTATGTGTATAGGCTTGATGGTATCACGCTCAGAAACATCAGGAATTGGTATCCGAGTTGGTAGAGCCCGAGCATGTCGAAACCGAGGAAACCGCCTATGACTATTTTATCCAGGTAGCTCGATAGATTCGTCGTCAAATTTAAACCATAGCTGTGAATCGTGAAGCTCAAGCTTTTCCTGATATTCTCCATCCTTAGGTTGAACTTCTTGAGCCCGCTTAGATACCTGTAGCTTAGAATTAAAAGCCCTAAAAAGTACCCGGCTAAGATACCTGTCAACCCTATAAAGAAGTATAGGGTCAGGGATAGAAGAATCTGAATAAGCCTGCTTGCAACGCAGATGACCCCATACTCCCTATAAAGCCTCCTACCGAGGACCTCGGCTAAGGACATGGTGTAGAAGGCCATAGCTATCATAACTAGACTAGAACTCCAATTGAAGAACGAGAGAATAAACGCTAAAAACAGGGTAGAGATGAAAACTATGGAGTTGGCCTCGTGGAGGAGGGGCTCCTCACCCTTAGCCAAGTAAGCCACAACAGTCGTGTTTAAGCCGAGGAGGCTTATGGCCGCGGGTATGGAGGCGAGGGCTATGTAGTAGTTCGTCTCCCCATACTCGCCTACATCCAAGACCCAGGCCAGTATTATCCAGAAGAGAGCCCCTAAGACGGCTGAGGAGATGTTTCCCAGGGAGACATAAGCTAACCCTTTCTCCCTCCGTAGGAATTCTGAGACCCTCTCTACCGCTTTCATACGGTCTGAAAGTTTAACGGTCGAATCCAGAGTTAAGCCTAACCCTATGGGTTTCGGGTTGGAGGATGTTAAAGACCTGATAGACCTATACCTCGACCTCGTTAGGAGGCATTATGGGGATAGGCTTGT
>LUCB01000009.1 GCA_001593865.1 Candidatus Bathyarchaeota archaeon B24
GACGATAAGCAAGACACGGCGAGAGAGGTGTCTCGAAGATGCGTTTAAGGAGCAGCTCAGAAGGTCGTTTAAAGACGTCGACATATTCGGTGTCACGGTAGACCTCATCGTGGTACCGCATCCAAGTGGAAGAGACAGGGTTCCGCTCTACTAACGCCTAGAAAGGCTAAGCCCAACGCGTTCAAAAATAAGATAACTACATTAAAAGAAATAAAGAGCAGTTGCTTCCCCCTTAGTCTTGTTAGATTTAGGGGGAGAGGGTGTATAGACGATAGGGCGAAGTTCTACGGCTCAGAGGATGCAGAGGATGTTATATACGCAGGGAGGATGGGAGGGTCATCATGGAACTTAGAATGAAGGACGCGGATAAGCCGATGGACCTACTTATCGGCGGCTCATCTCAGTTAGTCGAAAGCGACGTAGTACGGAAAGAACTACTTTTCCCAGACGACGTTTAAGGGTTTTAGGCCCCTTAAGACCCGTAGTATGTTTTCCGCGCAGAACCTCGCCGCCTCTCTGAAGAACTCTACCGACCAGCTTGCTTGGTGGAGGCTTAGCTGAGCGTTCTCGAGCCTGAGTAAGGGGTTATCCTCTGATACAGGCTCTTTGGCCCAGACGTCTATGTGAGCCGCCCTGATCCTACCGGCTCTAAGCACGTCGTAGAGGGCTTCCTCGTCTATGACCGCTCCCCGGGAGGTGTTTATGAGAACCGCGTCAGGCTTCATCAGCCTAAGCTCGCGACGCCCTATCATATGCCTAGTCTCGCTGGTTAAGGGCACGTGTAGGGTAACTACGTCTGAATCCTTAAGCAACCGGGTTAGGTCTTCGACCTTCTCCGCCCCATACTCCTCGACCAGGCTTACGGCTACGTAGGGGTCGTATACCAGGACCCGGGTCTCAAACGGTTTCAGAAGCCTCGCAACTTGCCTACCGATCCTCCCGAAGCCGATTATCCCAACGGTTTTACCGGTCAGCCTCTCAGACAACACCTTAGGCCTATCGCTCCACCTAGCCTCTCTAGCCATGAGGTCTCTCTCCCTTATCCTATGAAGTATCGACAAGATGGCTGCGAGGGTGAACTCCGCGACATCTAGGCTGTTAATACCGGGTATGTTGCATACGTACACTCCCCTCCGCCTACAGACCTCTATGGGTATCGTATCGACCCCTACACCGAACTTCTGAACTATCCTAAGCCTACGGGCCTTCTCGACGGACTCAGGGGTTATCCTAGAATCGGCTACGACGATACCGTCGACCTCCATAATCCGGTCTTCGGGCACATACTCGTGGAAGACCTCTGAGACCTCCGCTTCGATACCTGCGTCCTCGAGAAGCTTAACCATCTCCTCCACCATAGGGAGGGGCTCGGTTATGTAGACCGATGGGGGACTCAAACGGTCGACACCACGCGATTTAAACCCTGACCTGGTTAAAGAGTTTAACCCCGTGAAACGTTTAACGGTTAAATATCTAAACAAGCCTTACTATGACTGGAGGGGATTCAAATCCCCACATGCGAAGTCTGCGGTAGAAAAACGTCTAAGCTTTTTAGGGTTATCATAGAGGGTGCTGAGCTCTCGGTATGCATGGAATGTAGCAGGCTCGGCACACCTGTGAAGCCTAAGCTTAGGAGGAGCATGGTTAAAACCGGTTACGTAAGGTCTACTCCTGTTTCGAGACCTTTGAGACCTTCTAAGCCCAAGAAGGCTGTTAGAAGCAGAAGCATAGAGGAGACTGTCGAAGCCTATACCTTAGTCGAAAACTACGGCTTCATAGTTAAGGAAGCTAGAGAGCGTATGGGTATGACGCTTAAAGACTTGGGTGCGAAGGTCGGTGAAAAAGCCTCTGTGATAAGTAAAGTCGAGCAGGGTAAGCTCAAGCCAGATAACGCGTTGGCTAGGAGGCTTGAACACGTGCTCAGGATCAGGCTTCTAGTCCCCTCTAGCGAGGTCGAGGATAAGGGGCTTAAGACACCGGTGGAGCATGGCGGAGGACTTACCATAGGCGATGTCCTTAGGATGAGGCTTACGAAGCCTAGGGAGTAGCTATGAAAGTCTACGTCCTGAGGCTCGGCCATAGGGTTTCAAGAGACAAGCGTATAACGACCCACGTGGGGCTTATAGCTAGAGCCCTAGGCGCCGACGGTATAGTTTTATCGGGTGAAAGAGACGAGAGCGTCGTAAAGAGCCTCAGGAAGGTTGTCGAGCTCTGGGGTGGACCGTTCGAGATAAGCTATGTAGACGACTGGCTGGGCTTCATGAGACGTGCTAAGGGGGAGGGGTGGGAGATAATACATCTAACCGTCTACGGGCTCCCTATACAGGACGTGATAGACGAGATAAGAAGGTCGGGTAAGGATAAGCTTGTAGTCGTAGGCGCCAGTAAGGTTCCAGGCATAGTCTATCAAATGGCCGACTGGAACGTAGCCGTATCTTCTCAGCCCCACTCTGAATGCGGAAGCCTAGCCGTCTTCTTGGATAGACTTTTCCAAGGGAAAGAACTGGAAAAGGAGTTTAAAAACTGGAAGCTGAAAGTGATCCCCCAGGCCAGAGGTAAAAAGGTCGTCAAAGCCGAGGAAGAGGGAACTCAGGCTTGAAGTATGGCATAGTTTTAGCAGGTGGGTCTGGTAGACGGTTTGGCCACCCGAAGGCGTTAACTTTGCTAAAAGGTAAACCCATGATAGCTCATCTGATAGAGAGGCTAACCCCTCTCACAGAAGAGCTCATAGTCGTGGTCAAGGAGGCTGACCCGATGCTCGAGGCTATCCTAGAAGAGTATGGTGTACAGATATGCTTAGACCGGTTGCCGGTTCGATCCCCGCTCGTGGGGCTTGCGGCAGGGTTTGAGTACTTACGCTCCGGCTATGCCGTCGTCGCACCGTGCGACTCTCCGTTCTTAAACCCGAATACCGTTAAAAGGCTCTTCGAGGAGGTGGTTGGCTACGACGCGGCGGTGCCTATGTGGCGTAACGGCTACATAGAGCCCCTTCACTCCGTCTACAGGGTTGAGACCTGTCTAGAGGCCTCGAGGTCGACTATCGAGGAAGGTGAGTTGAGCGTCAGAGCCATGATATCTAGGCTTAAAAGGGTTAACTATGTAGAAGCGGAGACGCTTGGAGACCCTAGACACTTCCTGAACCTAAACACGTTAGAGGATTTAGAGAACCTCGCAGGTGAAGGCTAACTTTTTAACTGTGTTAAGGGGATGTTTGGTTAAGAAAATGGTCTACGTCAACCCCTGGGGGTGCTTCGTCGAAGAAGTCGAGAGGGTTTTAACAGAGGCCTTCGAGAAGACCTACCCAGCGTTCAAGGGTTTACGTATCCAGCTTGAAGAGCCGCCTTCTAGAGAGTATGGGGACCTCAGCTGTTCGATGTGCCTCAGCCTAGCCAGGAAGGTCGGGGTTAAACCCGTCGAGATGGCCGAGGAGGTTTTGGCGAACCTTAATCTCGAAGAACGCGTTTTCATCGACAGGGTCGTCGTAAGCCCTCCGGGATACCTGAACGTCTATCTAAAACGCGGTCTTATGGTGGACGAGGCGGTCCGCTCAGCCTTAGCTCTTGGAGATAAGTGGGGCTATGTCGAGACAGATAAGCCCCTTAGGATAGTGGTCGAGCATACGAGCGTAAACCCTTTACATCCGATAACCGTCGGACACGCTAGGAACAGCTTCCTCGGAGACTCGTTGGCTAGGATCCTCACCGCCAGAGGCCATAAGGTTTCGAGGAGGTTCTACGTGGACGACGTAGGTAGACAGGTCGCGCTGATAGCCTACGCCTATAGGATAGTCGGTGACAGCCTGTTTAAGCCCGGGGTTAAACCAGACCACGCGATAGGAGAGCTCTACACGGCTATATCCGCCCTTGTCGAGGTCAGGAGGCTTAAGGAGGAGGTTAAGAGGCTCAGGGACTCCGGTAGGTTTGACGATGCTAGACGCGTCGAATACGAGCTTTCAGACTGGATCGGCATTCTATCGGAGATAGAGAGGAAGAACCCTGAGCTTCTTGGGAGGCTTATGGAGGGTATAGGCTCCGAAGACCCGGAGACAGAGGTTATGAAGCTTCTCAGGGATTACGAACGTGGAGCCGAGGAAGCCGTTAAGCTCGTTAAGCCGCTCGTCGAAAAATGCCTAGCCGGTTTTAAGGAAACGTTGGATAGGGTTTCGATAGAGTTCGACTCATGGGACTGGGAGAGCGACGTGGTCTGGTCAAGTATGGTTAAAAAGGCCCTGGAGGGGCTTATCAGAAGTGGATACGTGAAGTTCGTGGGAGGGGTCCCCGAGTTCGAGGCCGGGAGGGCTGTCGACGAGCTGGGGCTTAGAGAGGAGCTGGGGATACCCAAGAGCTTCGAGGTTCCAAGTCTTACTCTCCTTAGGAGAGACGGCGCGACGCTGTATACCACGAGGGATATAGCCTATAGCCTAATGAAGTTTCGAGACGCCGATAGGGTTATAAACGTGGTAGGTTTCGACCAAACCCTTCCACAGATACAGGTCCGCGTGGCCCTATACGTCCTAGGCTATAGAGAGCAGGCTAAAAACCAGGTTCACTTCTCCTATGGGCTAGTTAAGTTCCCAGGCTTTAAGATGAGCAGTAGAAGAGGCCGATACGTCGCGCTCGACCATCTGCTCGACGAGGCCGAGGCGAGGGCGTATATGGAGGTCACCAAGATATCGCCTCACATACCTGAGCCGGAGAGGAGACTTATAGCCCGTAGTGTAGGTGTGAGCGCCATAAAATACAGTCTCCTAAGCGTCGAGCCTGGTAAGGATGTGGTCTTCAGCTGGGATAGGGTCCTAGACTTTAAGCGGAACAGCGCCCCGTTCATACTCTACGCATACGCTAGGGCATGCGGTATCACGGCGAAGGCCTCAGAAAAACCAGAGGAGTATGACCTAAGCCTTCTAAAAGAGCCGCTTGAAGAAGAGCTGGGATTAGCCATAGCAAAGTTTCCACAGGTCTTTGTAGAGGCTTCAGAGAACCTTGCTCCTCATACGATAGCAAGCTACTGTAACGGTCTAGCTACGGTGTTCAACTCCTTCTACGACCGCCATCCGGTTCTCAAAGCAGAGGAGAGGCTTAGAAAGGCTAGGCTAGCTCTCGTCGAGGCGTTTAAGATAACTATGAGGAATGCCCTAAGGCTAATAGGCATAGAGCCTTTACAGAGGATGTGAGGTTGGACTGTTACGGAGTTAACCCTCTGATAACATCGTTCATCGCGTTTACGCTAGCAGAGCTGGGGGATAAAACCCAGGTAGCCACGATGATGCTGGCCTCCTCCTCTAGAAGGGTACTTCCGGTTTTCCTCGGAAGCCTCTTAGGGCTTATAGCAGTAAACATCCCGTTTATCATACTCGGAGACTGTTTGACTCTCTTCATACCGGTCTTCTGGGTAAAGATCTCTTCGGCGTTGCTTTTCATAGCGTTCGGAGTGCGCGCTCTTAGAAAACCTGAGAGCTTGGTTGAATACCAGGGCGAAGCCGGCTTCCTCAAGTCAGCGCTACTGGTGGGACTTATGGAGCTCGGAGATAAGACCAACCTGACCGCTCTGGTCTTAGCCGCAAGTCTTCAAAACGTCTTTCAGGTCCTGGCCGGTGTGTGTCTAGCCTCCGCGGTTTTAGTAGCAGCCGCATCTTACCTAGGCTTTAAGGTCATTCAGACCGTCGCAGGCGACAAGGTGAGGGTCATAAGCGCCATAGCATTCATCGTCATAGGGCTCTGCATAATTTTAGAGACTCTAGCCTAGTCCTCTCGCGTGCAGAACCATGTGAGCGGCTTCGGGAAGTATGAGCTTCTTCAACGCAAGCTCGACAGCCCCAGGTGAACCCGGTATTGCAAACACGATCTTACCCCTACAAACCCCCGCTACGGCCCTAGATAGGACCGCTACACTACCTTCTCTCTGAAAGGTAAGCATCCTGAACAACTCGCCGAAGCCCGGTATCTCCTTCTCGAACATCGGTCTGACAGCTTCGACGGTGACGTCCTTCGGTGATAACCCGGTTCCTCCCGATATGAGCACGACGTCGACATCCTCCGTTGAACATAACTCATCCACAGCCTCCCTGATCATCTTCAGATCATCAGGAAGCAGTATTCTATGGATTACTTTGAAGCCCCAGGCCTCTATAAGAGACTCAGCCAAGTCGCCTGACGTGTCTTCGAACCGTCTACCAGACTTATAGGCTTCGAACCTCGAACTGCTGCATACGATCACTGCGAATTTAAGCGTTTTAGGTGCTTTAGCCTTATGCCTCTCGAAGCTCGACAAGTCTACTAGTAGAGGATACACGCCTGTAGAAAAATACTTCCCTCCTAGACACCTGTTAGGTCCTCGAGCATCCTTATCCTCTTTTCGAGCAACAACAGGTACATTTCTAGTTTCGTAAACCTCTCCTGAGCAGACGCCTGTCTAAACTCATTTAACGCTTCCAAAACTTCACGTCTGACGTCGTCAGACAGTCTCTCGCCATGACCTCTACGGAAACGTACAACTCCCGAGCCATGTCCATGTAGAGCTGCAACCCGCTCGGTTATACGGCTATAGTAGTCGGTTTCGGCTATTTTTATCCCGTTTGCTGTGCCGTAGTTTTCGACTGTGATCCGTAGGTATCTTAGGTATCTTGCGTTGAATGTGTATGTGTTCCATCCCTCTGAGCCTGTTTGTCCGGTTAGTAGGGTTTCCCATGTTGTGCCGTCTTCGCTTCCCTCGATTTTGAACGATTCGGGTATGTAGCTTGCGTCGGGAAAGTGTATCCTTATGGCGCCGATTATCTGGAGGCTTCCGGTATCCATCTTAAGCCATGCACCGGTTTGGTTAGCCGGATTAGGCATCCAGTAGGTGGCGGTGTTCTCGTCGATTGCATTATCGTCTCGACGATGCTCGTGAATCTCGAAGAGGCTGTTATATGCTCTCATACCTACGCCGTATTGTGTCTTAAGATATAGTTTCGCTTCGTCTGCCTCGACGTTCGGATACTCCGTATATTCTTGATATGCCGTGCTTTCGGTCGTTTTCTCAGTCGTGTAGACGACCGAGCCGTTTTTTAACAACTCGACTTTAACGCTTGCTTCATAGCCCGAAGCTGAGGATTTGACATTGTAGCGGAGCTTACCGACCATATTCTCCGAGAAGCTGAGTGTTTTTGCTAGCTCCCACTCTCCCTGAGTAGTAGACTTGTAAACCTCCGTGTTATCGGACGCTAAAACACTATCATACTCGCTGGAAGCCTCTACGCTGTCAGGTGTTATCCAGTCGCTCGTCGAAGGCTCCGGCAGTTTAACGTGTCCGGTCGGTATGTCGGCTACAGGCTTCCACTCAGAGCCGTTATAGTAGTATATCCGGTGCTCGTCGCTCCGGTAGAACAGGTCGCCCTCCGAGGGGTTAGACGGAAAGCTTGCTCCACTCTCTATCTCATGAGGCTCGTTCCAGTCTGAGGCGTAGAGCTTGTCACCGCTCGACTTCACGGTCTTATGCCTTATACCCAACCTTTCTCACCTCCCTTATTATGGATACGACTAGGCAGATGAGCGTGATTAGGAGCAGTTGCTCGTGGCTCGGATAGACTTGAGGCGCGTATAAATCCTCCAGCCGGAACAGGTAACCCTCCTTCAGAACTTCGTCTACTAGGATGCCTAGGGCGAAACCAGCCGAGCCAGAACCAGAGGCGGCGGATAAACCTACGCATAGCTTATCTCCACCTCGTATTCGACAAATAGAATATAGTCGCTCGTCTTCTCTATGGTTTCGCCGAATAAAGCTCGAGCGAGCATATTCCCTCCTGAAGCGGCATCAAACACACCGACCTCGTTTATCGAGCCGTTCGCCTCATCGGAGCCGAAAGTAACTCGATAGATAACTTTTGTCCCTGAAATCAGCCTTTCATCGCAGACTTTTCGAGCGATTTCATTCGCGAGAGCCGTATCACTTCTTGTGGGAGTTGTTGTCCCTGAACCTACGGCTATATGCGTGTATTCGCTTACCGAGCCTGAGCCGATGAGAGCATTCCTCAGCTGGCTTAGAAGAACATTACAGACAACGTTCCGAGCCTCATAGCTTTTCACGAGCCTCCCACCTCTACGGAGCTCCGCCTTGAACACGCCGCTCCACCTTATTCTCGCATCTTCCTTAGCCAAGCCTATCATCACCCCCTAAAACGGATTGACCGAGCGTGAAAACGGAGAGAAACGAGTAGGCGACCGTGTCCGGAACCGATAACTGTGCAAGCTCAGGAAAGCCTGAGTATAGGCTTATCACCTCCTCTAATGTGAGCGGCTCGGTCTGAAGCCTCCGCACGTCGCGTGTGAGCCTTGAGAGTATGTCTTCGAGCGTTTCGACACGTTCGGAAAGCTCGACTTCAACGATAGGTTCTCGACTAGGAACACATCTTATCCTGCTTGAAACGACCTCGTAGCTTCCTTGAACCGTCGGCTCGGAAAGCGTGACTATGTCGCCAGGCTCGATATCGACATCTTTCCACGACAACACGGCTCTCAAACTGTTTTTCTCATAAGCGAGGTCTGCGAGCAGACTCTTACCAAGCTCCCGAGCCTGATCAACCGTCTTAAGCGACTCATCCTTGACGAAACCCTCCCTAACACCGTATCTGCCGATGCTCTGCTCATCTCGGACCGAGACGACGACCGTTTGACCACCGCTTTCGGCGCCGTAGACGTGTAGAACATTCTTGATATGCTCCGTAACCTCCCGTTTCTCGAAGCTCGTTATTTCATTTGAATTCCATGTTCCAAGCTCCGTGCCGGTTCTTCGCGGTTTAAAGTGAAACGTAGCATTCTTATCTACCCAAAATGTGTATCCGACCATATCGGCGAGTTGCTTTATACACTCGAACACAGGCTTATAGTTAAACTTGATCGTAATCGTCTGCGTAACAGTATCTATATCCTTCGAGAATTCAGGAAAATAAGAAGAAATCAAATCATCAACGATAGAGCTAATCGTTGCATCAACATAACTTTTCCGAGCAAGCTTAAACAGAAGTTTAACTGTTAAGTCTGAAGCCTCAAGCTCCGTGTAGACACGGCGGTTCCGCTTAACCGTCGAGATATTCTCTATAACGCCTTTAAACACCTTCACGCCATCCGCATATGCTTCAACAATATCTCCTGCATCAACACTACCAGAAACCGCGCCATTAGGATCATAGAATCTCGCCCTGAGCCTTCCGGCGGAGGATAGGCTCTTCTCGACCTCGAAGCTCAGCAAATAGCCAGAAGGTTCTGCTCCATTAACAAGCAGGTAGCTCATCTCTCAAACCTCCTGAGCCTCCGAGCCAGCTCGGAAGATAATATTCTCGCAAGCTCATAGGGATCGCCGACGTAGCCTGAGACGTTCAGGTTAACGTTTATAGCCGGCCGGCTTCTCGGGACGACGTACTCGCCGGCGTGCAAGAGGTATAAGCCTGTCCGCGGAACCCATCCGCCGGTTTGGAAACCCTTGATATACTCGCTCGTCGATAAGGCTCCTCCACCGCCCCCGGTTTTCGTAGCCGTGTATGTGAGCTTCCTTATCCTGATCGTCACGGTCTTCGACTTCACCTTGTCCAGCTCGCTCTTCACAGACCTTATCACAGAGGACGCCCGACCGCCTTCACAGTCACCGTCTTATCCGGTAGATTCGAGATGTTCTTTCCGAGACTCGCTACTTTGTTACCTGTCTCCGTCGCCGTGTTCCCTACGTTCACCATGTTACGCCGCATAGAGAGCATCTTAGAGTTTACCTGATTAACCGCACTCTCAGTCTTACTCGTTATCGAGTTGAACGCGTTCGTTATAGTATTAACAAGCCCATCCCATGCTGATTGAGCAGAGGAAACTATACCATCCCATACATCGCCGAGGTAATCCATGAATCCGCTAAACATATTCTCAAGCTCTCTCACTACGCCATCCGTAAAGTCCCTTATACCGAGCCAGTTCTCCTCCCAAGCCTTGTAGAGCATGCCGACAGGACCGAAGAATATCATCCAGTTATCCTGAAACCACGAGATAACGCCGTCAGCCGCCTCGGTCAGCCAGCTCGTAAAGCTACTCCACGCGTTTGTAAGTGTATCGACGACACTCGCCGTGACATCTCGGATTCCGAACCAGTTGTTCTGCCAAGCCATGTAGAGCCCTGCTATGGCGATGCCGACGCCGGCTATAGCGAGCGTAAGAGGATTTGTTAAAAGTGGAATAATTGATGTCGAGATAAGACTTCCCATAGATGAGAATGCGGCAGTCACACCTCCAACGTTTGAGATAAGCTGAGGCAAAGCCATCGTCACACCGGTTACCGCGCCCTGCAACAGCGAGGGACCCAGGCCCTGAGCCACTTGAGCAAGAGGTCCTAAGAATGTTGTGAAGCTTGCGAAGGCTTCCTGTACCCCGGCGGTTAACTGCCCGAAGCCCAGGCTCGCGTTCGCGGATTCCGCATGCACCCTAGCCAACCGCCCCGCCGTCGTGTCCATTATTTCGTTGACCATCTGGTTCGCCGAGCCCTCCTGAGCCATAGCAGCGGTCAGGTCGTCGAACCCGTCGCTCATCTGAAGCAGCACCGCCGCCGCACGGCGACCCTGCGCACCGAATATCTCGGTCAGGTAGGCGTCGCGCTCCGCCTGGGTGCCGAAGCTCTCCAAGTGGATACGAAGCAGCTTGATTATCTCGCCCAGCGAATACATCTTCCCAGACGCGTCGTAGATCGAGAAGCCGAGCTTGTCGGACTTGTTGATCATATCCGTAAGCATAGCTGCGAGGTAGCGGCCGGCCGAACCGGCGTCGATCCCCGCCGAGTTCATCGCCACGAGCGCCGCGGTAACCTCCTCGAGTGAGAGGCCCATCTGGTGGGCTACGGTGCCGACGTAGCTTAGGCCGGTGGCGAAGTCGCTGGCGGCGTCGATACCGAGCATCGAAGCGTTGATAAGCACGTCCAACGCCCTACCAGCGTCCCCGGCGCTCATCCCGAACTGGTTAAGCGTCGCGACGAGTAGGTTAGCCGCCTGCTCCGTCGAGATACCCTCGATCCTAGCCATCTCCAACGCAGCCCTGAGAGCCTTAACCGCCTGCTCGCCTTCAAGCCCCGCCTTAACAAGCGACTCAAGCGCCTGAGCCGCCTCCCCCGCCGTGTAACCGAGGTCCGTCTGCCGCTTAGCGACCTCGAGAAACTCCTCACGAAGCCTAGCAGCCTCGTCACCCGTCACACCCATCGCAGCCGTAATCCGGACGAGCGTCGACTCGAGGTCGATAAAGCTCGCAGATGCTTGGGTTAGCGAGTTCTGAAGCGTGTCTAGGGCGTCTATGGCTAGGTCTCCTATGATCGTGGCTGCGACCATCTTGGATATGCTTCCTAGGTCTGAGAGTTCTCTTGAAAGGCCGTTGATAGAGCTTCCTAGCTTTTCCAGGGAGTTCTTAACCTGCTCGACGTATGCTTTGAAGCGTATTTCTATCTCAAGTCTCTTATCCAAGGGTTCCCACCTCTGGGAAAGCTTAAAACTGTCATGCAGGTTACCGATGATAGATGTCTAAGGGTCGAACGTTATGGCGTGCTCCCTCGTGGGTGAGGTTCTGGGATGAGAAAGCCGGCAAACAGGTCGAAATAGACCTGTCTAACCCGAGGCTTGCTGGGGGTGAGGAGGTCTTATGGAGGTATGTCGAGCATAAGGGGCTTACTAAGAAGCGGGTAGCGGAGGAGAGGGTTATAACGAACTACAGGATATTCGACTACGACCACGAGAGAGGCGAGATGACATGTGCGGTTCCCTTGATGAACGCAGACCTAGTGGTGACCCTCACCATGTTCAGGAGCGAGAGCGGAGCCGTAAACCTTGTAGGCGTATCCGAGGACGGTGAACCGGTCTTCGACTTCGCACCGGTTGATGTCCGCAACTTCGGCTGCATAGCCGTCGTGGCATACGGGGTTATGAATGCAGAGTTTCTAGTCGAGGAGCCGGCTAAGCTCAAGAAGCTTATCGATGCCGTTAAACGGGCACGTTACGGCGAACCTGTTTACGAGCCTCTAGTTAGGGTTAGCCGTGAAGGCTCTATCCTTACGGTTGAGCCGGTTAATCCTGGGTATCCAGGCCCGGTCGGGGTTAGGGTTGACCTATATCAGCCTGAGCTTGCGTGGGGTGAATTGTCTATTAGGAGGCTTGTCGAGAGTAGGGGTGAGAGGGATGGGGTGGTTTTCATAACTCACTGCAGGGTGTTTGGATTAAGCCGGGATCGCGATGTCGAGTATTCTATCCCGCTCGTGGACGCCGAGTTTCTGGTCGAGTCGGTCGAGCCTATGCGTAAGGGGAGGCTTAAGTCTCCAGTTATGCTTAATCATACGTGGCTTGAATTTTATGGCAAGCTAAGTAAGGACACATATTTTAGGGTCGGAGATGTAGCCGTTCTAAGCGGAGGCTCCATAGTGGCTAGGTGGAAGAATGTATTAGACCCCTATGGGCTTAAGAACCTTGTGGACACGGTTAAAGCCCAGCTATACGGGTCTAGGTTCGAATAGGTGGTAGTTTGGGAGACGTTTTGATAGTTAAGATCGATGGCAGAGAGGTCAGGGTAAACCTCTCAAGCCCGGAGATGGCTGAGGGCGAGACCGTCGTCTGGAGACATGTCGAGCACCGTGGATTAATCCTTAAGAGGAGGCTCTGGGAAACCGTCATAACCAACTACAGGGTTTTCAAGTACAACTACGAGAGGGGCGTGATGGTTTATTGTCACCCGCTCGTGAACGCCGAACTCGTGGTGACCTTATCCGTGGCTAAACCCTTAACCGCGTACGGGCTCGCAGGTATAACCTCTAAGGGCCTCCCGGTCTTCTTATCTAAGAAGGCCGGAGTCTCGGTGACAGGCTATATGGCCGTGGTCGCCGGTGGGAAGATTTGGGATGAATTTATGGTGGACGAGCCTCAGAAGGTTAGGGACCTGGCTGAAGCCTGTAAAAGCCTATACCGCGTACAGGTTCAGAAGCCCATCCTAGAGGCTAGGCTTCTAGAGGACAGTCAAACCCTTGAGATATCGCCGTTAGACCCAAGCCTCCCGAGGGCTAGGGTCAATCTCCTAGAGCCTAGACTCGCGAGAGGGGAGTATGTGGTTAGGAGGCTAGTGGGTTATCCAGATGGTCGGAGCGAGGTTTTCGTGACAAACTATAGGGTTTTCGAGGTTGATTTGGAGACAAGGTCTGTCAAGCGCTCTGCTCCTCTTAACTCGGTCGAATTCTTCGTGGTCGGCTCGAGGCCTGTTAGAAGACGGAAGCTTAGCAAATCCATTCTCCTCGAGAGAGGCTGGCTCCAGTTCTACAAAAACATTTCAAGCAGGTTTTACTTCAGGGTCGGAGACGTCGTGGCTCTGGTAGACGGCTCCGTGGCCGTTAGGTTGGAGAACGTTCTAGACCCGGATGGGTTTAAGAGGCTCGTAGACACAGTTAAGCGGCAACTCTACGGGGCTGGAGAAGCCGCTCGACCCTCGGGTTCAGCCAATAGTAGTAGTTGTACTTCATACCGGGCGACGGGTAGCTGAACAGATATGTCGCTAGACTATGGAGGCTGACAGGCCCACCGGTTTTGAGCCTGTTCCTCAGCTCTATGGTCTTCCTGTTCACCCTGGGCAGTCTAAGCTTCGATAGATTTCTCTTAAACTCCTCGAGCTTTTCGCTGTCTAGCTTTTCAAGCCAGTCGTAGACCATTCTCCAGCTTGTTCTAAGCTTTGGGTCAAACCCGTACCTGTTTAGGAGCCTGTCGAGTCTTCTAAGAGCCTCGTCATATTCGACCGTGTAGCTGCAGCCTAGACGCATCCCCGCCTTTTCGAAGAAGGGGTTGTATACGGCCATAGCGGCCATGGTCTCTACGACATCGGCGCCGCAGCGGGATAGGGTTTCCCTCACAAGCCTAACGCCTAGTCCGACCCCACGCCACTTAGGGTGAACTACGACCCTCGATATCGCTAGAAGCCTACCGGATTTGACGTAATCCCACAGGTTTGAGCCGAAGACCATACGTCTGCACCTACACGCTATGGGAGCGTGGGAGTAGACGATCACCCCTATCGTCTCTCGACCGTAGACGGCTTTGAAAACCTTAGCCGGATAGGCGGGTCTGAAACCTTTATAGTGGAACCTTTCGAGCTTGAAGTAGTCTCTGAACCTCCCCTCGACTATCCTGACTAGGTTTGAGAGGGAGAAAGGTTTAGGTGTCACGTCTCTGTGCTCGACGACCGGAGGCTGTAGGAAAGGTTTAACGACCAATATGTCTGGGTTTAGGTCCTCGGCTATATCCGTGTGGCTTGAGGCTGCCACCAGGGTTAGTCCTAACCGGCGGGAGAGCTTCTGGGTTAGGTAGGCCACCACCCTGGCGGTCGTCCTGTCAAGGAGGCTGCAGAATTCGTCGACTATCACGGCTTTCATCCCCTCCCTGACTGCTTTGTAGAACATCTTAGCCAGCCTGTAGCGGTATCTCTGCCCGGCGCTCAGCTCCCCGTAGCTCCGTATGAAAAGATATGCCTCGGCCAACCCTGCCATGCTGAGGTAGTAGAGCGCCTCCTTCGTGTCTCTCCCTATCGCCTCGCATAAGACCTCGTCCTCGTCGACCTCCACCTCGTCCATGCTGATCGCCTCGGATCCGTAAAGCCTCTTAAACGCCTTGAGAAGCGTGGTTTTACCTCCCCCAGATTCACCCGTCACGTAGATCACAGCCGGGTCCACCCATTCAAGCCTAAAGCCCTTGAAGACCGTGAAGCCTCTACTTAGCCATCCGAGACCGAAGGCCCTGGAAACCTCAAGCACCCTTCTAGAGCCCCTCCTTACGGGTTTATACTCGACCGTGAGCTCTAGAACCGGTAAAAGCGGATACGTGGTTAGCCCCTCCTTCTCTTACCGGTTTTCAAAAACCACCACTCCGCCCACGCGAGGAGGAAAATAAATTGGGGTTGGGTGAGGTTCAACACGTCCCTGAGAGGCATCCCGTAGAACCAGCAGACGAAGCCGAGGTTTTGAAGCATCGGCTCGGTCGCTATGAGCCTTTTGACCTTTTCTACCTGAAATTTCCGGTCAGCTCCTTCATGAGCGCCGAAGCCAGCCTTGTGAACACGTCTGCGGGAAGCATCTTAACCTTGTCTACCGTCACCTGGGGGTCGGCTTTCCTCAGCATCCTAGCCACGGTCTCGACGGCTTGCTCGGTCTCGTCCTCTATCCTAGAGACCGCCAACGCGTCTTCGACCGTCAGCCTACCGTATCTTATGATTCCTAAACCGGGAACCTCGACCTCTCTAACCTGGTCGGTCGACAGTAGGTCGTCTATCCTCAGGTGTTTTAGCTCCCTTCTCCTCTGTTCGATGTACGCGTCGAGCTTACGCATACCCTTCTCATACGCGTCCATACCCATCATCTCCATGCTCTACGTCACAGTTCCGAACTCTATGTCCTCGGCCTCTCCGGACACGGTTTCGAGTATGACGCCGTCCTGCTCGACCCTGAACTCCCAGCCGGTTAAGACCACGTTGCTCAGGGTTATCTTAGGCTTCCCTGAGGCGTTTCCCTCAGGGTATACGGTTATCGCGACCTTTGTCCCGCTGAGAACCTTATCCGCGACCGAGGAGTCGAGCCACATGTAGTCGATATCCACGGTGAAGCTCTTGTTTCCAGCCTCCAGCACCGCTGGTTTGTCGCTTCCAAGCCTATACTCCTTGACAAGCTCCACGTCTATGCCCACCCTCAAACCTCTACAGTAGCCGACAGTAGACCCGTCTAGCTCGACGGATGCGTCTCTACCTAGGACAGGTGTAGACATGGGTTTCTCACCTCCTTCAACCTATCCCCCGGTCAGAGGGACGCCGGAGGGGTTGGGAGGAGAGTTAGACCAACAGCTTAACCGCACGTAGGATGAGCCTCGCGCCTCTGAGGCTTCCCTTCTCCGTCGCCAGGCCCTCAGAGTCCCATCTAACCACCCTCGAATCGTCGACCGTGCCGTTGAGCTTATGGTTTTTAGCCAACGCCTCATACGCCGCTTCAGAAAGCTTCATCACACTCTCCTCCGCGTCCTCGGCTTTAGGCTTCAGGTCGACTATTATGACCTCGAAGTCGTTCTCGTACACCGAGACCTTCCCGTTGAACGTCAAGTCCCCACCCGACCATATCACGGCTAGATACGGATACCTCTCGAACCTAGAGGGCACGCCTTTAAACCACGCCTTAATCGACGTCGAGAGCGTCGGGTCCTCTCTCAGGATCGCTAAGATTGCTTCGGAGATCTCGTCAAGCATTCTCCAGCACCTCCATGATCATCTCGGGTAGGAGCCTCAGGCTCATGTCGAGGCTTCTCGTGAAGAAGGGCTGAGGCGGGAAGCCTGGGTGGCTGACCCTTTTGGTGTATACGAGCTCTCCCTTGACCTCGAACCTTAGAACGCTGGCTTTTCTCGGGTATATCATATGAGGCTTAACCCCTTTAACAAGGTATGCTAGATAATCCGGTCCTCCGACCGTTACAACGTCGCCTACGGCCTCGACACGGAGCATCCTCTGAAGCTTACCGGTCCTCTGTGGGGCGGAGGACTTGAGAACCGCCTCGAACCTCGGAGCCCATCTCCTAGCGGCCTTAGCCCCTATGCCTGAAACCGCCCTCCTGAGCCTCTCGATGAGCTCTAGGTTTGAAAACTGAACCTTAACCTCGAGCATATGGGTCACCTGATGGAATTATCTCCTAGCCTGTCAGCGTCAGATGCCTCCTGTAGGGGTTAAGCGGTTTCTCTTTAGACAGCGTTAGAGCCGGGGGTTCGCTCCGTTCCCTCCGTAGCCACCCTAGGAGCTTGAGGAGGAAGACCGAGACCGTGTCTGTGGCCACGGCTTCGACGTCGCCGGGGGTCTGGGGGTAGCCGGCGGAGTACTCGACCCTGACAGACTGTCTCAGGGCTAGACTCGGGGTTTCCTGGGTGAAGTAGAGCCTCCCGGTTTCAGATTCGACCACGTAGTCTACCGTAGCACGCCAATCCGGTTCATCGTCGCTACCCTTGTTGACCTCCACTTTCGAGACTGAGAGCACAGGCGTGTAGGTTAGTTTGACGAAGCAGCCCAACCCATCCATCCTGACATCGGACCCCTTGAACGTCTCCGTCAGGAGGCATCCTCCGTCGAAGAAGCCCTGTGGGACACCGCAGTAGCCGTCTATGAGCCTAGACGCCTGCTCTATGAGCTTCGAAAGGTAGTTTTCGAAGCTCTCCTGGTCCTCAAACCCGAAGTCGTCGTAGTCTAGATTACCGATCCTACGCTTCACGTCTGAAACGGTTGTGTAACCCATGCTTCACCACCTCGGCGAGATATGGTTTGAATAAAAACGAGGGGATGGGGGAGCCTAAGGGAGTGGGTGGGTTTAGACGGTTGCAGGGGTCTTTATCTCCACTATCGCGTTCTTGTCGACTATGGCTACGGCGAACGTCAGGGAACCGGTTAGTTTGACCTTCCTGCTCACCGTGTCGCGTTCGGTCTCGATGAGGAGTTGCCTCTTCGGTGCGAAGACCATGGCATCTCTATGGATGAGGTAGGCGCTGAGGTAGTGGTTGGTCGTGTCCCACTCAGGCATGTAGCCTGATACGGCGACCCTCACGCCGAAGAGCTCGACCACCCTACCCTCCCTAGCCACGTCCGGCCTGGCGTATACGAGGGCTTGATTCTCGACCAAGCCTTTAAGTAGGTTTTCATACATTCCCGGAGAGACCACGAGTAGACAGCTTCCGGGGTCCACGGCTTTCCCGTTCTGCTCCAGCTTGCCTATGGCGTCTATTATCCATCCGGCGTCGAAGCTCACGGATTCACCGGACTTGTCGAGCTCAGGTATGGTGTCGTCTGCGATCAGCGTGTCGAGTATGTATCTGTCGACCGCCCTTAGAGCCGCGTCGCTGAACCTGGCCTCAAGCTCAGAGAGCAGGTCTTCGCTGAGCTTCTCGATGTCTGCGTACGGTATCTCCGTGTAAGCGGCTGCCTCCTTTATGCTCGCCTGAACCGTCCCGTAGAGGTTCGTCTTAGGCGTCAACGAGCCGCCGACCTCGGAGAGGACATCCATCTCGAACGGCGCGACGTAGGGTATGTTAACCGTCTCACCGGGCTTTCCAGATAGGATGCTTGAGCGCCTTATGAAGCTCGATATCCTAGCCGAGGGCTTCTCCGGATAGCTCAACGGCGCCTCCCACTGCTCCCTTAAGACCCCTCTCTTAAGCGATTCGAGGAACCTTCGCCTATCCTCGGCTAAGGGGTCTTTAGACTCCTCCACTATACCCTTAGGCTCCGTCTCATAATCCACCTTACTAGACATATTTCCCTTTACCTCCTCTCTAAGGTCCCCAGCGCTTGAAGGCTCGACACCCTGAGGCTGGGGTTCAGGGGTCATCGCTCCGAGCCGGGATAGAGACTCTTCGAACCTAGGCGGCTCCCTGCCGAAGTCTTGGTAGTGGGCTGCGAGGTGGCTGTATACCGCTCTTCGGTCTTCGGCGGGTATGTCGACTCCGCCTCTAGCTCCGAGTAGGGAGGCCATGGCGGCTACGACTCCACGCCAAACCGTTACGAGCCGGCCGTCGACGACGTCGTGGTGCGGTAGCTTGTATGAATCGAACGACTCTGGGTCGGATTCGTCGAACCAGGCGAAGGCCTGTCTATACCTCCGCCAGTCGACCTTGTCCCTGTCCCCTGACCCGTCTGAGCTAGCCCATCTACGTATACGCATCCTAGCGGCTTCAGCGTCCCACTCCCTATCCTCGTCGGCTAACGGGTACTTCCTGTAGCCTACAGCACCCTCCTCTACGGGCTTCGAGAGCCGTTCGACGACCTCGATCGACGTCTCTGGAACACCTGGAACCGCTACCAGAGAGAGCTCCCTGAACTCGATCCCCTTGGGAAGTTTTCCGTCGACCGGTTCGATAACCTCGTAGTCTAGGGCTACCGAGACCTTCCTTATCAGGCCGAGCCTTATCTTATCCGCGGTCTCCTCGTCGTATATCTCCGCGAGGTACATGATGGCCTTCTGTTCCTCGTCCCACCATGCGTCTACGACCTTTCCGACCGCTCTGTCGGCCGAGACGTGTTCGTAGTAGACAGGCTTACCCTTGAGGGTTTCAGCCGCCCTTTTAAGCTCCTCCTCGACGTAGACGTTCAGGTTTCTGGAAACGCCGGCTTTGAGGGCTACTCCCTTGATCCTCAGGACAGGCTTCTGGGAGACCGCCTCTAGGATGTCTTCCACCAGTCTGAGCTTCACGGCGACCACCGTGAGCATGAATCTAGACCTCTAGGGGGAACCCGAGCTTAGCGAGCCAACGCCTAGCCTCCGAGGGGTCGAGTATTCCGCTTTTAACCAGACCGCCTACGTCGGCTAGAGATACGTCCTCGAGCCTAGACTTAGGAGACCCCCAGTTGAGCCTAGGAACCTCTTTCAACCCCTCGGCCTCTACGAGAGGCTTGAATACCTCGGCCTCTACCTTACGCTTCAGATACCTTTGGATCCCCATGACCCTCCGCTCGACCGTTTCGAGCATGGTCCTGGCCGAAGCCTCGGTTGCGTTACGTAGCCAGCTTAGAAGCGGGGCTTGAAGACCCTCGAACACCTGTCTGTCCAGGTATTCGTAGAAGAACTCGAACCTCGCACGCGGGTCGACGGTCAACGGCTTGAAGTCTACCTCGCCTGTGAGTATTATATCCTCGTCGGGTCTCAGGGTTTCGAGAACTGCTTGAAGCTGCTGGAGGGCGTTTCTATTCGGAGCCCTCCATATTACCTTGGGCGCCGCATACCTAGAAAGGATCTTCTCCATGTTCTCGACAGCCTTTCTCTTGGCTTTGAGGAAACCTAGGACGGGTGTCAGCATGCTGGTTCCGTAGGCGGAGTTCCCGACGGGGTTATGCTTCAGGTGGAGGATCTCCTCAGGCTTGAAGCTCACGCTCGTGGCTCCATCCCTTTGGACGAAGCGTAGGACCCTTCCATGCCTATCCCTCTCGACCCTCACGGTTTTAGACGGCAACAGGTTCAGCCCTACGAGCCGCCCGTCGGGTTTACGATAGACCTTCTCGACGTAGGCGTCTCCGTAGATGAGCATATTCCTCACCGCCTCCCTAAGCAATTCATCCATGTTCACCGTTTCCGCGAACCCGTCGACGAGCTCCTTGGCCCTCTGGTCTTCAGCCGTCGTGTAGTATCCTCCCCCCACCGTCAGCTCGACGTAGAGGTCGACTGCTGCGTGGGCTACCGGGTCGGTTAGGTAGTACTTCTCAAGCTCCTCTAGGCTGGCCCCTTTCCTGGCTTCGTATCTGAATATCGATAGGGCTGTTTGGACTATTCCCTTTGGAGCCGCCGTCTCCCTCAGCTTCTCCCAGAGTCTACCGATAAGGCTCATAGCACACGTCTCCCCTTGGTTACCGCGAAACCGGGTTTACGGGAAGCGTAGACCGCTAGGGCGAGAGCCCAGAGGCGGTCGTCGTGCGTCCCCTCGGGGTGGGTGAACGTGATGTATCCGGACTTTGAGAGCTCGAACTTCTCGACGTTCAGCTCGTGGAGGAGCATCCTATCGTATGGGTATCTGAGCATCCCCCTCGCCATCACGGTCTTCAGGTAGGTCATTATCTGCTCCTTCGTCTTCACGGTCAAGACGACCCCCTCGGCGGGGAGCCCCACGTTCAAGGCGTCCTCGACGACGTACTCGCCTACCCCGGTCTGGTCTATGAGTATCCCGTTGACCCCTTCGAGCGTGTCGCAGAGCCCCTTGAGGTATCCTATCACGCTGGCGTAGGGGGTTTCGAGCGGGAACCTCTTGAGGTGTATGAGCCTCAACACGCCGTCCTCGTCTTCGCTCAGGACGGCTACGGCGCTGTGGTCCCTGCGCTTGCCTAGGTCTACGCCTATCCAGAAGCTTCCTGAGAGCCTGGTCCCGTAGTCCACGTATTCGAGGCCTCCGTCTACGCACCTGGCGATCAGGTCTTGGGGGAGCCAGCTGTCTAGGTCTGGGATGAACTGGCACTCGTACTCTATCCTGAACTGCTGGGGGTTGCTCTCCATCAGCGCCTTGAGGTCTGTCTCGACGAAGCTTCTGGAGTAGAGGCCTTCCTCGACGGCGTCCCGCCATGTGGCGACGTGGTGGCTCCACCCCGGGCTGTGGCAGAACCTGTAGAACATGGTGTCCCTACCCCATGGTGTGCTGGAGACGATGAGCCAGCCGTCGGTCGTCGAAAGCATCGGTAGAAGGATGTTCACAAACAGCTTCTCGTCGTCGGGGATGAACGCAGCCTCGTCCACGAGGATCATATCTGCGGTGAAGCCTCTGATCCTGTCGCCGCTTGCCGCGGAGAGAAGTATGATCCGGCTGCCGTTGCGGAAGTAGAACTGAAGCTTCTGGATCTTCTTGCACCATGCTTTCCGCAGCCGACCTGGAAGCCGGTTTAGGGATTCGGCGACCTTGTCTCCTAGGTTGAGCACTTGCCGGTAAACGGGTGAGAGGATGAGCGTCGTCGACCGTGGGTGGGTGAGGGCGAAGTGAACCGCCTTATGGGCGAGGCATGTGCTCTTACCGGTTTGACGGGCGAATAAAACAGTTATCCGCTTGCTTTGGTCTTTCAAGAGTCTTTCTTGGAAGCTCGTCGGGTTGAATCCAAGCAGATACCTGCAGAACCGGACAGGGTCTTCGAGGACCCACTCGAGTTTCTTGATCAACGCGGATCCCTTATGGCCACTTGAATACGGGTCGCCACCTTCTCAGGCAGCTTACGTATAAGCTGTATAAGCTCGTCTTCAGACTCGGCTTCAGGCATCTTCTCTAGCAGGTCTGCCAGAGCCGTGATGTACATTCGAAGCTCACGGAGAAACCGTGCCTTTCTTTTCCAGTTGTCGGCTCTTCTAACCTCTTCCCGCAGCCTGTTTATCTCCGCTAGAAGCGTATCTATGCATAGGTTGAAAAGCTCATCCCGGTTGAATTTGATTTTGAACATCTCGATCACGGGGAATTTTTTGTTTATAAATTGGTGAATAGAATTGTTCGTTAACGAGCTTTTCTGTGTAGGAGTATTCTCTTAACCTCGTCCTTGACGACTTGCTTGATTAGCTGTTTGACCTCTTCGGTCAGTATCCCGCTGTTTATCTGGGCTAGTATCTTGGTCTTCATCTCCTCTAGGGTTTTAAGCTCGTCCGAGATGTCTACGCCGAAGGCCTTCCAGATCATCCGCTGCTTCTCGCCTTCGCTCATAGCTCCACCTTCCCGAGTAGCCTAGCCATCTGCATCCTATACCTATCCATAAGCCGCTCGTCTACCCAGAGCCTAGCCTCGTCGAACCTAGCTATCTCCAGGTAGCCGATCCCCAATCTTTCCGAAGCCTCCTCAAGCGGTATGAGGGGTGGCCGGCCCCTGTGGATCGTCGTCTCCATAAGGAGCCACCTATCCCCCGGCTTCACGACCGTCCAGGCGTGCCCGTAGAAGCCCTCACCCGCCTCGACTACCCCGAGGACCGTGTACGCCTCCAACCCCAACACCCTGAGCAGCGTCGTGCATAGGTTGCTCGTGTCCGCGCATAGGCCATACCCGAGCTTGAGAACCTGGCTAGGCAGAAGCCACGCGTAGGGTTGGCTGTAGGTAGCTAGGTAAAGCTTGAATAACCCTATGCTCAGCCATGGATAGGCCTTCACCTCGAAACCCGCCGCCGGGGAGCCGTCCGACGTGAGCGGGTACTTAACGTTTCTGACGTTAAACCTGTAGACAGACCTAGCCGTTTCGATAGGCGTCCTACGTCTAAGCCTCTCGGCTAAGGCCCTAACCTCTCCGCTCGAGACCTCTATGAAGGACCGGACGTCTCGGCGGACGCCTAGGATGCCTGTAGCCATGAGCCGCGAAGCCATCACCCGACCCTCCTGGAGCCGAAGTAGAACCCGACTATGAGGGCTACCATGGGTAGAAGCTTATCAGAAGCCTCAAGCCTACCATAGGCTAGAAGCTCTATGACCGAGAGAGCCGCGAACAGGACTATGAGCGTGAGGGCTATAAGCCCCCTATAGTCCTCCCTCCTCAGACCGGTCTCAGGCTTGTTACCCTCCTTCTCCATCGCCTAAACCACCGGCTAGAAGCGGGTTGACATATCTGCTTGAGACCAAAACCTCGCCCTGGACGAACGGAGACAACTGAGCCGGTAGCACAAGCTCACACCGCTCCCTATCGTACACAGCCGTCTCCAGGGCGGCCTTCAGAAACCTCCAACGTCTCAAACGTCTAGAGCGGGAAGCCCTACTACGCCTATGAGGCATAAGAAGACACCTCTCGTGTTGAAACCCTATTTTAGAAGCTAGACGCCACTCAACCCCACCCTTCGGAGGGGCGGGGAGGCGGCGGAAGCGTTCGGACTATAGTGTAGTGTTCCCAAAATATAAGTTTTACGGTTTACGTAAAACGTAAACCGTTATTCACGAGGAAGAAGTCTTAGACCGACTGAGGGGTTTAGGACCTTGAAAGCTTACACCAAGAACATCAAATTATCATTCTAGCAACCGAGTTTACATCGTTTCTTAAGCTCGGACTCTAACATCTCCAAGAATTCTTTTAGGGAAATACTGCGTATCGGCACATGCTCCTCCGTTCTTCCGAATGGATGAAGATGCCATCCTATACGTATGTTGTTTGCTCCGAAGAGTCTACACCCATCCTCTATGTATGCGAATGAAGTCACACCTTTTAACAGGTTATCAGGTTATAATATACATCTACAAAAGAGTCGTTAAGATGAAGTCGTATTCGCAACCTTCCTTTAAACCGCTTAACCTCTACGTCTCTTATCCATGAAAAACGGCTTGAAATCTGCAAGACCTCATCTATCAGCTCATCTAGCCCCATGTTTCTTCAACGCCTCTAACTTCTCCATCAGATACTCCAACTCTCCTAACGTGCAGTCCCAGTCTATGTAGTCTCTTTCATGCTCCCAGGTTAAGGGGAGTTCTTCACCTAGTTTTTTCTCGAAATCCTGAAGTTTCATCCCATATTTGGATTCGAACCTAGCCAATTTATCCTTACAATCGGCTATCCTTTTCTCTAGGTAGCCGATCAAAACCTCTCTAACAGCTTCCTCTTCATCCTCTCTAAAGGTAACCTCTTTGGCTATCTTAACGACATCCTCCATCATAAGCTTCTTACTTAGGAAAACATTCTGGAGTTTAAAAAACCTTTACAGTCTTGGTTAAATTTATTTAAAGCTTGGATGTAAGGATGAAGAGGCATCCAGAGGTTAGGTGGAGCGAGGTTGCTAGGAGGGCTATAATGGAGTATCTTCGAAGGATCGAAGAGCCTTATCTGACCTCGTCGGATGAGCTTCTTAAGGAGCTTGGCAGTGAGTTTGCCGAAGACCTTGCTAGAATAAGCTTCGAAAAGGCGGTTAAGTACTACGAGCGCGCGAGGGAGGCTGAATGGGTAAGGTCCTGCACGACACAAGCCGTCTGACCGAGGAGTATAGGTCTGGCGTGAGAAGACTTACGGATTTCACGACCGTTTTAAACATCGTCGAGTTCCCCAAAGCCCTCGAGTTCTCAGGGTTAAACATACTATACCCGACACGCGTCGACTACAGTTTGGCCATCCAAGTCTCGAAGGACGCGTCTCTACCGGCGACTAAGTTTTATATCGACGCGTATGAGTATAAACCGTGGGCTGAGGTTGAGCGCTAAGCTTAAGGAGGAGATCTTCAAGCTCCTCAAGGAGGACCTGGAGTTCCGCTACGCGGTCGCGGGGCTTATAGGGCTAGAGGAGATCCTGAGGCGGCTGGACAGCCACGAGGAGGCTATAAGGAGACTCTGGGAGGAGGTGGCTAGGCTCAGGGAGGACATGGCTAAGAGCTTCGAGAGACAGGATAGAAGGATGAGCAGGTTTGAGGAGGAGATTGTCAAGCTTAGAGAGGATATGGTTAAAGGCTTCGAGAGACACGATAGGATACTCGAGAAGCATAGCGCCGAAATAGCTAAGCTCAGAGAAGACATGCTCAAAGGGTTTGAGAGGCATGATAGGATACTTGAAAAGCATAGCATGGAGATAGCTAGGCTTAGGGAGGATATGCTCGAGGGCTTCAGGAGGCACGATGAGCTTCTTAAGAGGCATGGCGACGAGCTGGCTAGGCTTAGGAGACACCTAGATGCTCTAGGCGCTAGGTGGGGTTTGATGAGCGAGGAGGCGTTCAGAGAGGGGTTGAGGGCGGTGCTCGGGGAGACGGGGATCAGGGTTGAGAGGTGGGAGTACTTCGACGGGGAGGGTTATGTGCACGGCTATCCGAGCGTGGTCGAGGTCGACGTAGCCGTGGTCGACGGTCAGCCGGTTCTCGTCGAGGTTAAATCCCACGTCAGACGGTCAGACGTGTACGAGCTTAAGCGTAAGGCGGAGCTTTACGAGAGGGTGACCGGTAGAAAACCCACCAGGCTTATGGTGGTCTCACCCTATATAGAGGATGGGGCTTTAGAAGCTTGTAAAAGGCTAGGAGTCGAACCCTACACGAAGGTTTAACCCTCCTCCAGAGCTTAGGTATCCCGGCTTCTCGATTGCTCGTAAACGATAATAGGGTTTACACCGATAGATCATGAGGGTTGGAATGCTGAACCTTGATGAGCCCGGGGGGTCGTGAGGTGCCGTCTCCAAGTGTGGAGGCTAGGATAGACGATACACGGTCCTCAACCGGGATTTCATAGACCTATTCGTGGATGGTGGTAGACGTGTCTAAGAAACATGCGGTGGTAATGTTTATAGCGGTTCTGGCGGTTATCGCTACCGTGATGTACATCGTCGAGAAGGATCCTCTCCTTATACATCCTGAGCTTAGGGCGGTCGAGAAGCCTAAGTTAGACCTGGATAGGCTTCCGAGGATGGTCTTGGCCTTCTACTACCCCTGGTACGGCACTCCTTGGGGTCAAACCGGTGCTTGGAGGCATTGGGACGAAGGGGGGCACGACCCAGACGTGTTCATAGCAGGTAGGAGAGACCTAGGTGCGACGGACTACCCGGTCGACGGACCATACGATTCTAAGGACCGTTCCACCATCGTCCGGCATTTCAAACTGGCCGAGGAAGCGGGGATAGACGGGTTTATAGTTAGCTGGTGGGGTTTCGGGACGTTCGAGGACCAGGTTTTCCGTCTGATGCTCGACGTCGCAGAGGAGGTGGGTACATCCGTGAAGCTGACGATATACTACGAAACGGTCAGCGGCGGTAGGGATGAGACGGCTGAGGAGATCGAGAGGATCCTCGGTGAATATGGGGGTCGTGAAGCTTTTCTGAAGGTTCAGGGCAGACCGGTCGTGTTCATATACTCCAGGGCGGTTAACCAGATGAGTTTTAGAGACTGGGATTACGTTTTGAGGAAGGTGCGGCATGATGGGTTTGACGCCCTTTTTATAGCCGATAGTTTCGATGAGAGAGCCGCTGAGGTGTTCGACGGCTTGCACACGTACAACCCCGTCGGAGTTCTAAGCCGGGGTGGAAACCTGACAGACCTCTACGTCGACGCTAAGAAGCTCGCCGAGGAATACGGTGTCTTATTCGCAGCCACCGTCCTACCGGGATACGACGACACCCATATAAGACAGCCTGGGCTCGCTTACCCCCGAGACGGCGGAGAAACCTACAGAAAAACCTGGGAGGCGGCTTTACTCTCCCATGCAGATTGGGTTCTGATATGCTCTTGGAACGAGTGGCATGAGGGGAGCGAGATCGAGCCCAGCGTTGAATACGGAGACCTATACATAAGGCTAACAGCCGAATACGCTAACAGTTTTAAAGCAGGTGAAAGGCGATAACGCTATTGTAGATGAAAGGCATGACGGAGAAGGGTCGGGGATCCGGGGAAGCGGGTTGGGTTATGTGGGTTACCGGTCTGCCGTCTAGCGGTAAGTCTACCTTGGCTAGGGGTGTGGCCGAGCGGCTTAGGAGGCTCGGCGTTCAGGTGGAGGTGTTGGAGTCCGACGAGCTTAGGAGGGTTCTAACCCCTAACCCCAGCTACAGCGAGGAGGAGAGGAGATGGTTCTACGGGGTCCTCGTCTACATGGCCGGGCTTCTGGCTAGGAACGGGGTTAACGTCATCATAGACGCGACGGGTAACCGGAGGATCTACAGAGACCTCGCTAGGAAGAAGTTCGAGAGGTTCGTGGAGGTGTACGTGAGGTGCCCCCTAGAGGTCTGTATGAGAAGAGATGTCAAGGGCCTCTACAGGAAGGCCTTAGAAGGGGTCGTCAAGACCCTCCCAGGGCTTCAGACGCCCTACGAGGAGCCTAGGAACCCGGAGATAACCGTGGACACGGATAGGCTTAGCCCCGAGGAGTCTGTGGAGACGGTGTTGGACGGCCTCAGGAGCTTGGGCTATCTGAAGTAAACCTTATCCCAGGGCCTTCGTATTTTTAGATACCCGTATGAGCGGCGGTAGGGTTTTGCTGGTAGCCGTCCTCATAGCGAGCCTATGCCTCAACGTATACTTAACCGTCACCCTCATACAGCTCAGGTCGGACTATAGGAGGCTGGAGGAGGGGTTTAGGGAGCTTGCCGCTCAGAACGAGAACCTGACGAGGCAGGTTAAGAGCCTCAGAAGCCTCCTAGAGGTCGTCGAGAGGCAGCTGGACTACTACAGGAACCAGACCATATACTATTCGAGCCTCATCGGGGAGACCGGCGGGGTCTCCGGGAGCCTGGAGGGGCGGGCAGTGGTGAACGTCGTAGCCGTGAAGGCGATACCCTACGGGTTCTTCGAGGTCAAGTACGAGGGTGTCGCCCTTAAAGCCGAGGTCGAGCTCAGGGAGGGGGAGGGCCGGGTGCTCGTGAACACTGAGCCTAGGATAGGGATAGACCTCCAGACGAGCAGCCGAGTAGCGGTCGAGGTTGCCGAGAAGTACACAGGCGTGAGCCTGAACAGGACAGACGTGATAATCACCGTTAGAGGCGAGGAGGAGGTCGAGGTCGTAGACGGGCCGAGCGCAGGCCTAGCGATAACCGCCGCGATCATAGCCGCCATAACCGGTGAAAACCTCTCCTCGAGCGTATACGCGACGGGGACGATAAACCCGGACGGCTCGGTCGGCCCGGTCGGCGGGGTGGCTGAGAAGGCGGTCGCGGCCGCGGAGAAGGGGGCTACCATGTTCCTGGTTCCGAAGGGTCAGGCGACCATAGTGGTCTACGAGAAGAAGGTCGAGGAGCCTGTGCCAGGGTTCAAGATAATACGCTATATACCTAAGAAAGTGTCTCTTCAGAGCTACCTGGAGGGCTTAGGTTATCACGTGAAGGTCGTCGAGGTATCCTCGATATGGGAAGCCTACAGCCTGTTCAAACCTAGCCCTTAGGCTTGAAACGGCCGCACCTGTAGTCGGGTGAAACCCTCTGCTTCAGAAGCTTACAGTAGTACGAGCCCCTCCTGACCTTCGCATGGGCACACTCCGCGCATCTCCTACCCGTAGACAAGCCGACCCCTCACCCTGAATATCCTAATCCTCTACGTTATAAAAAGACTTCCATAACCTCCTAGAATACGGTAAGCTTAAATGCTTATACCCTAGGTATTACTTTGTGAAACCTATGGTTAGACTTAGGCTTAAGGTCGGTCCTAAGGGTCAGATAGTGATCCCGAAGCCTCTCAGGGAGGCCTATGGGATCAGGGAAGGCGGCGTA
Source organism: Candidatus Bathyarchaeota archaeon B24 (assembly GCA_001593865.1). Classification (GTDB taxonomy): domain Archaea; phylum Thermoproteota; class CALKCG01; order B24; family B24; genus B24. The sequence goes on from LUCB01000009.1 coordinate 28,620, forward strand.
GTATTCGCCGAGCCTAGGGAGGATGGTGTGTTGATCCAGGGGGTTAAGAGACCCGACGAGGTTGTCTTGTGGATCAGGGAGCGGAGGAGGTCCGTCGGAGGAGAGGAGGGTAGGCTCGGGGAGCTGGCTGAGGTCGACCTAGAGGAGGAGTTCCGGGTTTGAAGGTTTTCATAGACGCCAGCTTGATCGTCTACCTCAACATACGTCTACCAGAGGCTATGGCGAGGCTCGTCGAGGATTTCTACCGTAAGCTTCTGACCGAGGAGCTTTACACAGATGTCTTAGCGCTCGACGAGGCGATATACGTCTCGACCCGGAGGTACCGGGTTTCTCTAAGAGATAGCTTAGAGCTGGTCGACAGGGCTGTGCTCCCCTACGTGGAGATCCTACCCCTAGGAGCGTCGGAGTATGTGAAGGCTAAACGCTATATGGTCGAGTACGGGCTCAAGCCCTCAGACGCTATCCACTTGGCGGCTATAGATAACGGCGGAGTCCAAGCCATAGCGACCGAGGACAGGGATTTCGACAGAACCCACGTCAGAAGAATATGGGTAAACCTGTACGCCGGGGAGGGGATTTGAACCCCTGCTCCCCCGACGGGGAACCGGATCCCCTGTGCCTAGGCTCCAGCCCTTCCGTATAGGCATCTCGAGTCCGGCGCCTTCCCTGGCTAGGCTACCCCGGCTCCAAGATGTTAAACACCCAGAGATCGATTTAAGGTTTGAGCTTACTAGCCTCCTTTCGGCGGTGATCTTATCTACTTAGGTTTTGAGACGACAAAATAGAGAATATTTTTGTTATTTAATCGAAGTAAGTTTTTATGTATGACTAAGAAGGCTAGGCACAAGTTGAAGCTTAAGCCGGGCGATAAGGTCGTTTTTCTGATCCGGGAGGACGGTGTATTGATCCGTAAGGCTTTGACGCGTAGACTATCTGAGCTACTCGAGGAGAAGCCTTGGCCTGTGGATAGCCTACGGTTCCAGAGGGGGTTGAGGGAAGAGTGGGGTTAACCGTAGCCCTCGACACGAATATATTCATCAACGTCAAGAATAGGGAGGAGCCGTACTACCGGGTATTCGAGACAGGTTCTCGAAGCCGTAGATGAGGCTGGGGTTTTAGTAAGCTTACCGGGGATAAGCTTAAGACGTATAGGCTCCTCTAGACGACTGGGGTGCTTATGGGATGGCTAAGCCGCTTCTGATGATCCCCGGCCCTACGGAGATACCTCTCAGGGTTATAAGGGCGATGGTGAGAGCCTCGGAGCCACATTATACGCCCCCTGTGAACCCAGGCCTGATCGAGGAGGTTATGGATAAGCTCCGGAGGGTCTACCGGACCCAGGGTGAGGTCATACTCCTACCGGGCTCTGGTAGGATGGGTTTGGAGGCAGCCTTGGCGAGCATAGTCGAGCCTGGGGATAGGGTCCTAGTTGTCGTGGCCGGGGAGTTCGGAAGGATGATCCCTGAGATCGTTAAACGGGTCGGAGGGGTTCCGGTGGAGTTCAGGGTTCCACCCGGCGGTAGGCTTGACGAGTCTAGGCTTGAGGAGGCTTTGGAACGCGGAGGGTTTAAAGCCCTAGCCATGGTTCACAATGAGCCTTCGACCGGAACCCTATACCCAGCCGAGGGGGTGGGTAGGCTCGCTAGGAGATACGGCGTCCTATACCTGCTGGGTGCAGGCTCTTCTCTAGGTGGTGTAGACGTCAGGGTGGACGAGTGGGGTGTAGACCTATGCATAAGCTGCTCTCATAAGTGTCTGGCGGCGCCGATGGGTTTAGCCATGGTCTCGGTCGGCGAGAGGGCGTGGGAGGTTATGGAGGATAGGAAGACGCCTCCTGTGACGTTCTTAAACGACCTATACAGGTGGAGGAGGCTCTGGATACCTAGGGAGCGGGGGGGTCTTTTGGAGCAGGGCTTGAGAAGGGTGCCTATTACCCTTCCAGTTCATCTACTCTACGCGTTGAACGAGGCGTTGGACATCGTGCTCGAGGAGGGGCTTGAGGCTAGGTTCGAGAGGCACAGGACCGCGTCCAGGGCGTTCGTCAAGGCGGTCGAGGCGATGGGTTTAGAAATTCTACCCGATGAACGGCTTTCCTCACCCACGGTCACCGCGGTCAAGGTCCCTGAAGGCGTAGACGATTCGAAGCTTAGGAGGAGGATACTGGACTACGGGGTCCTAGTAGCCGGGGGATTGTCGGAGCTCAGGGGACGTATATTCAGGGTCGGGCACATGGCCGAGACCGCCTCTGAAAGATGCATAAGAGCAGCCGTCACGGCGATAGGGTTAGCCCTACGAGACATGGGTTTAAAAGCAGACGTGGGGCTAGCGGTCGAGGAGGTTTCGAGTGTCTTCAGAAGCTAACACCCGACGTTTACCCAGCGCTCTATGGGCTCGTCGAGAGAGCTGCATGGTTCTGGTGTATGGTTAAAAATCCGTAAGGCTTTTAGGATTTTCAACGACACCATAGATCGTAGGCTGGTTTGCTGAAGGCTTGTTTGAAGGGGGTTTTAGATGTTCTATGAAGCCGTAAGGCTGAGGGTTGAGCTGTGGCAGGCTTTGGCTCTGCTTTTAACGGCGAGCTCTCTTCCATGGCTAATGGGCTTGGGGGGAGCCGATGACGGAGGCCTAGGGTTCGTCTCGACCTCCGGTCTTCTGCCTCCTACGTTGAACTTAACCTTCATCCAAGGCTTCCCCGTTGCCTATCAAAACGGTATGCCCCTCCCATCTTTCGAGCTACAGGAGTCGAGGCTATACCTGGACCTAGGGGGTTTATGGAAGGCTTTCTACGATGAAGGGGCTGACCACATGTTGAGCCTAGCGTCGAGAAGCCGTGATGTTTTGAATAGGCTTGAAAACCGAGGCTTTCACACCCTAGACTTCGACGACTCATCCTGGGAGGATGAGGCTATACCCTGTAGCAACAACGTCAGGGGTGGACGGCATGAGGGATACCAGGGTGTGGTCTGGTATCGTAGAGTCTTCCATGTCCCGGAGACGTTTAAAGGTATGTTTGTTAAGCTCGTGTTTCAAGGCTGCAACTACATAGCCGATGTATGGGTTAACGGGGAGTACATGGGTTATCATGAAGGCGGGTTCACACCCTTCGCCTTCGACGTGACAGAGCATCTCAACTACGGTGGGTTAAACCTGCTGGCGGTTAGGGTGGATAACGTGCCCTGGGAAACGGTGAAGACGATAGTCCCCTACAGGAGGTGCGACTGGTGGAACTACGGGGGTATATATAGGGAGGTGTACCTGGAGGCTTCACCCATGGTCCACGTGGTCAGAGCCGATGCGACGCCTGTTAAAGCCGAGGAGGGTTATGGGTTTAAGGTGAGGGTTATGGTCTACAATAGATGGGTGAGCACAGTTGAAGCCCGGCTTAGGCTCAGGGTTTTCGAGGCTGAGCTGTCTGAAAGCGATATGCTAACCCCCTTCTCAAGCCTGCTTATCAGGGGTGAGGGTGGAGGCCCGGCGGAGGTCTGCGAGACCCTGGTTGTAAAACCCGGAGACGTGGCTTTAGCCGAGGAGTTCCTACGCATCGAGAACCCTAAGTTTTGGAGCCCTGAGGAGCCGAACCTATACGTGGTCGTAGCCGAGCTCAGCTCCCCCATGGGTGTGGATAGGTTCTCAACCCAGGTTGGGCTGAGGTTTTTAGAGAGGTCTGGTTTAAACGTTCTTTTAAACTGGGAGCCTCTCTTCCTGAAGGGGTTGGCTAGACACGAAGATTATCCCGGCACAGGTAGAACCGTTAAGCCTAGGGACATCCTAAGAGACCTCAGGCTCATCAAGAAAGCTGGGGCTAACTGGGTTAGAACGGCGCATTACCCAAACCACCCCCTAACCTACATATACACAGACAGGCTTGGGTTGGCGGTTTTAGAGGAGATCCCGGTTTACTGGTTCGACGAGGAAGCCTATGGGATTCAGCTTAGGAGGGGTGTGGCTAGACAAATGCTCATAGAGATGGTTTTAAGAGACTACAACAGGCCATCCATACTCTTCTGGAGCCTCGGTAACGAGGGGGTTGGCTGTGATGCTAGAGCCGATTTTCTACGCGACCTATCCAAGACCCTTAGGCTTTTAGACGAAACGAGGCTTATCACGGAGGCTATGGTCTGGAACCCTTGGGATGACGCTTGGGTCCGCGGGGGCTTAGATCTTCCAAGCTTCAACCTGTATTTCGGGGTCTTCTACGGCTCTGTTGAAGACCTAGATTACGCTTTAGAGGTTTTCCACATGTTAAACCCAGACACACCGATGCTCGTGACAGAGTTCGGAATATGGTCTGGTGGAGATGTCGGAGAAATGGGTCAGGTCGAGTACTTTGAAGAGGCTTGGAAGAGAATAGCGTCTAAACCCTACGTGGTCGGGGTCTGCTGGTGGACGGCCTTCGACTACGACAGCATGTTGCAGTTCGACACTTTCGGAGCTGTCGACTGGAGTAGAACCTGCTTCAAACCCCTATACCATGCCATTAAGGAGGCTTATGAGGCCTCTAGACCTGTCGGCGTTGGGAGAGCCGGAGGCTGGGTAAACCGTATATTGTCTGGTTTAGCCGTGGCGGTCGTGGTGGCTGCTGCGGGCTTCATCTACCACGTAAGGGTTAAAGGCCTCTCCAGCTATGGAAGCCGCACCCAGCTGATTCTGATAGCTGGAGCCTACCTCATCCTAGGCGTCTTAAGCATATGTTTAAGCTGGCCGCTCTTCATAGCCTCCTCCTGGGTTAGACAGCTCTTGTTTGCCGCCTTGATCCTCCTAGCCTTAGGCATCTTATCCATACTGATAGGTGTCGTAACTTTCATATCTTGGGTGAGGTCTAGAAGGACGAAGTAAACGCCTCACCCTCTTACGGATGGGAATTCCAGGTTTAGCCACCCGACTTCACGCCTGGCCGCAAAGCATGAGATGAACTCTTTAGCTGTTCTCGGTCTTTCACCGACAAGAGTCTAGCCGCTGAAGAGGTCTCGAGGGGGTTTCGGAGACGTCTAACGCCCGACGTTTATCGCGTATCTACCCGGTTCTTTGGCGCCTATCTTCTCGGCTAGGATGCTAGACTCCGGGTTGAATATCACCACAAGCCCGTTCCAGTTATCGGTCAGCGTCCTGGTCTTACAGACCGGGCATACGTCAGAGCCCCGCCGCGGAACCCTGAAGACCCTCTTACAGGTTCTACAAGCCATCTCGCTCAACCTTCCCCACCCCCGTGGAGCTTAGCCACCTCCTCCTTGATCCACTCGAGCTTACCTAGGAAGGGCTGCTTAGCCGTCACACCGATCTTCCCTATGCCTCCCCCGGTCTTAGGGAGGCTTACGGCCACGATCCTAACCCGGACTACGTCGCCCTTCCTGAGGAACCTCCCGGTCTGCCTGCCTACGAGGGCCTCCCTCTGCCTGTCGTAGGCGATGAAGTCGTCCATTATCTGCGACATGTGGAGCAGGGCGTCGACCGGGCCGAGCCTCACGAACGCTCCGAAGTCCTGAACGTCTACGACATCCCCCTCGACTATCTCCTGGAGAACAGGGTAGAACGTCAGAAGCGTGAACACAGCCCTATGGTAGGTCGCACCGTCTCCAGGGATTATCTTACCCACAGGGTCTATCTTCACGTTGAGGACGTCGATCACATAGCCTAGGCTACTGTCCACGAGCCCCACATACTTCGACTTAAGCTCCTCCTCCGCGACCTCCTTAAGAGGTTTCCCAAACTTCTCAGGAGGAATACGGACTACATCCTCGACATCTACAAGTTTAAACATGAAGATACACCGTCTTACCCGGGTAAGCTTCAAGTATTAGGAAAGGAGGGAGAATATAAATGTTAACAGAAAACGAGGTTAAACCGTCGGAAAGTTAGATAACCGGTGAAGTTCTAAAGCCACACCCCAGAACGTGGTTTCCCCCTGATCCTCTCCAACAAGGCCGGAAGCTCCGTTATCTGATCTATGATATAGCGCGCACCTGTCTCCCTTAAGGCTTTGACGGAGCCGACCCCAGATGCGACGGCTATGGGAACTATGCCCGATGCTAAAGCAGCCTTGACGTCTATCGGGCTGTCCCCGACCATGACCGCCGTCCTCCTATCGACCCCAAGCCTCGAAAGCGCATACTCGATAGGCTTCGGGTCTGGCTTCATAGAGCCCACGTGGTCCCTCGTCACGACGAGGTGGAAGAAACCGTCTAGCCTAAGCTTAGACAAGGTGAGCTTCGTAGGCTTCGACCCGTTGTTCGTTATAAGGGCGAGCTTTAAACCCATAGACCTTAGGCGTTTAAGCGTCTCGTAGACTCCTTCGACGGGCTCCGCTTCTAAAGCAGCCTCGACCTCGTATCTCTCGGCGACCCTGAGACTTAGCCTAAGAAGCCTCTCGTATTCCTCGGGTATGCCTCTCGTCTTCAAGTAGCGTTCGACCTGTCGGAGGTTCTCGTATAGGCTACGTTTAGGCTCTAGTATACGACGCGGTACGCCGTTGGCCTCGAGCAGCCGGAAGACCTCCATCTTAGCCTCGGTATACCGGTATCTAAGCTTAACCACCGTCCCGTCTAGGTCGAGGAGCACCGCTTTAACCGTCAACACGACCGAATATTTTAGATGCCGGTTAAAATATTTGTTCACCTGGCTTGGGTAGACGTTTTAGGCTGATGGACAAGGTCTACGGGAAGGTGCTTCCCGGCTGCGTCAACCGGTTTAGGGGCTTAGACGTGGTAGGGGATATAGCGGTGATAAAGGTCCCTGAGGAGGCTGAGCCCTACAGGTTCGAGGTGGCTAGGGAGCTTCTGAAACACCTACCGTCGGTCAGGGTGGTCTTGAGACAAGTCTCCCCCACGTCGGGGCTTTACAGGGTGAGAGGCTTAGAATGGCTCGCCGGCGAGAGGCGGACGACGACCGTCCATAGGGAGCATGGATGCGTCTTCAAGGTAGACCTAGCTAAAGTCTACTTCTCGCCTAGGCTTCTCTACGAGAGGCTCAGGATAGCAAAGCTCGTCGAGCCCGGGGAGGTCGTGGTCAACATGTTCGCCGGTGTCGGTTGCTTCTCGATAGTGATAGCCAGGCTTAGACCGGTCTCTAAGGTCTACTCGATAGATGTCAACCCCGAGGCCTACAGGCTTATGGTCGAGAATATTAGGCTTAACAAGGTCGAACAAGTGGTCGAGCCGATACTCGGAGACTCGAAAACGGTCGTCGAGTCTAGGCTCAGAGGCGTCGCGGATAGGGTTCTCATGCCCCTACCTGAGCTGGCGTATGAGTATCTACCGTCGGCCGTGACGTGTTTGAAACCCACCGGAGGGTGGATACACTACTACGACTTCGTCAAAGCCGGTAAAGGCGAAGACCCGGAGGCTAAGGCCGTTCAAAAGGTTTCAGGTAGGCTACTTGGTTTAAACCGCCCCTGGAGCATAGCGTATAGCAGAGTCGTCAGGACGGTTGCCGCCCGGACCTACCAGGTCGTACTAGACATACGCATCGGGGCGCACGGGGACATGAAAAGTTAAGCCGCACCGCATATCCCGGAGCCTTACGGCTAAGGTTCTTATAGCCCCACGACCTCCAATTTAAACGGGGCTCTACCTTGAGGATAGGTAGGATAAAGTCCAGGATCCCCTACGTCGGTAGGATAGATGCTAGGGGTGCCCTAGTTGGTGGTGAGGCTAAGGCTAAGGGTCGAAAGGGGAGAGGTCGTTAAAGAGGTTCTAGCCCTGGTCAACAGCGGCTACGAAGCCGACACACCGCAGCTTCTGATCCCGACCGGTCTGGCTAGGGAGCTATCACTATGGCCTCCACCCCCGGACGCCTTGGAAACCGTGTTCAACACAGCCGGAGGTCCTTTGAAGGTCTGGGTCGTGAGGCGGGCCGCGAGGGTTATGGTGGCGGCTGAGGACGTACGTTCGAGGAAGGTCGAAGCAGACATAGTTATCTCGCACCTAGCAGACGAGCCGCTTATAAGCGACAAACTGACCGGGGCCCTTGAGGTGGCGCTCGAGGACGTGGCTGAGGGCCTGTGGAGGTTTAGATGGGAGCCTAAGGAGAAGGCTAGGAAAACCGTGTAACCCGGTGGCCGCTAGGCTTAGAAAGCCGGTCGACGCCGCTGTCGAGAGCTTATAGGATGCATCGAAGCCTGTGAAGACATAAAACGTTAAACCGTTTCACATATCTCGGAGGCGTATGGTTTGAAGAAGGGTATGTGCTTCACCCCCCTAGACGGTTTGAGCCTTGAGGATTCCCTGAAGGTCTACGGCGACGCGGGGTTCGACGGGGTCGAGCTCGCGTTCGATAAAGGCTATTTAACCATAGACAGCGACGTCGACCATATAAGGCGTATACGAAGAGCGGTGGAGTCGGCTGGGCTCGAGGTAGCCAGCGTGATGGCAGGTCCGGTCCTGAACTGGAGGATGCCTATAACCCACCCGGACGAGGCTGTCAGACGGAGGTCGGTCGAGGGGTTCAAGAAGGCTTTAGAGGTTACAGCCAAGCTAGGAGCAGACGTTTTGCTGATGGTTCCCGGAGCCGTGACCGAGGAGACGGGGTACGAGGAAGCTCTGGAGAGGTCTAGGGAAGCTGTAGAGGAGATAGCGGCTAAGGCCGAAGAGGTCGAGGTCTACCTCGCGGTCGAGAACGTGGCTAACAGGTTTCTCCTCAGCCCCCTGGAGATGAGGAGCTTCATAGACTCCTTCGCGAACCGATGGGTCGGAATGTACCTAGACGTGGGGAACATCCTATACTGCAGAGCCGGGTATCCGTGGGACTGGATCAGGATCATGGGTCGCCGTATTAAGAGGGTTCACGTGAAAGACTGCACCCGGGACGGTAGGATCACGTATCTGCTCGAGGGAGACGTAGACTGGAGACGGGTGGTCGAAGCCCTCAGAGACGTAGGCTACGACAGCTATCTAACGGCGGAGCTCCCGCTGTATAGACGACATCCCAAGAGAATGCTCGAGAGGACCGTTAAGGACCTAGAAGCCATAATATCGTGCCGGTAGAGCGGCTAAACCCATTCGACGGTCTACGGGTGTCGAGGCTTTCCAAGCCGTTCATGGGAGGCTCACGGCAGACCTTCTTCCCATGGTTTTCATCTAATGGTTTATAGCCCGTCCACCGGATGCTCCATGAAAAAACTGTTTCCTCGGTAAGATATATAATGATGGGGTTATTTGGATCTACCGTCATGGGCCCGTTCGCGATGTTCATAGCCTTACCGCCCGCCTACATGGTTCTGATGGCGGTTATCGTGTGGTTCATATCTTCGATACCCGTGTACCTGGCGGCTAAGATGGTAGCAGGAAGCAGAGCTTCGATCGGTAAGGCCATGATAGCCACCCTCGTGGGCCCGATAGTGTTCGGCCTGACCCTGGCTCTGTCCAACTCGCTGTTCGGGCTTCTCTTCGGGTTCTTCACCCCGGTCATAGCGCTCATAGCGGCTTTTCTGATGTGGGTCGCGACCTACAAGGTCGTGTTCGACGTAGGCTGGCTAGGGGGGTTTGCGATAGCCCTACTATCCGCCGCGTTATTCATAGTGCTCATGACGCTACTGACCCTGCTGGCGCACATGACGTTCATAGCCGTATAGAAGGATTAACGGGTTAGAAGCCTAGCTAGAATGTAGACGATAAGCCCCACGGCGAGCCCAACGGCTACGGAGTCGAACGTGAAGAACCCAGCCGCTAACACATCCTCCTCGCTAGAGATGTCGAACGTGATGAGGCCGGCTTCGCGTTTCTCGCATTCTTCGGAGACCGATACGTTCTTAGACGTCAGTTCCCCCGATATGTTCTTGGACGTGGGTTCTGAGGCAGGTTGCCCGGTGTAGAGGCGGGTGGTCATCTGCAGGACGTTTACGAGCATGAGAGCTAGCACGACGCCTAGAACCAGGCTCGCCGCGTACCTCTTAACCACGGTCTTAGACATCTAAACCACCTTACGGATGCGTAGTAGATAATTCTAACTTTTAGAACGGCTTCCGCTTCCATATACGGATGGTCTCGTACCAGAAGATTATCGAGGCGGCGGAGGCTATCACCAGGGCCGTCAGGTTGAGCCTACCGGCCGCGAATAGCAGTTGATGTAGAGCGATCGTCGTGAAGAAGCTTGCGTAGAAGAGGTACCTCGGAAGGGCTAACCCCAGGAAGTTCACGAATAGACCGAGTATCCCCACGTCCACCTTCCGGACGACTATATACCTACCGTACCGGTCTTTACCGACGAGACCCAGCGACTCAAGCTTCTCGAGGTGGTGGAACGCGAGGCTGGGGCTGGAGAACCCCAGCGCCCTCTGAACCTCTCTGACGCCTACGCCTCGTCTAACCTTGAGGAGGTGCATGTATACCTGTAGGGTTTTACCCCTAAGCTGGTACTCGATCTTCTTCAGGTCAGGCTCGGGTTTAGCGGTTTTCTCAGGCAAACCTCATCAGCGGTTTAACACTATATAAAGGTGCGAGTTAAACCTTAATGCTCTGAGCCGGGCTAATAAACGACCTCCCTGAGCCTATCTTTTTCAACGGCCATCTTAAGCTCCACAGCGATGCGTTTACCGGTCGACATAGGCTCCTCGAAGAGGTACACCGTATAAGGCGAGCCGCTGGGGTAGAGGTTCGTACCGGCCACTATCCTAGCCGATACCTCGAAAACCGTAAATCCCCTATCCGGGTGATAGATCGTCTCAAGGCAGAATGGGCCTATTATCCCGGGTGGAAACAACCTCTTAGACGCCTCGACGACCCTGGCACCCATCTTCAACGCGTCTTTCAGGAGGCTCTCCCTGAGGACTAGAGGCTGATTCCCTGTAACCGTGTAGTCGAAGAACTCCTCAGGGACATCCGGCAGACCCCGGTAGGCCTCGTCTATAGGCTCTATACGCTTATCCATACTCATAAGCTCTAGCCTGCCACCGCAGACCCTTAACCCACCCTCGGCTAGGGGGCTGTAGAAGTAGTGGAAGTAGTATCGCACGCCTGGTATGAACTCCTGTATATACGCCTCCCGAACGTCTCTTATCAAGCCCTTACGCACAGCCTCCTCAAGCCTAGCCTCAACCTCCTCAGACGAGCCCGCGGTGAAGTACCCCCGCCCACCCTTGGCACCTGGAAACTTGACGAAAACCCTGCAATCCACCTCTGAAGGGTCTTCGAAAACCCTAGGCGTCTTCAAACCAGCCTCCTTAAACCAGGTTCTCTGCTTAACCCTATCGCCCTCCCACTCTAAAACCGCCCTGTTACCGAAAACCGGCACGCGAAGCCTCTCAAGGATCTCGGTCGGCCCGAGGTACTCCACGAACGAGCCGTGAGGTATGATCACAGCGTTTTCGGCTCTAAGCCTCTCCTGAACCCACCGGTCGAGCATATGCTTGAACTCAGAGACCTCTATGAACTTGTCCGGGGTCGCTAGGGGGAAGGCCTCGTAGACGAACCTACGCTCAGGCGTCGTGACCCCAAGCGTCTTGAAGCCGAGCTGCTTGGCTCCGTGGAATATCTGAAGCGCAGAGTGGGAGCATATGGTCGAGACCTTGAGGCTCGACACGTCGTAGCTCGAAAGCAGCTCCTCGACCTCAGCCTTGGTTATCAAGTGACTACCTCCGCCAATCTACCGTGCTTCCGAGCGTACAGGAGCTCAAGCATCGTCAAGTCGAGGGCGGACTCTATCCTAGCGAGACCGAAGTCTCTGAGCATAGCGGAGTATTTGAGCGTAAGCCTCCTCATCTCCGGCGAGGTCGGGCCTAGGCAGGGGCTCCCTGGAACCCTAGGGCTCACGTCGAACACGTAGAACGCAAGCCGCCTACCCTCAGGGTCCTCGGGGTCGTAGGCCACGGCGCCCTGCAGCGCGAAAGGCCCTATCAAGCCCGGCGGATACTCGGCTCTACAGGTCTTGAGAAACCTCTCCGCCGCCTCGTACACCATGGGTTTTTTAGACTCCCTCATGGTCACCCCGTAGTGCCCTATCTCCTCGTTCTTAACCGGTATGTCGAGCTCGAGCTGGTCTCTAGCCGGGAGGTTTAACAGGCCGTGTAGGTTGACCTGCCTCCTGTCGTCGAAGCCTAGGAAGTCGAACTCGGAGAAGACATCTCTCAGAGCCCATGCATGGTAGTTCGCGTTAAACCTCGGCCCCAGGACGAACTCCTCGATCACCGCCTGCTTCAAGTCCTCCTCGGCTATCACGTCATCCTTGATCAGCCTCTCAGCCTTAGCCCAATACTCCTCTGGGCTACAGGCGGTGAAGAACGCCCGCTCGAGAGGCTTCCTCTTCTGCCTGACCTTGACTATGACGAGCCTATCGATCTCGTCTGGGCTTTTGAAGATCTTCGGGATCTTAACCCCCGCCTTCTCGAGAAGCCAATACTGGTTTCTCGGAAGGTTACGCTCCTCCGTCTTCAGCATGAACCGGTTTCCGTAAAGCGGTATGTAGAGCTTCTCCTCTATATTCCTCCAGCCGACGTAGACCGTGAAGGACCTGTTGGGGATGAAGACCGTGTTGAGCTCGCGGAGCTTCTCCTGGACATGCTCCTCGACCATGTCGGCGAACCTATCGAGGACTATAACGTGGTCGAACAGAAACCTGTCATGCCGGGCGTAAAGCCCCTCACGGCCCTTCTGACACACCACGACCGTCCTCAAACCCGCCGACTTAGCCGCTACCGCAACCTCCTCCGCCGAGTGGCTACCCAATACACCGACCGTTAAGCCGCTATACCTCGAAACGAGCTCCTGAACCTCCTCCCTTCTAACCGGCATAAACCTAGCCCCGCTATTAGTGGTAATAGGTTTAAGCTTAAAAACCCTTGAGAAGACCGAGACAACTCTTATGAAGCAGGTGAGAGATTAGGTTTTAAAAGGTTAAGAAAGCGGTCGACGAGGTTATGAGCCGTGTATGATTTCCTTATCGCCGACGCCTTGAGGAGGAGAGAGATTTTCGACAACTTACCTAGCTACTTGAGGAGGCTGAAGATGCTCGTGTTAAAGGTCGACCCTAGAGCGGAGCTATACCTGTTCGGCTCGGTGGCTGAGGGTAGGCATACGTACAGTAGCGACATAGACGTTTTGATAATCACAGAGAAGGATAGATGGGAGGTCCTGAAGACTCTGGTTAAAGAGGAGTTCACAAGCTTCTTCGACATCCATGTAAGAAAGCCTGAGGAGGCTAGATGGTATAGAAGGATGACCAAGCTGACGAGGATCTGAAGCCCTTTACCCACGACTACGAATCCCCTTTGAACGTCAGCCTCTGAGGGTCTTAAATCCTCTCAGATGGGTAGAGCCCGTCCCTAGCCTTCGGCCGATTTTGCCAGCAGTCTGTGGAAGGCCGTTCTGACGCTGCTTATTCTCTTACATGGCGGGTTTCTCCTAGATGGGTGGATCCTGTTGGTTAGGAGCACCGCGAAAAGCTCGAGCCTCGGGCATATCCATACGGAGGTGCCGGTGAAGCCTGTATGGCCGTAGGAGCTTTCTGACAGCGGCCAGGTGAGCGGCTTCATCCATCCAAGCCCAAACCCCTTATCGGCGTCTCTAACCCATGTTCTAGTGGCCTCCTCGACCGTCTCCTCTTCGAGCAACCTAACGGAGCCGTAGACACCCATGTTTAGCATCGTCTGGCAGAAGACCGCTAGGTCGTAGGCTGTCGAGAAAAGACCCGCATGCCCAGCCACTCCTCCCAGGGCGTAGGCGTTCTCGTCGTGAACCTCGCCGACGACCACCCGCCCCCTCCACGGACATTTCTCCGTAGCCGCGGCCCTGGCCTTAACTTCGCCGGCGGGGTTGAAGCACGTCTCTGTCATCCCTAGAGGCTTGAATATCTCCCTTCTAGATAGGGTGTCGAGCGTCGAGGAGGATGCCTCTTCGAGGATAAACCCTAAGACCATAAACCCTAGGTCGCTGTATACCGTCTTCGACCCAGGCTCGTACGCCTTCTCGACACGGTTTATGGCTCTGAGATACTCGGCCTTACCCCTACATTTCCGGTATAGCGGGATCCATGCCGGTAGGCCGGACGTATGGGTCAGCAGATGCCTGATCGTAACCTTACTCCTCCAGCCTTCGTCCCAGCCGTCTAAAACCTCACATACACGCGTCTCCAGGGTTAAGGCACCCTTCTCCACCATTTTGAGGGTTAAGGTCGCCGTGCAAACGGGCTTTGTAAGCGAGGCGAGGTCGAAAACCGTGTTTAAACCCATAGGCCGCCTCTCGGGGATGAGCTGGGCGTATCCGTCGGCCCTATGTATGGCTACGACTCCTTTTCTGGCTACCAGAACCGTGAAACCCGGGTATACGCCCCCTCTCAGCCCATCCTCTAAGACGTTTAACGCCTTAGAGACGTAATCCTCTTTAAGACCTGCGTCTGAGGGGGTTCCCGGCCTTAACGTCTCCATCTCCTCTTCATCCCGATGTAGGTATCGCCTCATATGTTCGCTCAGACCCGGGATAAAGCTTTCTTACGCATGTAGCAGATGATCTATCATGGAACCTGCTTTAAGGATTCGGGACTATGAGCCTGGGGACGAGGACGCCTTAGTGGAGGCTTGGAATAGGAGCCTGAGGTACGACCCTATAACCCTTAAAGTCTTCGAGAGGAAGGTTCTGCTCGACCCAAACTTCGAAAGCTCTGGGCTTAAGATAGCCGAGGCCGGGGGTGAGCTGGCCGGGTTTGTGATAGGGATCGTGAGGAGGTACCCGCTTTTCTACCAGGGTCTTGAGGCTGAGAGGGGGTGGATAACTTCGATAGCGGTGAGGCCTGAGTTCGACCTGCACGAGGTAGCCCACCGGCTTCTTGAGGAGGTCTTCAAGTTTTTCATGGAGAGGGGGAGGGTTTACGTGTGGTTTTCACCGTACACGCCTAACTACTTCTTCCCAGGCGTCGACCCAGATAGGTATGGATGGGTTCTTGAGACCCTAGAGACGCATGGTTTTAAGAGGGTTTACGAGGCCATAAGTATGGATGCGCAGCTCTACCCGGACTACGAGGTCCCGGACTGGGTTTATGAGGCTGAGAGGGGGCTTGAGGAGCAGGGCATCGAGATAAGGCATCTAGAGACAAAAGATATACATCCCCTCCTGAGGTTTCTCGAAAGAAACTTCAGCGCAGACTGGTATAGACACTGCCTAGAGCTTCTACAGAGAGGATGCGGCAAAGACCAGGTTCTAGTGGCTGTGAGAGACGGGG
This sequence comes from Candidatus Bathyarchaeota archaeon B24, assembly GCA_001593865.1. GTDB lineage: Archaea > Thermoproteota > CALKCG01 > B24 > B24 > B24. The sequence goes on from LUCB01000009.1 coordinate 43,761, forward strand.
AGGTTTTAGGCTATTGCCAATACTTTCACGGCGAGGAGTACGACTGGCATAGAGCCGGAGCGCACTTCGGGCCGTTCGGCGTCAGGGAGGATTTCAGGGGAAGAGGTATCGGAAGCGTTCTCCTAGCCAAGTGTCTCAGAGAGATGAGGGCTAAGGGTTTCCACAACGCGTTCCTACTGTGGACAGATAGGGAAACCGCCAGGTTCTACTCGAGGTTTGGGTTTAGAATCACTAGAAAGTTTTACATCATGAGGAGGGCTTTAAGATAGAGGTGGTTTTATGACGAGGCTCATGGTTATAGGGGCGCATGCAGGAGACGCCGAGGTGACTTGCGGCGGGCTCATAGCCAAATACTCCAAACAAGGCTTCAAACCCGTGATCGTCCACATGACCCTTGGGGAGAAGGGGCATCCGAGGCTCTCGGCGGAGGAGTACGCCGTTCAGAAGCGTATGGAGGCCGAGAGAGCGGCTGAGGTTCTAGGCGCTAAGCCCGTTTACCTGCCTTACGAAGACGGTAGGATCCCGGTGAACGACGAGGTTAAGATGGCATTATGCGACTTGATCAGGGAGTATAGGCCCGACGTTCTCATAACCCACTGGAGGGGGAGCATCCATAAAGACCATAGGAGCACGTACCTCGACGTCCGAGACGCCGTCTTCTACGCGTCGCTTCCGGCGTTTAAAAGGAAGCTACCTCCGCATCGCGTGAAAGCCATATACTTCGCCGAGAACTGGGAGGACCCCTATGGGTTTAAGCCCCAGGTGTACGTCGATATCGGTGAGGAATTCGAGGTTTGGAGGAGGGCGGCGAGCATGTACAGCTTCGCGAGGGGTGAAACGGGTTTCCCATATGTGGAATACTATACATGCCTGTTCAGGCTAAGAGGGATCGAGGCCGGCTTCAGGTATGCTCAAGCCTTGATGATGCCCCCGGCTCAGAGGAGGATAAGGGTTAAGTGGCTCCCGGTGAGCTAGTACAGGAGATACTTCTCCCTAAGTTTCTCGAAGGAGCCTGTATCCTCGCATAGCTTGGCCAGCTCCTCAAATCCTCGGTTCTCCATTATCAACCTACGAGGCTTATCTGAGCCTACGAGGAGGTCGAAGTAGTACCTGCCGTTGCTCTTCGTAAACCGGAAGCTCTCGGCGAAAAGACGTCTGATAACCCAGATAACCGCCATACCAAACTTAACGGGCTTAAACTCATCTCGGTCGGTGACGTATATCTGAAACCCATGGCAAAGCTCGCCTTCATACTTACCAAACCTAGGGGTAAACGCTGAGGGGCGTAGCCTGAAGCCTCTAAGGGGGAGGGATTCAAGCTCCTCGATAACCCTATATTCGTCGACCCAGGGTGCGCCTACGACCTCGAAGGGTTTGGTGGTGCCTCTACCCTCAGAGACGTTGGTTCCCTCGAGGAGGCATGTGCCTGGGTAGACCGTGGCCGTGCTCAGGGATGGCATGTTCGGCGAGGGGGGAACCCAGGGTAAACCCGTCTCGTCGAACCACATTCCACGTCTCCAGCCATCCATCTTTAAGACCTCGACGCAGGCTCCAAGCTCAGCCTCCTCGTTGAACAGGTTCGCAAGTTCACCGACCGTTAAGCCGTACCTGACCGGGACCGTCCATATGCCTACGAAAGACCTGAAGCCCGGCTCCAGCATAGGTCCTTCAACGTGGACGCCGGTGACCGGGTTCGGCCTATCCAAGACGAGGACCCTTACGCCTATTTCACCCGCCGCTTTCAGGACGTGGAAGAGGGTTGAGATGTATGTGTAGAACCTAACCCCCACGTCCTGTATGTCGTAGATGATGAGGTCGAGCTTCTCCAAGACCTTCCTCGGCGGCTCGAGGCGGGGGCCGTAGAGGCTGTAGATGGGGATCCCGGTTTTCACGTCGACGGAGTTCTTCACGGAAGCCCCGTCTGCTACGCTCCCCCTGAACCCATGCTCTGGGCTGAAGATCGCTTTGACGTCTAGTCCGAAGCGCTTGTGGAGGAGGTCGACTACGTGCTTGAAATCCGCCGTGACACCGGTGTGGTTCGTGACGACCCCTATACGCTTACCGGCTACGCGTTGGAACCCCTCTTCTACCAGAAGCTGAAGCCCGGTTTTAACCCTGGGTTTGAAAACCACGAAGAAATATTAGCTGGAACACCCTTTATGATTTTAGTTAATGACCGAGGAGTACTTCTGCGGAGTCGACGGCGGCGGGAGTAAAACCCTATGCGTCTTAGCGGATGGAGATGGACGTGTACTAGGCTTAGGTAAGTCAGGCTCGTCTAACATATCCGTAGTCGGTGTAGACGCCGCATGTAGAAACATCAAAGAGGCCTTCGAAAAAGCGACGGCAAACTCCGTCGGGAAAGTCGACTATATGGCTTTGGCCATCGCCGGGATGGGTAGTAGGCTTAGAAGAGACATATTGAAGCGGGAGGTCGAGGCTATGGGTCTATCGAGAGCCGTTTTTATAGAAAGCGACGCAGCCGCCGCCTTGATGGCCACCACCCTAGGTAAACCGGGTGTCGTAGTCGTCTCAGGCACCGGTTCCATAGTTTTGGCGCTGGATTCTGAGGGCCGCTTTCATAGGGCGCTTGGGTGGGGATACCTGCTAGACGACGAGGGAAGCGGCTTCTACATCGGCAGGGAAGCCTTGAGGCGGGCTCTCTCAGCCTATGACGGAAGGGGGGCGGCTACCGTTTTAACGGAGCAGATACCTAGGTATTTCGGCGTGGGCTCCTTAGTAGAAGTCGTCGACCTCGTCTCGCTTAGGAGGATCGGTGTGAGGGAGATAGCGGATTTAGCACCCTTGGTCGTTAAACTCGCGAAGGCCGGGGATAGGGTGGCTTACGACATACTGCGGCAGGCGTGTCTTGAGCTCTTAAACGCCACCTTAGCCGTCATCGATAAGGCTGGTTTAAAAGACGGAGCCCCTATCGGCGTGTGCGGAGGGGTCTTCGAGAACTGTGTCGAGTTCTTCGAAGAATTCTCATCCTTCTTAAGGGAGAAAGCTCCGTCGGTTAGGATCGTTAGACCCTTGTTTAAACCCGTCGTAGGGGCGCTGCTTATGGCGTATAGATATGCCGGAAAGGAGCTGGATGACGGGTTGATGAGAAACCTCTTGGAGACATCTTCTAGGTTTGGTTTGAGGTGGCGGTCATGAATAGAATCGAGGACCTGGAGAAGCTCATATCCGAGCAGAGGAACGTGAAAACCGTAGACATAGATAGGCTTAGCATGGAGGAGATACTCAGGGTTATAAACGAGGAGGATAAGAAGGTCGCCTACGCGGTCGAGAGGGAGATACCGAACATAGCTAAGGCCGCTCACGCCTACCTACGCAGTCTTAAAAACGGGGGTAGGGTCTTCTACGTAGGAGCCGGGACGAGCGGCCGGATGGGCGTGATAGATAGAGCCGAGCTCATATCGACGTTCAAGATGGACCCAAAGGCCATTATACCGATACTCGCCGGCGGGGTTAAAGCCATGTATGGCCCCTCTGAGATGGCTGAGGATAAGGAGGAGAACGGTAGGAGAGTGATCTCGAAGTATAGGGTCGATGAGAGGGATTCTGTGATCGGGATATCGGCTAGCGGACGTACACCCTACGTCGTGGGGGCTTTGAAAGAGGCTAAGCGCAGGGGAGCCACTACGATAGCTATCACAGTAAACCCAGACGCCGAGATATCCCGCTACGCGGACATAGTCATCTGCCCGCTCGTAGGCCCCGAGGTCATAGCAGGGTCTACCCGCATGAAGGCGGGTACGGCTCAGAAGATGATACTGACCATGCTCAGCACAGCCGTCATGGTCAAGCTCGGGAGGGTCTACAGCAACCTTATGGTGAGTCTTCTTCCGATAAGCTCGAAGCTACGTGAAAGGGCGAGGCGTATAGTGATGACCGAGGCCGGTGTCGACTACGAAACAGCCGCTAAGACCCTGGAAGAGACGGGATACGATATTAAGGCCGCGATAATCATGCTTAAGGCCAAGGTCGACTACGGCAAAGCCCTAAAGGCCCTCAGAGAGGCGGAGGGAAACCTAGAGAAGGCTTTAAACCTAGCCCTAAACAGCTCCTCGTCCTCTAAGCCTAGGCGGGGCTAGGAAGGCCTTTGTGGAATACGCTCGGCTCTTGGAAAGGGTTTAAACCCTAGCTTAGGTATATTGCCATAGGTCAGGCGTCTATGCGGGTTAAGATGTCTGGGTTCAAGGGGCTTATGAAGGTGGAAGATGCCCTAGCTAGGCTTCTTGAAGCCATCAGGGGTTATAGGCTCGACGTCGAGGAGGTCCCGGTGGAGGAGGCTGTCGGTAGGGTTTGCGCCGAGGATTTGAAGGCGCCAGTGGACGTGCCTCCGTTCGACAGGTCCGCGGTAGACGGGTACGCCGTCAGATACCTCGACGTCTTAAGCGCGTCTGAGAGCAGCCCGGTCGAGCTTAGGATAGTAGGCATCTCCAAGACCGGGTCGAGACCGGATACGCTACCCGAGGTGAAGCCGGGAGAAGCCGTCGAAATATATACCGGAGCCCCCTTGCCTAGGGGTGCAGACTCGGTAGTGATGGTCGAGTACACGAAGAGGGAGGAGGATAGGCTATGGGTCTACAGGCCCGTGGCCTACATGCAGAACGTCTCCAAGAGAGGTGAAGACTTCTCGGCCGGGGAACCGGTCGTCTCCGTAGGGGTTAAGCTTAAGCCCTGGCACGTCGGGGCTTTGGCGTCCCTAGGTGTAACGTCCGTGAAGGTATACCGTAGGCCTACCGTCGCCGTAGCCTCGACCGGCTCCGAGCTTAAGCCCCTGGGCTCCAAGATATCCCCGGGTGAGGTCGTAGACTCGACCAGGCCGATGATCAAGGCGTTTTTGAGAAGCCTAGGCTGCGACGTGTTGGACCTAGGGATACTCGAGGACGATCCGGCGGTCATCTCGGAAGCCGTTTCGAAGGGCTTGAAAACCTCAGACCTCATGGTTCTCACAGGCGGAACGAGCCTAGGTTTGAGAGACGCTACTCCGGATGGCTTAAGTATGGTCGAGGGTTCTAGGCTGATCTTCCACGGCGTCCGTATGAGACCTGGGAAACCCACGGGAGCCTACCTGGTAAACGGTAAACCGGTGTTCATGCTCTCAGGGTTCCCAGTCGCCGCTTTCGTAGGGTTCATGGTCTTCGTGGAGCCGGCTATACGCGGTATGATGAAGTGTAGACCAGACCCACAGCCCGTAGTGAAGGCTCAGGTCACGAGGAGAGTGGCTAAACCTCCCGGCGTCAGAGCCTACGTCAGGGTGAGGGTCTACTCGAGAGACGGTGTTCTATACGCCGAGCCGCTTAGGCTCACGGGCTCGGGGATAATCTCGACCCTGACGAGGGGGAACGGCTTATTGATCCTCAGAGAGGAGGTCGAAGGGGTCGAGGAGGGGGAGGAGGTCGAGGTTCTACTCACCCAGCCGGTGGAGGTGTAGAGGCGGATGGCTAAGGTCTTCCATAGGCTCATGAAGGTCGAGGAGGCGATAGAGCTCGTCAAAAAGCACCTTAAACCCCTAGAGTTAGATGTCGAATACGTGTCTCTCACCGACGCTCTAGGGAGGGTGTTGGCCGAGTCTATAACCGCACCGATAGACTCTCCGCCTTTCGACAGGTCTAGGGTCGACGGGTACGCCGTCTACAGCGGAAGCCTCGCAGAGGTCGATGAGGAGCATCCCGCGAGGCTTAAGCTGGTAGGCGTGGTCGAGACGGGTGAGTTGCCGAGGCTTGAGGTTAAGCCTGGGGAGGCTGCGGAGATACATACTGGAGCCCCCTTGCCTAGGGGTGCAGACTCGGTAGTGATGGTCGAATACACGAGAAGGCTTGACGGCGAGGTTCTAGTCTACAGGCCGACCTACCCAGGTGAGAACATATCCCAGGCCGGTACCGACATAATGGTCGGGGAAGTCGTACTCAGGAGGAACACGGTTCTAACCCCTAGGGAGATAGGTGTGTTAGCGGCTTTAGGCTTGGATAAGGTGCCGGTTTACAGGCGGCTTAGGGTCGCCGTCGTCTCGACCGGTGTCGAGGTTCAGCCCCCGGGTAAGCCTCTAGAGCCGGGTAAGATATACGACGTCAACAGCTACACGATCTCCTGTATGGCTAGGGAGCTCGGATGCGAGCCCCGTATACTCGGAACATACCCAGACGACTTCGAGCTTCTCAGGAAGGTCATCGGCGAGGCGGTCGAGGAATACGACGTCGTCCTATCCTCCGGAAGCACGTCGGCCGGCTTCGGAGACATAATCTACAGGGTTTTCGATAGCCTAGGCGAGCCGGGGGTGTTGGTTCACGGTCTCCTCATGAGACCTGGAAAACCCACGGTCGCGGCGGTCGTCGGAGGTAAGCTTCTGGTGGGGCTTCCAGGGTTCCCGGTCTCGGCGATGATGGCCTTCCACGTGTTCGTCAAACCCCTCATATCGCATCTTACAGGCGTCCCGGTCGAGGAGGAGACGAGGGTCTTAGCCGAGTTGCCGCTCAGGGTTCAGGCCGGCGGCGGTAGGAGGGTTCTGATACCGGTGAGCCTCGTATCGAACCCCTCTGGAGGTTTATCGGCCTACCCCATCTCAGGGGATTCAGGCGCCATCTCTAGACTCGCCCTTGCAGACGGGTTTATAGAATGCCCAGAGGACAGGGAGTTCTTGGACGAGGGTGAGAGGGTTTACGTCACGTTGTTCTCCAAGGCCGTTGAACCGGCGGACCTAGCTGTGATCGGGAGCCACTGCCCTGGTTTAGACCTCCTCTTAGAGCTTCTCGGGAGAACTCTGAGGGTTAAGACTGTTAACGTCGGCTCTCTGGGAGGCTTCTTAGCCGTCAGGAGGGGGGAGGCCGACGTGGCGGGTACGCACCTGCTAGACCCGGAGACTATGCGGTATAATATTCCTTTTATATCTAAATATGGGCTAGAGGGGCGGGTTGTCCTGGTCAGGGGATACGCTAGGATGCAGGGCTTCATCGTCAGGAAGGGGAACCCTAAGCGCATCAGGGGGTTCGAGGACCTGTTCAGGGAGGACGTGATCATGGTTAACCGTAACAGGGGCTCCGGGACCAGAGTCTTGATCGACCTGGGGTTGAGGAAGGCGGCTGAGAGACTTGGGCTAGACTTCGACGAGGCTGTTAAAAGGATCAGGGGGTACGGTTTGGAGGCTAGGACCCACTCGGCGGTCGCGGCGGCCGTGGCCCAGGGTAGGTGCGACGTAGGCGTGGGCGTGGAGGCCATCGCTCACATATATGGGCTGGACTTCATACCGATAGCCGAGGAGGTATACGACTTCCTGATACCTAGGGATAGGCTCAGTAAACCTTCCGTCAAACTATTCATCAAGGCCTTGAGGTCTGAGGGGTTTAAGCAGATGCTTAGGGATAGGCTTAGGGGATATAGGGCTCTCGAAGAGACCGGAGCCGTCGTGTATGACGGGAGTAACCTTTAACTGGGTTCTCGCCATGCTTCTTTATGTGTGCCTGCTTAAAGCTTACCTGGAAGAGGGTGGGGTTAGAAAGCTGGTGGCTGTGGACGTGGCCTTCATACAGTCTGAAGAGGGGGGTTTAAGGCTTAAATCGGTCGAGCAGGGTGGAGACGTTTTCTTGAAAAACGTCGAACTCCTCATGCTAGACGCCTTGAACTCGGTCGTCATACTGAAACCTAAACGTAGCTAAATAATTTAGAGACTTGACGGCTTAAACCCCTTTTCAGACTGCCCGGTTTAAAGAGTCTCCTCTATAGCCTTGTAGAACACCCTTCTGACGCATGGAGGTAGCTTCTCAGGTAGAATGTTAAACTCGTCCAGTATGGATTGAAGCTTCTTGTGGTCTTCGCTAAGAGACCACACATACTCCTCAAAACCGCAGAGGGGACAATAATACCATAGTCCGCCTTCTCTCAATTCAAGCCGTAGGGAGTCCTCCACACCACACTCGTTACACCTTTTGGCGCCTAAAACAAGCATACCGATAGTATGGTCGCTTCCCGAGTTTTTAAGGTTAACCGTTTAAACCTGCTCGATGGATCTTTCTAGCGTAAACTTTATAGTGTATACTATGTATACGCGATGTCCGTCGTCGTGAGCGTCAGGGTTAGGCGGGAGTTGAAGGAGGAGGCTGAGAGGCTGGGGATAGACCTACGTAGGCTTGTGGAGGAGACCCTTAAGAAGGAGGTCGAGCGTAGGAGGAGGGCTAGGTTTGAGGAGGCTGTCGATACAATAGTCCAAGGAATGAACCCGGTATCCGAGGAGGAGTTCGTGAAGGTGGTAAGGGAGTGGAGGAGAAAGAGGATATAAGATATCTCCTAGACACCTCGGCTTTGTACCCGCTTCTCAGAAGGCTTGGAAAAAGCCTCTATAGGCACCTTAAGACGTTAGCGGTTCTGGACCTGACTAAGTACGAGGTCGGTAACGCCTTATGGGTCGAGGTGAAACGTGGGCTCATCGTGGACTGGCTACCTGTGGCAAAGGCTTGGGCTGAGGGCTTCAGAGGGCTTGGGGAGCTTAAGGTGGAAGACTTGGTAGACGTGGAGAAGCTGGCTACCAGGCTTGACGTGACCTTCTACGACGCCGCTTACATTCTCACGGCTAACCGGATGGGGCTCGTCTTGGTCTCCGAGGATAAGGAGATGCGCGATAAAGCGTCTACTGTAGATGTCGATGTAGCTTCGGTAGACGAATTGGTTGAACGGTTACAGGGGACATCTGTTGAGCGGTAGAGCGGTTTAGACGTACTTCAGGAGGATCACGATACCTAGGGCTGTTATCAAGAGAAATATGAGGAGCTTCAGCGTGAAGTTCATCCATGCGAGCTTTAGGATAGAATCCGGTATGGCTGCGATGCTCCAGCCCACCGCGACGAGCGTCGTGAATACTCCCCCCAAGCCGACTATGAGCGCTATGATGCCTAGTATGAGCAGTAGGTTTCTCGAAGGCGGTGGAGCGGGGGGAGGGGCTGGTCCTTGGTAGATAGGTTCCTCAGGGATTATCAGCGCGGCTATTATGTAGAGAAGAAGACCTGCACCCCAGATGAATATCA